>NZ_PKLB01000004.1:0-382828 GCF_002858905.1 Bacillus sp. UMB0893 | reverse complement strand
ACCCCGTATCATACCAAGAGGGCTCTTTTTTGTTCAAGTGCCCGAAAATCCTTCTAACAGGAATGCTCCTTAAAGAAATATTTCAAGGTTCTATGAACCTGAAATTCAACAACAATCTACTTAGAACCCCACAAAAGCACGAAGGATATAAAATAAGACTTTTTAGTGAATGTTTATAAAAATATTGAATATATAGAAAAAACCACCAAATTGTATTTTGGTGGTTTTTCAATGAGTTGATTAGCATCTACAATTGGACAGATTAAATATATCAAAGTATATCTTTATAATCAAGCATAATCATTTATAAATTATTAATAATTAGTTTACTTTACTATAATTAAATATAATTTAATATAACTAATCCACTTAAATCCTAACAAATAATGTTACGCACTAGTAAGATTTTTTTCATTATGCTCTTTAGAAGGTTTTGTTGCTTTCCAAGCCAGCAAACAACCAACTAAAGGAAAGATCATAGTTGCATAAAGAATTTCATTGTAGCCATTAAAAAGATCAAATGCGATTCCGAACGGTAATGGGCCAAATGCAGAACCTATGACAGTGATTGACATAGCAAGCCCTTTGATACTTCCAATATGTTCTCTACCAAAAAAATTAGGCCAAATAACATTCAAAGCAATTCTTTCAATTCCGGCAAAAAAGCCCCACAACACCCCGAACAATAGAGCTAGAAAAAAGGAATCTGCTGTTATTGCAAGGATTAAAACAAGAATTTCTCCAATGAACGTAAGAAATAACATATAATTTGCTTCGATTCTTTCTAAAATGAAACCTGAAAGAAAAGTTATTGGAAATCCAACTAAAGCCATTGCACTAAGAACAGTAGCTGCAAGCTGTGGAGAAAGGTCATTTTCACCAAATATTGAAACCAAATGAAAAGTCAATCCTGTGTTCACCATAGAAGGAATTCCTACACAGCATAATAAAAACCAAAATGTTCTCGTTTTCTTTGCTTCAGCTAACGTCCAACTACTTTCATAAACGACTTTATTTTTATCAGATCCACCCTCTGGTTCCTTCAAGGCTACCTTATTATCAGGTGTTAACCCTACATCCTCTGGTTTATTTTTCACAAAGACAACAACAATAGGTAAAAAGATAATGAGTAAAAGAACTCCCCAGAATCTCCATGTTATTTCCCAGCCCCACAGGTCAATGGCCCATAGATTAATAATTGGAAACAGTGCCGAGCTTAAGAATCCTCCTATTGCCATAAAGCTAAATGCCCTACCGCGTTTTTCGATAAACCATTGAGGAATTAGGGTATTAGGTAAGAGTGTCATTGATCCCTGACCAAACAATCGAATCATAAAAAAGCCTATTGCTAACATCACAATATTTGTAACAAAGCTATTCCAAAAGCAAGCTAACGCAAGTAAAATTGTGACAAAAATCATAAAAAATCTTTGACCATATTTGTCAATATACTTACCTACTACCATCATTAACAATCCTGCTGCTAAGGTTGCGATCGAGTAAATTGTAGAAACCAAAGACCGACTCCAACCAAAGTCATTTATATAGTAATCAATAAATATAGCATTGGAATATGTTTGACCTGGTCCGGAAAAAAATACTCCTAACGCTCCTACTGCAACTATCATCCATCCATAAAAAAATGGTGTCTTTATTCCGTTTCCTTTCCTTCCATTCAATTAAAATGTCCCCCATCAATTTAAATTTATCCCACTACAAGAAAACGCTTTTAAATCGAATAATCTTTACCGATGCTAATTTATACTTTCTTAACGTATAAAATAAGAACATCAAATCATCCAAGATTTGATGTTCCTCTCATAACAAAATATAATTAATGATTCGCTACTTTATTAAGACCGCCTGGTTTATTATGAACAGCAATTTTTTCTAATAGCTTATCGCTTTCAGTATTTAAACCAATCAAGTTAACTCTCACACCATTTTGATGGTATTTTATAACAATTTTATCAATGGCTCCTACTGCCGAATCATCCCATAAATGAGCATTTGTTAAATCTAAATCAACCTCTTTTACATCCTCTTTATAATCAAAGCTTTCAACAAAATCGGTAACGGAGGCAAAAAACAGCTGACCAGACACCCGGTAGATCTTTTTCCCAGATTGACCTGAAGACAAAGTCGTAATCTTCACTTTAGATATCTTAGCCGCAAAGAAAATAGCACTCAGGATAATTCCAACAAGCACTCCTTTGGATAAATCATGCGTCATAATAACAGTGATAACTGTTACAATCATAACTAATGTATCAGTTAAAGGTACCTTATGCAGTGTTTTTAATGATGACCAATCAAATGTTCCGATTGATACCATTATCATGACCCCTACAAGAGCAGCCATTGGAATTTGCACAAGGAAATCATTTAATAACAGGATCAGAACCATTAGGAAGACACCTGCGACCAACGCTGATAATCTACCTCTACCACCTGACTTGACGTTAATAACCGATTGGCCAATCATGGCGCAACCTGCCATACCACCAAAGAAACCTGAGACGATGTTAGCAATCCCTTGACCACGTGCTTCTTTGTTCTTATCACTACCGGTATCTGTCATATCATCGACAATTTGAGCAGTTAGTAAAGACTCTACTAAACCAACAATCGCAATAGATAAAGAGTAAGGGAAAATGATTTGTAACGTTTCAAAGTTTAAAGGAATATCAGGTAATAAGAAGATTGGTAATGCCTGGGTTAACTCACCCATATCCCCTACAGTCCTCACACCGCTTCCCGTCATAACTGCGATAAGAGTAATCACAATGATAGCAACTAATGGAGACGGAATAACCTTTGTGAAGCGCGGTAATAAGTAAATAATAGCAAGTGCTCCTGCTACCATTGCAAACATCTGCCATGATTCCCCTACAAAATGAGGTAATTGTGACGTAAAGATAAGAATAGCTAGTGCATTTACAAAACCTGTCATCACTGAACGAGGCACAAATTTCATTAGCCTTCCCAATTTTAAAACACCCATGATAATTTGAAGAATTCCGGTTAAAATAGTTGCTGCTAATAAGTATTGAAGTCCATAATCAGCAACCAAGGTTACCATCAAGAGGGCAGTTGCCCCTGTTGCAGCGGAAATCATGCCGGGACGCCCTCCAACGAATGCTATCGTTACAGCAATACAAAACGATGCATATAAACCAACCATAGGATCTACACCCGCTATAATTGAAAAAGCAATTGCTTCAGGAATTAAAGCAAGTGCCACAACAATACCGGCTAATACATCACCTCTGATATTTCCAAACCACGAATATTTAATTGTATTTGAATCCAAAAAAGATCCTCTCCCTTTTTCGTTTTTATTAATTTAATGACTTTCAACTCTCATGAAAGTCAGGCGATAATCAATAAGGAGAGTTTACCATTTCCGTTCCCAAAAGTGAACCCTTTTGGGAATAAAATAAAAAATGAAATATGTGGTATTATAGAAAGGTTATATTAATTATTAAGGAGAAGCTATAATGTTAGTTGGTTATGTGAGACCTTATCAAGAGGACTTAGATTGTTCAGTACAAATAGCAAAACTTAAAGAAATAAACTGTAACAAGATATATAAAGAAGAACATAATTCCCCAAAACGAAGAACTCAACTTGAAACAATGATAAATAACCTAAAAAAAGGTGATACCGTTTTAGTAACTAAGTTATTCTTATTAGCTGATACAACAAGACATTTGGCAGATCTACTGGATACATTTACTGAAAAAGAAAGCTACCTACATTCCCTTTTTGAAGGAATAAATACAAATAACTCATCCCTATATCATTTTACTGACATCATGCAGCATATCGTCCAATTTCAAAGCGACATTATCAGTGAAAATACAAAAAAAGGATTATATGAAGCCAAGCAAAAAGGAATACCGACAGGAAGACCAAGAAAACCTGATGAAAATGTAAAAAGGGCAATTGCTATGTATCAAAGTAAAAGATATACTCTTGCAGAAATTAAAGATGCAACAGGAATTAGTAAATCAACTTTATATCGATATTTAGAATCTTAGACTAATTAAAAAGCCTTATAAATTTCAAATTGATGTTACACCAACCTGCACCATGTTATATGTAATACCAAAAGTTGAATAAAACTTGTTTGGGTAATATAGCAACTTTTAAAGATTTGTATTCCTGTAAGTATGTAATATATTACAAAAGGGTACTTAGAAGGTTTAATCATAACTTTCCAAGTACCTTTATATATTATGCTAAGTTCTTTCTATCCTCTACATCAAAAGCTTCAATTATATTAAATCTTTCATCACCAAATGGATTAATAATGTATGGACGGTTTGATATATTTATCCTTTTAAACGCTTCATATAGATGATTTTCATCAATAAAGTCATTCCCATTTTTAGCTGCCAATGTTGTTGCTTCTACAAGAAGTTTATTAACATAGTGTGGAATACCCCTACTTACATAATATATTTTATCTGCTAGATTTTTATTTGCTAAATCAGATTTATGAATAAATGGCAACTGTTCATCAATACTCTTTAAAAAAATTCTAAAATCTATTTGATCTTCTTTTCTCATGTAATCAAAACCAACCATTTTAACTTTCTCAGTAAACCTTCTATCTAATTGATCATTGTGAGCAAAGATTTTTTCTGATTCTGGCATACCACAAAGAATTATTGGTACTCCCGCATCATCACAGAACGACTTTACCCAATCTGATGCTTTATTTAATACATGTTTCGTATCTCTATCAATCAAATGCTGGAATTCATCTATGATTATCAGCTCAACTTGGCACATTTTTATAAAATGAAGTAGCCTTGCCGTTTGGCTATTTTCTGTTCCTTTGTCATATGCTGGATCACCTAATGACCTTAACAAACTGGCAGCTACAGATTTTGGCGTTGCCCCAACAGGAACCTTATTATAAAGAACCGGTACTATTGTATAACCTTCATCATTAATAAATCTTTTATATTGTTCTTTATATTCTTCTAATAGAGTTGTTTTACCTACGCCCGTTCTACCAGAAAGAAACAAAGAGTCAGCTTTAACAGATCCTTTTGAAAAGAAGTGCATTTCTTGAATCTTCTCATATATCTCTCTATACCTTGGGTGTTCTACTATAATCGATTTTACATGTTCCCTTCTATTCCTTACTTCTTCTAAACTTGCCGGAAATCCATTTAGCCTCTTAAAAGATATATATTTAGGCACATGAATCACTATCCTCTTTATTATTTTTTAGAGTTATACCCCAACTTGGAAGTTCATCAATTTCCGTGTCTTCATATTCCATAAAATCATTTTGTTTGTAATTATCTTCCTCTTCTTTAGACTTTTTAAGTTTCAGCTTACTTTTTCTTATTTCCTTTTGCTTAGACTCATTAATTTCCTCTTCTAAGATAACAATATCTTCATTGCCCACTTGTATTTCTACCTCGGTATTAGTTGGTAATACTTCATCAATAAGAAAGGAAGAATCAATAGTTTCATCAGGCTCTTGTCCTTTTTTCCACTTTTTCACTATCTTCTTATCTCTATTTTGAATTAATCTAATTTTTCGTTTTGCTAAGGCCCTGGTCTTTGGATCAAAGGAATTCTTTATTTCTAGTCTCCTTTTTGAATCTATTTCAAGTGCAATATATGGAACAGGTAAGCCCATATTTATTTTCTTTCTTTGTAAACTAGTTGCTTTTGCAATAATATAATTATTGTTAATAGGATCATGCACAAATACTTTTCTCATATCACTAAGGTCATATCTAACCCTAACTTTTTCGTCTTCCCTATTTAGTTTTCTAAACTTATTCTTTAAATCAATCAATTCTTTGCAATAGTAATATTCATTTTCTATTACTACGCCTTGGTGTTGTATTTTCCTTAGTTCAGAGCCTGCTACAAGCATTATCTTAAGTTCATCAATACTTCTTGGAATCTGTAATGTTAAATGAGGCTCGTTTTCAATACCTCTATGCCATATGTTATGAGGGGAATCCCCTCTTCTTGTTTCATAGGAATGTGAAATCATATCCACCATAGCAATATGCATCATATAGATTAATCCTTGCATTGTAATACATGCTTTTTCCGATGAATTATATCTACCCTTTTCAATAAAGTTAGAAAATGTAGTACCTCTCAAACCGTGAACAAAATGTGTATTTAGATTTCTAAATGCTCTTTCAATGGTTCCTTTTTGATATCCTGCATCAATTTTGCAGAATTGAACTTCTTTTACACCAACTTGATAACAAGCTTCCTCAAATTCATAAGAATCGTTTACACTTGCATTATCAACAACAATTGTATGGGGAATTCCCAAAGCTGCCCATTGCTTATCAACAAGTGGATACATTTTCTTTATATATGTTTTTGGCCTAATTATATGAATCAAACACTGTTTTAAAGCTTTACTATCAACAGGCTTGAACGTAATAAAAAATCCTAAAGGCATTCCACTAAATTTATCAACTCCATAAATCAATGTTGGCCTTTTTGGCTTTAAATCAGAGGGGTCTATTAACATAACATCTACAGGAGTCCAATCAATCTCTACCCTTTGCAAAGGCTTATTCGCAAATACTTCTTGCTGAGATCCATCTTTCATTAATTTAGCTAGAACTGCCCCATATTTTTCTTTATCTTTTTTATAAATATCAATAATTTGTTCTTTTCTCCTCCTAATTGTTGATCGAGAAGAGTAAGATATCTTTTCCTTTTTGTCTAGATTAATATTAACTTCATCTATTCGTACAATAAATTCCGAATATATATCCTCTATTGTGTGCTTCCCATCACTGTATAAAAAATATTCTATTGTTTCATCCAGTATCTTAAGTTTTAATTTATTACTTCGGCTACCTTTAGGTCCTCTCTTTAAAGGTACAAGTGATCTTATATCTTCTGTTCTTTCCCATCGTTTTTTCCATTCATAAAATGCAGACTTCTTAACTGTGCCATCTAGTGTTTTAATATACTCATCAATTTCACTAGGTAAAATTTCACCTTTAATTATAGGCTTTAATATGTTATACCTTTCTATTGCTTGTCTTTTTAGATTGTCATCGAGATCATCTAAATTATGTGTTTTAAGTAGTTTATTCTCTTCTTCACTTATTCTAAATAACAATTGACCTTCATGCCATAATTGGAGTAATTCTTCCTTTCTTCTTAATTCAATTATTTTATAGTGTATATTTTCTATTTCATAGTCCAATTCAAGTTCTCGGCGAACAAGATATTCATTATCTTTTATCATAAATCTTGATCCAGATTTAAAATAGTATCCGGCCATTAGCAATCACATCCTAGAATAATTGAATGTTCGTTTAGTAGCACAGAAATTAGATCAGTTTTTATTTGATGTGTATAGATTAAATAATAGAGATTACAATCAAATTCTCTTTTACTAATGTGACTCAAATTACCTCTTAAATTAGCTTTTGTAGTTCTTCCTTCAAGATCATCTAGTTTATTAACTATTTCTGTCATAACTCTCTTACTTGTAGTTTCATATCTAACTTCAGTTAACAAATCAATGTTTTCAATTAAAAATCCTTTACGAATATCCTTTTCAGTTATTACTATATAGTCCATTCCTTTATTCCTACTGTACATTTTTCCTACTTGAAACTTTATCTTATTTATCTCTTCCTTTGTCTGCTCAAACGCCTTCACTTCATAGATATATCTCTTTGAATTACTTTTTTGCACCAAGAAGTCAGGGTAATATTTCTTTTGTTTTCCCTTATATAAATAATCTATCCTGAGAGGTTGGAACTCAAAATATACAACCGTTGGATCGAAATCTAATAATTTTATAAAATCCCTTTCTAAAGTACTTTCCCAAGGAATCATCCTATACATTTTAGTACTATTATGCTTTCCTCTTATACTGAGCTTACTGCTAGCTTTTATTTTCCTAGATCCATTCATAAAGTAAACCTCCATACATAAAAAGTTTATTCAAGGGAAAATTAGGAAAAAACAAGGTGATTATAATATGCTAAAATATCCGAAACCTTATTCAAATGAAACATTATTAAGTTTTATCTATAGAGTTGCAGAAGAAAATAAAATGGAGAGTTCTAGTTGGATTTTACATTGCTTCAAAAAATCCCTATCTGTAGAAGTTATAGAAAATTTAGTGAATTGGTTATGTGGAAGTGACTTAGATGAAATAGCAAATTACCTGAAGATACCATTAAAGCAGGCTCAATCTCTTACTGTCATTAATGATCTTAAGAAGTTAAATCTTGAGGTGAACAATATAACAAAAAATCAGTGGTTTTTATACTCAAAAACGAGATATTGTCCCCTATGTTTAAAAGATGGAGCATATCAAAGGAAAGATTGGATTAATAGCCATTCTATTATTTGTTTAAGACATAATTCCTTTTTATTAGATACTTGCACAACGTGTCAAAAGCAGATAAATGTTACCAATATTATACAAGATAATTGTTCAAGTTGTAACAAAAAACTATCATTTTCTCATATATATGAAAATGATATGACAATATTATTTTTATATCAACAAACAATAAATCAAATTTTTAATGAAGATAAATTCACATATGAGCATAGTTGGATAAATACCCCTATTCAATTTTTAAAATCCTTGGACTTTTTCGCATTATGGATTTCAAAGCTTGTTGATTCCTCTAATATCTCTATACCTAATAAAAAGATATATTTTGATGGGAATGTCATAGAAAGACATACTTTGAAAAATTTCAAAACTATTGAACAAACGATTTGTTTATTCAATTTTTCGTTTAAGATTCTGAGCAATTGGCCAGTAAACTTCTATGCATTTTTAGAGTCTATTGAATCCACCAGCAACTTACCTTATAAAAGTTTTTTGAAATATGGTGTTCCAAAATTAATTAACACAGATCTATGGCATATATCAAAAGCCGTTACTTCATATATTACTTCTAATAAGTTAAATCTTTGTGAAAATGAATATATAAGATCTGATGAAATTAAGTACTTTAATACAAAGTTTCAAGGAAACATATTACACTCTAACCTGCTAGAGAGTCATAAAATAAATTATTATGGAATTAGTTATACATTTGTTAGAAGAAAAGATGTAAATAACATTTTCAAAAAATTTGGGTTGAGTTATTCAAAAGAAGAATTGAGAGTTCATTGGGGAACAAGTTCTAGGGCAACTACCTCAATTTTAAAAAGTGGTCTATTAAAAAATGTTATTTCATATCAATCCGGTTCTGCAAATACATGGTTAATACCAACTTCATCGGTGGTTGCACTAGAACAAAGAATTTATGAAAAATGTACATCTATTATAAAGGAAGAAGCTATTTCGTTATCAAAAGCATTTGAATGGGTAGGACCTGATAACGCTAATCTGATTATAAAAGGAATATTAACAGGTAAAATAAAAGTACAGTTTACAGACAAATTTTCAGAAACTATAATTGCTAAACGTGATTGTTATTACTTTTCAAGAGAAGATTTAATAGCTAAGAGTAAAAAATTGGGATACTTTATATGGAGAGATTTAGTCTTTATCTTAGGGGTGAAAAAATCAGACCTTGACTATTGGTTTGATACCGGTCGTTTTGGTAAGTCGATTTCTATTCATCAGTTAACTGAATCCAGTGTAATTAAATTTCTAAATGATTATATAACTACGTACGAATTATCAATGTATTTAGAAATACCTGTTAAAAAATTATTAAAAAGGCATCAATCTGGTTATTTCAACTCATATTCTGGGCCAAGCTATAATGATGGAAAGAGATTATTATTTAAGAGAGATGATTTTATAAAGATTTCAAATTCGATATAAATACCACATTTTTGTTTAAAATATTAGAACCATACACTATAGCAAGCCCTTTATTAAATAACAATTTTCACTTAAACAGAACAGAAAACATACACTATGAATTTATTTCTGCTAAAATTAGCTTTCTATTTATTTCATCACGGTAAAAAAGATATCCACCACTGTTCGCAGTCGATGCTACAACGATTTCGATATCCATTCTTTTGATTCTGTTTATCAATTGGGTACTATTTTGGTTAAGAACCTTTGCAATTTCAGGAAGGGTTATATATTTCCCTCTAAAAATCTCCAATTCTTCCCTATCAATTAATACCTTCTTACTGTTTATTTTATTAAATTTAATAATACCTTCTTTTATCCAATGATCCATGACCTTGTTATTTGTTTTTAAAATCAGCATAGCTTCCTTAATAGAATAAGTATCTTTTGGAGTTAAGATTAGATCTTCTTCAATTATTTTCTCTAAATCTTTCTTATAGAACAAATAGCATTGTAATCCAATACCTTTGCCCTTTCCAATTGGTCGAAGTTTTCCTGAAAGTATTTTTTCTACCAGTTCATTAGAACTTTTTTGCATACATCCCCATGAATGAATGCAACCATTAAAATTAATTATTTTATTTTTCTGATTTGTCATCTCAACATCGCTATTTTTCAAAACGTGATCGAATTTTTGCAATAAGTCCAAAACTGATTTTTTATCAAAGAGGATTTGCATTGTTGTTTTAGTCTTCTTTTTTTCAAAACCACTTATTACTCCCATATCGTATAACTTGAGTACCAAAAATCTATTTACTCCTAAGATAGATACTACTTCTGGTAAAGCAATATGAGACTCTCTAATTTTTTTATAGTCCTGTAAACTATCATAATCGACATTTAAAAACTCTTGTTTACCTACAATTTCTCTTATTCCTTTTATTAATCCGTCATCTATCAACTTTGCTATAGTATCATGATTAACCTTGAGTATCTTACTTGCATTATTTCCAGAGACATATTTGGTCTCCCCCTCAGCAGCTTCAAAGTTATTATATCTATTAAAGTAGCCTTTATTAAAATTACTTTTTATATAGTTTTCGAATTCATTTTTTATAAAATCAAAACACGGATCATTAAATTGAGAATAGAGCTTCATATAAAATTTTCCGAAGTATGTAGTAATTCCTGTTTTTCTATCTTTCCTCTTTACCGATTTTCCGTAATTATCTAAGAATTCATAAAAAGAAGTTGGCCAAGATGTGAATATTCTAATTGAATCAACAATTACTTCAATGAATCCATTTGAATGAATAAATGAACTTGAGACTTTAGCTTGCTCACCGTATCTTTCAAAATATAATTGATTGACAATGAAGAGTAATATATATGTAAATTCTTCAGCTGTTAAATTAATTAAACAACCTTTGGTATGTTTTTCTTTAGTGAAAATACCTTCTAAAAAACTTCCCATTCTTGAATATTCTATTGGTATATGTAAATGAGGCAGTTCATGTATTGGAAATCCACATAGACATGTATTCATATTTTTTAAATTACTTGAAATAAACTTTTTGCATTTTGGACACATATCAATCAAAAGCAAGTTGTGTTTACTACAGAAGATATTAAAACT
The DNA here is from genome assembly GCF_002858905.1 of Bacillus sp. UMB0893. NCBI lineage: Bacteria > Bacillati > Bacillota > Bacilli > Caryophanales > Bacillaceae > Bacillus > Bacillus sp. UMB0893. The sequence goes on along the minus strand of NZ_PKLB01000004.1, from coordinate 371,390 downwards.
TATATCCCAGAACTTATTATGATAACCATTCTCTTTAAAACATTTAGGACAGTATTTTGAATGTCGATTAATTCCTTGCCTTATTAAAACTGGAAGCCAATCATTATTTTTTGAAAATATGTGAAAGTAAGTTAAAGCATATAATTTTAAGTAATCTTTATTAAGGAGTTCGGATAACTTTAGAATATCATTTTCTATTCCCACTCTTGTCTTTAGATTTAAGCTAATTTTCTTTAACGAATATATCCAATTAGCATTTTCATATCGATTTTCTAAAGCAACTCTTTGAATAAAACCATTAATGCTTTCATTATCATAGGGATTAGGAACACATAATAGATGATCTACTTGCATACAAAAACCCTCCTTAAAAAATAAGAGACCATAATAAGGTCTCTCATAGAAAATTAACGAAGTTTTATTCCGCACAATTATGAAAACTCATTCCGGAGAATTTTGAACAAATTCCGGTTAATTATGAAAATTTACATTTATACAGCTTCTGTCCCCCACTTCTTCTCATCCTGCACAAACAGAATGCCAAGCTCGTGGTGCTCACCTTTGTAAACAGCTCCCTGAACAAAGCGGATTTCTCCATTTAAACCGATGACTTCCATTTTGCAGAAAGCACCGTTAATTTGCAGAGCCTGATAAAATTCATCAACCGTTTTGACGGAAACTCCATTCGTTTTCATGATGATTTCACCGACTTCAAGTTCAAGCTTCACGGCTGGTGATTGAGGCAAAATGCCAAGCACCATTAAGCCATGATCGCGCTTTGAGAAGTAAAAGGCAGCTGAATCATCATTCATGCGCTGGCGAATAGTTAAAAATTCGCGGCCAATGATAGCGAGCAATGCTGCGGCAAAGGCTAGCGGAGTAAACCATACACTTCCTGCTGCGATAACCGCTATGATGACCCCGAGCCAGATGACACGCTTTGATGTCACCATGATGCTCTCTTTCGGCAAAGAGCCTTGTACGCGCTGATGAAACCCGATGATGTAAGGAATAAACATTAAAAGAAACGGTTCATCTCCGATTGTCAGCACCGGCCACCAAGGAAGCGCTGATGTAAGCGAACCACCGGGTACTAGTAAAAATAACGGCAGCATCCATGTGCGATTGGCAATATGATTTCCAATCGGAAGACCCCTGCTGCTTTTTAAAAGAAACGGGGATGTTCTAAAATGCGCTGTGCGGAATGCAAGCACACCTTCTGATACAATCAGCAGCCCCATTAACAGAGCAAGCACAGAATAGCTTGTCCCTGACATATCAGGCAAGAAAGAGAAAGCCTTCGTCTGCAGGATCATGAATACGGCAAAAATCGTCAGTCCCATTGTATACGCTGGGGACAGGAAACGCAGCTGAAAAGTTAAAGATAAAACCAGCGTCACACTTGCAAGCAAGATGATGGTTCCAAAAGGAATCATCATTCCTATAGCAAATGTGGCCACAGATACGAACAGGCCTGCTAAGAGTCCTTTAGAGTATGTAAACCGCACCTCATCATAGATGTCATGAATTCTTGTGTGAAAGGATTTACGTTCACGCTTAATGCGAAAAAAACCAAGCACAAGGGAATAGATTAGGAAAAAATAAACGAGAGGATGGACAAAGAATCGTCCAATGGCCAGAAGAGCTTCTAGCAGCCAGTTTTCAAGCAAATCTCATACACCACCTTGATTGCTTTCATAGTAAACGATTACTGCTATTTTATCAGATATAGAATAGGATGAATATCTTATTCTTTTCGTTTACTTTAATTTGCTCCAAAGATGCAGGTTGGAAAGTGAAAAATCAAGGAGTGAGTCGTCTACTTTAATATCCAGCACTTCTTCAATCAGCTGCATAGACCTTTTTATATCCGTGAGGTTTAACGAGAGACGTTTATAATTCTCTGTTAAATAATGAAAGTATTCTTGAATGCAAACTTTATCGATTTCCTGCAGTTTCTTAACTTCCGTGTAGTTTGCCAAGTACATGCAAAACAGCTGAACCCATTTGCTGACCTTTGCATGGGAGGAATTTGAAGTCTGTAATCTCATTTTAAATTCTTCTGCTAAATGTCGATAAGTTTGTTCTCTCATCACACTTGCCCTTTTTTTCAATTGATCTCCCCATCTTTCTATTTGGCTGTATTCACAAAGATTGTTGGTAACCACAAAAAGTAAAACTTATGTTTATAAACTGTTTTTTAAATTTACCCGATAAGCAGTATACAAAAACTAAAATTTGTATAAAGTCAACAATGCATTGTTAAGGAGCCTTCTGTTTTTAGAGTGTGTTGTAGAACAAGTACTTCTATCGTAAATCGATTATCCCGATTAATCAACTAGCTAAAGTTTCATTTTTTCGTGCCCGAAAAGTATGAGCTATTTATAAAAATACGGAAACTGCTCTAATTATTCGTCGTTTTCCTCACAAAATAATTGAAAATCGTCCTAAATGTAGATAATTTGTTAGGAAATTCCATAAAAATAGAGCCAGCTCACTAATTTTAGCAAGCTGGCTCTATTTTTTAATTTGATAAAATTTCTAAGGCTTTCTTAAGCTGGACATCATGTTCTCCATCTAAACGCTGTTCAGAAATTTTTTTATTAATCATGTCTGCGGTTTGGACATCAATATTTCCCGTTGCCTTAAGCTTGTTTTTCTTTTGAAAATCCTTAACGGCTACCGCCATTTTCTTGCTGAAATAACCGTCTTCTCTTCCAGGTTCATACCCTAAACCTTTTAATAGAATTTGGGCAGTCTTAATCTGCTCGTCATTCATATCAATTGCCAGCGGAGTCTCAAGCTGAAGCGGCGCTGTTACAAGATGTTTCGGCTGCGATACTTCTACAGTTGGTTCTACTCCCTTTTTGTGAATCCAGTTTCCGTCAGGAGTCAGCCATTTATAAAGAGTCAGCTTAATATTGCTGCCATCCCCCATCGGCACTGCCTGCTGCACAGTTCCTTTTCCAAATGAGGTTTCGCCAACAATTTCATATTTCCCTGCTTCTTTTAAAGCACCTGCAAGGATCTCAGAAGCGGAAGCACTTCCTTTATCAATCAAAACCGTAACCGGATACTCTTTTTTCTCATTCAAAGTTGAAAAATACCGCTTTTTATCTCCGGTGCGCTCTTCAATCTGAATGTAAGGCTTATCTTTTGTTACAAATTCTTTGAGTATTTCTTCAACACTCTGCAGGTAACCGCCCGGATTCCCGCGAACATCAAGGACAAGCCCTTTTATCTTTTTATCTTCAAGCTTTCCTAATTCTTCTTTGAAATCCTTTGCTGTATCTTCTGAGAAAGACGTGATTTCAATATAGCCATATTTAGTTTGTCCTTCTGTTTTAACTGAGCTAAAAACCGTTTCAATTGGAATTTCATCACGGGTCACATCAAAACTGAGCTTTTCTTTGGATCCCGTTCGCAGGACTTCAATCTTGACCTTTGTTCCCTTTTTGCCGCGGATTTTCAGCACCGTATCATTTAGATCATTTCCTTCAACAGATTGTCCATCAATACTGATGACATGATCATTCGGCTGCAAGCCTGCCTTCTCAGCAGGAGAGTTTTTAAACGGGGACACAATAATGATTTTGCCATTATCCATCCCTACCTCTGCTCCGATCCCTTCAAAAGAAGAATCAAGGCTATCAGAAAACTGCTTCGCTGTATCTTTGTCCATGTAAACGGAATAGGGATCATCAAGCGTTGACAGCATCCCTTGGATCGCTCCTTCAAGCAGTTCTTCCTCATTCACTTCTTCTACATACTTGCTGGAGATTAACTCATACGCTTGCTTTACTTTTTCAAGACCTTCAATCTCTACATCCTGTTCGCGCTTCAAAACATCGGTGACAGCAGGAACGGCTAGCTCTTCTGCTTTTGTGGTTGTGTCAGCCCTTGGGCTCTGCTGCTGTTCGATCATCTCCATCCCGGCATACATACCGCCTGCCCCCAGGATCATCGAGAGTGCCATCATGAGTGCTGTCATTTTCTGCTTCATATTGTTCCTCCTTGTAGATTGGATCTTTATGCTATGTACTCTTTTGAAAAAATCAATTGGTACCTCTAGTATATGTGAAAATTGGATAAATCATGTAGGACAAGTTTTTTCCGCACAAAAAAACTCCTAAAACAAGTCATTTGTTTTAGGAGTTTTCATTTCATTCCTATTGTAAGAAGTTCATAGGGTTAACTGGATTTTTCCAGGCACCATTATGAATTTCAAAATGCAGATGTTTGCCTGTAGAACGGCCTGTGTTGCCCATAAATCCAAGCTGCTGGCCTTTGCTTACAGATTGTCCGCTGCTTACATGGCGTGCTTCTAAGTGAGCATATAGAGTTGTATATACTTTACCATCGATGTTGTGCGAGATAAATACAACGTTTCCGTAACTGCTTGAGTAGTATGAACGGATAACTGTTCCTGCTGCTGATGCAACGACCGGTACATTGCTAGCTCTGTTTGCAATATCAATACCAGCGTGCAATTTACCCCAGCGATGGCCATATCCTGAAGTAAATGTACCTTGTGCAGGCCACATGAACTTACCGCCTGTTACAGCTGGTGCTGGTGCAGATTCTGCCGGCGCTGATGAAGAAGATCCGCCTGAAGAACTGTTAGAAGTAGCAGTTGACTTCTTTGCTGCCGCTGCTTTAGCTTCTGCAGCTGCTTGTGCAGCGGCCTCTGCTGCCGCGCGTTTACGCTGTTCTTCTGCTTGCTTTTGACGTTCCATTTCTTTCTGAATCGCTGCTTCTTGCTCTTTCAAGAATGCCGCTTCATCCTCTAATTCATAGATTGCTGCTTCTGTTTCTTGATGCTGAGCTTTTACTTGCTCAATCAATTTATTCTTTTCAGCAGCTTGTACTTCCAGCTGCTGTTTTAATGATTCTAATTCAGTTAAAGCTGTTTCTAATTTTTTAAGCTCACTACTTAAGTCTGCTTCACTTTGCTCTAGAAGTTTTTTGTCTTCCTCATGGGCTTTGATAATTCCTTTATCTGCTTCAACGATTGTCGTTACCGCACTTACACGAGTAACAAGATCACCGAAGTCCTGAGCACCTAGTAGCACATCTAAATAGCTAACTACGCCGCCGCTCTCCTGAAGTGAACGTACACGGTCTTTTAGAAGAAGATTACGCTTTTCAATTCGCTCTTTCACTTCTTCAATTTGAACCTTTAATTCTTCAATCTTTTGTTTTGCACCATCGATTTCTGTTTGACGCTGGCGAATTTTCTCGTTCGTGTCAGCTGTTTGCAAATCAAGCTTTTCAATTTCATTATTTAAGCTTTTCTCTTTTGTTTCAAGCTCTGATAACTCACCTTGTTTTTCCTGAATGCTTGAATCAACACCTGAACGCTCATTTTGAATATCTGCTTTTTTCTTTTCAAGGTCAGCGTTTGCATATGCTTTTTCTTGGGTAATTGGAATAATGATGGAGCTTGTCCCTATCAAAGTCGCCAATCCCAGCGATAAGATTTTCTTTCTCACTCTCTAGTTCCTCCCTTTATCTATGTATCCTCTAACAGAGGAAACCAGCAATCTATCAGATTGCCAGTTTATACTCTTAAGAACTTACGAACAGACATTAAGCTACCCCATACTCCGATTAATCCCCCAATTAAGATCAGAATGGCTGATACTTGGAAGACGAAAGGACTAAATGGCAGTAATTGAACGAATGAACCCGCAACTCTCGGTTCAACCCAGTGATATAAAAAGTTGTATGTGGATATAACAAGCAAAATTGGAATAACTGAACCCATAATTCCCAGCATCAATCCTTCTAAGAAGAATGGCCAGCGGATAAACCAGTTAGTAGCACCTACTAGTTTCATAATTTCTATTTCATGCCTTCTGGCAAAAATGGTAATTTTAATTGTATTTGAGATAAGGAACATTGCCGTAAAGACCAATCCGATGATTAATCCAATTCCAATGTTTCTTGAAATTTCAACAAAATTGAAAAGCTTCTCTACCTCATCCTGGCCATATAGAACTTTATATGCACCAGTGAATCCTTCAATCTTTTTCGCGACTTGAGGTGTTTCACGCGGATCTGTTGTTTTCACAACAATAACATCATTTAAAGGATTGTTCTGTTCAAAAAGCTGATAGGATTTACCTTGCTCACCCATGCTGCTGATGAGGTTATCAAGCTCTTTTTCCTTCGTTGAGAGCTCAACGGATGAGATCTCTTTCATTTTATCAATCTGACTTCTCAGCTGTTTCTGTTCCTCTGGTGTAGACGTAACATCCACAAGCACCCGGATTTCTACATCCTCTTCAACATTTGAAGCAAAGTTGTTTAAGTTCATCATAATAACCAGGAACGTACCAACTAGAATTAATGTAACAGTTACCGCACTGACTGATGCAAATGTCATCCAGGCGTTGCGGCCTAAGCTTTTTAACGTTTCTCTGAAGTGACGCCCAAGGGTTCTAATCATAAATCCCATACTCCCCTCTAGCCTCGTCACGCACAATCTTTCCATCTTCGATCGCGATGACTCGTTTTTTCATGGTGTTAACAATCTCACGGTTGTGTGTAGCCATCACAACAGTCGTTCCGCGATTATTGATTTCCTCGAAAATGTTCATAATCTCCCAGGAAGTGTCAGGGTCAAGGTTTCCTGTAGGCTCATCGGCGATGACAACACCAGGATTGTTAATAATTGACCGCGCAATCGAGACACGCTGCTGTTCTCCTCCTGATAACTCATTAGGGAAAAATCTAGCTTTATGTTTGAGCTGAACAAGATCCAGCACGTCCAGTACTCTCTTTTTGATGTTTCTAGGATTCTCTCCAATAACTTCAAGAGCAAATGCAATGTTTTCAAATACCGTTAACTTTGGAAGAAGTTTAAAGTCTTGGAAAACAACGCCGATGCTTCTCCTTAAATAAGGAACTTTCTTTTCTCGCAGTTTTGCTAAGTTTACGCCGTTGATCAGGATCTTTCCATCTGTAGGCCGTTCTTCGCGATACATCATTTTTATAAATGTTGATTTACCAGCACCGCTCGGACCGACAACATAAACAAATTCACCTTGATCAATTTTCACGTTTATTCCATTAATGGCGAGCACGCCATTCGGATACGTCTTAAAAACGTCTGACATTTCGATCATGTTTTATCACCCAAAGCTGTTTTATTTAGTAGGCTGCGTGTTGTCCGCTTGCTGTATTTACTATTGTTATAGGATTATGTATCCAATATTTACATATATTAATAAGATTTACCCACAAAAAGTATTATAACATCAAAGTTCGGCAAAAATAGACTTAAAAATATTACAGTTTCATTTCAAGGTCGTAAATTGTAGAAATTTATCGCTTTACAATGTTTTATAGTTCCAATGTTGGAGGGATTGGAAGCGCTGTACTTCTGATTTTAGAACTTTCTGACTAAAAAGACAATCTTTTTTTAGGATGTAAGTTATGGAAGATTTTTCTGAATGTCGAAAGGTATTTCTTGCTATTTTAATAGAATTGGAAGTTTTTCATTTAAAAAAAGGCTCTTTTCGTAAAGTTTGTTGCTTTTAGAAAAAATGGTTAAAACCTTTAGTGGATTGTAGCGGAAGGCACTTGACTCCTGCGGGAAATAGAGGGAAATGGGAGACCCCACAGGCATAGCCGAGGAGGCTCCCATTTCTCCCTGCGAAAACAGCCAAAAAATAAAAACCAGCCACAAAAGGATGGCTGGTGCTTAATCGTGTTATTTCTTTTCAGCGAGCCACTCTGCAACAACGGTTGCATCCGATTCACTGATCAATCCGCCTGGCATTCCGCCCTGGCCGTTATTAATAATGCCTTCAATTTTTTTCTGATCGTACTTAGCGCCAACCTTTGTCAGGTTCGGTGCAGCACCGCCGCCTTCAAGGTTTTGTCCATGACAGCTAATACAATTCTGCTGTACAATTTCTTCAGCATTCGCTGTATCCTTTGAGCCTGATCCATCCTTTGGTTCTTCTTGCGTGTCATCGCCTCCACCACATGCCGCAAGCGCTAGTGATGTTCCAAATAGCAGTGCAAATAGTTTTCGTTTCATTGCCAAAATCCTCCTCAAATAAGGATATAAATTACATACCTATTATATCCTAACTATGCCCGTTTGAAACCCTCACCAAGGACATCAGAGGCATCCATAACAACGACAAATGCAGACGTATCAATGCTTTTTACGAGTTGTTTCAATTTGGTGAATTCTGTCTGATCGACTACACACATTAAGATCGGACGTTCACTGTCCGTATATCCGCCGAACGCTGATAGCTTTGTAACGCCTCGATCTATTTCGCTAAGAATCGCTTTTTTCACTTCTTCTTCCTGACTTGTAATAATCATCGTCATTTTAGAACGCCCTAACCCTACTTGAACGATATCAATCGTTTTGCTTGTCACATAAAGCCCAACTAATGCATATAGACCGCGTTCAATATCAAATACGATTGCGGCTGTTAACACAATTAAACCATCTATTAACGCAACACATGTACCAAGAGAAAGTCCTGTGAATTTATGAATAATTTGAGCCGCCAAGTCTGTTCCGCCTGTAGAAGCTTTCCCTCGAAACACAAGGCCTAGACCAAGTCCTACGCCAATTCCGCCAAAAATCGCCCCAAGCAAAGGATCTGTTGTTGCTGGCTCCATATCCTTTGTCAGAAAAACAACAAACGGCAGAAAGATTGTACCGATTAATGTTTTTAAACCGAATTGTTTCCCAAGCAGCAATACTCCTGCAATAAATAACGGTATATTAAATGCCCACTGAACATAAGCAGGTTCAAATCCAAATAAAGAATCTGTAATCGTACTGATTCCGCTGACTCCTCCTGATGCAATCTGATTGGGCAAAAGGAATAAATTAAAGGCAATGGCAACGATTCCAGAACCAAGTAAAATAAAGAGGTATCCGATGAATTTTTCTAAAGCTGGATTATATGTACGAGTGCGTTTACGCTGAAACATCTTTCTTATCCTCCATCTATGAAAACACTTGTTTTCACTCTCATTTGACATAACCTTTCAGAGTATAGCACCCGTCTGATTGAACTGTAAATAACAGTGGAATAACGTGCTAAAGAGGTAAAGGGTTTGGTTTAGTTTTTGCTTATTAGATGGAAATTAGTCTTTCATGTGGAACGTGTTTATTGGAATATATACCGCTGACTTTGCACATTGCATGCAGATTACGAAATCGCTCATTTTTCAGTACTGAAGTATATCAGAATACTGAATTTCTATGCTTATTAGCGGATAGTGAGCTCTTATTATCCGCGGACACTATTTTATGATCCGGAAACCACATTTTATTATCTGAAATCGGTGTCTTATTCTCCGGATGGCTCCAGCAAGCCTATTTAGATCAGGATCCCCTTATTCTACCCTGTAATAGCCTTTTTCTAGCTGCACTTGGCCATTTTATTGCCAGCATATTAAGAAATCGCTCATCTTCTTGCTTGGCAGCCTCTCAGAATACTGAGTTTTCCTGCTTATTAGCGGAGAGTGAACTTTTATTACCCGCGAATACTATTTTATAATCCGGAAACCACGTTTTATTATCTGAAATCGGTCTTTTATTCTCCAGACGGATGCAGCAAGACTAATAAAAAAACGGCCGCCCAAAGGACAGCCATCTCATCTTATTATTAAAGTTTCGAACGCAAGTATGCATCAATAAACGGATCTAAATCCCCATCCATGACACCTTGCACGTTCCCGCTTTCTGTACTTGTGCGATGATCTTTTACAAGAGAATACGGGTGGAAAACGTAGGAGCGAATTTGAGAGCCCCAGCCGATTTCTTTTTGTTCGCCGCGGATTTCATCGAGCTCTGCCTGCTGCTCGTCAAGCTTAAGCTGGTAGAGTTTCGCTTGAAGCATTTTCATGGCACGCTCACGGTTTTTAATCTGTGAACGCTCCGTTTGACATGTAACAACTGTATTAGTCGGTAAATGCGTAATACGCACAGCGGAATCTGTCGTATTGATATGCTGACCTCCGGCACCGCTCGCACGATACGTATCCACTTTAAGATCTTCTGTGCGGATATCAATGTCGATTTCATCATTGAATTCAGGCATAACCTCACATGATACAAACGATGTATGACGGCGTCCTGACGCATCGAACGGAGAGATACGGACAAGGCGATGAACACCTTTTTCAGCTTTTAAATACCCATAAGCGTTATGACCTTTGAACAGCAATGTGACACTTTTAATGCCTGCTTCGTCTCCAGGGAGATAATCAAGCGTTTCAACCTTGAAGCCTTTCTTTTCGCCCCAGCGCGTATACATGCGAAGCAGCATAGAACCCCAATCCTGTGACTCTGTGCCGCCTGCTCCCGGATGAAGCTCTAAAATGGCATTGTTTTTATCATGTGGTTCACTTAATAACAGCTGAAGTTCAAATTCGTTCATAGCTGTTGTCAGCTCAACGACTTCACCTTCAAGCTCAGAATGAAGTTCAGCGTCTGGCTCTTCTCTTAAAAGCTCATGTGTCACTTCAAGGTTTTCATGTGTTTCGTGCATTTCATTAAATTGGTTGACCGCTTCTTTTAAAGCGTTGCTTTCATTAATAACGGTCTGTGCTTCATTTTGATTATCCCAAAAATTAGGATGGGACATCATTTCATCTAGCTCATCAATGCGAGCCTGCTTGTGATCGAGGTCAAAGAGACCCCCTAAAAGCCGCTAATTTCTTAGCCATTTTTTCAAGTTCGTTTCGGATTTCTGCTAATTCCATATAAATTCTCCTCTAAAATGGGGTAAAGAGAGGCGCTAAACACCTCTCTCACGTATTACTTACCGCAACAGTTTTTGTATTTTTTGCCGCTTCCGCACACACATGCTTCATTTCGGCCGATTTCCATCTGTTTTTTAACAGGTTTTTTCTTAGGCGCTTCGTCTCCATCTTTCGCATGAATGGCCTCCTGTGGTTTTGCCACTTCTTCGCGCTCAAGGTTATTGCGGATTTCTGCTTTCATGATATATTTTGCAGCATCTTCTTCAATCGATGCAATCATGTTTTCAAACATCGCAAAGCCTTCCATCTGATACTCGCGAAGCGGATCAGTTTGACCATATGCACGAAGGTGAATACCCTGACGCAATTGATCCATTGCATCGATGTGATCCATCCATTTCGTATCAACGGCACGAAGCAGAATCACTTTCTCGAATTCGCGCATTTGCTCTTCGCCGAACGCTTCCTCTTTTTCATTATAACGGGCTTTTGTTTTCTCTAGCACAAGTTCTGTGATTTCTTCAGATTCTTTTCCTTTAAAATCATTAACCGAGAAAGTACCTTCATCAAGAAGATTGGCATGCAGATAATCTACAAGACCTTCTAGATTCCATTCTTCAGGCAGCTCATCTTTCGGCGTGTACATTGCAACTACACGTTCAACCGTTGACGTCACCATGCTCTCAACAATACTGCGAAGATTTTCTGAATCAATGACATCAAAGCGCTGCTTGTAAATCACTTCACGCTGCTGACGAAGCACATCGTCATATTGCAGAAGCTGTTTACGAGCATCGAAGTTATTTCCTTCAACACGCTTTTGAGCAGATTCAACCGCACGAGTAACTATTTTACTTTGAATTGGCTGCGAATCATCCATACCGAGACGATCCATCATGTTCATCATATTTTCAGAACCGAAGCGTCTCATTAATTCATCTTCCATAGAAAGATAGAACTGAGTCACACCAGGATCTCCCTGACGGCCTGAACGTCCGCGCAGCTGATTATCAATACGGCGTGATTCGTGGCGTTCTGTACCAATGACTGCTAAACCGCCAAGCTCTATCACACCAGGTCCAAGCTTGATGTCTGTTCCGCGTCCTGCCATGTTCGTCGCAATTGTAACGGAACCTTGATGACCGGCATTCTCGATAATTTCAGCTTCTCTTTCATGGTTCTTTGCATTCAGAACGTTATGAGGAACGCCTTTTTTCTTCAAAAGCTTAGAAATGAGCTCTGACGTTTCAACTGCAACCGTACCAACCAATACCGGCTGTCCTGCAAAATAACGAGTCGTTACATCCTCAACAACTGCCTTGAACTTGCCTTCCATTGAACGGTACACAAGATCAGCGCGGTCATCACGGACGATGTCACGGTTCGTAGGAATCGCTACAACCTGCATATTGTATATATTACGGAACTCTTCTTCTTCCGTTTTCGCTGTACCTGTCATACCGGCAAGCTTTTTATACATACGGAAATAGTTCTGGAATGTAATCGTCGCAAGTGTCATGCTTTCATTTTGAATCTCCAGGCCTTCTTTAGCTTCAATCGCCTGATGAAGACCATCGCTGTAACGGCGGCCTTTCATTAAACGGCCTGTAAATTGGTCAACGATTACAACATTTCCTTCTTCAACAACATAATCAACATCATTATGCATGACCACATGCGCTCTCAATGCCATATTAATATGATGATTTAATGAAACGTGTGTAAGATCAAAAAGGTTCTCAATGTTAAAAGCCTTTTCAGCTTTTGACATCCCTTCTTCCGTTAGCTGCACACCTTTTGTTTTCTCATCAAACGTATAATCCTCTTCACGCTTAAGCGAACGGACAAAACCATTTGCCTGCACATATAGCATCGTGGATTTTGCAGCAGAACCTGAAATGATCAGCGGCGTACGCGCCTCATCAATTAAAATCGAGTCAACCTCATCGATGACAGCATAATGAAGCGGACGCTGAACCATCTGCTCCTTGTACAGCACCATGTTATCACGCAAGTAATCGAAGCCTAGTTCATTATTCGTGGAATATGTGACGTCAGCTGCATAAGCTGCACGTTTTTCTTCTTTTGATAAACCATTTGTATTCAAACCGACTGTCAAACCAAGAAACTCATACAGCTTGCCCATTTCAACAGCATCACGGCTTGCCAAGTATTCATTGACAGTCACAACATGAACGCCTTTTCCAGAAAGAGCATTCAAATAAACCGGCATTGTGGACGTCAATGTTTTACCTTCCCCTGTTTTCATCTCAGAGATATTGCCATCATGTAGGGCAATCCCCCCCATAAGCTGAACAGGATATGGATAAAGACCCAGTACACGCTTCGCAGCCTCTCTGACAACGGCAAAAGCTTCTGTCAGAAGGTCATCGACGGTTTCACCTTTGGCAATACGCCCTTTAAATTCATGTGTTTTCGCCTGCAGCTCCTCATCGGAAAGCTTTTCCATATCTGAAGCAAGAGCCTCTATTTGATTAGCCATTTTTTCATATTTATTTAATGCACGTTTGTTAAAATCAAACACCTTATTTAAGATTCCAAGCATTTTATACGCTCCTCTGTCTAATGAAGTGCCATACATGAACAGTATTCATGAGAACCCGCTAGAAATTTCAAAACTAATCTCTATTTTACCATATGTTTATTGTTTTCAACAGTATATCGACGATCTGCTCCTGTTCCAAAACTCAATATGAAAATAATACCATTAATATCATGCGATGTTAATCTTTCTTAAAGGTTGTGTTCGCATTGATTGCTGTTTTTGGTTATCAATGTTACCCGTTCCTTTCCACTGCAGGCACTTGCTTTCCGCTACAATCCACTGAGGATTCAACATTTTTTTACGAAATAAACCATTCATAAAATATAAAATGCAGCCCGTTTAAAAAACGGACTGCATGGTTAGGTTTTATTATTCAGTTGGTTCAATAATCGCGTATTTGCCGTCTTTACGCTGGTAAACGACGTTAGTTGAATTCGTTTCGGCATTTGTAAAAACGAAAAAGTTATGGCCAAGCATGTTCATCTGAAGAATTGCTTCCTCACTGTCCATCGGCTTTAAGTTAAAGCGCTTTGTACGGACGATTTCAATGGATTCATCTTCTTCCAGAACTGGCGCTTGAGCCTGCTCGCCTTCTGCCTCAACTGCTCCATTTGTGAACATGAATTTCGCTGAACCCTGCTCACGTAATTTACGGTTCACTTTTGTTTTATGTTTACGGATTTGACGCTCGAGCTTGTTTGTCACAAGATCAATTGCAGCGTACATATCCTCATTGTATTCCTCAGCACGCAACACTAGATTGGTCATTGGAATCGTTACTTCAATCTTAGATTCTTGATCATTGTAGAATTTCAAATTCACGTTCACATTTGCTTCGATAGAATCCTCAAAATAGCGTTCCAGCTTGCCGATTTTCTTTTCGACATACTCTCTTAAAGCGGGAGTTACCTCAATGTTTTCGCCTCTGACGTTATAATTCAAACTGAACTCCTCCTTTTGTTAAGGATATGTAAACTTAATTCTTCTTTTCCCTCTAATATTCCTGCTCAAACGTAAAACTAATGTTAAATCTATGTGAATTTTGTTGAAGATTGCGGTTGTGTTGATTATGTGCGTGGGCTTGAATAGAATATGCGGGTGGCAGTGGAATTATGCTGTTAATTTAAATGGATATAGCGTAAGTCTTCAGTTGATAATTGAAATGCTGTTTTTGATAATTAGGACTGGGTTTTTGATAATGAAAAGGGCATTTTTGAAAATGGATTGTCCTTTTTTGATAATTGGACTTGGTTTGGGCGGGAGATTATGGAGAGGGCATGGTGTAAATCGCTTATTCCTTGTAAATATGAGTCTCGCTGCTTAAATTCTTGACGCTGCACCACATTTATTCTCGAGTTGATAACTGAAACATTGATTTTGATAATTGGCACCATGTTTTCGATAATAAAAAGGACATTTTTGAAAATGGATTGTCCTTTTATGAAAATAAAGCGTTGTTTGCATGAGGAAGTAAGTTTAACTGCCAACAAAAAAACCCATCTGAATACAGACGAGGTTCAATGTAAGATATAAGGCATAATATGAGCTTGAATCTCTTTCTTCCATTCAAGAAATAGAGTAAAAAGCTTATCTTTAATATAGCTTTGCAAAATGATAGAGTCATCCTTCGAAGTAGTGAACGGCATCAATTCATCGATAATCCTGTCGAATAAGAGAATCTGCTGCTGCAGGGGTTCATCCTCATTTGCAGCATCATACATGCCAGAATGAATTGAATCAATCTGAACAAACGCATCGATGATATCATTCATCACTCGTTCACCTTCCGTATATTCAATGACCTCAAAGCTTTGGATCAGATACGTAAAGCCTTCCTCAATACTGTTCAGCAGTTCATTATAAGTAAAATAGAGCTCATATTCACTTTGCGAAAAGGGCTTATTTGCGCTTATCATAAAACATACCGTCTACAGCCGTGTTCTGATAAGGATTGACATACTTCTGATTTGAAGATTTTTGGATCTTTAACTGCGTAATATCCTGCTTAATTTCCTGCTTCAATAAATGCAGCTTTTCGTGAATGATTGAGTTCCATTCAGTAATTTCTTTGCCAAGACGCTTTTCCTCAAAATTATATGGAGGCTGAAGCTGCTTAATCAAAGCATCACGCTGTTCCAGCCAATCTTGAATGTTTACAATATGGCTGTCCCTCAAGTCCTTATCTGAAGCCCCGCTCACTTCATCTAGAAGCTGCTTTGTAAGATGATGCAAACTGTCAACCGCACTCACTACACTTGACCGCCTTGTCCGAACTGCTGCTGGCGGTTGGATTGAATGACCTGCTTCCACGTATCACGAAACTCCGTGACATAGCCTTCGACTTCAGCTAGAATGTCTAAATCATTCGACATATTCACTTCAATTAAACGGCGATTCATGTAATCATACATCGACATCATCGATTCTGAAACAGCAGCCTCAGGATTCAGCGTAATCATCAGTTCTTGAATAATACGCTGTGCTTTTTGAAGATTAAGATTCTTGTCCTGAGTATTTTTTTGCTCGATTGCGAGTCGCGCCTGCTTTATAAACTTAAGGCATCCATTATAAAGCATCAGTGTTAATTCGCCTGGTGAAGCCGTACTCACAGAATTTTGCTGATACGCTTGATAAGGGTTGTTAAGTGCCATGTGTATTAACTCCTTTTTTAACCGAATTGCTGCATTAAATAGCTCATTTGATCATTTGAACGCTGAATCGCTTTTTCCATCGCAGTAAACTGTGCCCAATATCGATCTTCGACTTGAGTTAAGCGATCCTCAAAACGAATGATTTGATTATCGATGGATGATAAGTTTCTTCCGATTGTAAACTGCTGGCTAGTGGAACTTGATGTTCCAGCTTTGGCGTTCAGCTTGTCCATCGTTGTTTTTAAATTGTCGTATAGATTGGTTATAATCCCTTTTTCACCGCTTGTTGCTCCACTACTGGTGAATAGCTTTTCAACATCTTCAGGATTTTCTTCGATTGCTTTTTTCAGCTTCGCTTCATCAATAAGGAGCTTTCCGCCTTCACGGTAGTTAGAAGTCGTTGTAATCCCGATGCTCGATAGATGCGTGAACTGCGAACCAGTTGAAGCAGAGAGTGTGGAATAAAAATCTGAACGCATTTGGCTGAGAGCACCTGTTAAGATCGAATCTTTTCTAAGGAGACCGCTTTGCGCTTTTTCATCCCATTGCTCCTGCTGTTTATCAGTGAGCGATTCGCGCTCTTCATCTGATAACGGCTGGTAATCACGGTAGCGTGTTTCATCGGTTTTGGCCTGGATTTTTGCGATTGTTTCATTATATAAGGTTACGTACTTTTTAATATTGTCGAAAACGGCTGTTGTATCGTTGGTTACGTTTATGGATACGGCTGGGTCTGCAGCTGTGAACGTGTCTTTTAGAGTGAAGGTCACACCGCTCATTTCGAAGGTGTTGGACGTGCGTTCTGTTTCTAAGCCGTTGATTGTGAATTTGGCGTTGTTTCCACCGGTTTCAGTTATACCAGAGAACTTTAATACACCATTTAAGAAACCATTTGAAGTAACGATTTCATCACCTGCTGCATTATAGTTCCCTGTTTCTTTTCGCGTTAATGTCACTTGATCTGTAAAAGAATCATAGAATGCGGTTACACCAAGCTCTGAAGAATTAATCTTTGAAAAAACACTATTCAAAGATTCAGTACCCTGAACTAGAAAGCTCTCATTTACCTGTCCTTTTGAAGTATGAGTTCCCATATTAAAAGACATATAGTTTTCAGCGCTGTCAATAACGTAGTCAGCTTTGATTGTACTGCCCTTTTTGATGGAATCCCCGAACGTAAGAGTTCCATCGGTATTTACGTGAACTTTTCCCGCACCTAAATTTGCAAGATCGGTTACAACTTCAAGGGCTTTTCCATCTACTTTTATAACAGCATCTGTGTCAAGGTTTACGAGAGACGTGCCGTCCAGCTTAAAAGAACTGCCATCAGATGGCACTGAAATGGTTTGACTTTTCACAGTTCCTGTCTTCCAGGTAAACTGATCGCCAGCACCAAATTTATCTTTCATTTCATATAAACTTTTAGACGGATCGATTTTATCCGTCGTTACTTTAGAAATCCCACTTGCATTCACCTTAGTAGCAGCAGTCGCCAGCTGATCAACTTTCGAAATACTATAAGAAGATTGACTCGCTGAACTTGTAGCAGTTGCGGTAACTTTATCCGAATTGGAACTGTTCGTTGCGCGCGCACGGTAATTGCTCGTAAGTTTCATATCAAAAGTTGCGTTGCGGAATGAAAACAGCAGGCTGTTCATTTCGCGATAGTCGTCGCGCTGCCATTCAAGCGTTTGTTTATTTTGCTTTAATTTATCAAGCGGCATTCTTTCTGCTTTCATTAAGTCGGCTACAAGGGAATCAATATCCATTCCACTTGCCAAACCACCTATTCGAACCATCCTGAATCACCTCTTTAGATTTTTTTATCCACAACAAAACCGAGAAATTCAGTCATTGCTGCGTAAAGGTCGAGCATTTTGCGCGAAGGAATTTCCCTGACAATTTCCTTCGTTTGATTGTCTACAACGGTTACATAATATTCATTCAGCTTTTCATGAAGCTGAAATTCGATATGTGTATTGGCCGGCTGCAGGAAATCATTGATTCCATTCACCACTTTTTCTATTTCTTCTTTTGGAAAAGAAGGTGTATGTTCTTCTTTATTTAGTTCATTTGTTTTCACTAGTTTCATGTCGAGTTCTGAGATGCGGGGACCAGGCTGCGATGACATTTTTTCAATCACCATAAGGGCCACTCCTGAGTTTTATGTTCTATTGTTTATATCGGTTGAAATTTGAGGATTTATAGTATTCGTTTAAAATAGTGTCCTATGAATATCAGAATAAGTATTTAGGAGGGAAATTGATTCAGAATAAATTAACATAAAAAAGAGACTCTAGCTTAGCTAGAATCTCCAAATTTATTAACGAAGTAATTGAAGTACACCTTGTGGCTGTTGGTTTGCTTGAGCCAACATTGCTTGTGCTGCTTGAGAAAGAATAGAATTTTTAGTTTGCTCCATCATTTCTTTCGCCATGTCTACGTCACGTACACGAGACTCAGCTGCTGTAAGGTTTTCAGATGAAGTACCTAAGTTATTGATCGTATGCTCTAAACGATTTTGGAATGCTCCAAGATTAGAACGCTGAGTTGATACTTTTTCAATTGCATCATTAATTTTAGTAACAGCTTCTTGAGCGCCTTCTTTAGTAGATAAATCAATATCTTTAACTCCTAAAGCATCTGTACGCATATCTTCAACAGTAACTTTCATTGTTTGAGTTTGGTTAGCCCCAATTTGGAAGTCAACTCCGCCACCTTGAGTTGCGCTGCTTTGTTTAGCAAGACCTAATAAATGAGCAGCTTCGCTGTTATCGAATTTAATACTGCTTGTTGCTTTGTCAGAACCACTTTCAATTACGAAAGAGCCATCTTTCACAGAAATAGTTACATTTTCTACCTGCTCACTAGTTGGAACTGTCGCATTGTAATTTGCAATTGCAGTATTGAAATCAGTTTGTAAGGCAGTTGCAACTTCCCCCATATCACCATTTTCTGCAGCTGTAGTTGCAGTCTGGAAATTATTAGTACCAGCTACGTTATCAGATAAGTCAATAGATATTTCTTTTCCATCAACTGTAAAAGTCATTTTAGCTGCTTCTCCTGTTAGACCTTTTGCGGCAGCTACAGCACCAGCACCACCAGCAGAATAAACACCCTCAGAACCTGTAGCTGAAGTTGCATCTGTGCCAACTCCTGTAGTACCAAAAATGTCATTTGCACCGCCGTCATCTAGGAAGTCAACAGTTGAAGTTGAACCAGTTGAACCAGATTTAATTGTAATATCTCCTGCAGCTTCACTTACAGTTACACTAGCAATTTTTGTGTCATTTGCTTTATTATACTTATCAATGGCTGCATTAATATCTTCTTGCATTTTTGCGGCATACCCAGCTCCATCAGATAAAGCGCCTAAACCATCACTAAATGCTTGATAAGAAACTAAATCGAATGTTACATCGATGTTCGCACCATCAATTTTTAATGTAGATGTTGCAGTATTACCTGCTGTTGCTGCATCAATTTGAGTAGTGTCAATTGTAATATCTACGCTTGCTGCTGTTTCTTTACCTACAGCAATACCCATTACAGCAGCGTTGTCAGCACCTGCTACTTTTTTAGCTCCAATTGAACCATCAATGAGTTTCTTTGTATTAAACTCTGTAGTATTACCGATACGATCAATTTCTTCTTTCAACTGAGAAATTTCTGTGTTGATAGATGTACGGTCAGCATCTGTATTAGTATCATTAGAAGATTGAACCCCTAATTCACGCATACGTTGAAGGATTGAATGTGTTTCATTTAACGCACCTTCAGCAGTTTGTAACATTGAGATACCATCTTGTGCATTACGAGAAGCTTGATCTAAACCACGAATCTGTCCACGCATTTTTTCAGAGATTGCAAGACCAGCAGCATCATCACCAGCACGGTTGATACGAAGACCTGAAGATAATTTCTCCATGGATTTAGACTGTGCACCAGAAGCACTGTTCAACTGACGGTAAGTATTAAGAGCCGCAATATTATGATTAATTCTCATTACTAAATTTCCTCCTTGAAATAAATGTTTTTAATTCACATCCATGTGAATTTTTAATTTAACGGCAGAACGACAGCCGGCCGTCTGTTGTTCTGCTTGTTACACTTCTTATATCGACTTCATTCACCATTGTTTTATACTTTTCAGAAAAAAATCATAAAAATACCTTAAGCAATGTGCTTAAGGCGGAATCTATCTATTTTTCAGCTGTTCTAGCAAATTCAACGGAGCTTCAGTTGCTTTGTTATTCTCTTCTTGAATAGAAAGATAAATCTCTTTCCGATGAATCTCTACATGCATCGGCGCTACTATCCCAATCTTTATCTGATCCCCGCTCACCGATAGAACTTTAATCTCAATGTCATCACCAATCTGTATCGCTTCATTCAATTTCCTCGTTAAAACAAGCATTCTTTTCCCTCCCCTATGCTAAGCGATGCTTAGTTGTGTAGTCTGTTTGGTTTAAGATGAGCTGCTTTCCGAGTTTTGTTTTTCTGTTTAGGATGATTGGTCCTTGAAGATTTACAGTTGATTCATTAAATGGTTCTTTCACTGTAAGGATGACCAGTACTTCGACGTCTTGTTCACTTTGAATGTTCAAGCGTTCTTTTGACCCTTCATCGAGATCAAATTCATAGTCTTTAAAAAAGAAGAAAGGGCTTGTCACTACGAATGCGATTCCTGCTGTTTGCACGGATTGAAGGATAAAGAAAGAAGTCTCCTCGTCCAAAGGCAAGAGTACAAATGTTTTCTCTTCCAAAAATCCAGGAATACCTTGTTCAAACGTGATTACCTGTTCTTCTTTAATGTCCAGTTCTCCATGATATTTCGTTTGGATATTCATGCTTCACAATCCTTTTTAGTTGTTTAGATCTTCCTATCAATCGATACGAAGTCTATTGTAAGCTGATTTCTTTCTTTCAGTTCAACCTTAACTTCTCCTGCCTGATAGTCCATAACTGGTTTGTTTGCTTTAGTTTCAATAATAGGAGCGTTTCGTTTCACATCTATTTTAACATCTGCAGGCTGATAATCGAGTTTCACACTGAAATGTGAGGGAATGAAACCAATGTTAAATTGATGCGGCTCGCCTTCACTGTTCTTTTTTGGCTGGGAGGTTAGCGGATTGCCTCCATTCTCAATTCTCATTTGTTCGTCGCCTTGCTGAATGCGTCTTGCTATGCCTGAGAGGACATCCTGATAGCCTTGGCCTGCTGCTTCTTCGATTCTTTTTGAGATGTGCTTTAAATCGACGTCCTCTCTTGCTTTTGTCTGATCAATTGTTAATTTGCCTGGTGTTGTTTGGATGGTTAGTTCTGCTTTTGGCTGCTGGATCGATAGGTCTGCCTTTGGCTGTTCAATCCTAAGTTTTGCATTCACCGTTTCCAAACCTATCTTGGCAAAACGGCTTTCCAGTCTAATCTGAGGAATGTTCATGAGTTGTCCTCCTATTAAGAAAAGCGCAAGCGCCTTGGTCAGCTCAGGCATGGCATAAAAGGGGCTGACGGTGAAGTCCGGTTTTGACTTCATCGGCAGCACCGTTATGACCGAGGAGCTAGGCGCTGGAGCTAGACATGTATACGGTAAACATTTATACTTTCTTAATCTTTAAAAAAGCTATCTTATAGAAAGATAGCTTATCTTAAAAAGTCCATTAATGAAGGCTGAATGATTCTGGCTCCGACTGATAGCGCAGCTCGATGTAGGCTTTCTTGTGATGTCAAATCTATGATAACTTTCTCTAAATCGGCATCTTCATTGTCAGAAAGAATTCTCGTTGCTACTACTTCCTGCTTTCCTACTCGATCTTCAATGAGTTCAAGTCGGTTATATCTTGCACCAAGTTCTGCACGCTCAGCATTCATGATATCTATACGGTCGTCAAGTTTAGTCAGCATGTCATCTGAGCTAGACATATCACCAGATGTTAACGCCTTTTCAATTGAATCCATGACATCAAATAATTCCTTATTAAAAACATTATTGTTGTCAATATTCGCTTTTAGCTTCACGTCTTTTGATACTTCAATTTCAAAGGCAGACGAATCAATAGCAACCGCGACCGTTCCATCTGCGTTTAGTGTCACTGGAGGTGTTTTTGTCTCCGTACCATTAAAAATATATTTTCCGGCAACCTGCGTGTTCGCTGATCCTACTAAATCCTCTTTCAGCTGTTTAATCTCCGCTCCAATTGCCTTCAAATCATCAGGGCTATTTGATCCATTACCCGCTTGAACCATAAGCTCGCGTACACGCTGAAGAACCTGTGTACCCTGCTCAATACCAGCTTCTGAGTTTTCCATCCACTGATAAGCTTCAGAAATGTTGCGCTGGTACTGCTCCACTTCCGTCAAGTTCGTGCGATAATGCATACCTTTCATCGCTACAACCGGATCATCAGATGGACGGTTGATTTTCTTGCCGGTTGCAAGCTGGTCCTGGTATGTTCCCATTTTTTCATAGCTTCTGCTTAAGTTGCGGAGTGAGCTGCTTG
The DNA here is from genome assembly GCF_002858905.1 of Bacillus sp. UMB0893. NCBI lineage: Bacteria > Bacillati > Bacillota > Bacilli > Caryophanales > Bacillaceae > Bacillus > Bacillus sp. UMB0893. The sequence goes on along the minus strand of NZ_PKLB01000004.1, from coordinate 348,924 downwards.
CCAGCATGCTTTGGGTTACGCGCATATTGGGTCACCTACCTTCCAAGTCCATTAATAATTGTATCCAGCATTTCATCCGTCAATGAAATCATTTTTGCTGAAGCGTTATAGGCATGCTGAAACTGAATCATATTTGTCATTTCCTCGTCCAATGATACGGCACTGACAGATTGACGGCGTTCGTCGACTGCACTGCGCAGGACATCGCTGTTTCCTGTCAGGCGATTTGATTCTTGGGCGTTAACGGCCATGCCGCCGATTAAGCTTTCATAAAAATCTTGAATGGTCGTTGTTTTTCCGTTAATAGTAAGTGTTTTATTTTTTACTTCTCCAAGAGCAACGGCATTTTCTCCATCACCGATATTGCCTGTTTTAGAAGCAGCAATGTGATCCGTTGAATCTATAATAGATTGGTGAATGTTTATTGAGGCTGCTGCTCCCTTTGGTGTGCTGCCAATTTCAAAAAACGGAGTACTGCCCGTGCCATCTTTAATTTGCTTAATGCTGTAGCCTTCTGACTGTACTTGATTTACCGCAGTTGCAAAACTATATGCCAGCTGATCAAGCTGTGCAAGCATCTCCGGATACAAACCTTCCTCAAACGTTTCTGAACCCACCGTATAAGTACTGCCATATGAATCAATTAAACTTCTAATCTCGCCGGCACTTCCAAAATCACGCACATTCATTTCCTTGCTTCCGATAGAAACTGTTTCAACCAATCCATTTACTGAAGAGGTTTTTATACTGATTTCATTTGTCGTTTTATTTTTCCCGTCCACTAATGTGCCAAGTGATTTGCCGTTATCATTCATCATTTCAACCGTTACAGATCCTTCGGCAACAGCTAGAGAATTTCCGCCGCTTTTTTCCGTTGAAATCTTTATGTTTGCTAACCCTGAAAGCTGATCAAGCAGACGATCCCTCTCATCATACAAGTCGTTCGCTAAATAGCCATGGGGTTCAATTTCAGAAATTTGTTTATTAATTCCATTGATTTGTTTAGCTAGTGAATTGATTTCTTTCATAGACGCATCTAATTCGCTTTTCAATTCTCCTTGAACAGCCTTTAGTGAGGTGGATAGATATTGAAACGTTTCTGCAACTGCTACCCCGCGTTCGCGGACAACTGCCCGGGCGCCAGCATTCTCAGGATTCAGCGCTAAATCCTGCATCGACTGCCAGAAACGGTCAAACGTTTTAGCAAGACCTGTTTCAGATGGCTCGTTCATGATCTCTTCCATTTTTAAAAGAGAGTCTGCACGAGAATCCCAGTATCCAACTTTGTTATTTTCATAGCGGAATTGTGTATCTAGAAAGCTGTCCCTAACTCTTTGGATTGTTCCTGCTTCCACACCTGTTCCCGTTTGGCCTGGGTAATCAGGGCGGTTTTTTGATGCGTATGGAAATGGTTCTGTTTGCACAAAATTGACACGCTGTCTTGTATAGCCTGGCGTGTTGGCATTTGCGATATTATGTCCTGTTGTATTAAGGGCGCTTTGCTGTGTAAACATTCCTCTTTTAGCGATTTCAAGACCTGAAAAAGTCGAGCGCATGGTTCATTCCTCCGAGCATTATGCTTTTGAATCAAATAATGATCTCCGTTTTGGTTCTGACGGTACATTCCCGCCTGGCGGTTTATAGGCCGGAGATTGTTCTTTAGGCATCAGCATGTCCATTGAAAGGGATATAAATTGAAGGGCTTGAAGGGTAAGCTGCTGATTCAGCTGGTTAATGCCCTTTAGCTTTTCCATTAAATCCGTTAATGACAGATAAAGACTTGAAAATTTCTCTTTTTCTGTTCCTTCTGACTTTTCAATGCATGCTGATAATGTTAACTCATCATCCCGATTTAAGTAGGCAGAAGCAAGAGCGATCCGTTCATTTTCAACTTGCTTGATCGCCTGAACATACGTTTGTTCCTGCTTGAGTGTTTCCTGCAACACAGTCAGGTTTTCTGTTTTCAAGGCTTCTGTTTTCGTTTGAGCCAGCTTATAAAGCTGCTGATTTAGCCCGAGCAGTTTTTCAAGCTGTTGAATTAGTGACTGTGCAGACACTGCAAGCCCTCCTTTGTTCTACTTTTGATAATGGTTGATTAAGCTTTGTGCGATTGCTTTAGGATCAATTTTGTATGTTCCGCTCTCTACTTGCTGTTTAATGGCTGCAACCTTTTCCTGTCGTGATTGAACAATGCCATTTTGCTCCTGAAGCTCTTTTGCTTTGTTCGAAATTTGAACTTGATCGTGTTTTTTGGCTGGCTGTGCAGCCGCATCTGCCTGCTTTTCTATGCTGCGTTTGTATGGGTTTATATTCGCTGAATTTAAATGATTGATTTTCATCCTATTCCTCCATTCTCACGTTCTTTTCGCTAGTTACTATATCGGACATATTTATGTGTTTTTAATAGGATTATTTGTATTTGGTAGTATTGGTATAGAACGTTGTTTGCTTTTCTGTGACTTTATGACGACGTTCATCTTCTTGGTCTATTTCATATAGCTGAGTTTTTATGTCTTTTCCGCAAGAAATACAAAGTTTATTTTCTCTAATCAGTTTACCGCATTTTTGACACGGGTAACCGAGATTCGGAAAACTCGCCAGCTGGATTCTGCGCTGTCTGATAAACTTCAAAATGAGTTCTTCTTCCACACCAGTATGCTCTTCTACATCGGTCAAAGTTGCTGTACGATTTTTGCTGTGCTTTAAAAAGCCGTATACGACTTCGAACTTTCTTTCTTCTTCTTTATGACACGTATCACAAACCGTTTTGAATTGAGTTTTAACAAATAATTGGTAGCATTCCGGACAGTTCGATAGTTCTCCCATTTATGATTCTCCTATCATTGTACTATATCTTTTATATCGGAGCGTGTTTGAAAACGTTTAGCCTCGAACCAAGGTAAGGGAGGAAACACTTCCCGCGCCTTTTTCAATCAAAAGCTTTGCTGCGTGCCTGATCGTTGTTCCGGTTGTATAGATGTCATCAATAAGAAGGAGTTTTTTATTAAATATTTCAGAGGAATCATTTATGAAAAAGACATTCTCAGTCTGGAGCCGCTCATTTCTTGTTTTTTTCGATTGTTTTTCAAAGTGAACACGCATGAGAGGTTCAATGATAGGAGCGTTAAGTTGTTCAGCCAGTAAACGTGCTTGATTAAAGCCCCGTTCGTAGAGCCTTTCTTTACTTAAAGGAATGGGTACAAGAAGATAGTCGTTTCCGAAGTTTTTCGTGAAGATCGTGTGAAGGGATTGTTGAAAAAGGTTTGCTAATATGGCATCACCCCGGTATTTATAGCGGGCGATCAGATCTTTCATAAATTCGTTGTAGTGAAAAACGGAGCGATTGCTGGTGAGCACTGTTCCAAACACTGGATCATCAAGCCAGCGCTCACAGTCATAACAGGTTTTCTCTTCCGTTTGAGACCTATTGCACATCGGACATACGGTCCCATCTATAAGACTAAACTTAGATGAACAATCCCCACAGCAGTTCCGGGTTTGTTCATCTATGAAAAAAACACTTCTCCAGGAAACACTTTTTTCAAGCTCAGTGTGGCAAATGAGACATCTCTTCATGATTCCCCCCTGACATAATTTTCACAGCGCGGCACATCTGACACGATTTTTGCGCATTCAGCCAATTTAACGATCAATGTCGTCATTTGCTGCTTGTCGACAAATTCTGCTTTGACATAAGCCACTTTATCAGGATTGGTGACGTATCTTGGCTGAATTCGGTTTAAGACAAGAGCAAGGACATCATTCAGGCATTCGTCGCATGTACAATTCATTTGCAAAGCGGACTTATATTCATCCAGTAAGTCAATCATAATTCGTTCCATCGCGTTTACTACCAAGGTTTTACCTCCATCTATACCATCTTTGTAGATGATTATGCCACAGAAGGAATATGTTTGATAGAAATAATACCTTAAACAGTTACATAGTCACTCTTTTGCCTCTTCATTCATCATTTGGATGTGCTTTTTGGCACGAATCATTGCTTCTGTTTTGCCGTAATGAAAAAAGCGGACATCACCATTAGGATGCTGTGCACTTCTGCCTACACGGCCGGAAATTTGTACGAGCGCACTCTCAGTGAAAACACTGTCCTCTGATCCTAAAACTGCGACATCTGAGTTTGGGATGGTCACTCCTCTTTCTAAAATAGTAGTGGTTATGATGATTGGAATGTCTCTATTTCGGAAGCCCTGAACCTTTTCCTTCCGATTTGGATCTTCTGCATGGACACCTACTATTGCAGGATATGATTTTTTTAAGATAGCGACTGTTTCTTCCAAAACAGGGATAGATGGAACGAATAGGAAGGCTTGTTTTTCTTGATCTAAGTGAGAGGTGATCCAATCTTGGACACTTTGAGGAAGTTTTCCTTTTTGAAGAGAGCGTTTATAATTTCCGCACCATGAGAAAGAAGGAACAGGCAGATGATGACCGTGGAATCTTTGAGGAATTTTCACTTGGTTTTTAATTGATTTTTTCAAAATCTCAGAAGGTGTGGCGGTTAAATATATTAGGGAGCTGTGCTCTTTCCTGGCGCGGTTAACGGCAAACTGCAGACTTTGATCAGCTGAAAAAGGAAAGGCGTCCACTTCATCTATGATCATCACATCAAATGCTTTCTCAAATCGAAGCAGCTGATGCGTCGTGGAAATGGTGAGGTTCGCTCGCTTAAAACGATCTTCGCTGCCGCCGTATAAGGCAGCGATTTCTGCTTGAGAAAAAACTGACTCCAGCCTTGGTGCAAGTTCGAGAACAACATCCGTACGAGGTGTTGCGATGCAAACCCGCATATTGTCATTTAGAGCTCTTTCGATGCCCTTGAAAAGCATTTCTGTTTTTCCTGCTCCACAGACAGCCCAAATGAGCAAATCGCTTTTCGTTTCAAGTGCGCCTAGCATTTGGTCTGATCCTTTTTCCTGATTTCGTGATAACTGCCCATCCCACTTCATGGATTTAAATTCACTTTGATCAGCCACTTCCGGACCGATCCAGCTGATAAGAGGTGTGCATTCACTGACTCTCCCCATCAAGATGCAAGAACGGCAATAGGTACAATTTTCACCGCATCTTGCACATTGAAAGGATCCGATCAAGCTAATATCATCATTGCTGCAACGATTGCATCTAAGTAATTTACTCGTTTTCTCCATGCCATACTCATACATCACATATCCATTTTCATAATGCTGGTGAATGATTTCGAACTGAAATGGGGTCTCATCAAAAAGCAGCTTTCTTCCCTGAAGGTGGGTTTGGAGGTCTTTAGAATAAGCAAACGATGGATTGGTTTGGCTAACACAGATGGGTTGCTTTGAAATAGGAAGTCCTTCATCGAGACTTTCTGTAGGTTTCAACAATCCCTTATGTATTATAAATCTCATTCTACTCTTGATCGAATTTTGTTTTTTCGATTTTTCTGAATCGTTTTTCTACACTGATTGGTGTGCGATTCAATTGTTTGGCAATTTCCCTGAATCTGACGCCCTGGTTTCTAAGGTCCATTAGCTTTCTGTCTTCTAATGTCGTCCAGTGACGATATGCCCTTTTATTTAAATCAATTTCCTGCAATGTCATCTCTCCTCTAATTAAGTAAAGTGCTATCTTAAGTATCTAAAATTTTGCAGGAATTGTCTAGTGATATCAACTAATAACATATAGTGGAAAACTAGATTTTCGGTATGAATTTCGTTATTTTTTCGTTGAAATTGTCATTTTCGTTTCGGAGACCGAAAGAATCATGATGAGGATGCTTATTTGCCATAATGCATTTGGCGGATTTTGGTTTCCATTTGGTCTGGAATCAGCTTGTTTGTTATGTACATAATTTCAGGATGGATGCATCAGAGCTTACTCCCAAAAACTGGTCGCTAACTATCAAAAATTCCTTTTTCACTTGCAAAAATAAGGGTTTTACTTTCAAGTTTTTGCGTATTATTTCCGTTTTTACATAAATACCCTTTTGGACTAAAGTAAAAACCACAGTTCTCAAACTGTGGTCTCCTGCCTATCTTTTATACCAGCCAAGCCCCATTGCGCCTTCACCTAAATGTGTCCCAATCACTGGACCAAAATAGCTGATGGAAAACTCTACATGTGGGTACTTTGCTTCTAAATCTTTTTTCATATGCTGTGCATCTTCTGGACGATTTGCATGAATTATGACCGCCCGCATCGGAGCGCCAGTGCTTGCGACCTCATCAAAAAGCTCATAAATGCGATTGAGTGCTTTTTTCCGTGTGCGGATTTTTTCAAAAGGAACGATCAATTTATCGACAAAATGCAAAATTGGTTTTACCTGCAATAAGCTTCCAATCAGTGCCTGCGCTCCGCTCAAACGGCCTCCACGCTGAAGATGAGATAAATCATCGACCATGAAATACGCTTGGATCGACCTTTTCACTTCGTTCAGACGGGTCATAATTTCTTCCGGTGATTTCCCATCTGCAGCAAGCTCCGCAGCCTCAATGGCATAAAACCCCTGAACCATACAGCTGACTTCCGAGTCAAACGCATAAACATCAATTGTTTCAACCATTTGTCCAGCAGATACAGCCCCGTTGTAAGTACCGCTGATTCCGCTTGATAAATGAACACTGATGACAGCATCATACTCTTTCGACAGTGTTTCGAACAATTCCACAAACTTGCCGACTGAAGGCTGTGAAGTTGTCGGCAATTCTCCCCTGTTTTTTACTTCTTCATAAAAATCAGCAGCTGAAATTTCAACTTCCTCCTGGTACATTTCCTGTCCAAAAATAACACTCAGGGGAATCATATGTATATTCAACCGATCGCGTATCTCTTTTGGAATATAAGCTGTACTATCCGTTACTATTGCCGTTTTCATATATGTACCATCCTTGTATCGACTTCTCTTAGTCCTATTTTATAGGAAAATGCCTTTAATATCATTACTTTTATTTGTAAAAAAATGGTGAAGGCCATTATTTCAATTTTATTATCCGGAAATTCAGTTTTACATCCGAATTCTTATTAGCAAGTCAGAAAGACCTATTTTCCGCCAATAATAAAAAATCCCTGCTATCTACTATAACAGGGATTTGCTTTATATAGAAATGCAATTTTAAAAAACCTGCCGAAGCAGGTTTTATCGAACTTCCACCCAGCCGTTTTTAATAGCAACGACTACAGCTTGAGTACGGTCATTAACGTTCATTTTTTGAAGAATGTTACTTACGTGGTTTTTAACTGTTTTCTCACTGATGAAAAGAGCTTCACCGATGCCGCGGTTGCTTTTTCCGTCCGCAAGCATTTGCAGTACTTCACATTCACGGCGAGTTAAAATATGTAATGGGCGTCGGATTTCTGTTGCAATGGCAGTTGTGCCTCCGCCTGATCCGCTTGTAGCAAGACGTCTGAACTCATTCACAAGATTATGGGTTACTTTAGGGTGCAAGTAAGATCCTCCATCAGAAACGACCTTTACAGCTTCAATGAGTGTATCTGCATCCATTTCTTTCAGCAAATAGCCGCGAGCGCCTGTTTTTAAAGCGTGAGTTACATAATTCTCATCGTCATGAATGGATAAAATGATAACTTTTGTTTCAGGATTTGCTTCCACTAGCTGTTTTGTTGCTTCTACACCGTTAACTTTCGGCATATTAATGTCCATGATGACAACATCTGGCTTGCTATCTTCAACGATGGCTAATGCGTCTTCACCGTCATCGCCTTCTGATACAACTTCAAAGCTTGGTTCGAAATCCAAGATTCGTTTAACACCTTCTCGGAATAATTGGTGATCATCAATAATCGCAATTCTAGTCTTCATGCATACGCCTCCCATTTTTTTATTCTAGACTATTACACGGCTATGCCGTCAATATGCCTTTGGTCTATTCTTTTATACGTTCAGCGGTACCTGTATCATAATGAATGTCCCTAGTCCTATTTTAGAGTCAATCGTCATTCGGCCATTTAAGAGCTCCACCCGTTCCCTCATGCCTAAAAGTCCAAAAGACTTATTCTGGTTTTGCTTCATTTCTCTCGTATCAAAACCTTTACCATTATCTTTAATCATCAGAATAATATTATTCTGATTAACCTCAACTTTCACCTGTATCTCGCGGGCTTCAGCGTGTTTCAAGGCATTGGTAACAGCTTCCTGTGCGAGCCTGAAAAGGGCTACTTCAAACCTGGGAGGAAGACGATTCTCTTCAAAATCACCAAGGCTTGTGAATAAAATACGTGCCTTCCCATTATACTCTTCGATCGTATAAAGGTACTTTCTGAGGGTTGGTATGAGTCCAAGGTCATCCAGTGCCATTGGCCTCAGATCGTAAATAATTCTTCGCACTTCATACAGCGCATTGCGGACATTTTGGCGAAGACTGCGGATTTCTTTAAATCCCTCTTCAGTCCCGCGTTCGCGGAAAATACGTTCAATCAGCTCAGAACGCATCATCACGTTCGCAAGCATTTGCGCCGGCCCATCGTGAATTTCCCGTGAAACCCGCTTGCGCTCCTCTTCCTGCGCTTCAATAATCCTAAGACCAAAATCCTGCTTCTGCTGTGCATCTTCAATCAGCAGCCCAACTTGACGGAGATCCTGGTTCAAATAAGTCAAGACAACCGATATCTGGCTGACAAGCACTTCTGCCCGCTCAATCGTTTCCTGAAGACCAAGCAATCTTCGCTCCAGATCATCTCTGCGGTCTCTCAGCTGCTTTTCCTTTTGCTGAAGCATTGTAAGCTCAACCTGAAGCTTATGAGCCTTCTCATACGCTTCTCTAATCTCTTCCTCGCTGAATTGCTTGAAATGCTTACTGACCTCTGAAAGGCGCTTTCTGGCAAACCTGGCATGAACCTCAAGCTTGTCTCCCTGCTCGATCACATCATTTACCTGTATTTTAATTTGTTTCAATTCCTCAACGAGCTCTTCATATTGATGACGGGACTGTTCGCCGATCTTAAAGATCTCGCCCTTGCTGCCATCAACCGTCGCTACCATTTTATCCAATATTTGATCCAGCACTTTGCAGTCAAGCTTCTTGGAGTCCAACTATATCTCCTCCACTAATGGGGTAAAATAAAGTTCACATAATATAATGATTGAAGTGAAAATTTTGTCGCTTTATAATATAAGAATGTGCATTTAAAATTCCATTTGCCTTCTATAAGCTTTCAAGGAGGTGTAAAAGCATGCTTTCACACTATTATACCGTAAAAGGATACGGAGAGCATGAACTATCGATACAGAAATCACGTTTTATTTGTTATATAAACCGCGCAACAACCGAAGAAGAGGCCCAGGCCTTCATTCAGCAGATAAAAAAGAAGCATTGGGATGCGACACATAACTGCTCGGCCTATTTAATTGGCGAACAAGATTTGATCCAAAAAGCAAATGACGATGGTGAACCAAGCGGAACCGCAGGCGTCCCCATCCTTGAAGTTCTGAAAAAAAGAAAACTAAAAGACACTGTAGCAGTCGTTACCCGTTATTTCGGCGGTATTAAACTTGGCGCCGGAGGACTGATTCGAGCTTACGGCAGCTCCACTTCCGAAGCACTGAATGCAATTGGCATTGTTGAGCGGAAGTTAACGCGTGTAATGCATACTAAAATTGACTATACATGGCTTGGAAAAGTTGAAAACGAACTCAGGAATTCAAACTTCCAGCTTAAAGAAATTCACTACCTTGATTCCGTAGAGGTTGAAACGTATGTGGATGAAGAGCAGAAGGAACAGTTTACCGATTGGATGACTGAACTGACGAATGGTCAGAGTGAGATTTTTGAGGGTGCTATTATATATTTAGAAATACCCAAAATTTAATACACAAGGAGTAATTTATGAATAGGCAGCAAGTAAAAAAGATAAAGAAAAAAAAGAAGCGATCCATATTTAGACGAATTCTACTTTTATTTTTCATTCTTTTTCTCTTCGTAGGCGGTTATGCAGGGTATGTTTTTTTTCAAACTTTTCAAGCCGCAAACAATTCATTTGATGATTTAGGAAGAGATAAATCAAAACTCAGGGATGAGGCAGTAAATATTTCAAATGATCCCGTTTCTGTTTTATTAATGGGTGTTGAAAATTACTCAAGTGGTGGATCGGGTGGCCGTGCTGATACATTGATGGTCGCTACATTTAATCCTAAGGATCAAACGATGAAATTATTAAGTATTCCTCGTGATACTCGAGTGAAAATTCCTGGAAAAGAAACCAAACGCAAAATCAACTCTGCTTACTCAACTGGCGGTAAGGAATTATCAATAGAAACAGTTGAAGATTTTTTAGAAATTCCTATTGATTACTATGCAACTGTTAATTTTGAAGGATTTAAAAACATCATTGACATCGTCGATGGAATAACAGTAGATGTACCATTTGATTTCACTCAAAACAGTGATGATCGAAAAGCTGAAAAACTTGAATTTACTGAAGGTCCAATGAAGATGGATGGAAGATATGCTTTAGCGTATGCTAGAATGCGTCTCCAAGATCCGAATAATGATATCGGCAGAAATGAAAGACAGCAGCAAGTTGTAAAGGCTGTAATTAATAAAATTATTTCTGCTGGTACATTGCTTAAAGTTGACGAACTAACCAATGAAGTCGGAAAAAATGTTGAAACAAATATGAGAATGTCTGAACTACTAGGTTTTTATCAAAAATACTCTGATTTCAGTACAAATAAGATTGAAACCGTTAAGCTTGAAGGTGTTGGAGAATACATTGGAAATGCAGCTTATTGGATACCTGACGAAACAAGTATTGAGGAAGTAAGAGATGAACTACAAGAGCATTTAGAATATGGAAAATCAGAAGAAGAAAAAGCTGTAAATAGTAATAGTGGTTTATAAGGTAACAAAAACCGCATGGATAAAGTCCATGCGGTTTTCTAATTGTCTTTTTGAGGTTTAGCTGTTAATTTTCTAAAAATATTTATGAGCGGTTTATGACCGTCTCCAATTAAGCCTACTAATTCTGCTGCTATCTGGATGAAAAGAAGCAAGATCATCATGATGACTAAAGAAATCCACAAGGTAGCATTAGAGAATATGATTGCTGATATTCCAAAGCAAGCGCTAAAGAAATATATTAACAATACGGATTTCCTATGACTAAATCCAAGATCAACCAAACAATAATGAAGGTGCATTTTATCCGGAGCAGCAATACTCCGTCTGTTTAGAAGCCTTCTCACTATAGCGAAAAGTGTATCAAAAATTGGAATAGCCAATACGATAATCGGGATAATAAAACTGAATAAAGTAATGTTTTTAAACAATCCCATCATAGAGATTATTGAGATCGAATACCCTAAAAACAGGGCTCCTGTATCACCCATGAATATACTTGCCGGGTAAAAATTGTGTATTAAAAAGCCCAAACTACTCCCGATTAAGATGACACATAACGAGACCACGATAAATTGATAATCACTAAAAGCCATAATTAGTATACTTGTCATTGCGATGGAGGATACCCCGGCAGCCAATCCATCTAATCCATCAATAAGGTTGATCGCATTTGTAACTCCCACTATCCAAAGTACTGTAACTGGATAACTCCAATAGTCCAAGTAAATCAATCCAAAAAACGGAAGTGTGATTTTACTGATTAAAAGACCTGATGAAGCTACAGTGATAGCTGCAACCAACTGTCCTAAAAATTTGTATCTTGCCTGTAAAGTAAATAGATCATCTAAAATTCCAACAAGTACTATAATGAATGCTCCAATAATAACTTCAGTCATATAGACAGCAGTGGGCCTCAAATAAAGGTATCCGGCAATAACACCGATAAAAATACCTAATCCGCCTAGCCGCGGCATTAATTGTACATGAATTTTCCTGCTATTAGGCTTGTCAACTGCACCTATTTTCACTGCTAATTTCTTTATCAAAGGCGTAACAGATACAGCAACAGTAAACGATATTATGAATGCTATAATATAATTAAGATAATCTAACATGGTTACACCAACTTGTGTGAGATATTTACACTTCCTCCATCATAGCAAAAATATATAAACTTGCAATTATTATTTTGTTAACATTGTATGGCGTTTATCCACTATTCAAGAATATAAACAATTATTACTAGTCATTAATTAAAAAAGTACGATAAAATACTAGCAATTTTTTTTCTTCGGTATTCCAATTGTAAATTTTCTCAAAACTTTTTCTGCCATTTACACCAATTTCATTGCATTTTTTTGGATCTTTTAACAATGAAACAATAGCGTCAGCAATAGATTGCGGTTTTTCAGGATTAACCAGTAATCCGCTACCTGCACCTTCCACCACTTTTCGGTAATGAGGAAAATCGGATGCAATTGTAGTAACACCCGCTGCCATATACTCAAATAATTTATTTGGCAGACATACTAAATGATTAGGAACAGGTAAATACGGAATGATACCAATTGAAGCTTTTGATAAGTATCTTTCAATTTCCGTATAAGGGACTTTACCAATAAATTCTATTTTATCAGTTAATCCTCGAGAATTTATCTTATTGTTGATCTTATATTCAAAGGATTTTGATTCAAAACTGCCAACAAAAATAAGCTGTGCACTTTTATGATGCTTTGTAACTTCAGAAAATGCATCAATTAATTGCTCAATCCCTCTAATTGGGGTAATTCCCCCTAGGTATAGAATTGTATTCCCATTTTTATTATTTGTTGAAACCTGTTCAAACATTTCATAAAGCGGATAGTTTTCAATTTTGCAATGCGTATACTTTTGATATCTTTCTCCAACCTCATCCGTTGTATAAATGACTCCCGAAAGAAACGGAAGAATCATTCGTTCAATAAGCTCATACATGACGCGAATTGGTGTTTTCAACCATTTCTTAAGATATTTTTTGCTCATAATCGCGTTTGGATAATGTTCGTGAGCATCAAAAATTACAGGTTTCCGTGTAAGTATCCTTAAGATTAAACCTGCTATGAGCAATTCAGGATCGTGGAAATGATAGAGATCTGCTTTCGTTTCTTTTGCTGTTTTAATAACAGAAAAAGAACGAAGCAGCCGTTTCCATTCTTTTTTCGGCTTTTCAATAGGAAGCAGCTTAACTAAACCCTGATCATTTACTTCCCTATCCGGTTTAGGTGCAATCAGTGAAACATCATACCCTGCTTTAGCAAGTGACATGCTTTGTTTATAATAGATACGTCCATCATAGGCTTGATGAACTGTTGTAATGACACATATTTTTTTCATTCTTATCATTTCCTTTTTAACTCGATGTTGTAACTTTCCCATTTTTACTTTACACTATTAAATTGATTATTTCTATTTTTAACAGGAAGGGACCTTTATGAAAATCATCTATATCACACAACATTTCCCACCGGAAATCGGTGCTGCACAAGGCCGGGCATTTGATATGAGTAATAACCTTGCTAAATTAGGCCATGAGTTGCATGTGCTTACGACCTTCCCTAACCATATAGACACAAACAAATTTTTAACAATAGAAAAAGTCTCAGATTTGACAGTATATCGTTCATTCCGAACGAAAGATACTAAAAAAAGTTCCTTAAATCGTTTATCTAATTATTTATCGTTTATGCTCTCAAGTTTTTTCACAGGCTTGAGAATCAAAAAACCTGATGTGATTTACGCAACATCTCCACAACTATTTCAAGGGGTTACGGGTTACCTTTTAAGTCGGTTTCACAGAGCAAAATTCGTCTTTGAAATTCGGGATCTTTGGGTTGATTTTGCTGAAATTTTAGGGCAGTTTAACAATAAAAAATTGCTTAGCCTTGCTCGAAAACTCGAAAGGTTTTTATATAAGAAAGCTGATATGATTGTTGTTGTTACTTATGGATATAAAGAAAGACTTTTACAGATGGGAATATCTGAACATAAAGTAATAGTCATTCCAAACGGTGTGAATCCTAATTCACTAAATGGCCCTAGGGAAATCCAGCTGATAAAAGAGCAGTATAACATACAAGACAAATTTTTAGTTTTATATGCAGGAAATCTCGGAATTGCTCAAGGTCTTAAAACGGTTATCAATGCAGCTGAAATCCTCAAAAATGATCATTCAATTGTTTTTATGTTCATAGGAGAAGGCGCTGAAAAAAATGAGTTAATGGAGCTTTCAAAATCCTTAAACCTATCAAATATTATTTTTTTAGATAGCAGAAACAAAAAAGAGCTCGATTCTTATTATCAAGCAGCTGATATTGGACTTGTGAGTTTAAAAAAACATCCTCTTTTTGAAATTACAATCCCTTCAAAAATATTCGATTACATGGCTATGTCCACCCCTGTTTTAATAGGTGTAGATGGAGAAGCGAGAAATATAATCGAAAAGAATGAAGCGGGATACTTCTACGAACCAGATAGTGCGGATTCTTTAGTGACAGCCTTGAAATATGCTCAGCAGCATCCTGATGATCTAATCCGTATGAGGAAAACATTAAAAAATAAGCTGTTGACCTTTTACAATAGAGAAAAGCAGGCAGCCGAACTCGAACTCGAACTGACTAAATTAGTAAAAAAATAACAAAAACGGCTATTATAAAATAGCCGTTTTTTGCTTATTGAAATGTTTCGGGTTTTTCATTTCTTTTTTCAAAATGATGCAAGATCGCATGTACAATTCGGGTAGATGCGTTTCCATCTCCATAAGGATTCGATGCTTTTGACATCTTTTCATAGGCTTGAGAGTCATTTAAAAGGTCATATGCAAGTTTATAGATTGTATCTTCATCAGTACCAGCAAGTTTTAAAGTACCCGCTTCAATTCCTTCTGGGCGCTCTGTTGTATCTCTCAAAACCAATACCGGCACGCCTAAGGAAGGAGCTTCTTCTTGTACTCCGCCTGAGTCAGTTAAAATGATATGCGCTCTTGATGCGAAGTTGTGGAAATCATATACGCCTAGAGGCTCTATTAAATGAATTCTTTTGTCGTCGCCTAATATCTCATCGGCTACTTCACGAACAGCTGGATTTAAATGTACTGGGTATACAACCTGCACATCATCGTGCTCATTTATTAGTCTTTTAATGGCACGGAACATATTTCTCATAGGTTCACCAAGGTTTTCACGGCGATGAGCAGTCAGAAGAATCATTCTGTCAGATCCTAATTTATCTAATACTTCATGTTCATATGTATCTTTGACGGTTGTCTTTAATGCATCAATAGCAGTGTTTCCAGTAACGTAAATGGTATCTTCTTTTTTATTTTCCTGCAGCAGGTTTTGCTGCGATTTGCTGGTCGGTGCAAAATGCAAATCTGCAATAACACCTGTAATTTGTCTGTTTATTTCTTCTGGGAACGGAGAATACTTGTTCCACGTTCTTAGGCCAGCCTCTACATGTCCTACTGCAATTTGGTTATATAAAGCAGCTAGACTTGCTACAAAAGTTGTTGTAGTATCCCCATGTACTAAAACTAAGTCAGGTTTTACCTCTTTCATTACTCCATCCAAACCCTCAAGCGCTCTTGTCGTTACACCTGTTAACGTTTGGCGGTCTTTCATAATATTAAGATCATGGTCAGGAGTAATTTCAAATAACTCCAAAACCTGATCAAGCATTTGCCTATGCTGAGCTGTAACAGTTACAATTGATTCTATTTCATCTGGATATTTTTCTAATTCCAAGACAAGAGGAGCCATTTTAATCGCTTCGGGTCTTGTTCCAAAGATTGTCATAACTTTAATTTTGCGGTCCATTGTTAATCTCCTTTTTGATAATTGGATACTTTCTAAGATTATCATAATTAACAGTTGTCAACAAAACTTTTTATTCTTTTGATGATCAGCTTAACTTAGATTATAATTGCGTATTTTTTTATAGATGAACCTCATTCTATTCATTCCCAAATTTTGATGAAATTACTAAATAATCTACTTTTGCAATACCTAAAAAAAGATGATGGCAGCTGCCATCATCCTCTTTTACTTAAATACAGGAACATCATAATACAAAGTATAGTTATTAATCATTCCATACAATTTACTCATATTATTTACTTGTTTGTATGCCCAGCCAATATCTGTAGCATATTGAGAAGTTCCTGGATTTGCAGGGTTCCATCTCATTTTGTACAATGTGTCTTTGTTATTATGAATATACTCTTCTGCCACAAACGCTGCTCCGCCAATTATGGCTTTTTCAGGAGTATCCCATCCTTGCTGATAAGCATATTCAGATCCGCATCTCACTGCGCAATCATCAAAAGCACTTACTCCATACATATTATACACTTTCTTAGGAGTTACCTTTTGACCATTTACAGTATCTACAATTATACCATTTGCAAGTTCAGAACTGCCGTTTCCAGTTTCTAAAAGTGCGTGTGAGATAAGGTATATTTCATTTATTTGATATTTGCTGCTTGCTTGCGCGAATGAACTTCCTTTATTATCCAAAATTCCTTTACCTTTTAAAATGAGATTCAACTCATTTTCATAGACATTCGAACTTTTTGACAACAGTAAAAATTGAAGCGCTTGAGTACTATTTAAATCAAAATTCGCTGGGTTAACATACTTCTCTACATCTTCCCTCTTAGCATTATACCAATCATAAGGCAGCGCAATTTTGTACCATCCATTTTCAAGCCCAAGCAAATTCACTTTTGCTCCAGCTTTAAGCTGTCCATAGATATGTGATGTTATAGTTTTACCATCTCTTATATTTAGAGCAGATGCTGATATTATACCTTCTCTAGGGAAGCCTATATTAGTATTAGTATCAACATATTCATCATCAGCAGAAATGTAGGCTATTCTCCCCTTATATAAATCTGTTTGAGGTTTTACACTCATTTGTTTATCTAACATATATGATAGAGAATAATCATATATAGTTGTGTTTTGATGGATGACTTTCCCTGTTTCAACGTTGCCTTTGTGAACATACCCAATTCTGCTGCCAATATCAATACTGTACCAGTTGTTTAATTCTCCAATAACAGGAAGACTAACTCCAGGTTCAATATTAGCAAACTTCGTCATGCCAGTTGAATTATCATACACTGGTGTAATAGATTTTACTCTGACTATTACATCCGTATTCTCTTTGCCCGGATTTAAGTTAGTCAATGTATTGGAAGCCGGTTCTGTTCCGCCTTTATGAATAAAAGCAGTAATTTCACCAAATACGATCTTGTGCCAATTTGATAATTCTCCTACTCTTTTATAGACCTGGCCTTCTGTTAAGTTCCCCACTTTTATAAGAGCACCTGTACGGTTATCATAGATTGGAAGATTGTCATTTGCTTTAAAAAATTGGTCTTGGGAAGTGAATTCTCTAGTAACACTTGGTTTATAAATATAACCTACTCTTCCTCCAACATCTACACTATACCAATTCCCATGTTCACCCAATATCGGAAGTTCAACACCAGGAACCAAGTTTGCAAATTTCGTCATACCTTTTGAGTTATCATAAACAGGAGTAACACTTTTAACCTTAACTATTATGTTTGTATTTTTCCCAGTATTTATATTCGTTAAGTCATTTACTGCAGGTTCTGTTCCTGACTTATTAATGTATCCCGTGAAATTACCGACTGTAATTTTATGCCAGTTAGATAATTCACCTGTTCTTTTATAAACCTGACCATCAGTTAAATTTCCAATTTTAACTAGAGCACCTGAACGGTTATCATAGATTGGAAGATTACTATCCGCCCTAAAGAACTGGTCCCCAGGTGTAAAATCTCTAGTTACATTCGTTTTATAAATATAACCTACTCTTCCTCCGACATCCACACTATACCAATTACCGTGTTCACCTATAATAGGTATACTAACTCCAGGTACAAAATTAGCGAATTTCACCATACCATTAGAATTATCATAAATAGGGGTTATCGTTTTTACTTTAATAATAATACTCGAGTTTTTAGAATTATTAATATTTGTAAGATTATTTACAGCTGGTTCCGTTCCAGATTTATGTATATAGCCAGTAAAATTACCTACCGAAATTTTATGCCAATTTGATATTTCACCAATTCTTTTATAAATCTGCCCTTTTGTAAGATTCCCAATTTTAACTAGAGCACCTGAACGATTATCATAGATTGGGAGGTTATTATCAACTTTAAAAAAGTTGTCGGCAGAAGTAAAATCACGAATCGATTTCTCCGCAGTCAATGCACTCATGACTGCACTTGAAGAAGGAACTTGATTTAAAGGTTCTTTCGAAATGATAGACTCTTCCATCTGACCTTGTACTTTATTTATTGATTGATTGGCAGATTCTAAGTTAGTTTCATTTTGTTCACTCTGCTTTGTTGCTTCTTCAATAGATTCAGCTTCTTCTTCAATAATTTCAGATCCGATTGGCTGTTGAGGCTTCTCTGTGTCAATTTCAGGATCTTCAGAAGAAATCACTTCATTTTTGTTGTCTATTGTTTCATTCAAATCTTTCTTTAAAAGATGAACACCCCTGTTCCCTAAAAGAAACTTATAAGACGTTTCATCTTCATCGTAAATCTGTACTTTTAGACCTTTTGGAAAAACCGCAATAGGTTTTAGATTTTCTCCATTATCGTAAATAGTTGTATCTTGTTCTAATGAAATTTCTTTGATGATACTGGTCTGATCTTCTTTAACAAATTCAATTCCATTCTGTTCATCAACAGCAATTTCCAGGAAATCAGAATCAACCAGCAGTGTTTCTCCCTGAAAAGAGATAGTCTTTTTTCCCTGATCATTATTAAGAGAATAAAATATAGCACCTTGTTCTAAGGATATTGTCTCACCAGATGCTGTTTCTAAGTTCGTTTTTTCTCTTAAACTAAACAACTGATATTCTTCATTAGACTGAGCAGAAATATTACTTAGTGGTAAAGACGCTATCAAAAACAATGCTGCGACTAGTGAAATACAAAACTTTTTCATTTTAATAATTTTTTTCTCCTCCTAAAATATAAAATCAAATTCTATTATACAATGTTTCATTTTTTTACAAAAGACTACAAATATAACGATTTTATTACATTTTTGTATATTATAGGACAATAAATTTACAAAAAAATCTGCCTTCTAATTTAGAAAGCAGATTTTTGTCAATTCCTATCATGATTTATCCATATTTTTCTTTTGATAATGAGAAATAAGCATTTCTTTCCACTTCTCACATATTACATCTTTATCATATTTTGTGAGAATAATGCTTTTTAGTGCTTGTTGTTTTTCATTAATATTTTTACGTGATTCAAGCTGAATTTTTTTAATGATGTCAGTAGCTTCGCTTACATCACTGAAAATATAATCATTCGGATATAGTTCTTTTGCTCCATGCCAGTTGCGAATTAAAGGAAAACATCCGCTTGCCATACCTTCAGCAACAGCTAAATGGAAGCTTTCAAAGTCACTAGGTGATAAAATAAATCGAAGCTTACGATACCACTCTGAAACCTCACCCCAGCCTTCAAATACTACTGAGTCTCTCCAAACACTGCTATT
This sequence comes from Bacillus sp. UMB0893, assembly GCF_002858905.1. Classification (NCBI taxonomy): domain Bacteria; kingdom Bacillati; phylum Bacillota; class Bacilli; order Caryophanales; family Bacillaceae; genus Bacillus; species Bacillus sp. UMB0893. The sequence continues at coordinate 329,474 of NZ_PKLB01000004.1, read as the reverse complement.
AATCCGCCTGAAAACCTTCTCAAAATATTCTCTTTCTTCTTTTCGATTCCACAGCCAAGCATATTTGTTCGGAAGATGCCCTTTTATGAATAGTGTATACCGGCTATCATTTGTCCACATTTCTTCAAATATGTCTAAAGCCAGATCAATTCTCTTTCTTGACGGTGAAATGCCCATTAGTCCAATATTAAATTCACTGTCATCTAACTTTTCCTTATCGAGTGATTTAGCATCTACTAGGTTATAAAGAATTTTTATTTTATCCTTTGGCAGAAAGTCAAACGTTTCTTCCATTTCCATCTTGAGGCCAGGGGCGATAAAGATTAGCTGGTCCACATTGTCCCATACTATTTTCTGGGGATACTGTGTTTCTTTTTCTTGAAGATGCATTCTAACAATCAAAACTTGATGATTTTTCTTATTTTTCGAGTACCATACAGCGTTCCCAAGACCCCATTCAGCGATAATGATATCTGCCCATTCAAGTAATTCCTTGCTTTGCTTTTCATTATGTGAATTATGACCTTTCCATTGATCTTCTTTCACTTGAAACTCAGTAGATAATTTAAAATAATCAATAAGCATCTTGGCAAACTTCAAATCATGTCCCGCAAAAAGAATCTTTTTCTTATCGAACTTTCTAATTCCTGAATCTTCAATTTCTTGAGGTATCTCTTGCATTTCCATCAAGAATGGCTTTAAATATTTAATAACATTTTTAAACATGTGCTTTTCACTTACTGAGAATACTTTTTTCGCCGCTATTTCGTAGATGGAAGGATTGGAAAATGCTAAATAGACTTTCTCATTAAACTCCGCTTCTGAATTTGCATAAAGTGGGTAGTCTTCACCAAAAAGTTCAATATGAAGCGGATTCTTATTGATAATAACCGGCTTTCCATAAAGCCCAAATTCAAGCACTTTAGTTGATAGCTCTTTACTGCTATCAAGTACTTCATGTCTCCATGAAATTCCTAAATCGCTCTTTTTAATAAATTCTTGTACTTCTGTTCTGCTTAATCCCTTTTTCCAAATAAGATTTTTGGTATTTTCCAAGACATCTGTCACACGTTGCTGATAATTATCTGTATATGGATAATTATGAAACTTATCACCAATAACCAGAAATGTTATAGCGCTATTTTCTAGTCTGGCAAATGTTTCAAACATCTCTGGAGCTTTCCAAAAAGGAGCAAACTTCCCTGAATAAATCATCTGGTTATTCCGATTACCAAATGATATTTCTTTCGCCTCTGAATTCGGAACCATCGGAGGTAAGTATACAAATTTTCCATCATCTTCAATTTCCAATAATTCTTTAAAATAGTGGATTAGATGAGGTGTTTGTAATGCTAGCCTTGCCCCATTCTCGTAGATTGTTCTTATATTGAACAAATCTTCATCTGATACTCTTTTTCGATCCTGTGGAAAGTCTGTAAGGTAATACCAGGTTCGTTTAGAAAATAAGTAATTAAACGCTATTTCTTTTGCTAGATTATAACCCCGCACAAGAAATAAGGAATATCTTGTTTTTTGGTCTAATTTATCCATTATATCAGCAGCTTGTGCAGTAGTAAGCCGCTTTGATTTCTTCCACGTATCATCCTCAAATTTCAATCCTAATTTTTTGAATTCTGAAGACCACGGGTTTATTATCGTAATATTTTGGTAGTTCTGAAAGCTACGTACTAAAACATCTCTAATGATAGGTCTTTTCAACAATATTGTTGGTTTAATTTGAGGATCTTGCGCCATTGTTTCTAAAATAGAGGTAACCCATATTGCTGATCCATCTATAATGTTCAAATCTATATCCGCATAGATAAGTGGCTTTAATATATGATTCGACACAGCTGAGCCCTCCTATTATTTACTGACGTTGCCGACAAATTTTCTATGTTCTTCTAATGTTCTTTTACCAATATCTCGAATATAATTAAATTTATTTGTTGAGAAAATTCTAATTCCATACTCTGAGTATTCATTTGGATTAAATTTATTTAATACTAAATCAGATAAACTAACTCCATAACGATTTACAGCATCCATTTTAATTAAAAAGGACATATCTGCAATATTATTTGTATAGATATACTCATTACTAGGATTTATCAAGTTACGTTCATTTTGATCTATCCTATAGTGAGCAGACTTCCCAACTATATCTGCATTAGTATAAATGAATCCATGAACTGAATCTTCTATAAAGTAATTTCCGTAAAAATTCTCTTCAGAAAAGAAGGAGAGTAATTCTGAATCTTGAGCGTTATCTCTTATTACATGTCCAAGATCATCTGATTCCTTTAATTTTATTACTTCTATTTCTAAATCTTTATTCTGATTTTCAAGATTATGATCACCATAGGTCAATATCGTGAGCCTCTTTCGCTCATATGATTGTGAGCAGAACATTTCAATACAATGTTCAATCCCTTCATTGTTACGAAGGAAAGCAAATACATGTACATTTTGCTGGTATGGCTTTTCTATTTCAAATCCGGCATTTTGAGCTATAATGTGCAAACGATGAGCGTAGGTATGATTATTAAAAATCAAGCGTTGTCCCTTGAGTTCATTTATTTCTCTCCAAGAAACATCATTCATCCCTTTTTCAATAAGACTCTCTAAGGATGTTGACTCGCTTGCCATTAGCACTGTAGAGCCAAACATTTCTTTAATTCCTTTAGCATACGTGCTTACAACAGTTGTTCCACTACCAAGTAATTCAAAGACTCTTCTTGAAAACATGGTACTAGAATCCTGTACAGAATTTACATTGATGAAAATTTTATATTGTTTATAGACTCTAACCAATTTTTCATAAGGAAGAGAGCCAATAATATGACTTTTGAATCTAGAAGGAAATTGAAGCTCATCTGTTTGTTCTTTATTAAAGTTACGATCAAAAATTTCCAGTCCAAATGGTCTGGATATATCGAGTATTTCTTCCTGATCTTTTCTTCTATCCTCATGACGGTTGCCATAATAGGAACCCGCGAAGCAGATATTCTTTGTTTTAAAACCAGGTACTTTAATTGGGTTATGGATAATGGGCTGAGCGGCAAACGGCAATGCATATACACGGTTGTGTTTAGCCTTTTTCTTATACATTTCTATACAGTTTTCATCTGTAGTGTATATAAAATCAAATAAAGCTGCCGTATCTATGAACTTATTGAAATGAATAGGATCTTCTTTATTCCAGAAAACTGTTGGAATACGGTTCTCTTTACAGTATTTAAGGAGACTCTCTAACTCATTCCCTTGCTCTGTATTGTAACTTCCTATTTTATATTGCCAAGATCCTCCATTCCCTCTCCATGCAGACTCTACAAACAAGATTTGAGGAAGCTCTTTAGTAAAAATCTCCAACCAATTATCAGGTCTGAATTTTATCATTTCACAGTCATCTTTAAATGAATGATAGGAAAAGTCATCTAAAATACAGGCTACTCTTAGATCTTTTATATCTTTTGGAGAATCGTACCTCCCAATTAAAAACAAATCATTTAATTGATCTTTTTGTTTAGCCAATTTTGCAGACACTGGATTTAAGCCGAAAGGTGAAGCTGGAATATCAACATTTTCAACAGGAAGATCAATGAGCTTAAATTTTGTTTTTTGACCTTTCATTTTTCTTTTTACTTTGCCGCCTATTGCACGTGCAAAATTGTATGATTCTCTAGGGATTTTTAACGGATTTCTAATAGAACTGTGAATAAATGATCCGATTAGCACTTTAGATGATTTCTCTATCTTTGATAATTTTTCACGAAGAAAGTAAAGATTTTTTTCACGATTCTCTAATGCTTCAAGAAGTGCCTTTTCATATACTATAAATTGGGCTCTCAGCAAGTCCTCTCGTTCTCTCCATTTTTCAATTTCTTCTTGATCGACTTTACTGGATGCTGCCAGATCGTTTAACTGCTTTAGAACCAAATCTAAATTTTGTTTCGCTTTTATGTAATCATGCTGTATTTCTGAAACATAACCATTCTGTTTTTCAATTTCATAAAAAATAGATTCCAGCATATCGATCCAATCTGTTAACCCATTGAGTGTATGATCAACTTCCGTTCTCTTCTTTGAACAAATGTAAATGTCACGATCGATGATAGTAAATTTTTCAGGTATGACAAATGGCTGCAGATCCTTAAAAATGCTTGTAATATTATATGCCGATACCACATTTGAACCATCAATTCCTATTGGGAATGAAATAATGAGGTCTCCATTCATGCTATGAGCATGATAAAGCATTTCAAGGAATGATTTTCGATTCATCATGGTATGAAAAATATCCGATATGATCACCGTATCATATTTTGCTGATTCGCCAGTTATTGCAATTGGATTTTTATGCACAAAATGAAGACGCTTCTGAACGTCTTCATTTTGTAATTTTAATTCTGATTTTAATTCATTTAATTCAGATTCTGACCCAATAACTCCAGTTACATAAAATCCTTCTTTAGCAAGTTGAAAAGGTACATTCATTTGACCGCTGCCAATATATAGAACTGACTTGCCATCAGTGTTTTTTGTTAGCCATCTATATCTTGAATGCCATATCAATTCTTTTGCATCTGAGTTCATGTATTTTTGAGAGTTATTTTCTTTCACAAGTTACACCTCTTTGCATTGAAGATCCCAATTGCATATAGTCATAACCTTTATCTGATAAGTTCAAGGATTCAAGAAGATTTCTTGTATCAAGAATTCTTGGTGTTCTCATCGTTTCTTTCAAACCATCAAAATCAATTTCTTTAAATACTGTATGATCAGTCAGAATGAATACAAGATCGCTGTCTTTAAATGCTTCTTCTATTGATTCTGCTTTGTTAGAATAATTTGATTTAACATAAGGATCAAAAACTTTTACATGATAGCCTTTTTCAATCAGGCTTTCAATAATTTCTAAAGAAGGACTTTCACGCATATCATCTATGTTACCTTTAAATGCTAATCCCAGTACTGAAATTGATGGATTTTTAATATCCGAAACAGCTTCACCAGCTAATCTTACAACTGACTCAGGAGTGGTTTGATTGATCTCACGAGCAAGTGTAATGAGTCTTGATTGCTCTGGAGCTTGTTCAATAATAAAGTAAGGATCTACTGCTATACAATGACCTCCAACACCAGGACCTGGTTTATGGATATTTACTCTAGGATGGAAGTTCGCTAAATCAATAGCTTCCCAAACATTAAAGTCAAGCTTTTCAGCTATTCTTGCAAGTTCATTTGCATATGCAATATTGATATCGCGATACGTATTTTCCATTAATTTTACCATTTCAGCTGTTGTAGAATCAGTTACATGTATTGTTCCTTTAACGAAATGCTTATATAGATCAACTGTTAGCTGGCTAGATTTTTCATTGATTCCGCCAACAATACGATCATTTGATACTAGCTCTTCAAATAATTTTCCAGGGAGTACTCGTTCGGGTGAATGAGAAATATAAAGCTCTTCACCAAATACAAGGCCTGATTTTTCAAGTACCGGCATCATTACATTTTCAATCGTTTTTGGAGGAACTGTAGATTCCAGAATAACCAAGTTGCCTTTCTTTACATATGGCAAAATCATTTCTGTAGCGCTGCGAACATAGTCTAAATTGGCTGTTTTATCGGAATAAATAGGTGTAGGTACTGAGATTATAAATGAATCAGCCTCTACAGGTTCAGTTGAAATTGTTAAACTGCCTTGGTCAATTACCTCTGCAAGCATTTCAGCCAAGCCCGGCTCTTCAATATGCAGTTCCTTGCGATTTAGCATTTCAACTACTTGTTTATTTACATCTACACCATGCACTTGAACTCCGTGCTTTGCAAACATTACTGCTGTTGGTAATCCAATATAACCTAATCCCATAACCGTAAGTCTCATAATTAAGTATCTCCTTTAATTGGTTCTAAATATTATATATATTTAATAAGACCGATTCTTCATTTTCCCATTTATTTTGAGATGCTGCCCTTGATGTATTAGCCTTAAATGATCGATAAAGACTTGTATCCGTCAATAGAGTATTTACTGCATCTGCAATTTGCTCTAAATTTTCAGGATCAACCAGAATTCCTGTTTTAAACTCATCGATTGTTCTTTTTATCTCAGGAAGATCACTCGCTACTACTGGAATTCCAGCCATCATATACTCATTAAGCTTATTAGAGCAAGCTGAATAATGGTTAAAGCAAGAATTAATCAAAAGCTGTAAGCCTATTGTTGCCGAAGAAGTAAAACTAAGCAAATCCTCATTAGGCACAGCGTCCATAAAAAATACTTGTTCATTTAGTTTCATGTCATCTACTAATCGAATTAAGTCGGGTTTCAAACGGCCATTTCCTAAAAAAACTAATTTTCCTCTATTTAATAACGGAACCATTCTAATCATATTCTCTAACCCGCGATCTCGTTGTATACCACCTTGATATAGAATTATCGGTTCATCACTAGGTATCATAAAGGTCTCCCTAAGCTTGTTCGTTGGAATAACTTTTTCGAAAGGGGGGACGTTTTTTATGATATTAGGCAGTGGTATTCTATAAGCTTCTTGAAAGTATTCAGCTCTTGTTAAGTTTGTGGTAATGACTTTTTCAGCTTTTCTTATCAGGAAACCTTCAATTTTTTCCCATAAAGGTTTATTAGACCAGCCAGCACGATCAGTTGAGACTTCATGTGCATCATATACTAACAGCGATCCTCTAAGTCTTGATGCAAAGTATACAGGTATCAAAGTATTTAAGTCATGTGCGTGATAAACCCCCGCATCTTGCTTATACGCTTCTAAAAAGAACCGAATATTAATAATAAGCTTCGGAACAAATTGAAACTTCCTTCTCATTCTGCTTTTTAATGAAGGTTTGACGGCTGGACTTTGGATCGTTTGATTTGATGCTTTAACAGATTTAGTTTTCGCACTCTGTTTTTTGACCGTTCGATCCACTCTGATAACCTTAATATCATGCAATATTTCCTTTCTTTCTGTTCTTCCCTGCTGATGTACAGCCACAACACTAACTTCTTTTCCGCTTCGAATAAGCGTTGTTGCCTCTTTAGTTACCCTGGCATCTGTTTCAAATGTATTCCATACTACCATACACACTTTATTATTTACTATTGCTCTATGTTTTAACAAATTATCTTGCCGGATAATAACTCTTTTTATCCAATCTATCATAGACAGAACGCTCCTATTAGATTCTATCTGTCAGCATTGATACTAGTATAAAGATCCAACAGACCTGTTTTCTCGTTTTCCCAAGTGAATATCTCCCTGGCCATTATGCAATTGTCCCTATAGTAAGGATAATCGGAATGTATTTTCAACACTGACTGAGCAATTGCCTCCACAGTTTCCACTGTAGAAATCCCCGTTTTATAATTATCCACTATATACCTTTTACCTGGATGATCGGATGCTACACATGGAATTCCAGCCTGCATATATTCGAATATTTTGTTAGGTGTAGAATAATAATTATTTAATGATGTGTTTTGATACATAACCAGTCCTATATCTCCCTGACTGGTATACCACAGGATATCACTAGCAGGAACTTGCGGATGGAAAAAAATACGATCATTTAATTTCATTTCTGATGTTAACGACTTAAGTGACGATTCACTAATCCCTTGTCCTACTATTACTAATTTGAATTCATCAGGCAGTTTTGATATAGCAGAAATACACAATTCAATACCTCTATGCGGACTTAATCCACCTTGGTAAATTAGAATAACATCGTTATTTTTCAAACTGAATGTGTCTCTAAAATAATTCCGTTTATCTTTGTCAGCGAGAAGTTTTTCACAGTATATAGGAACATTTTGAACAATGACGAATTCTTTTTTTCCATATCTTTTATAAAATTGTGAAAGCATGGCATCATTAACAGTAATAAGAAAGTCTACTTTTTTATATAGCCTCTCTTCCATGTAATAACCAATTTTCCGATCAATTGAATTTCTGCCAGCCATTTCATTAAACAATTCATGGGAATCATATATTAGAGGAATTTTTTTTACTTTCCTTAACAAATAACCCTGCCATAAAGTATTTAAATCATGAGAGTGAATAGCGTCAACATCAATCTCTTTAATAGCTGATAAAACCTTTTTATAAAACTCAAAGTAAGCAGCAAAATCTTTGATCACTTTGATATATGGATTTCTAACCAATTTAGTTAAGAGTTCCAATGAAGAACTTTTTTTTCTATTTTTGCCAGAACTCCCGCTTGATAAAGCACTTTTTGCCGACTTCACACTAATTGAAATTCTAATCAATGTTATATTCTTGTGTGAAAAAGGCGGGTTATCAGCATATTCACGAACACAAGCAATATAAACTCTATGGCCATCATTTGCTAATGCCAGTGCTTCTCTTTGTACTCTGGCATCATAATGAATATCCTTATAAAGCAGCATAAGGATGTTCATCCTATCTAATTTCCCCTCATAAAGGAATCATATTGATCTACAATTTCTTTCGTATCTCCAACCGCTTTCTGCTCTCCTAAATGGATCCATACTACACGGTCACATATACTTCTTACAAGTCCAGAGGAATGAGTTACTAATATTACCGTACGATCTTCTTTAATTTTTTGTGTGATAGCTTCTCTGCATTTTCTTTGAAATGCTGCATCTCCAACACCTAAAACTTCATCAATTAATAGAATTTCAGGATCTAGTGATATTGCTGTAGAGAAAGCCAACCTTGATCTCATCCCTGAAGAATAAGTTCTGACAGGCTTATTAACAAAGTCACCAAGCTCTGAGAACTCAATGATCTCTTCAAGCTTTTCATCTACTGTTTTTTTGGTATGTCCCAGCAGTAGACCATTAAGATAAATGTTTTCAAGGCCAGATAGTTCCGGCTGAAAACCGGCTCCAAGTGATAATAAGACCGGACGCTCTTTTTCCTTCATAGAGAATGATCCTTTATCAGGTGAAATTAATCCGCTTAAAAGTTTTAATAGAGTACTCTTACCGGATCCATTACGTCCAACAATCCCAAGAACTTCACCTTTTTTTATTTCAAAATCAATACCTTTTAACGCCCAAAATCTCGGTCTATTCTTATGAAACAGTTTCTTTATTGGCTGATTGGTTTCTTCTGGATATGAAACCCAAATGTCATTTAATTTAATTATCGATTCACTCATTTATATCACCTTGGCATATTCTTTTTCGTTTTTCATAATAACTCTTATTCCTAAAGCAAAGACCACAAATGAAATTAATAAAAGAATTCCCAGATGAATCCACTCTGGCCCTTTTCCATATAGCAAGACGTTGCGATATGAATTAAGTATAGTTGTAAAAGGATTTAAATACAGAATTGGAACTAAATTTGCTGGAACTGCTTCTATTTTAAATAGAACTGGTGATAGATATAATAATGTTCTTGAAACATATTGCATCATATTTTTAACATCACGAATGAAAACTCCAATGTGTGCCAATATAATCATCACTGAAAGTAAAAATACTCCATTTACCAATACTACCGGGATAAAGTTCAGCATTTGGATGTTTAACGAAACTCCAAATAGCCATAAAAATAAAAACAGCATGACCGAACTTACTAAAAACTTAATAGTATTTATTAACAACCTGACCACAATAAAAACAATTTTGGGCACATATACTTGTTGTATGATCCTTGCATTTGTAGCAATTGCATTTGTAGAATCAACAAAACATGCTGTCGCCCATTTTAATGGAATTAGGCCTGTAAACAAATAGATGGAATAGTCAGGTCCACCTCTTTGTAAAATTACTTGGACCAGCAGATAAAAAATCCCCATATATAGGATTGGATCTATTAACCACCAGAAAAATCCTAAGTATGTTCTAGAAGTATTAGTCTTAAAATCAGACATAGTTAAATGAATCATTAAATCTTTGTGCTTTCTTAGATCGCTAATCACTTGTCTTAACATTGATATGTTCCCCTAACTTTACTTTTCCTTACAGTACAATAAAGTCTTTCAGTATTTTATGAAGTCTTTCACCATCAATTAATAATACATATTTAAATTATGCCTTTCAAGTTTTTCATAAATTGTTCAATATATTTTGGAATTAAGATCCAAATAATTAATTTAATAAGCACAAAAAAAAGCCACTGTTAAGTGACTTTTTCAGCTTTTTGGTTTCTTTTTAGCACTTCTATTAAATATTCATATAAATCGTCGTGTAGATCGGTGCGTTCTAATGCAAAATCTATTTGCGCTTTAATAAATCCAAGCTTATCTCCTACGTCGTATCTACTTCCTTTTAGTTCATACGCCAATACTTGCTGGTGGTGATTCAGCTCATTTATCGCGTCAGTTAGCTGAATTTCACCGCCTGAACCGGCTTTTTGGTTTTCTAATATTGTAAAGATGTTTGGTGTTAGAATATACCTGCCCATTATCGCTAAATTTGATGGTGCTTCTTCAGCTTTCGGTTTTTCAACAAGGCCATTTACTTCTATTGCTTCATCTAATTCAGAAGATGCGGATTTAGGATCTATAATTCCATACTTTGAAACATCCTCTTGAGGAACGCTTTGCACGCCTATTACAGGGAGCATAGAGCGATCATATATATCCATTAGCTGTTTTAATGCAGGTTGATCCTGATCCCCTGAGTGCATAATATCATCGCCTAATAGAACTGCAAAAGGTTCGTTCCCAATAAAACGGCTTGCACACTGTACCGCATGACCCAAACCCTTAGGCTCCTTCTGGCGGATATAATGAATATTCGCTAAATTGGTAATCGCTTGTATTTCCTCTAAAATACTATATTTTTCTTTCTGATAAAGTGTTTCTTCTAATTCATATGATTTATCGAAATGGTCTTCGATTGCTCTTTTTCCACGTCCGCTAATAATAATAATATCTTCAATTCCAGATTTTACGGCTTCTTCTACTATATATTGAATAGTTGGTTTATCCACTATTGGCAGCATTTCTTTAGGTTGAGCTTTTGTTGCAGGTAGAAATCGTGTCCCTAAACCCGCAGCAGGGATAATAGCTTTTCTAACTTTCATACTTTCCCTCCGTATATTCTCATTGTAATGATTTTCTTCCTAATAATAACTAATTCTCAAAACGACTACAACATTTTTCCTATCTTTTGTAAAATTATGTTTTCTTTTAAGAAAGCTTGTTATGAGTGACCCACTTAATCCAAAATGTTAGTTTACATATATTACTTAATTTCTCAAGATGCTATTTATGCATGAAAGAGAAAGAAAATTTTATACTAAAAATAGGAGGAATTATAAAATAGGATATGTTTATAAATTTCTTTACAAGTATTAATTTTATAAAAAATGTCGATTTATTAAAATTCTTGTTTTAAAATAGCGTTAGACATCGAATGGTTTCCATTACACAATATACATTCTTTCTTTTTCCTAATTTGTCGGATAGTAAGTCAAGTGATAAAATGATTAACCGAAATATATAAATTTTTATAAAGCTTTAAAAACAAGTCGGGGGTTATACTTAACATGGATCTGAACAACGCTAGTAATAATGAAACATTAAATAAGCAAGCACGAAAATTCCTTATATTAACCAATGCCTACCCGCATCAAGATCAACTATACAGAAATGGTTTTATTCATAGAAGAGTCAAGGCCTATCAGGAAGAAGGTGTCGAGGTAGAAATATTCGTGTTGAACGCCGGATACAAAGCACCCGAAAATTATCAATTTGATGGTGTATCTGTATATAGAGGCGCTAAATCTGATTTTTATCAATTTTTATCCGAACGAGATTATATAAAAATTTTAATTCATTTTGTTTCAATTGATATGATTGACGTTATTAAAGAGGTAAAGCCTTCCATCCCATTAATCATTTGGATACACGGTTATGAGGCTGAGGCCTGGCATAGAAGATGGTTTAATTTCTTGGATAGTAAGCAGGACTTAAGAAGAATATTGGAAATGTCTGACGATTACTATAAAAAACAGCTATCTCTAATGAATTGGCTATACCAAACTAAAGAACTGAATCTCAAGTTTGTGCATATTTCAAAATGGTTTAAAGAGCACATTGCTGAATGTGATGCAAGAGCCGTAACACAAAATGCAAGTATTATCCCCAATTTAATCGATAGCAAACTTTATAATTATATAGAGAAACCAAAAGAAGACCGTTTTAAAATATTGTCTATTCGTCCATACGCATCAAGAAAATACGCGAATGATTTGTCAGTTAAAGCTGTATTAGAGCTATCAAAAAGGCCGTTTTTCGACAGACTCTCTTTTGCATTTTACGGAGACGGAAAACTATTTGAGAAAACATTAAGTCCTTTAAGAAATTTCGATAATGTCACTGTTCATAAAGGTTTTCTGCAACAGTCGGAAATAGCAGAACTCCATAAAGAATATGGTATATTTCTATGTCCAACAAGATTAGACTCACAAGGTGTATCAATGTGTGAAGCGATGTCAAGCGGACTCATTCCAATATCAACTAATATCACAGCCATTCCTGAATTTGTCGAACATAGACAAACAGGGCTGCTCGCTAATCCAGAAGATCCTGTTCACATCGCTGATTTAATTGAAACTTTATTCTTCAACGAAAATTTATTCAGCAAACTTTCAAGAAACACTGCAGCAGAGATCAGAAAAAAATGTAGTCAGGAAGTAGTAATAAGTAATGAACTGGAGTTGATTTTGAGTTGAACACTACTGAGAAAAAACAAATAAATCATTACACAAGTTCAATAGATGTATACCAAGACAGCACTTATTGGAAAACAATGTACGAAGAACTCGAAGAACAGATGAAGCAAATGATGATTATGTCACTCGATTTGTCTGAATCAGGTTCAGGCCCGATTTCAGATGATTTGGGCCAGCTTCAAAAGAATTTTAAAAAACAAGAAAAAGAATTGAAACGATATAAACAATTTGAGCATCGCATCAAAGTGACATGGATTGGAAAAATCGCATTATTATATATAGCTTTCAAAAAAACATTAAAAAACACCTTGAAACGATAAAAGCTCAATGTATAAGAACTATCACCAGCACATGAAGCAAACCAGAGATTCGGATGTGAAATTATGACTGAATTAAATCAAAAGAAAAAAACAAGAATTTTGTTATTTGGCTTTATTAACTTGAACGTTATGGACGGCTCAGCTGTTTTCCTCTCAGGAATAACAACAATGCTTTCAATGAGTCCAAATCTTGAAATCGATATCGTACTTGCAAATGGTGTCAGACGTGACTTGCTAGTTCGACCATTAATTGACTTACCAAATGTTAATGTCATTTCACCATATGAAGAACCAGATTTAATTAGCTCTGCTCCTGCATGGCTAGAAAAAAACCAAATGACATATAACGAAGCCAGCAAAGTTGTGCAATACTATTGGGAGAAAGCTGACTATGATTGGTTCTTCATAAGAGGTTTAGAGGTAGCAGAAGAACTTCTGAAGCTTGAATCTTCCATTTTAAAATCAACCCTCCTCTATGTAACAGGAATTACACATGAGAACCAGGTATTGTCTAAAGAAAAATATGAAAATCTAGAGAAATTGTTTGATATAAGTGCTTACTTGCTATGTCAAACAGATGAAATGAAGCAATTCCTGATTAGAAAATTTACGAAGGTCCAGATAGAAAAGGTCATCACTCTTAATCCAATGATTCCTGATACAACCCCTAATTTTGAAGATGTTTTTGAAAAAAGGGAAGCCTACACTCGTTTATGCTATACAGGTAAATTTGATGTTGGTTGGAACTCAATTCCTATAGTGATTGCATTTAGAGAGCTTAGAGAAGATCATCCTTCTTTAACACTTGAGATAGCTGGCGACAAATTTAATTTCCGAAAAGACGATCGCTATTTTGTCAATGACCTTAAATATTTATTAAGTAATACTGAAAACTTAACATGGTACGGTGCTCTATCAAGAAATCAGGCAAGAAACCTGATTATTAATAGTGATATCGGGATAACTTGGCGGGATAAAAGTATGGATGCCAGTTTGGAGTTATCGACGAAACTGCTTGAATATGGAAGCTTGGGTAAACCCGCAATTTTAAATCCTACCGCTATGCATAAACGTTTATTTGGAGAAGATTATCCCCTTTATGCAGAATCCATAGATGATTTTATCGAGGTAATTGACAATATTCAAAAAGATCCATTAATTTATGAGATCGCTGCAAAAAGAATGTTTGACGTCAGTCAAAACTTCACTTATTCTCAAACATTAAATAAATTACTGCCGTTTTTAAATAAAGATAAGCGTTACTTGAAAACTTTCTTTACTAAGAATGGATTCATTTGTCCGAGTGTTCTAGAAGATAATTTCTTCCAAGGAACTATAAACGAATTATTAAAAATTAACTTAGTATCTACAAAAAGCGGACAATTATCGCCTGATTCAGTATGCATCCTCAAACCTGTTTCAGCAATTGAAGATGTTAAATCCCTATTCACAAAAATAAGTGAATTAGGAAAAATAGTCGACTCGTTAATCCTTGATAATATTTCAATAAATATCATTTCAAAGAATATCGGTCCGATATCCGAAAATTTCCTATATAATATTAATAATGGAAAATTTGAAGAACTACTTGATAATATTTCACATCAAACTTATATTAGAAATATACAGAATGGAAAAAATAGCTCAAACCAAAGAACTATTTCTTTACCTGAGGAAGAATTGATTTCTTATCAGCCAGGAGCGGTAAATTCCGGAAACTCCAATAACACAGATTTATATTCCGAACTTAATTTACAAAAAAATGAGTATAAAAAATTAGAGAAGAAATACAATGCTCTAGTTAACTCTAGGTTAGGCAAATTAACAATTAAGTACTGGGGTCTAAAAAGAAAGCTTAAGGGCTAGGTGAATAGTTCTTCTGAATTAACATAAATAGGTATTTAAAAACCTTCTTCGGCTTAATAAAAATTATCACTTTGCCAAGGAAGGTTTTTTCTTTGTGAGCGTTTCCAAAATTTAATATTTTTAACGATGAAAGGAAGTATAACATGGCTTTAAGCAACAATAATACTTTGCCAAAGATGTCAATTGTCGTTCCATGCTATAACGAAGAAGAAGTTTTAATTACTACAATCAATGAATTAACTAAAGTTTTACAAAGCTTAATAGAGGAAGATTTAATAGCTGAAGATAGCAATATGCTCCTAGTCGATGATGGCAGTAAAGACAAAACATGGGAAATAATAAGCTCTCAATCTAAGTTAAACAGATTGGTAACTGGTTTAAAGCTTGCCAAAAATGCAGGCCATCAAAACGCATTGTTAGCGGGTCTAATGACAGCAAAAGATCATTCTGATTGCACAGTTTCAATTGACGCAGATTTACAAGACGATCCAAATGTAATAAGAGACTTTATTATTAAATTCTCTCAAGGATACGATGTAGTATATGGTGTTAGAAAAAGCAGAACGAAAGATACTTTTTTTAAACGCCAAACCGCCCAAGCATTTTATAAATTAATGATTAAAATGGGTGTAGATATCGTCAATGACCATGCAGATTTTCGATTAATGAGTCAAAGAGCTTTAAATAACTTAATAGATTTTAAAGAAGTAAATCTATTTCTACGAGGATTAGTGCCTTTGGTTGGTTTTAAATCTACTGAGGTTTATTATCACAGAAATGAAAGAATGGCAGGAGAATCAAAATATCCTTTAAAAAAAATGCTGGCTTTCTCATTAGATGGTATTACGTCTTTTAGTATTACACCTATAAGAATGGTTACTACTACTGGATTTATCCTTTCATTTTTAAGCATAATTGCTGCTATATATGCAATCATAATAAAAATCACCGGAAATTCTGTATCTGGCTGGTCATCTTTAGTTTTATCAATATGGTTTTTAGGCGGTATACAGTTAATTAGTTTGGGGCTTATCGGAGAATATATAGGTAAAATTTACAAAGAAACAAAACAAAGACCTAGATATTTTATTGAAGAGCATATTGAATAGATATATCGTTTGTTTATTATTATCTTTGAAGGGCTGATGAAAAGTATGGGCATGGTTCTATCTAAAGAATTTATGCTGTTTGCATTAGTGGGAGTTATGAATACGATCATTAGTTTCGTAGCATATTCATGCTTGGTTTTCATAAATGTTCCCTATCTTATTGCCAACATTATTAGTTACTTAATAGGAATGCTGAACAGTTTTATATTGAATAAAAAGTTTGTATTTAATAAACAAGGAGAAAATAAGGGGTACTTTATCAAATTTTCAATCGTGAATCTTATTACTCTATCTCTTCAAACTGGAATTCTCTATTTCTTTGTTACTGTGATGGGACTGCAAATATACTATTCACAAATAGCAGTTACGTTTATTGTATTATTATTGAATTTTGCAGGAAACAAACTGTGGACTTTTAGATAATATAATAATAAAACGAAATTCAATTAATGGGAGAATCTAAATGGAAATAAGCAGTAAGCTAAGTAAATTAACCTTAAACATTCTAAATATATTTGTTTTCATCTTTTTCACTTCTATGCTTTTATTATCATATGTGAGGATGGAAGTAAATAATCTATCGACTATAGAAATTTCTTTTTGGGTATTGCTTTCTGTATTATCTATTTTATCCATTGCATTTTTACTCAATTACTTTTCTAAAACAACTTATCTTATCTTTTTACTTTTCATCAGTCTGTTGCTGAGATTAGCTTGGGTGTTTACAATACAAACACCTCTTGCTTCTGATTTTACAGTCTTATATAACACTGCTGTTCAGATTGTAAATGGAAATCACAATTATTTAAATGACTTTTATTTTCAAAAATGGTCATATCAACTTGGTTTCTCTGTCTACGAAGCTATTATTGTAAATATTTTTGGCCCCCATACCCTGCCATTAAAATTATTCAACGTAGCTTTTAGTCTTGGAATTACTGTACTTATTTATAAAATTGCCTCAAACGTGTTTAATGAGTTTACTGGAAGAATTGCTGGATTTCTTTATGCTATATACATTCCTAGCATAGTTATGACATCAGTCCTAACTAATCAGCATTTGTCGACATTTTTATACTTTTTAGGTTTTGCTTTATTGATCCAATTTGGGCTCAAGAGCAAAAAATCCTGGGTTTTTATAGGTATATTATTCGCACTTGGTAATATTATCCGGCCTCTGGGAAGCTTTATCCTACTAGCTATTGGTATATATATAATTTTAAAAGGCATTTTTTCTGGAAGTTTAAAAATATTTTTAAGTTACATTGCGAAATTTATTGGTATTATTGCTGTATTTTTCATCGTACAGCAAATCATATTCTTTTCGTTAATTAATATTGGAATTGCAGATAAACCACTAAATAACGAAGATTCTCTTTGGAAATTTGTCACTGGTTTTAACTATGAAACCAAAGGCAGCTACTCAGCAAAAGATAAAGACTACTTAGATCAATTTGCCCTTGGGGATGAAAGAAACGAAAAATCTAAGGAATTAATTAAAGAAAGACTTTCTGATAAAAAGAAAGTTGCACTGCTCATAAAGCATAAAGTTGCTTACATGTGGGGCGGTAAAGATTTATCCATTCATTGGAGTTTATTGCGCACTGACAAAACAGATGATTTTAGAAATCAATTATATAAATTTGAAAAGATATTATATATGAGTATGGCTATTTTTGGCATGGCTGCTAGTGCAGGATTATTATTACGAAAGAATATAAATAAGAAACATATTCTCTTTATACTTCTTATTTTAGGATATGCAGCCATTCATGTACTAATTGAAGTTCAAACAAGGTACAGATATGATATGATGCCTGCTTTTTTCATTATTCAAAGCTATGGGGTATATGTTTTAGCGATGTTTATCAAGAAAAAACGAAAATCGATTCACAGTGATTTAAAAAAAGCAGTCTAAATGACTGCTTTTTTTTATCAATTTTGCGATCGTGATTTTTGTTTTTATCAACAAAAATACCAAACCCATTAGGATTTGGTATTCAAATTAGGTTATCATTATTAATTTTTTTAATTCACCTAATTAACCATTTTTGAAAACTGATTACCATTATGCCATTTCCAAGCTGTCTCTACTATACTTTCTAGAGAATACTTCGGTGTCCAGCCAAGCTCTGTGCTAATTTTTGCTGAGGATGCGACAAGCATTGCTGGATCACCATCTCTGCGATCGGCGATCATAATTTTTGCTTTCTTACCAGTCACTTTTTCACACATATCAACTACTTCTTTAACCGAATATCCTTTGCCATTACCTAAGTTATAGGTATTTGTTTTGTTGGTGCCTTTTAAAAGAGAATCAAGAGCTAATATATGTGCATTTGCTAAGTCTGTTACATGTATATAATCTCTAATGCAAGTCCCATCCTCAGTATCGTAATTATCTCCAAAAATGGAAATTTTATCCCTTTCCCCCATCAAATGCTGCAGAATAATTGGAATAAGATGAGTTTCAGGGTTATGTTCCTCTCCAATCTCAGCCGTTTCATGAGCCCCTGCCGCATTAAAATATCGTAAAACTACATAGTAAAAATCTTCTGCTTTGGATAGATCTCTTAAGATGTTTTCCACCATTAATTTAGATTGTCCATAAGGGTTAATTGGGTTAGTAAGAGTTTCCTCCGTAATCATGTCAATGTCTGGAATTCCATATGTCGCTGCTGTTGAAGAAAAAATAAACTTATTAATTTTATATTCACGCATTGTATTCAACAAAGTTAGAGTAGCTGATACATTATTCATGTAATATTTCATTGGATTGATGACGGATTCTCCCACTAAGCTACTTGCAGCAAAATGCATGACTGCTTTGACTGGATAGTTTGTGAAGATATTTTTTAAATCTGCAGGATTTCCCAAATCTCCTTCTATAAATGCAGCTCTTTCATCAACAGCCCACCGATGGCCAGTGGAAAGATTATCAAGCACAACTACTTCCTTAGATTTTAATAATTCCTTTACGACGTGACTGCCGATATATCCTGCTCCGCCTATAACTAAAATCATATATAATCACCTTTCATCATTGTTTTCCAGATCCTATTATATCAATTTTATAAGATTACATACAGGTTTTACTTTTTATGTATTCCTAAATGTTCTTAAGCCGTTCAAATCCTACCGTATTTTTTTCTTTATTTTATTTATGTTAAAATGAAATATCAGTTAAATGTCTATAGGAGTGGTAAGTTTGGTTGTGCAATCGATTGTTAAACTAGGAAACATAATTCAAATAAATGGGGAAAGGAATTATACTCAGTCTTCTAGGGAAATCGGGAATTTACATTATAATAATTATTATGAAGAAGATGTTTTTATTGAAGAAATTTCGTTTGAAACTCCTTGTGAATTAGATATTTTTTATGAAATTAACTCAGAATGTCAAGCACATATCAGAGGTGAATTAATAGAGATATTCGATGAAGAAAAGAAAGTCATGGAACTTAAAGTTGAGAGCAATCATTTTGTCTTAGCTGATTTTAAAGAGTCTACACTGCGGATAAGGTTCTCAGGCAAACATATAGAATCTCTAATACAGACTCGTTCTAAAAACTTTTTAAATAAAAGAGAACAATTGCCATTTCAAGTGGAAAGTGTATATAAAAGTCATCGGGACATCCGTTATCATTTCGTTGAAGCTAAAGATCCTAAACATGCAAAAGAACTTGTTATTGTGTTCTCTGCCATGTCACCAGAATTTACTTATAATTTCAATTATATAAAAACAATGGAATCCTTTCCAATGAATCAGCTTTATATATTAGATGACTATGGATCTCAAGGTTCATACTATTTAGGTCATCACCGTGACCATGCTATTGAAACTTCAGTTGTGTCTCTTATTCTTCATTATATTTCAAAATTGAATACAACGTTAAGCAATGTACTATCGTTTGGATCTTCTAAAGGCGGGTATTCTGCATTATATTACGCATTAAAGTACTCTTTTGGTGAAGTATTAACTCTAGCTCCTTCTCTATTTTTAGGAGATTTCCTTAAAGGGAGGTATCCTAATATCACTCAATACATTACTGGTGAGGATGATGAGGGAAGCTACCACTATTTGAATGAACTTATTTATTCGCTCGTAAAGGAAAATCGAGAATCACTTCCAAAGATTCATATTATGGTCGGAACAAAAGATTCAAGAAAAGAAATGCATATTGAACCTTTTACAAAACATCTAGAAAAAGCCGATATTATCTATACGCTTGATATTATTAAAGGCGTAAATCATTCAGAGCTGAAGTTTTTCGCTCCTGAATATTTGAAGAGGTTCATTTCTTTAAAATATGATCTTGGGAAAATACCTGAAATATACCTGACTGGTAATACTTTAATGGAAGATAATGATACATTAGTTGCTAACGCCTCAGCTATTGGTGATGAGCTAACATATGCATTTTACTGGTACTTAAATGATGAGATCATTAAAAAAGAGGCATATTCAATAAATAACGAATCCATCTATCAACCGGTCATAAATGGAAGATATCGTGTTCGCATTTTCATTAAGAATAAAAAAGGTGAGATGATTACACGCAGTACCAAGTCACTTAATTATACTAAACCCCAAATAAGTATAGATTCTTTTAATGAAATAGGTTTAGAGGAATAAGGTAATTAGCCAATCACCTATTAATGGAAAATAAGAGCCGAGATATTTTTTCTCTGGCTCTTTGTAATTTAATTAAACTAATATTAACCGTTATATATTTTTTCTTATCTCTTATCCTCTCAACGATTTCCCTACTGTCCATACTTTCCCGATTAACATTTGTACCTTTCTTTTATCTTAAAATAATGCTCTCCGCCCAACCGAAACATAAGTCATCCATTCAGGAATGGTTTTTAACGGATAAATATTTCTTCCATCAAACACATTTGGTTCCTTCATTTTTACTTTAAATAATTCCATAGGAAACTCTCGTATCTCATTCCACTCTGTTACGATAAATACGGCATCTGCATCAGTAATCGCTTCTTCAATGTCATCACAATATGCAATGGAGTCCATTAGAACGTTTCTGGCTGCCTCTATAGCGATTGGATCGTAACCAACAACAGTTGCACCTTCTTTAATTAATTCATTGGCAATAACAATTGAAGCAGCTTCTCTGACATCATCTGTGTTCGGTTTAAACGCTAACCCTAACAGCGCTATTTTCTTTCCTGAAAGAGTGCCTAAGTGCTTTTTTGCCGATTCGACTAATTTTAATGGCTGTCGATTGTTTACGGTTATGACTGAATCTAAGAGGTCAAACTTATGCTGGACGTTTCCTGCCAATTGTACAAGTGCTTTTGTATCTTTTGGAAAGCAGGATCCGCCATATCCGATGCCGGCTTTTAAAAATTGCGAGCCAATTCGTGCATCCTTGCCGATTCCCTCAGCCACATCTTCAATGTCTGCACCTACCTTTTCACAAATGTTCGCAATTTCATTGATAAAGCTAATTTTTGTTGCTAAAAAAGCATTGGCTGCATATTTTATCATTTCAGCACTTCTGATATCTGTACGGACAACAGGAATGCCAAGAGGTTTGTATACTTCTTCAAGCTGATCACCAGCTGCCTTTGAGCTTGAACCAATGACAATCCGATCTCCATGGAATGTATCTTGGATTGCAGACCCTTCTCTAAGAAATTCAGGATTGGAAACGACTTCTGCATCAAGAAATATAGATTTGTGTTTCTTAATAATCTCAAGGATATACTCATTCGTGCCAACTGGAACTGTACTTTTTATAACAACAATGACATCGTTTCGAATTTGTTCAGCAATTTGTATAGCAGCTGCTTCGACGTACTTCAAATTCGCAGAACCGTCTTCATTTTCAGGTGTTCCGACAGCGATGTAGATAATGTCACTATGCTGATAAGCCATTTCAGAATCAGACGTGAATCTGAGTCGGTCTGATTCAACGTTTTTTTTCATCAATTCTTCTAAACCAGGCTCATATATAGGAGAAATCCCTTTATTAAGCAAAGCCACTTTCCCATCATCAATGTCAACACAGGTGACTTGGTGGCCGATTTCAGCCAAGCATACACCTGTCACCAACCCTACATATCCAGTTCCAGCAACTGATATTCTCACAGAAAAATCCCCTGACCTTTCTAAGTCATGATTATGCATTCTTAATTTTAAATTTAATATACTGAAGAACATCTTCCCTAAGCTCTTCGTTTTCCATCGCAAAATCAATGGTAGCCTGTATAAAGCCCAGCTTATCGCCAACATCATATCTCTTCCCGCTAAAATGATAGGCAATCATTTCTTCTTTATAAGCAAGCTCTTTTAGTGCATCGGTCAATTGGATTTCTCCGCCTGATCCAGGTTTAAGATTACCTAAGATATCAAAAATCTCAGGACGTAATATATATCGGCCTAAAATGGCTGTATTTGAGGGAGCATCTTCTCTTTTTGGTTTTTCAACTAAATCATTTACTCTATAAACATTGTCAGCTTTTTTTCCATTTTGGTCATAACTGACGATTCCATATTTTGATACATCTTCAGGTTTAACATTTTGAACGCCAATCACTGTGCTGTTGAATTGGTCATATATATCAATTAACTGTTTCAAGCAAGGAACATCTGATTGAACAATGTCGTCTCCAAGCATAACAGCGAAAGGTTCATTCCCTATGAATCTTCTGGCACAATAAATGGCGTGCCCAAGTCCCAATGGTTCTTTTTGGCGAATATAATGAATATTGGCTAACTCTGAAATTCCCTGAACTTTGCTCAGCAAGTCCCATTTTTCCTTTTTAATCAATGTTTCTTCAAGTTCATAAGATTTATCAAAATGGTCTTCAATCGCCCGTTTCCCTCTGCCCGACACGATTAAGATATCTTCTATGCCAGAAGCTACAGCTTCTTCAATTATGTATTGAATGGTAGGTTTATCAACAATAGGCAGCATTTCTTTAGGCTGTGCTTTAGTAGCAGGTAAAAATCTCGTTCCTAGACCAGCAGCCGGGATAATTGCTTTTTTTACATGCATCTTTATTCCCCCTATTTTTGTCACTTGTATCTACATTTATATTACAACACAATTGAAATCTTTACCTTTAACTTTTCATAAATCTTTAGTAAATGAAAAAAGAGACTTCTGAAAGCCTCTATTTATTAGTATTCTGTTTTTGATCTAGTCTTATTTCCTTTTGCAGCTTAGCATTCTCTGCCTTCAGCTTACTGTTTTCTAATTTCAGCTGTTTCACTTGAGCTTCCATTTCTATTAGCTGTGTGGATTGTGCTTTCTCATTCTTTTCATCTTCAATAGAACAACCAGATATAAGAAAAACTGAAGTGACGAATAATGCAAAAATGTATTTCTTCATAAGGTACCCCCGTTTTATAGCACTTGCCTTTACTTTTCAGCCACAAAATAACCAATCAAATACTCCGCCCAAGCCTCATTCCCCTGATCATTAGGCTTTTTATCCGCAGTCAAATACCCGTTCAACTTCTCATCATTACCATTAGGCCAGTTGGACCAATGATCAAGATACAAATACTCTTTTTCCTCTGCAAACTTCTTAAACTCAGCAACTTCCTTTGGATAGAATTTTGCTCCGAATAGAGGATGAGGCGGTTGAAGCATAATCGTAGCTTCTTGATTTTGTTTTCTTATGTCCGCAACAATGGTCTCTACATTAATTAGTGTGTTTAAGATTCCAATTTCCCCATTGTCTTTTAAAAGAAAAGGCTCCAATAAAACAAGATCTGGGTCTTGTTCAATGATTTTTTTATACAGTCCGTCATTAATTACTTCTCTTGAAGTCTTGTCTATTTCTGAAAGAATCACAATTTCAAAAACTTGTTCTCCATAAGCCTCATTCAGTTTATTTTGAAGCAGGATTGGCCAGGCATTTGGCTCAGATGAGGTTGTTTCAGATCCATACATCACAAACTTTACCGGTTCTCCACCTTCTTGAGCAGCTTTGATTTTCGCAGCAAGCTCTTTTGGAAGGTTTTTAGAAGCATTCGGTTCCTCTTTAATAGGAGCATCTTCGCTCTCAGTTTGTTCTTTAGATGAATCTACTAGTTTTAATACTTGCTGGGCACCTTCTGATCCAGTTTTAATCTGCCAGTGCAGATTTCCAGCCATTATAATAATCACACATATCATACAAGTTAATATGACCCAAACTTTTTTCACAGAGAGCCCCTCACTTAGTTAGTCTTTTGTCACAAGAATTATACTATAAAATGGATAATATTATCATAAAATGCAGAAAAAAGTTGGTTTTTCGATAATCAAAAGAAATTTACTATCATTAGAAAATAAAAATCCCTTTCCAGCTGGGGAAAGGGATCACGAAATATCATGCTCTTCTTCTAATAAAGTAAGTGGCTGTTCCAGCTGCAAGCAAGATGATACCTAAAAGCACAAGATTATAGGAATCCGTTGCTGTACTTGGCAATGGATTTTTCGATCCTTTATCAGATAGATCAATAGGTTTGATCGGCTCTTCCTTAGTTTCATCTGTTTTTCCATCAGTATCTGGTTCTTCCGGATCAACCGGTGATGTTTGCTTATCATCTTTTTCGACTAAGAAAACAAGAGGTTCTTTCAGATAATCTCCATCTTCTTTAATCTCAAATTCATAAATATATTTTTTATCATTTTCAGTAACCACATAGAGTTCGTAATAACCAACAAGAAGTTCAAACGTACCTTTTGGTTCATCACCTGTTAAGTCTGAAAGCTGCCCATTCTCATCACTTGCACCAAAAGAATAGAAATCCTGGTTGTCATCATCTGTGCTCATCAGTTCAAATTCAGCATTTTTAACGGCATTCCATTCTTCATCAACCAGGAAAAGTTCCGCTTCTTTAACAACTCGCTCTTCTTCATCTTCAGGCAATGTCGTGATTTCTGTGTATGCCATGTTGTACATTTCTTCTTCGTATATCGCGGTGATATCAATGAAATACGTTGTTTCAGGTTCAAGATCTTCAATAAGATAAGATGTCTCATTGCCATCCAGTTCAGTCACTGGTTCACCATCAAGAGTCACAATATATGTTCCCTTTTGACCTGGCAGCATCTGATCCCATGAGATGTCGATTGTACTTTGAGTCACATCATTCGTATAGATTTCAGGCATCATAGTAACTTCGTATTCAACAATTACGCCATTTTCAATCAGCCGTTGAATGATTTGATAGGCTTCCGATCCTTCTGAAAAATCCATACCTTTGATCCCATAAAGGTAGACGAATTCCAATGATGAAAGGGTTAATAATGGTTCTAAATCTTCAACACTGGTTTTCTCAAGATTCAATTCGGTGAGTTCAGTGAAATCAGCCAAATCTGCAATGCTTTCTACAGGATTGCGTGAAACATCCAGCATCATTAACTGATCTTTTAAGCCCTGTATTCCATCTAGATTACTAATATGATTGTTTGATAGAATCAAGCTGAATAATTGATTCAAACTGGCATCATTAAATACAGACAGATCGGTGATTTTATTGTCTGAAAGGGAAAGAAATTCTATATTTCTTAGTTCTTTTATAAAAGAAAGATCCGTTAAATCATTCCCGAAAATTTCAAGATTCGTTAAATGCTTGAGCTCTTTCAGCTTTCCGTAGTCTTCAATCTTAGAGTGGCTGATTGAAATCCCGAATAGTTTCTCAAGTTCTTTCAGAGGTTCAAGGTCAAGCGCTGACTCATTTTCAGTAATACTGAGCCATTCTAATTCTTTTGCAAATTTTAGATCTGATAAATCTTTAACGTCTGTAAACATGAGATCTAACCAATATACACGGAGCATATCTTCTTCATGAAGCTGTCTTGTTAAGCCAAGCTGCTCTTTAATGATGGATTCCAATGCTTTATCTTTAAATGTTATCTTGGGTGTTGTTGGTATAGGCAAAGTCTTTTCATAAGTAATCGCATTATCGATAATTTTCCCTTTAGCATCTAATGCACGGAGCTCTATTTCATAAATTGTTTCTTCTGTCAGTCCTTCTATGATAAAGTTCGTTTCCATCGGATCAATGGATTCTGCTCCTTCAGCTACTTCTCCATTTGTTAAAAGCTGAAAAGCTGCTGCTTCTTTATCGCTCATATATTCCCAATCAACGCCAATGGTTGATTCACTGACAATGGTTGTATAGAGGTTAAGATTGATTTCATACTCTACATATACACCTCTAGCTTCCAATTCACGCACGATTTCGCGCGCTTCTGATTCGAAAGAAAGATCTAATGTTGGGATTTCCATTAAATTGACGTATTGCAGCTTCTCTAAGTCTTTCAATAAATCAATAGTGCTGATTTCAGTCATACCAAGATCCAAATAACTAATATTTTTAAACTGCTCAATTCCATCCAGGCTTTTAATTGGATTACTGTCCACAATCAAATGAGCCAAATCTCTATATTCCTTAACGGCTTCAAAGTCTGTAAATTCGTTTTCGGACAAAATAAGAGATTGCAGTCTTTCCATTTTTGGTAAATCTGATAAGTCTCTAAGTCCATTACCGGAAAGCAGCAGTTGATTGACATCTGCTTGACCTGAAAGAACGGAAAGATCCTTAATTCCAGTATAAGAAAGATCTAAATATGTTAATTTCGCAAGACTTATCAATGGAGAGAAATCAGCTATCTCGTTTCCATCCAAGGCTAAGGTATGGAGGCTAGTAAGCTCGCTTAAAGGCTCGATGTTTACGATCTGATTGCTGGACAGAATGAGAGTATTCAGGTTTTTAGCGCTTTCTAAGCCTGAAAGATTCGAAATATCCTGTCCTGATAAATCAAGCTCTGTTAAATGTTCCATATCATTTTTGTCAATCGCGCGATCAAATCCAAAGTGATTTTTAAGCGCCTTCTCTAAATTAGCATCCTTAAAAGCAACATTTTCACCAGAAGGCGCTTTTAAAGTTGTGAAAAACCAAGTTGTTGTTCCAATTAATTTTTTCTCACTGTTGAAGGCTTCTAACGTAAATTTATATGTTTTTTCAGGTTCAAGTCCCTCAACCTTATACTGCATACGCTTTTTCTTGCTCTGAATGACTTGCTTTTCATTGTTTACTGTAAGCTCATAGTGATCCAGCTTCCCGGAACCCGCATACTCCCAAGATAATGAAACACCATTATCGATTGGTTTAATCGCTTCAAGATATATATCCAGGTTTTCATCCGTGAAAAATTCAACCTTTTCATTTTTGAAGCTTTCAATTTCATCCATCACGTCAAAATATCCGGGACCATATAAAATGACCTTTTTAAGTGATTTAAGTGTTTCCAGAACTTTGATGCTTTTTACGCTCGAGTAGCTGATATCCAGTTCTTCCAGCCTTTGAAGAGAAGATAATGAATCTAGATTCTCAACTTCTGTATACATTAGATTCAGCAGTTCAAGGTTTGTTAATTCTGTAAAGCTTGAAAGATCTTTTACACCAGTACCCGCCAGGATCAGCGTTTTTAAACTTGTCACTGCTGAAAGCTGACTGTAGTTATTTGCATCTGTTAATGTTAAATCAAGATACTCTAACTGTTTTAGTTCTGTTAAAACGGTAAGATCTTTAATATTACTGAATACCAATTCTAACCGGGTTAAATTTTCTGCTTTTTCAAGACCAGACAGATCTTCAACAGCATATGCGGTTAAGCTTGTCAGTTTTTTCATGTCACTTTCAGTAATATCGCGTCTAAGTCCAAGCTGCTCTTTAATTGACATTTTTAAATATTCATCTTTAATTTCAACGATTTCTCCCTCAGGTGAAGCATTCGTTTTTACAGATGCCAAGCTTTCTTTTAAAAGCTTTCCTTCCTGATCAAGTGCCTCTACCTTTACTTCATAGCTGGTGTTTGCCTCTAAATCTTCAAAACGATAATCAATTTCTTTTGTTTTCTCTAATTTTAGTTCACCGTTTAAATACACATTGTATGTGTCAGCGGCTTCATAAATCCACGTTGCATTAAAAGCTGATTCGCTCTCGGGGTATAAAAACACCGTGAAATCAGGTTTAGCTATTTCCTCTGTTTTTATTGATATACTCTTCATATCTATTAGTTCACCTTCTACCACGACATTCATGGAAAAGTGATAGTCTGTACCGGGTTCAAGCCCTTCAAACACATGCTCGCCGGCGTCCGTATACTTGTTCATTTCTTGACCATCTTGATATAACACGTATTCAACCGGCTTTTCAGATTTATAGACTGGCCAGGATACAATGATATTCGTTCCTTCAACACGAGCGTTCAGTACGAATGTTGGATCCGCAGGGAGCGGTTTTGCTTCACCTGGAAGATCAACTTCTCCTCCGGCATTCTTATATGTAACAGGAACAGCAGCTGTCTTGATTTCTTTATTTGCTGAAAGTTTGACTGTATAAGTGTTCGTTTCATCTTCAGTTACTTCCGTATCGATCCACTTATAAGTGCGTTCGACCAAAGGTTTTCCTCTTAATGGAAGTGTTCCTTCCAATTCTGCTTCAATCTCTTTTTCTTCGTCATTTTTTTGCATAATAAATGCTTCAGATTCTGAACCATCTGAAACAGTTGACCAATAAAACTCTGTTCCTTCCGCCGTATTCTTAATAGAATGATAGGCTAAGGAAGTTGCTTCTATCGCTTGTGCTGAAAATGGAACAGTCAGTGATAGCAAGAGAGTAAAGATAATAAAAAGCGATAGTCTTTTTCTCATATTGTCCATTGATCCCCCTAATTTGTTAAAACGTATAAGATTATTATAGATTGGAAAAAATTTCTTAGCTATCACTATCATAAGACAAAATTCTACATAAATATGAAACTTTTATCATGAGTATTACGTCTTATTAAAAGATATCTTGAACTTTTACAAAAAAAGTATTGTTTCCATGATATTGTAAAAATATAATGGCTTTAGGCTATTAAATCTTTTAAAGGATGGTTTGATGAGACAGAACAAACATAAAAAACGCAAATGGCTCTGGATTACGCTTAGCATCATCGGTTTACTCGTGCTGGGTACAGGGGGATACGCGTTCTATTTGTATAAAACAGCAAGTGATACAGTAGCAAAGATTCAAGAGGATATTGGAAGAGATAAATCAGAAAAACGACCTGATCCAGTTGCTTTTAAAGAGAAAGATCCGATTTCAGTTTTATTAATGGGAGTAGATGAAAGAGAGGGCGATAAAGGCCGTTCTGATTCATTAATACTTTTAACTGTTAATCCGAATAAGAAGTCTATGAATATGGTCAGTATTCCTCGTGATACAAGAACAGAAATTATCGGCAAAGGCAAAGAGGATAAAATCAATCATGCATATGCATTTGGCGGAACAGAAATGGCGATCAATACCGTTGAAAACTTTTTGGATGTGCCGGTTGATTATTTTGTGAAAGTTAATATGGAAAGCTTTAAGGATATAGTTGATGCTGTTGGAGGAGTAGAAGTAAACAATACTTTAAACTTCACCTATGAAGGTAAAACATTTAATAAAGGAACGGTTGCATTAAACGGGGAGAGTGCGCTCAGTTATACAAGAATGCGCTACGAAGATCCACGCGGTGACTTCGGCCGTCAGGATCGTCAGCGTCAAGTCATTGAAGCAGTTATTCAAAAAGGGGCCAATATATCTTCTCTCACTAAATTTGGCGAGATGTTTAAAGTAGTTGAAAATAATGTGAAAACAAATTTAGATATGGACGAAATGTGGAGCATTCAGGAAAATTATAAAGATGCACGCAATTCACTAGAGCAATTTCAAGTAAAAGGCACTGGCGATAAAATCGGCGGGGTATACTATTACATCGTCCCTGAAGAAGAGCGGTTAGGATTATCAAATCAATTAAAAGAACATTTGGAGCTTGAGCCTAGTACAGCTTCGAATTAAGAAGTGCAGTGGATCCCTGTTTTGGGATTCACTGCTTTTTTCATAGCATTTTCAATTCCTAGTATCCTGCCTTATTATCGAAAAAGCCACTTTTATTATCCGCAAGGCCCGCCTTATTAGCGTAAAACCTGGTTTTATTCGCCAAAACCCGTATCTTATAATCCGAGCACAGAATCACACAAAAATTGTTCCGATTCCATTCAAAAAAGGCAAAGACCCTAAGATCCCTGCCTTCCACTTATTACTTTCCGTTCTCTGCAACCCATTTAATCAGTTCAGGATTCTTCGACCAAATATAGTGATTTTCTTGAACATATACAGCAGCTTCTTCCTGATCGTAATTAGGATTTTTAGGAAGCTTTTTCTTGCCAACGAGATAATCAAATACGAATGGATTAATCTCTTTCGCCTTTTTCATAAGTTTCTTTAAAGAAGATGTTATTCCATTTAATGCGTACTCTATCAATACTTGATTATATGCCCCTGCTGCAGTATGACTTTCATCAAACCGATCCAGCAGCTTTTTCGCCTGCTTGTACATTCCTAAATCGAAATACATGACAAATAGCATATAACGGACACCTTGGTTGTCCATTTCATTGAGCTCAAGCAGTTCCTCACATTGCTTAACAGCCGTTTCTAATTGACCGACAGCTGCTTCCATCATCGCGTAGTTAAATTTCGCCCTCATATAAGGTCTTGTTTCACTTAACCCCCAGAACATGCCTTTATTCTGTTTGAAGAAGTGTTCGCCAAGATCTGTTTCGCCAACCTGCATTCCTTTTTTAAAGAGCTGCAGCTGCTTATCCGGGTCCTGTTCTGCTTCAGCAAGCATACTGTAAGCGTCAGGATGATATGGATAGAGCTCTAAAGCTTCTTTTGCAAGCTTCAATCTCTTTTTCGGATCACTTTGCATCGCTTCAAAAATCAATTCTTGTGCTTCTTCTTTGTCAGACTCAGGCTTCCAATCAGAATCAAACTCTTCATATTGACCGGGCTCATCCAGCCCGAGATTCGATATTTCATCATTTACATGCTGCAAAATGTATTCCACGTCTTCTTCAATTTCCTCTTCCATCTGACGGTAGGCTTTTGAAAGAGAGGCCGGGCTAATGCCATATTGTTCAGCCACTCCTTTTTGAGTTGAAGATGGCACTTCCATAAGATGTTTCTCAAGATAATAGTGCATCGCAGCGGAATAAATTTGAGGCTTTTTCATTACTGGCTGAATTCTGTTGCTGTATCTGTTCCAGACCCTTATCCCAAGATCCCTGTCTGTCCCTGTTATTCCGCTTTGCTTTAAGGTATCCTCTAAAACAGAAGCTGCAAGCATATGGAGCGGATTCGCCCACACCATCTCAGAAATGTCCAAATCAACATCATGACCCACAATCAATGATTTCATCATGGCAGGATAATGAGAGATCATAAACTGCTCTGCATCTGAGAAATCACTCTCAGCAAAAACAGACTTTGCCGTTTCAGCAAATCGAATCCCTTCCACTTCAGGAATATCCAGCGCATTTATGAAATAGGAGTAGTACTGACCGAATGGCACTAAGTAACCAATTAAAAGATCACCATCTTCAAAATCTACTTCACTCTCTTCATCCAACTTCACACGCTTATCTTCTTTTGTAAAAAGATCTTCAACCGTATACCATCCGCCTTCTTCCTTATTCCTAATGAAAGAAATCGATGGTGCAGCATTTACCCATTTTTCAAGTTGAGAAATAACAGAAGGCCGCACAGACTCTTTACGTTTTTGCTCAATAAACGATTCCATCATCGTTCTGCCCTGATCTGTCTGATACGAAAAAATCCCCCATATTCTAAGGAGAGCAGCCAACAGATTTTCTTCATCTTTTACACCGTCACCTACATATTCGTCGATGATAGCTTCAAGCACAGGAGACATGTGAAAATCAGCAAACTGGAATAACTCTGCTTGCATTCTCCGCAATTCCTCTTCTCGGATCGCATCAAGCGAAGTCACTTTCTTCATACAGCACTTCTTATATTTTTTCCCGCTGCCGCAATGGCACGGGTCATTACGTCCTATATCCATTCATAAACTCCTTTTATTGCTTTATCCCCTCTATTGTGACAGTGTTTTGGTTTGATTTCAACGTGCGGAAGTCAGCGTAAGAATCGACACTTCACTTCTAACCCCAAATCGCATGTTCCAATGTGCCTGCCCAATTCCTTTCGAAATGTAGAGATAAGATCCTCCGACCAGATGCAGTCCCTTATATATCCCCCGGCTTGCAAGCTGACCCTTTGAGACAAATTTGAAAAAGAACGGAACATTAAACTGCTTACCATGCAGATGTCCTGAAAGCATAAAATCAAACGGCTCGGAAACCTCAGTGAGATCGTTTGGATCATGACACAGAACCACTTTCGGCTTCATAGAGGTAACGCCAGCAAACGCTTTTGAAACACCATGAGGATCTTTTCTATAAAAATCCAACCCTATTAATGTAAAGTCACTAAACTCAATCGATTCATTCACTAAAACCTTAACACCATGTTTATTAAGCCAAGGCCGTAATTGCAAACTCAACTCATAAGTCCGGTAATCATGATTTCCAAAAACAGCAAAGACTTCGATTCCGTACTCCTGAAAAATCTCTATATAAGGCTTGATAAGAGGTATGTATTTTTCTCTTGCAGTAAAATCTCCTGTTATAAAAACATAGTCCGGTTTCTCACGGTGCAGAAGTTCTCTAATTTTATCCGGATGAATCCGGTTCCTTTCCACATGCAGGTCTGAAATCTGCAGGATTTTTTTATCTATTCCAAGCGGAACCCTAACATGCTCGACCTTCAGCCATTGTGTGGGGAAAATAAACAGCAAATAATAGAACAATCCAACGCCAATCAAGATAACTAATAGTTCACCCATGGTCTACCCCTTTTGTCTATTTGTTCTATTTTACTAAAGAAACGCTCACATTAGTATAAAAAGCAGCCAAATCCCCAAAGGAACTTGGCTGCTTACCTAACCTAATAGGCATCGTACCCTTCATATGATTCGGCGACATACGTGGAAAGCTCCCACATTTCCTCTTGCCGGTCCAAATAAGAGAGCACGAGCTGCTGGGCATGTCCAGACTTCGTTAAAAAGCTTTCGACACTGCCATTGATTTCAATCACTTCTCTGTTGCGGCATTCAATAAACGTTTTCGTGCCCTTCTCAAAGGTCCTCTTCACATAAAAGTAAGAAATCCACATACAGTCTTCATGCACAGGAGAAAGCGTTGGCAGCATACAGATTCGATACCCAGCAGATAAACACACTGGAAGCATTTTTCGTCCTGGCAAAATGAGCTTAGCAGCATCAACCATCCCTTGATACGAAGCCCCTGCACTTTCACAGCTATCATTGATTATTTTGAATGGTGACTGCTGCACAATCAGCTTCCGGTAAAGCTCGTGTACAATCGTCCACAGCTCTCCTCTTTCTGTGTACATCGGCTTTAAAATAATCGTTTCTCTCCATACTAAATAGTCCTCTTTAACCAGCATTCTCTCCCCACCTCAATCTTCTGTTTTATTGATCCGAACAAACTCCTTTCCCGATATTTAAATGAAATATTTTCCACATCTATAATAGTACAAAATTACATTTACAAAAAATAGATTTATAGGTAAAATTTACTATAAAAATACATTACATTTACACTAGTTTGAAAATAGAAAAAAGACCTCCTATCCAGAGGCCCTACTCATACTCCCAAACAATCTTCCAATCTCCCTTTTCCTTCACAACATACACATCCTGCATAACATCAAATGTCCCAAACTTGCTCTTAAACGTCTGCCTCACCTTAATGAGACGCGCCTCATTAAATACCGGTGCCCCTTTTGCCATCCTCCATCTGCGAACCTTTTTCTCTTTCAAAATTTCAAAAGAAAACGTCGTCACCCCATAATGACTCATATAAATATGCGACCGCTCTGTCACATAGGCATTCTTTTCAAAACGCTCCTTCATCAAAGGATGAAACAGTTCCCAGGCACCGCCAAAGTTCCCAGCCTGTTCCGAGGTATAAAATAACTCGACCGCTTTTTTCGGCGAGGAAGGAGTGAATAAATTGAATAAACCAATTAACAGGAGAATGGCAGATATGATCAGCAAGATAGGGATAAGAGGGATTTTTTTGCGCTTTCGCATCGAATCACACCTTTGTGCTTGTCTAGGATAAGTGTATGAGGCTGGGTGGGGGATAATACAAAAAATTCGATTTGATAATATTAAGGGAATAACCCAATATAGATGAGTGGTTTTTGATTCCACTCATTTTTTTTGACCTATGTTGTAATTACAAATACTGCCTCGGCACCATTGCAGCTCCAACGACTCCAGCTTTCTGATCCAAAGAAGCAAGGTTTAATTTCAAATGCGGCCTGAGACTAGGATATAACAACGGCAGCACTTTCTCCTTTAAAGGATCAAACATCATATCTTTTGATTTCATGACGCCTCCTCCAAGAACAATGACCTCCGGATTTAAGGTATGAACAATATTTGATATACCAATGGCTAGATAGTTCAATGCTTCATCAATAATTGCAACAGCCTTTTGATTGCCCTCTTGTGCAAGTAAAAACACTTCTTTCGCTCCATGCCCAGGACCGAATATTGAAGCGCCTTTTTTCCCAATTGCCGTACCGCTTGCAAGAGCCTCTAAAGCTCCTTTATTGAGACCAGGAGCCCCTATTGCGTTAGGGTCTACAATCATATTGCCAATTTCTCCGCTGTTTCCTTGAGCACCTGATATGAGCTTGCCGTTATATACGTATCCCCCGCCAATTCCCGTAGAAACTGTTATATAGAAGACACTTTCTGCTTTTTTTCCAGCTCCAGTTAATGCCTCAGCAAGCGCCGCTGCGTTGGCATCGTTTTCGAGATAAACAGGCAGTTGAATGGCCGATTCTATCATCTTTGTTAATTGGATATTCTGCCAGCCAGGCAAATTAGGAGGTTCTATGATGATTCCCCTTTTTGCATCAAGTGGTCCTGGTGCACCAATCCCAATAGACTGTATAGGAGATTTTTCCTGCAGTAACTGAATCATGGTAATCATCTTCTCAATTGCTGCTTGCGGACCATTGCTTACATCTGTAAGACTTCCAAACTCTTCCTTAATGATCCCTTGTTCATCAATCGCAGCACACGAATGTTTGTACCTCCCAAATCTACCCCGATGTTCATTTTCCCTCTTCTCAATCATCTAAATTGTAAGTATTGTATACTTTTCATCATATTATCTCTAATTCTCTTGTTTAACTAAAAAAAATGAGAGTGCACTCGTTAAACAAAAAAACCTCAATAAGCATCAATGCTTACCAAGGTCTCTATAGAAAACTATTTTTCACAAACCAATCGGTCCCAGAATAACCGTTTATTATGCTGTTCGATCATTATCCATTATTTCCGTAATTTGATTCTTCAAAATCTCAGCAGTAGGTCCAAAAATCGCTTGAATCCCGTTCCCTACTTCTAATACCCCTTTAGCTCCAAGCTTCTTTAATTCAACATGATCTACCTGAGACTTATCTTTTACGCCTACTCTTAAACGAGTAATGCAAGCATCAATATTGTTGATATTCTGTTCGCCTCCAAGTGCTGCAAGAACATGGAGCGCCTGTTTGTTTTTCGTTTTATCCTTATAGTCCTGCTTGCTGTACAAGCGGTTGGAATCCTCTTCTCCGCGTCCTGGTGTAAGCAGATTCCATTTGCTGATGGCGAAACGGAAGACAAAGTAATACACAACAGACATGGCTAAGCCGACTGCAAGGACAAGCCACCATGGCTCGCCAACACCAGGAAGGATTCCAAATAAGGTGAAATCAATGATTCCTGCTCCGCCTGCATAGCCAATATTAACATCCAGCATATACATCAGCATAAAGGAAAGCCCAGCCATTAAGCAGTGAAAAACATACAGCAATGGTGCAACGAATAAGAATGTAAATTCAAGCGGTTCTGTAATTCCTGTCAAAAATGCCGTACCGGCAGCTGTTAACAATAGACCGCCAACTGCTTTTTTGTGCTGAGGCTTCGACATATGATACATGGCAAGGGCGGCAGCCGGAATTCCGAATAAGATGAATGGAAATTTCCCTGTCATAAAACGGCCTGCAGTTATCTCAATTGCAGAATTAACCTGTTTATCTGCAAGCTGCGCCATGTACATCGCTGTATCACCTGAGACAACAGATCCGGCAATCGTCGTATACGTTCCGCCGACTTCAGAAAAACGGATCGGGATATAGAAAATATGATGCAGACCAAATGGAATAAGTGCACGCTCTACTAAACCGTAAATAAACATATAAAATGGCGGTGTATTTTCACCAGCCAGCTGGTTTCCAAGGAAGAAAATAAATCCTTGAACGTGCGGCCATACAAATGCAAGGACAAGTGCCATGATAATAGACACACCCGCTGTAATAATCGGAACA
Source organism: Bacillus sp. UMB0893 (assembly GCF_002858905.1). NCBI lineage: Bacteria > Bacillati > Bacillota > Bacilli > Caryophanales > Bacillaceae > Bacillus > Bacillus sp. UMB0893. The sequence continues at coordinate 293,137 of NZ_PKLB01000004.1, read as the reverse complement.
AATCGTGCTCCCCCGAAAAACGAAAGCATTTCCGGCATTTTGAAATCATGATACTTCTGATACAAGGCTGCTGCCACAAAGCCCATGATAATCCCGCCAAATACACCAACCTGCAAGGTAGGTATGCCAAGTTCAAGCGTTTTTCCAGGCTCAGCTGCTGTCTCTGGGGTGATGCCCAAGACAATTCCTATAACAGTGTGCATAACGATGTATCCTACAAAAGCCGCGATACTCGCCCCTGCTTTTCCGCCTGTCCAGCTACCTGCAATCCCAATGGCAAACAGCACACCGAGGTTTTTAAAGATAATGCTGCCTGCTCCTTTCATTAAAGAAGCAAAAGTTTGCCAAAAGCCATTATCCAAAAATGGCAGATAGTCAATCAAGTATGGTGATTGCAGCGTTGTACCTATCCCTAAAAGCAATCCCGCTGCTGGCAAAAGGGAAATAACGACCATAAATGACTTTCCAATCCGCTGAAAGAAATCAAAATTAAAGAATTTTTTCATCCAGAACTCCCCCTTTATAGAACCAATATAAAATATAAATGAAAGCCATTACATTTGTTGCTGGAAAAAGGAGAGAGAAGCCCTATTGAACAACTCTCTTCCGAAAAACCATTAGTTTAATTCTGGCCAAAAATCTTTGTTTTGCTCAATCAATGCATCCAGGACTTCCCGTGCTTTTCCTGCAGATACAACAGTGCGATTTAAAGTTAAAGCCTGTAATGCTTTTTGATAGGAACCTTCAAGATACGCTTCAACCGTCAGCTTTTCATATGCAAACTGCCCTTCAATTAACCCTTTATAGAAAGTTGGTATTTCGCCTACTGCATAAGGTCTGGGACCGTTTGAAGTTATGCTTGCTGCAACCTCTACCATAGCATCCTTAGGCAGATTATCAATGATGCCGTCATTCTTCAAGATAACTACGAAATTATCTCCTTTATTATAAGCAATAGATTCTGCCACAATTAGGATGAACTCCCCATGAGCATCGTTGTGAACGACATGAGAATCCTTTGCACTATCCTGTGCAATGATGCGCTGACATTCTTCAAATACTCTTTTTTCACGGCCATTCATGACTTCATTTGCACGCGTAAATTCTGGGTTTAGTTTATTCAGCACCTTATCTGGATACAGATAATATTGCAAGTATGTGTTCGGCAGGAAATCAGGGAAATCCCGGACCATCTGTTCCACCATTGCATATGTTTCAAGCCACGACTTGTCACGCTGCTCATAATCAACAGGTCTGAATCCGCCTTCTAAAATTACCTCCCTTAATTCAGGAAGCAAATCATTTCCTTCTTGATCGTATAAATGTGTAAACCACCCGAAATGATTCAAACCAAAGTAGACAGGGTCAAAGTCTCTTGGATTACGATCCAGCAATCTTCCATATGAGCGAAGAAGGTTTTCCGGCTGATCGCAAATGTTTAATATTTTCTTGTCTTCCGGAAAAATACGCTGCATAGCATCTGCCACGATGGCTGCGGGATTGGTATAGTTTAAAATCCAAGCATCCTTAGTCTTGCTCCGAACATCATTTATAAGTTCTGTCATATCCCGAATGGATCTCATACCATAAGCAAACCCGCCTGGTCCGCATGTTTCCTGCCCAATGACGCCTAAACTAAGCGGAATTTTTTCATCCTTCTCGCGCATCGCATATCCGCCTGTTCTCATCTGAACAAAAACAAAATCCTGGTCTTCCGTAATCGCTTCTTCTTTGTTCGTTGTATAATGAAAGTCAAGTTCAGGAAACTCTTCCCTGAATAAAATTTTAGCAAATTCACCAATCACTTTTTGACGTTCTTCGTTCACATCAAGCATCACAAGGCGTTTGATCGGAAGCGTTTTTTTTCTGACGCAAATGCTTTTCAGCAATCCTGGTGTCCAAGTACTACCTCCACCAACGATCAATACGTTATACTGTTTCATATAAAAATCATCTCCTAGAGAGTTTGTTATCAGTTACATGAACATCATACCAAGGAGACTCAGAAATAATAGAAAAGTTTCATTTTATGAAACTTTTCATCAAGAAAGGCCTATATGAACAATAGGAAAATGTAACGGGGGCTCATTGATGTACAACTTTATAGCCAAATTACTTAACTTTATTGAATCTTCAACGGATCATACTAATTCAGAGATTGTCATCGCCGAATACATATTACGAAATGTTGATAAAATTCCTGGCATGTCGATCTATCAGCTTGCTGAAGCTTGCCATACGTCGCCAGCCACCATTACTCGTTTCTGCAAAAAGTTTGAAAATATTTCCTTTAAAGAACTAAAAGAATATGCAAGAACCTATATTGAATTCAATGATTCAGAGGTAGACTACACAGAAATAGAGGAAAGATTAAACGAAGACCAGCTCCAAACGTATTTCCACGACGTGCAAAAATCTCTGCAGGAAACAAGCGAGCTTATGAATTCAAAAGAAATCCTGGAGATTGTCAAACGTATCCACCGCTCGAAAAAGGTTTCATTCTTTGGTGTTACCTTTTCACATGTCATCGCACGAAACGCCCAGTTTAAATTTATGAGACTCGGTAAATACTCGACTGCCTACAGCAATCATGAAAACCAGATTGCCGATGCTGAATCCTTAACTTCATCAGACGTTGCGGTGGTCATATCGTTCTCAGGCCAAACTAGATTTATTGTGAGATTAGTAAAAACACTTAAGGAGAAAGACATACCCATTGTTGCCATTACAGGAAATGAAGAATCTTTTCTATCAAAAAATGCAGATGATATCATTCGGGTCAGCAATCGGAAAGTTACCACTTATAAATCTCCTATTATTGAGGAATTGAGCATGCTGAGTGTGGTTAATTCAGTTTATATGATTTATTCTTTGTTTTTGGGTGGAATGGAGAAAAAATAAGAGAGAACTCTTTTAAAGGAATTCTCTCTGTTCATTTAAATATGTGAAACGATCAATTCACAAGTCCCGTTAATTGAAAAGCTTCCTGTCTCAGCAGGCAAAATAAAATGAGTCCCCTTTGGAAGAGGGTAGGTTTGACCTTCGTGAATAAGATCACCTTCTCCTTCAATCACGCTGCAGAGAAAGAAGGGCTGATCCTGCGTGAATGATGCACGACCGTTTACCTCCCATTTGCATACCGTAAAATAAAGCTCTTCTACATATGTTGTAATCGTTTTTCATCACGGCAACTGAAGGACGATTTTGATCATCAACATAAGGCACAGTACTGACATCAATCGCTTTTTCTAAATGCAATTCACGTTTATTGCCTTTGTAATCCTCCAGATCGTAATCATAGACATGATATGTGGTATCAGAGCTTTGATGTGTTTCAAGTACAAGTGTATCTTCACACAATGCGTGAAGCGTACCGCTTGGCACATAAAAGAAATCACCAGGCTTAATTTTAACGCGGCGTAATAGAAAATTCCATTCCCCGTTGTTCACCATCTGGATTAGTTCTTCTTTAGAAGAAGCATTATGACCGTAAATCATGTCTGCTCCTTCTTTACAGTCAATGATGTACCAGCATTCCGTTTTTCCTAGTTCACCATTTTCGTTATCATTTGCGTATTCATCATTTAGATGCACTTGAACAGTGAGGGGTTAAAAATAGGGTGACTGTGTCAAGTGTTCTCCTTCTTTCTATGTAACGATATTCATAAGCATACTAAAATAAGGCTGCACCTTAAAGATGCAACCCTAATATTACTTTACTCTCGTTTGATGCCAGTTCCAAGCTGTAGAAATAATCTTTTCTAACGAGTATTCCGCTTTCCAGCCTTGCTCATTGTATATTTTATCTGATGAAGCAACAAGTCTAGCAGGATCTCCTGCTCTTCGCTCACTCATCACAACGTACGCTTTCTTACCCGTTACTTTCTCACACATCTCAACCACTTCTTTTACTGAGTAGCCAAGACCATTACCTAGGTTGTAAGTAGCCGTATTTTTTGTCCCACCAAGCAGTGCTTCTAGTGCAAGAATATGAGCATTGGCTAAATCAGTAACATGAATGTAGTCACGAATACATGTCCCATCTTCTGTGTTATAATCAGAACCAAAGATTGCAATCTGTTCACGCTGTCCTAAAAGATGCTGAAGAATAATCGGAATAAGATGTGTCTCAGGATCATGCTCTTCTCCAATTTCACCCGTTTCGAACGCACCAGCAGCATTGAAATAACGGAGGACTACATAATTCAGCCCAACTGCTTTCGCTAAATCAGCAAGAATTTGTTCAACCATCAATTTGGATTGACCATAAGGATTGATAGGATTTGTCAAAGTGTCTTCTGTAATGATATCCACATCTGGAATACCATAAGTAGCAGCAGTGGAAGAAAAGATGAATTTGTTTATGTTAAACTCTAGCATTGTATTAAGTAAAGTAAGCGTTGAAGAAACATTATTCATATAATATTTCATTGGATTTATGACAGATTCTCCTACTAAACTGCTGGCAGCAAAGTGCATGACTGCGTCGATAGAATAAGTGGAGAAAAGAGATTCCAGGTCTTCTGTATTACCTAAATCTCCTTCAACAAACACTGCCCTTTCATCAACCGCCCATCGATGACCGGTTGATAGGTTATCTAGGACCACGACTTCTTTTGTTTTGAGGAGTTCTTTTACTACGTGGCTGCCAATGTAGCCTGCTCCGCCAATTACCAAGATCATAGATATCACCCTTAACTTTTAATGTTAAAATTAATAAATTTTCTAAAAATCCACATTCTGTAAAGTGATAATAGTTTAGAAATTTCAACTAAAATAATTACAACTGTCTAAATAGGATTATATATTTTCTCTAAATTTATTTTTAGACAGTAACCAAGGCATCTTATATACTTTATTAGCAATATACCATGTCAATATAAACGATATTAAGTAGCTAATAGCAGTAGCTTGCGCTGCACCTACTGCTCCCCATATTTTAATGAAAAAATAACTTAATACTAAGTTTATTATTGCAGTTAAAAAGGTAACAGTGGCTAAGTAATGAGTTTTTCCAACATAAAAAATATAGTTAGTTACCATCTTATACATACCATTAAATGCATAACCAATCGCTAACCAAATGACAAATTGATATGATGATTGATATTCTGGCCCAGCCATAACACTTATTAACCAAGGTGCAATCAATGCTAATAATAAAGCCGCAGCTATGATAACCACAAAATAGAAATAGGTAAATTTAACAATTTTCACTTCTACATCTTGTTTATTATTTTTCAAGTTAGAAAATAGCCATGGTACCCAAGCCTTATTAAATGAATCTTGTAATATCATAATAATCATACCTATTTGATATCCTACAGAATACAATCCTGTTTCTGCTACACCTACCATATTAGTAATAAGAATTCTATCACTCGCAGTAATAATATACATTCCAATTGCATGTGGGATTAATGGAGCGCCAAATTTCAACAAATGCCTTAGATCTTCTAAATTTAATTTAAAGTTAACCCATCCGTTTTTATACAAAGTCCCTAAACCAATTATTCCAAAAATCATAAAAGCCAATGTTTCAGCAAGAATCGCTCCCTGCCAATTTAAATACAACGCCATTACAAACCATAAGTTTAAAGCGAAATTAACTATTGTTTGTACTATTTGAAAAACAGCATATTTAAAAGGATTATTTTGAACTTGCCAAATAACTAAAGTCACTTGGAATAATACTTTACCGTATGAAACCAAAATCACCGACCAAAGCCAGCTTTGTGGAATTTGTGAAGCAGAACTAATAAATCCAGGAAAAGCTCCAAAGATGATAAACATAAAAATAGAATTTATGGTAACAAGAAAGAAGGAATTAGCTATATAGGTCGCTAATTCATCTTTTTTCTTTTCATAATATATCTTTGTTATTGCTCCGTTGATCCCAATTCCTATGAATGAAAATGCTAGACCAGCTATAACTTTAAACATCGAATAGATACCAAACTCTTCAGGACTTAGGTACCTTGTTATTATTGGTAGAAGCAAGAAAGGAATCGAAGCATTTATTATTTGGGTGATTACGTATATACTTGCAGAACTAAATAAAGAATTAGATGATATTTTTTTTTTAATCACCTGTTACTTCTCCTTCAGCAAGAAGTAATTTAAATATATCTAGATCTATAGGTTCGTCAATATCGATGTCATATCTCTTGTCCATAATATAAGATAGGCTATTATCATTTAAACTAGTATTTAGGGTAAAATTTTCATTTAGTTTATTAATATATATAGCTCCGTTTACTTTATAATAAGTTGGAAAGTCCTGCCTTCTAATTGTACTACTAATTTTTAGAATATTCTCTAATTCTCCATGATCATTTATTGTTCTCATTAAGATTGGATGATCTTGGACTTCTGATACACTTACTAAACTATTCCTATCCCTATCTACAATTTCTTTTATGGCTTCGTCTATATGCCAACCCTTTCTTAAGGGTTGAGTTGGCTGTAACAAGACTAGGTAATCATATTGAAATCCGCGAATAGCTAGCTCATTAACTGTAAAAATTAAAGCATCTATAGTTTTAGCAGTATCTGTTGCATATTCCTTTGGTCTTAAAAAGGGAACATCTGCACCAACTTTTTTTGCCACACGTTCTATTTCTAAATCATCTGTGGATACAATAATTCTGTCTAAGTAGTTTGATTTATTTGCTTCTTCAATAGAATATTGGATGAGGGGCTTTCCGTTAACCTCTCGAATATTCTTATGTGGAATACCTTTGCTTCCGCCTCTAGCAGGTATAACACCAATAAAAGATTTACCCTTATACATTTTTAATCACCCTAGTATTTAACATCTATAAAGTTTTTTTGGATTTTTAGCTCCCAAATTGAATCATTTTCCAAAATTCCAATAAACTTTTCGTCGCTTTTTCCATCACCAAAAATTGCTGTGGGTTGTATATCTAATTGTTGTACTTTGGCAATAGCACTTAATATTTCAGCTTCATATTCATGAACGTGAATAATATTATTTGAATGGTCCATATCGTATCGGTTTTTTTGCCTGTTTCCAATGTCAATAGAAGGTATACCATAAACTCCTGTCTCTCTTACACCTGCACTAGAATTCCCTATCATAAATTCACAATTTTTCAAAAGTGTTAAGAAGTGCTCAAATCTAATTGACGGAAAAATCTTAAAGTTAGAATTACCCTCTAATCTTTTGTATTCTTCTAAGATAATCTCGGAGCCTTCATCATTGTTTGGATAAATTACCACGTACTTCTTATTTGAATTAATAAGTGAATTAACTAGGGATTTAACATTAATCTTTAATTTATCAACCTCAGTTGTGACAGGGTGGTACATAACTATACTGAAATTTTCAAATTCTATATCATAACGTGCTTTGGAATTTTGAAGGGAGGGTAACTCGTCGGACATCATTATATCAATATCAGGAGAACCGATTATAAAAATATTCCCTTCCTCTTCTCCAAGTTGTATGACTCTTTTTTTAGCCTCTTCGTTACTAACTAAATGTATATGAGACATTTTAGTTATAGAATGTCTTATTGATTCATCAATTGTACCAGAAACTTCTCCGCCCTCTATATGGGCAACTTTAATATTATTAAAAGCACCAACTATTGCTCCTGCTAAAGCTTCTAACCTATCTCCATGAACAACAATCAAATCTGGTTTCATTTCGTGGACATAGTTACTTAAACCCAATATCGTATTACTTAAAGCAATATCCATTTGGGAATTTGTTTGTTGATTGATAAATTGATACAGATTTTGGAATCCATCTACCTTAAGTTCTTTCCATGTTAATCCGTATTTCGATAGCATATGCATTCCTGTAACAAAGATATTCAATTCTAACTTTACGCTTTTCTCTACCTGTTTCATAAGAGATTTTATTTTTCCGTAATCAGCCCTTGTACCAGTTAAGAATAAAACTTTTTTCATTATAATTCTCCCCGAAATTACTGTTCAACATCGTCCCAGTTTAAGTGTTCGTCATTTGATATATCTTTTACTAATTTCTTTCCAAGCAATTTATTATAATCTTCAGCTTTGATTTCACCAACACCAGGTCTTTTTACCCAGATATTCTCCTTAGTTAAAATATCTCCAGCCTTAAGATCAGCAGTTGTTACAACTGTCGCAAATGCAAAATCTATAGTCACTTGCTCTTCTGCAGCAGCTTCTTTCTTTCCGCCTCTCATTTCTGCAATTTCAGCGCTACCTTCTATTAGATCCTTTAATTCTTTAGGATCCATAGAACATAGAATATCAGGACCTTGACGATCTTTAGAATCGGTAAAATGTCTCTCTAAAACAGAAGCTCCAAGTCCAGTAGCTGCTAATGCTGCATTATTGTTTGCCGTATGGTCAGATAATCCAATGACTGCATTAGGGAATACTTGTTGTAATTCCTGCATGCCACCTAATCTAACTAGACGTGGAGGTGTTGGGTATAGGTTAGTGCAATGTAACAAAGAATATGGAACATTATATTCTTCTAATATCTTAACAGTTTTCTTGACACTCTCTATATCATTCATTCCTGTAGACACGATCATTGGTTTTCCAAATGAAGCAACAAGTTCAATCAAAGGATAGTTATTACATTCACCTGATCCAATTTTATAAGCTAAAACTCCCATTCTTTCTAAACGATATGCAGCAGCTCTTGAGAATGGAGTGCTTAAATAAATCATCCCTTTGGATTCTACATAGTCTTTTAAAGCTATCTCATCTTCTTCATTTAGAGCACATCTTTCCATAACTTCATATATAGAGACATCAGTATTACCAGGAATAACTTTTTTAGCTTCTTTACTCATTTCATCTTCCACTACATGAGTTTGATGTTTAATTACTTCTGCGCCTGCACTAGCAGCCGCATCAACCATTTCTTTGGCTACCACAAGACTTCCTTCATGGTTAATACCGATTTCTGCAATTACAAATGGTCTATAATCTTCACCAATTTTTCTGTTACCAATCTCAATAAAAGGCTTAATCATTATTTTCACTCCCAAAATTTAATTTCTAAACGCTAAAAAAATCAGGTTCTGTTTGAATTTTCTTTTTTGCATTTACATTATGCACTACACCACTACATATAGATATTGCAAGGGAAAACTCAATGCCTATTAAATTAAGTAACTCTCCTGGAAAATCTTTCTCAATCATATATATATCGTCTTTAAAGTTATACTTAGTTTGTTCTCTAGGATGTTGCTTTAAGATAATACTGTAACCTTCATTTCTCGTCTTATTAATAATATTTTCATACTTATTAATCTTTTCATCCTCCAACATATATCCATCTTCTGACAGTGGTTGGGTGAAAATTATAGCCAATTTCTTATTTGAATCTACTATTAATTTTTTATTAAGCTCAAAAACATCCAAAATCTTGGATCCTAATTCTCCATTAATTTCCGAAGGAAGTTTCAACTCAAATAGTTTACTTTTCAAGAACTCTGGGTATTTATCAGGCAAGGTAACTAATCCTTTTTTCACTTTATTATTAAGCAATAAATCCTTTCTACCACAGAGAATCAGATTTAATAAATATTTTATTAATATTTTCTTGGTCTTGATATCTTTATGATAAACTCCATAATGAGTAACTCCATCCTCAATAAGTACTAACTGATTATTAGTACAAAGTTTAAAAAATGAATATTCTGGGTTTTTATAAACAGTCCAATGGAAAAAAATAATATTATCATATTTTAATTTCAGTAAATCTTTATAACTTTCTCTATCATTTATTATATGGATCTCTACATTTTCAAATAATTTCTCTGTATTACTTTTTATAGTAATTAACTTATCTAAATCAAAGTTACTTTCAATCATTAAAATCTTAGTTAGTCCGTGGTAGTTAATTGAATTAATTAGAGAAATATAAAAATGATAATAAGATCTACATAGAAAAATTTGTTTTTTCTTCATTTTTTACTATTTCTCCTTTAAAAAGTATAAATCCCAACACAAAGTTAAACATGGGATCTGATAAACTCAAGCCGTTAAGTCCCATTAAGATAAATATTATGAAGATTCTTTTACCATTTTTTATTTTTTTGATAACATTATATAAAAATAAATATAATGGTAATGCAATAATTCCCAATTCATAAAACAACCTTCCATGCAAACTCACAATTCTTCCGTTTGAGTTTTCTAATCTATAAATTGGTTCTATGAATAAATTAGGATTTTTTAAAACTTCCATCTTATAATATTCTGACCAATCCATAACCCCATGAGGTAGGAAAAAGTTATTAGCAAAGCCTTTAAATGACAAAAATATATGAGCAAACCTGATATTTAAGCTGGGATCTGTTATAAAAATACTTAATGGATTTTCAGAAATAAACTTAACTAACATTATCATCCTAGAATTTTCAATCATTTTATATGATATAAGAAATAATAATAGCAATATACATAAATACCCTATATTTCTAATATTTTGATTAATGTTTGTTTTTGAATAAACTAATATAAATAGTATTCCTAAAGAATAAAATAAACCAACAGCACTCTGAGCTAACAAGATTGAAATCAATAATGTAAAAAATAAATATTTCTTATTTTCATTTTGAATATATAAAATTAAAGAAATTAATATTAATGCAATAGAGAAATATGCAGGCTCATTTGCTAGTGAAATAACACCTCTGCCATCATTAAAGACTCCTCTAACTCTCCAACCCGTAAGTAATTCTTTATTAAATAGTTGGATTAGTCCAATAATCGCCCAAATAAAGTAGAAAATTTTTAAAATTATTTCTAATTTTTTTTGATTGATATATTTCATCAAATAGTTTGTAGCTAATGGAATAATAAATAATGATATATAACCAAATAGACCTCTAAATAATCCAACTATATCTTTATTTGTACCAAATAAATAACATATTATAATAGTAATAATACATAATATTAAATAGACAACGTAATGAATTAACTTAATATTGAAACCTCTCAACCACATTATTATAAATATAATAAATGACACTAATAATGCATATAGTTGAACATCAGTATTTGTACCCACACCAAAAAACTGTAAGTATGGAAAAAATACCGTTATTAAAAATATTAAGTGATAAAGAGTCATTTTTGAAATTTCCTTTTTAAGAAATTAACATATTTTGCAAGTTGATTAGTCTTCTCTAAAGGTAATAAATCCAAATTTTTAACAGAAAATTCATTGTAATCTAACCAAACATTGAACAACCTTTCACTTATAAACCCAAAAACTCTTTTTTGATAATTATCATAATTCGAGATATCAATTCTCTTTTCGAGTTCAAACAATATATCAAATAACCATTCACAATAATTATCAAATACTTCTTTTTTCATTACAAACATATTAAAGAGGTATAGTGTTGATCCACTCATAATATTCTCAAAACTCTTTAGATATTCAGGTGAGATTTCTTCAATTATTTTTTTAGTTTCTTCTAAATCTTTTATATTATGAGCATTTTGATAATGAGACCAAACTGATTCTATATAGTAGTTTCTTTTTTTAGGAAGTATAATATCAGACGTTTCTAGTACTTTATTTATATCAGATTCTTTTAATGCTCTTTCAATCATCTCTGTTCTATTAAATGCATTAAATGTTTTCTTTTGGATAGTAAAATATCTCCTATAATGACATAAACCAATATTATTTACAGTTAGATTTTTCCACGCCCAATAAATCCCTGTAAGTTCGCAGTAACTTGGGTTTTTCAAAGATATATTATCTCCTGTATTATCCCCCTGATACCCTAGATCTGCTTTTCCTTCTCTACCTACATGCAAGGGTAAATACATATCACTCTTTGGCATTTGGTATTTCTTATGTGTTGCAACTAGTATTTTTATATTTTTCATTGTCCAAATTCCTCTTTAACAATTTTTAAAGCAGCACCAATAACTTGATGCATATCATAATATTTATAGTTAGCGAGTCTACCACCGAATATTACCTTATCTTCTTTATCTGCTAACTCTTTGTATTTTCTATATATTTCAGTATTTTTTTTATCATTGATTGGATAGTATGGCTCATCTCCTTCTTTCCATTCAGCTGGATATTCTTTTGTAATAACTGTTTTATCTTGAGTACCAAATTCAAAATGCTTATGTTCAATTATTCTAGTATATGGAGTATCTCTATCAGTGTAATTGACAACAGCGTTCCCTTGATAATTATCCGTTTCGGATAGTAGCTCTGTCTCGAATTCTAAACTGCGATACTCCAAAACTCCAAACTTATATTCATAATATTGATCAATCATACCTGTAAATACTATTTTATTTGCTAGTTTTATCAGCTCATCTTTTTCCTCAAAGAAATCAATATTAAGTTTAACATCACTATTTTCTAGCATTTTTTCAACTATTGAATTATAACCACCAACAGGAATTCCTTGATATTTATCGTTAAAATAATTATTGTCATAAGTAAATCTGACAGGAAGTCTTTTTATAATAAACTCAGGTAGATCAGTGGCTGCTCTCCCCCATTGTTTTTCTGTATATCCTTTTATTAATTTTTCATATATATCTGTACCAACCAGCGAAATCGCTTGCTCTTCTAAATTTTTAGGCTCATCAATACCTGCAATTTTTTTTTGTTCTTCTATTTTTTGTTTAGCTTCTTTTGGAGTTTTAACTCCCCATAACTTATTAAAAGTATTCATATTAAATGGAAGATTATAGATTTCGCCATTATAGTTTGCAATAGGGGTATTTGTATATCTGTTAAATTCTACAAACTGATTAACATACTCCCATATTTCTTTGTTATTGGTATGAAAAATATGAGCACCATATTTATGAACGTTTATCCCGTCAATATTTTCGGTGTGAATATTTCCACCTATGTGGTTACGTTTATCAATAACTAAACACTTTTTTCCTCTTTTAGAAGCCTCGTATGCAAATATTGAGCCATACAGACCCGCTCCCACTATAAGATAATCGTACATTTTATTATTCTCCTTATTTATATACATATTATTTAATAGGCTCCCCTTCTCAAGAGCACAATCCAAATCGTAAGAAATAGAATTTTCAAATCAAACCATGAGGATTGATTATATACATAGTAAAGTTCTAAATCTACTCGTTCTGGATACTTTACGTCACTTCTTCCACTGACTTGCCAAAAACCAGTTAATCCAGGTTTCACAGAAAGGAAATCATTAACTCTATCACCGTATTCTTCTAACTCTTTTTCAACAACGGGCCGCGGTCCAATTAAACTCATATCACCCTTTAGAACATTAAAAAATTGAGGAATTTCATCTAAACTCGTTTTTCTTAAGAAAGCACCTAATTTAGTTATCCTAGGATCTTCGTGTTGTTCTAACTTATAGTTATTTGCTACATATTTCTCATAGAGTGCTTTATCAGATCTCAATCTTTCCTCAGAATCAATTGCCATTGATCTAAATTTATAAATAAAAAATTTTTTCCCATCTTTCCCAACTCGAATCTGTTTGAAAAAAACTGAACCTTTTTTTCTTTCAAATAAAAATATCGCAGAAATAACAAAAATAATAGGAAAGCAAAAAATAAGTCCTAATAGTGCAGAAAATATATCAACAAACCTTTTAGTGATTAAATAAATTGAAGAATTATTTTTAACTTTATTTGTTATAGAATAGCCTTTAATCCCTCTTGAATTTTCAAAGTGTATATTAGACATTTTCATTTACTCCAACTAATTCTAATTGTAAAAGCTTCTGTAATTCCGCGAGTAGATCCCTTTTTAGGTCATCTCTTTTTAAAGCCATTTCCACTGATGTTAAAATAAAACCTAACTGTTCACCAACATCATATCTTTTACCTATAAAATCATAAGCGTATACATGCTGCTCTTTGTTCAATCTTTGAATAGCATCCGTTAACTGTATTTCCCCACCTGCACCAGTTTCTTGCTTATCTAAATGTGTAAATATTTCTGGAGTAAAGATATAACGCCCCATAATGGCTAAATTTGAAGGAGCATGACCTTTAGCAGGTTTTTCCACAAAGTTACTTACCTGGTATCTTCTTCCTTCACTAGAAACAGGATCAACGATTCCATAACGGTGAGTATGCTCAACCGGTACAGTCTGAACTCCTATTACAGAAGATTGCGTTATATCAAACTGATCAATTAATTGTCCAAGACAAGGTTTATCAGCTTGAACAATGTCGTCACCTAATAATACAGCGAAAGGTTCATTTCCAATAAATTTACGTGCACACCATACTGCATGGCCTAAACCTTTGGGTTCTTTTTGTCTGATGTAATGCAAATTGATTCCAGATGATTTTCTAACCTTATCAAGCAATTCAAACTTTTCTTTTTCAATTAAGTTTTGTTCAAGTTCAAAGTTATGATCAAAATGATCCTCAATTGCTCTTTTCCCCTTACCAGTTACGATTATAATATCCTCAATTCCTGATTCTATCGCTTCTTCAATTATGTATTGGATAGTTGGTTTATCTACGATTGGTAACATTTCTTTAGGCATTGCCTTTGTTGCTGGCAAGAACCTGGTTCCAAGTCCTGCCGCCGGGATAATCGCTTTTTTTACTTTTTTCAATGTCACAGACCCTCTTTATTATTTAATTTATTAAATATAAATTATTTTTCTTTATGCTAAAGTTGCCTTAATCCACATACGTCTATAATTCATTCAGAAACAATGTCAGTTATAAGCATGCTTATAAGTGAATAAGAGGAATCATCCATTTTAAAAAATACCTAAAAATTTCTTTTTCTTAATTTTGCTTGGATCCATTTTATAAACATTTAAATTCTTAACCAACAATTCTGCGTTTTCTTTAAAAAGGTATACAGCATCCGATCCAAATTCTTCATTAAGAACATCATATCCATTGACAAGTCGAAACGGACGATTTTTCAAACTGTGAACGTCAGACGCTAGAAAATGAGTAAGCTGCGATTCAATCAGCTGAAATGTGAACTTCTTAATATTCTTCCCAAAATGCCCCGTTAAGCTAGATGCAGTAATTTGTGTCAAAGCTCCTTTATTCACAAGGTTATACAATAGATCCGGATTCTCAATGATTTCTGAATTTCGTTCAGGATGGACGATGATTGGCGTGAGACCCTTCAATTGAATGTCAAACAGCATTTGTTCTGTATATCTTGGTACATGTCCAGAAGGCAGTTCAATAAATACGTAGGTTGTGTGGTTGAGAGACAGGATAAGATCATTTTCGAGTTCAGTAATCAGATCTCCGTGTATTCTTGTTTCCTGTCCTGGCAAAATGACTAGAGGAATGTTTTCTTTGGTTAATAGCAGGTTTAATTCATCTACTTTATCAATGATAGATTGTTTATAATTTAAGTATTTTCCATTTTGATGATGAGGCGTTGCAACGATTTTGGTAATTCCTTCTTCAACTGCTACTTTAGCAATCTGTACTGCTTCTTCTAAGCTTCCAGCACCATCATCCAGTTTAGGCAGGATGTGTGAGTGTATATCAATCAATAGGTTCACCCCCAAGGATTTTTAGATAGGTATTCAAAAGAGTTAAAATACCTATCTTTAAATATAATCAAAGAAAAAACTCATTCTCTTATAGGTCTTAAGATGTGTTTTTTATTCAAAAAAATTACTTCGCACCATAATAATAGTAATAATGACTATCCTGAACCTTTTTGTTATTCAGTACAGTTCCAAGAATTTTAGCCTGAGCCTGTTCAAGTAGTTCTTTTGCTTTTTTTGCTGACTCTAGTTCTGTTCTTCCACTGCTTACAACCAGCACTACTCCATCTACACTATTAGATAGAATCTGAGCATCTGCCACTGCAAGAACTGGCGGCGTATCAAATAGGACAATATCGTAATCTCTTTTAGCATCTGCTATGAATTGTCTCATTGTTTTAGAAGCCATTAGCTCAGCAGGATTGGGAGGAATCGGTCCGCTTGTTAATAAAGAAAGAAAGTCTTGACTTGTAACTTTTACCGCTTCACTTAATGTCGATTGCCTAGTTAATATATTTGTTAACCCTACATGATTATCAACTTTAAAGGTATAGTGAGCTGTTGGCTTACGAAGATCAGCGTCAACTAATAAAACCTTTTTACCTTGCTGAGCAAAAACAACAGCTAGATTAGCAGCAGTCGTTGATTTACCTTCACCAGGACCTGCTGATGTAACAATCATTGAACTGATTTCTTCATCAACCGTTGAGAATTGAATGTTTGTACGAATTGTCCGATATTGCTCTGCAATTGGAGATTTTGGAGTTGTCATTGAGATTAAGCTTCTATTTTGCATTTGAAATAATTGTTTGCGATCTTTACGAGCCAAGTGACTCACCTCTTGTTCTTGTGTTCGAATTTAGTACTGCTTTTTGATCCTTCATTTCTTGTTCCATATCAATTCTTGTAATTGCACCTAGTACTGGAAGTCCTAAATGTTTTTCTATATCTTGTTCATTTTTAATCGTATTGTCTAAGTATTCAAGTAAGAACGCAAAGCCAATACCTGTCATTAGACCCACAACTAAAGCAATAGCAATATTCAACACCGGCTTAGGTTTAATCGGCGATGGGTCAGTACCTAGTTCAGCTTTTGATAAGACACTTACATTATCTACATTCATAATTGTTGCAATTTCTTTCTGAAAAACTGTGGCAATTGTATTTGCTAGTTCAGCAGCTTGCTTAGGATCTTCATCTTGAACTGAAATGGTTACAACCTGTGAGTTTTGCTCACTTGCTACCGTTACATTACTGTTTAATTGACCGCTGGACATGTCTAATTTTAGTTCTTGAATAACTTTATCCAAAATAGCCGGACTCTTGATAATGACGTTATATGTGTTGATTAATTGGAGATTCGTTTGCACTTCTCCAGGATTAAATACCTGTTGTTCATTCTTTGCTTGATTCACGAGAATTTGAGTAGAAGATTGATAGATAGGAGTGAGAATAAAATAACTAATGATTCCGCTCGTGGCTGCAGCGATTGCCGTGATAATGATGATGAGTGAAAGACGTTTCTTTAGTGTTTGAAACAGCTCTTTCAAGCTGATGGTTTCTTCCATGTTGACCTCCGATTATTTTATGTAATAATAAAAAACGCAAAGCTTATTATAATAAAAGACCTAGTCTAAATCTACATAATTTTACATTAAATGTGATAAAACTCTTACCTTTTGTCATTTATTATCTTTTTTTGAAACAATGATTATTATAACAAGGAATTGTAAATTGTATATTAAAATTTTTCCATTAAAAAAGGAGATTTGCATTTAGCAAATCTCCTTTTTGTTTATAATCCATTAATTATTACGGTAATAAGTATTGTAACCAAAATTGTGAAAAGCGGGATAGAGACAGTCATCATACGCTTTTTCATCTCTTTTTTTCGTTCCATTTCTTCTGGTGTGATCCAATGACTCATGTAGTAGGGCCCCCTCGAAAACTGTCGATATATGTCTAAAACTTTTTTGTCTACTTTTAATATATCGGGGGTTATACCTACTAGTTTAATAGAACTTTTGTCATATAGTGACGAAAAAAGTCCGCAAATCTGAATTTGCGGACTTTTTTCGGTCAAAATCTATTAAGATGCATATACTTTTCGAAATTGAAGAATCAGCTCATCCAGCATTTCTTTTGTCGTGATTTCATTTGAATGCTCGCCTTTTTGATAGGCGTGCATTAAAATTTGCAGAAGTTCTTCTTGTTTAAGGCTATTTTCTTTCATTCTACAAATTTTCCTTTCTTGTAAGTTTACATTTTTATACAACAAGCAGATTATACTGCGTTTTTTGACATTTTACAACTGGTATTTATACCATTCGTGTCGAACTATCTTTTATGTCCCCGAATATTCTTTACTCTAAACCTTCGTGCCGAAATTCCCTCTTCCCTTTCATCCTTCATCCATTATCAGTTATAATAAAAGAATTGACTAAGAAAAGCGGAATCGCCTGGTCAGCTCCGACAGACAGATAAAAAATCACACAAAAAGTCCGATTTTGACTTTTGGGGATTTTATTCTGTCCGAGGAGTTAGGCGATGGAACTTGACATAAAAGCGAAAAATTTTATACTTTCTTATTACTTAAAAAAGGAGCGGTGTGCCATGCATCAGCATGAACTGGATAAAGAGTTGATCGTGCATGCGGGTGAGCAGCTGCAGGATCAGCTTTCGCCTAAGTTAGAAGACGATCGAAATCTTGTGAAAAAAGGGCTGATGCTGTATCGGCAGGGCAGCGTGTACAATATAAAAATTGATGGACATACAGTGAGTGCCAATGTTCAGGATGTGACCCCTGTTAAAGTTGTGATTGAGCTTGATTTTTTTACGATGAGCTCGTGTTCTTGTCCCGCTGCTTTTCCATGCCGTCATGTCATGGCAGCCTTTCTCTATTTATATGCAAGCGTTGAACGGGTCGGTACATTTATGGACGCTTGGAATGCCATGACACAGCAGGCGATTTTAGCACAGCTTAAGCCCGCGAGCCAGATGATTCCTTCTGTGAGCTGGAAAGATGATTCCCTGCAAAGCTGGCTTTCTTTTTTCGAGTTTGAATATAAGCGCTGGTCCCAGAATCGTCCTCGGAATGTACAGCAAATTCAAAGCTTGTACAATCATTATTATCCGATTTTGAAGCGGAAGGCTCCTAAAAATCCGGACCTGAGACGGTTTTATCTTATACACGCAAACCTGACGACATTGTTCTACATGTTTCAGATACTTAATGAGACGAAACCAAATGAAAATTTGTTACACAATTTGTATCATTCTTATTTTGAAGAGTGTATTGATGCCATTACAAATGAACTTAGAGAGATGCGGAAATTTGCTTTGCCTTTCTCTCTTGATCCTCTTTTGGAGGAAAGCATACAGGTTTTTCATCATCTGATTGAAGGCAGTCAATATTTGCAATTTGAGAGGATCAGTCTTTATCGCATGCTTTGGCTCAGCCTGCTCAATCGTAAGAAATGGATTGAGAAGGAAATTAGCTGGCTTCATGGAAATCTAAGTGAACAATCGTTTCCTGAATATCATCTTGCTCTCATTCATATGGATTTTCTGCAGGGTGATGATGATGCGCTATTTGAAAAGATGAAGACGTTTAACACTGGTGCTTTTCCAATATTATTTGATTGGGTTGCGGATCTTGTTTCACGGAAGAATTGGAAGCGCGCAGCGAAGTGGTTCACGTATTTGCTTGGAAAGTCGGATGATTTTCTAAACTCTGATATTCCATATGAAGAAAAGCGTCGTTCGACTCGATTTTTCCTTGATATGCTTGCTGAGTATTCCCTTCAAACGAAGGATGAGCGCATCTATGAAAATGCCTGCCGCAATACGCTGCCATTCAGCTATGCGGAGTATCATCATTTTCTCGTGAATCGAAAGCAGTTCAGGACATGGGCAGAGCTTCATTTGCTGCTTGGGTATGAATTGTATGAGATTGACCGGGATTTGTTAAAGGTTGTAGAGAAGGAAAGTCCTGAATCACTGCTGACGATTTATCATCATGCCATTCGCCAGGAGATTTCGATGCGGACGAGAAGCAACTATAAACTTGCGGTGCGTTATTTGAAGAAAGCGCGCACGTTATATAAGAAAGCAAAGAATGAGGCACAATTTGAAATCTATCTTGAAAAGCTATCACATGAGCATCGGCGCTTGCGTGCTTTTCAAGAGGAGCTGAAGAGAGGAAAGTTGATTCATGCTGAATGATTTGAAGATTTCTGTCCATACGGAACAAATCGAGAATTTTCACTTTTACGTATGGTGCACGACAAAGGATGAGAAAACGCTCGGAACAAATCATATGCGGCGCTACTTGTTCACCTGGCATGAATCCTCTTTCTTTGGATCCTTGCTAGAAGATGTGAGTTATATCGGTGTCCCTTCGTTTTTGCTTTCTCCATGGATGATGGTGGAGCTGATCGGAAAAGATACGACGAATTCGCTTGCTGATATTGAGTACAGCGGCGATGCCGTCCCGCTGATTGATGCGGCTGAAGCGATTTACGACTGTATTGTGAATGGCGAATTTATGCCTGATTTTGAGCGCTGGAAAAATGGTGCATTTGGGTGGAGAGACATTAAGGGTGAGCTTGAGGGGTTTACGGCAGATTGGCTGTCAGCAGCAGTGAATGATTTAATTGATCAAAATCCAGACCTTGGACGTGCATGGAGTGACATTGTGAATGCTTATGCTGCGACCGAGAAATTCGAAGGACATTTTCTTGATGAACGTGACTGGCTTGAGAAAATTGGCTTCTTGATTGATGATGCACCGTTTACGATTGGACTTCGTTTAAATGAGCCTGATTACGATGGCGATGATTGGAAGCTTGAACTGTTTTTACGTGATCGGAAAAATCCCGATTCGTTTCATCTTTTTCAAGGGTTAAAGGATTTGCCGACACCTTGGAGAGGTTATATGGACCGGATTGAACGTGAGCAGCAGCGCTTTGAGGAAATTGTGCCTTGGCTTTCTTTTCAAAACGGCAATACTCATATTACTGAGGATGAGGCGTGGCTCTTTTTAACAAGTGCGAGTGAAACGTTCGTCAATACCGGTGTGGAAATCCTTTTGCCATCATGGTGGCAAGTTGTCCGTGATTCAAAAGTGATGCTGAAGGCGAAGATGTCGTCGGCCCCGCGCGGACAATCCTTTGTTGGCATGAACTCGCTCATTGATTTCAACTGGCGTTTTGCGACGAATGGTGTTGAAATGAGCGAAGAAGAGTTCATGGGAATGGTAAATGATAACCGCCGTCTTGTGAACTTTAAAGGACAGTGGATCAAGCTTGATCCTGCTTTTATTAAGCATGTGCAATCGATTTTGAAAAAAGCTGAAAAAGAAGGATTGCACTTTTCAGATATTCTGCAGCAGGAACTTGCTGAGACGCGTGATATTGATGATGAAGTTCTTGATTCAAGGGCTTTTGCTAATATTCATATTGAACTAAGCCGTCAAATGAAGTCGATGCTTCGTCAGCTGACGGAGATAACGGATATTCCTACGCACAATGTTCCAGCATCTTTTCACGGTGACCTGCGTCCTTATCAGCAGCAAGGGGTTGACTGGCTGCTGTTTCTGCGGAAGTTCCATTTTGGCGCTTGTTTAGCGGACGATATGGGGCTCGGCAAAACGATACAGATGATTGCTTATTTCACATATGTAATGGAGCATGAAAAGCGTGAGACGCCGTTCCTAATTATTGCTCCAACGTCGGTTCTCGGTAACTGGCAGAAGGAAATTGAGAAGTTTGCTCCTAGTTTGAAGGTTCATCTTCATTACGGTCCAAATCGGGCAAAGGGTGAAGATTTTCGTGTATCGCTGGCCGATACGGATATTGTTTTGACATCATACGGCCTGTCTCACGCGGATCATGAAGAGATTGCTTCTGTTACGTGGAGCACGATTTGTTTGGATGAAGCGCAGAACATTAAAAATGCGCACACGAAGCAGTCCAGAGCGATACGGAAGTTGAAGGGCCAGCATCATATCGCCCTGACAGGAACGCCGATGGAGAATCGTTTAACGGAATTATGGTCAATTTTTGATTTTATCAATACTGGCTTTCTTGGAAGCTTGCATCATTTTCATAAACGATTTGTGCTGCCGATTGAGAAGGATCGCGATCCAGCGATTATCGGGAATCTGCAGCAGATGATTAAGCCATTCCTGCTGCGGCGGACAAAGAGGGATGAACAGGTTGCGCTTAATCTGCCTGAGAAGCAGGAGCAAAAGGAATATATCCCGCTTACGGTTGAACAGGCCTCCCTTTATGAACAGCTAGTCAAAGATACCTTTGACCAAGTGACACAGCTTGCAGGCATGCAGCGGAAGGCATTGATTTTGAAGATGCTTGGGAAGCTGAAGCAAATTTGCAATCATCCTGCGCTGTATTTGAAAGAGGAACGGGCTACATCTGTGACGACGCGATCACATAAGATTGAGAAACTTCTTGAGCTTGTGACTGCCATTCGCGAGCAAGAAGAAAGCTGTCTGATTTTCACGCAATATATCGGCATGGGCGAAATGATTAAGTCCCTGCTTGAACATGAATTTGGAGAAAAAGTCTTGTTCTTAAACGGCAGTGTCCCTAAAGCGGCGCGCGACAAGATGGTGGAACAGTTCCAGAATAAAGAGTTTTCAATTTTGATTTTGTCTCTGAAAGCCGGCGGAACCGGACTGAATTTGACAGCTGCCAACCACGTCGTTCACTACGATCGCTGGTGGAACCCGGCCGTTGAAAACCAGGCGACAGACCGCGCCTACCGCATCGGTCAAAGCCGCTTTGTTCACGTGCACAAGCTGATCACAACGGGAACCATCGAAGAAAAAATCGACGGCATGCTGGACAAAAAGCAATCCCTGAACGATGAAATCATCCAAAGCGAAAGCTGGATTACAGAGCTGTCTACAGACGAACTGGAAGAGCTTTTCACCCTCTCCATGAGCTAGGAGGCGCGCGACATTGAGCAAGAAAAAGGAAGAATTAAAGAAAGAAACAAAGAGTGACGAGTGGAAGAAGTTGTATGAGTTGATTTTGAAGAAGGTTGGGAAATAGGATTAGAAGCCAGTCCGGGTTGCGGGCTGGTTTTTTTGTATGGTGGGATAAGGGGTTTTGGAAGGATCGAATGGAGTATGAAATGGCTTGTGCATGATGTCTGTTTTCAGTCTGAACCAGGTCTTACTTGCGAAAATGGGGTTGTTACTTGCCGGAATGCCCTTTTTACTTGCGGAAATCCAGTGCATACTTTCCATTTTGCTGATTATACTTTCTTTTTTCCATATACCGCTTAATTAGAAGGTCTCAAAAAAAATCACCCTCTCACTTAAGGCTGATTCAACTCATGCAATTTAAATATTTCCAGGTCATGCTCCGCTGATTTTTTCTTTAGATACTCGATCTCCAGCCGTTGATGTGAAAATTCTTTTAGAAGCATGGTGTCTCTTGCCTCGCTCTTTTTCTCATTTTCATTCACCTTGTCTTCTAGTTCTGTAATTGCCTTTAGAATCATCTTATCTCTGTTCTTACTGTTCACTTCATTATCATCAAGCTTACCTTCGAGGATTACCATTTCTTGCAGTAATTCTGTTCTTAATCCAGAAGTTTCTGTTTTGAATTCTTTTGTCATTTCTGTTCTTAATCCAGAAGTTTCTGTTTTGAATTCTTTTGTCATTTCCGTTCTTAATCCAGACATTTCTGTTTTGATTTCTTTTGTCATTTCCGTTCTTAATCCAGACATTTCTGTTTTGAATTCTCCTGTCAATTCTTTTCTAAGCCCTGACATTTCTGTTTTGAATTCTCCTGTCAATTCTGTTCTAAGCCCTGACATTTCTGTTTTAAATTCTGTTGTCAGCTCAGTTTTCAGCTCTGACATATCTGATTTGAACTCAGTTCTCAGCTCCGACATATCCGCTTTTAATTCTGTTCTCAGCTCTGACATATCTGATTTGATCTCAGTTCTCAGCTCTGACATATCTGATCTGAATTCAGTTCTTAGCTCTGATATTTCTGCTTTCAATTCTGTTCTCAGCTCTGCTACTTCCGTTGTAATTCCGTCGATACCAGTGAGAATTCGGTTTAGCAGCTCTTCATTCATGCAATGATACCTCGCTTTCTTTATTTTATTATAGCCTACTTTCCTAATCTTAAGAAAGAACTAGCCAGTGAGATCTGGCTAGTTAAGTGGGGAAGTGGGGATTTCATTGATTCTGTCTCTGAGAGGAAAATCGTGGGGTTATTATTGTTCGGTTACTGCAAGTTCACGGGTTTTGCCGCCCATGAAGCGCACCGAGTCTGCGACGACTTCTGTGACATAGACGCGCCGGCCTTCTGAGTTTTCGTAGTTACGGGTTTGAATTCGTCCGGATACTCCGACGATCGAACCTTTACGGCAGTAGTTCGCTGTGTTTTCTGCGGTGCGTCTCCATAGGGTGCAATTGACGAAGTCTGTGTCCATGTCACCTGATGAATTTTTGAACGATCGGCTGACTGCAAGGGTAATATTGGCTACAGGGGCCCCTTCTGCCGTGTACCGCATTTCTGGATCTTTTGTTAATCTGCCGACTAGTGTGACTGAGTTAATCACCTAATTCCTCCTTCCGTTTAGCTTACAGGACTATTGTAACGGTTTGTTGAAAATAGGGAAAATATTGAAAATCAAGTTTTACAATGTGAAAATTCATTTTTTCATAGCGGGATTACTTTTTTTAGAAGTGAAATTAAAACAATTTATCGTGCATCTTGCTATTTTCTAAAAGTGTGAAATAAATAGGATTGCTGTTCTTTTCCTGAAAAGCTGATGCTTTGGAGAATGGATTGAAATGATGGAGATTCGATGAGTTCTTTTTGAATGGCGGTTTCTTCATAACGATTTACCTGCTCCACCCATTCAAAAGATTTGATCGACAATCGATTTTCTTGCAGATTGAATTGTATTCTTACGATTTGAAGCTTGTCTTTTGTTTCATATAATATTTCAACGGTTGATTCCCTATAAACGTGAAAGTGGTAATACTTCGTTTTCCCTGCAATCAATTCCCCTACTTTCAATAAGAGCGGTGTATCTTCAAGCCTTTCCAATACAACTTCACCTGTCACTTGTAAGTCTTTTACCGTTATTGTTCTTAATTTGAACGTTTCCATGCATCAGCCTCATTTCTTGAATTTTACTATTTGAACATAACAAATTATCAGTTCTTTGAAAATATGGAGAATCAGGCATATTTGCTCATATTTTGTAATAAATTGTAATTTAATGCACATTACCTCTTTTTTCCTATTAATAGTTCAAAAATGCTCTTCTTTCGTTCATATTTCTGTTTTTGTTCATTATTTGAACAATTATTTATCTGTTCTCTATTAGAACTATAGCTCCTTTACGATATGAGTAAAGTGTTAGCACAACGGAAATGAAGGTGCAATCCAAATGAATGAACTGGAAACACTTAAGATGAACATCAAATTTTATCGAAATCAATTCGGCTGGTCTCAGGGAGCAATTAGCTGAGCGGATGAATGTGTCCCGGCCTTGTTATTACCCGTCTGGAAACAGGTGAACAAGCTCCCGAACTTTCCTACCTTATTTCCTTAAGCAATGCATTTAAAAAGAAAAAATCCCATTCTTCACGAGGTTTACGCCCGCTATGAAACAGAATCCAATCTTGCAGTGATTATTTAGTAAAAACACCTCATTTACTCGAACAAATTGAACGAGTGACACTCTTGAAATCAAAAACCCGCAAACATGTTGAAGAATTACTCATTTCGAATATCGAACACATTTTTAAGATAATTGAATAATTCGGCTCATCCCTTACCTTTGGTGCTACATCATTCCTGTATGGTATAATGTAACAATAACCAAATAGGAACGATACACTGGACCAAGGAGGATATTTATGAAAACGTTTAGACTCGTGGGGCTGACCATTGAAATGCATGGGGACGAAGGCAGCCGTTTAGAAGATGTCGCCCTGACAGACGGCCTGATTATCAACAAAGAAGATGGGGAAAATCATTGGATGATTGAGGCCCTGTTAGAAAAAGAACAGCTTGAATCATTTGAATTGCTTTCACAGCAAAAAAATGAATTGCCTCTATATGTAACCATTTCAAAAAAAACCAACAAACCCGCAGAGATTAAGGCGATGATTAAATCCATCATGGTGCTGGAAAAACATATTTCTGTTTTATTCGAGGGGCGCATGCTTGCACGAAAATCAAAGCATGAACCTGAAAAATTGCTCGGTGATCTGATTGATAAAGGGTTGAACGGCGAAGACCTGGTACAGGCTTTCAAACAAAAACTCAATGAACAAAGAGAATTATCCGTGAAAAAGTCCCCTCAAGTGTGAAGGGACTTTTTGTTTTATTATTGATTTTTCTCTTCGTCTTCCATGTCCATATCTTCTTCCATTTGGTGCTCATCTTCCTTCATATCTTCTTCCATATCCTGCTCCATATCTTGTTCTGTTTCTTCTTCAGCAGGAGGTGTTTCTTCTTCTGGAGCTTCTTCTTCCATGTTATCTTCCGGCGGTGCTGGATCCTGATCGTCCGCACAGCCTGCAATCAACATAGCTGCAAGTAGTGAACCTGAAATTTTAAGTATCCATTTTTTATTCATGGTCATGCTCCTTCCTTAATTAGACCAGATTTTTTTCATTCTTAGTTCGTGGTTAGGATGTCCAGAATACTTGAGATTATACGTGCTGAAATTTGTCAAAAACGGCCGTTATAGTTTTTATTTACCACGGTTGGGGATTTTTAAACGTATTTTTTATAATGGGAGTTGGTATTTACGGTATTTGTAGCTGCCTGTGTATTCGAGGTTCATGGTCATTAATATCCTTGATGCAGAGGATGGCGAGGAAAGATGAAGAAATTCCCTCATATCTTTATTTGTTATTGTTTGCCCAAATAATAAGGCGTAATCCTGAAGAGATGCGATATGTGCATCTTTACTTGTGTGCTGACATCTCATACAAATCCAGCTGCCGCTGATTTTCTTCATTGGGATTGAAAAGCACTTTACACAATGGACACCGGTAATAATTTCTGAAAAAGGAATTTGAAATTGTTGAAGAAGATTGGGATTAATGGGGGTATTGCGTTTTATCAGCAGTCTGGATAACTTGTTTAATTCTTTAATTGTCATTATATTTTCGATGAAACGGGAAGAGAGGAATTGAATTTTATCTTCCAGTGCACCTGCATGAATCACTTTTTTTAGTACATTCTCTGAGTATGTTGGAATCGTTTTAAGAATAGTTGAGGGGTTACTGATGACGATGTATGAATAGATTGGGATATCAGGAAAATGTTGTTCCAAAAGCCATTTTCGAAGATTTTTCTGCTGCTTCTTAATTTGTAGAATGGGATCTGGAAATGCTTCTTCCTTTCCATTCAAAGTTCGGATTAACTGCTGAAATTTTTGATCAAAACAAAGTGTACCGCTCATGTTTTTTACTTCAAGAATTAAAAGATAGCTTCTTGTAAGCAGCAGAATATCTAATTGAAAATAGTTCTTTTCATCTTTTAATAGGCGAATGTCATGCAAAACAAGGAACTCTTTGCTTAAGTATGGCGTCAGGTGGTAGTCAATTGAATTCTCACCACGGTATCCAGCCAAACTTTTTGCATATTCGCCTTCAATTCTGCTTCTTTCTTTATGATGGGAAGGCAACCGTCTAAGTAAAGCTTGCAACTTTCGTATTTTTATAGGTAACTTTTGTTCTTTTTTAATCAAATGATCACTCCTTCTCTTTATTGACTTTGTTAATTTCGGTATTAATCTATAAATACCTCTATTAAAGGAAAAATTTCTGCTGAATGCTTTTGCTAGTTGCACTTGGAGCTTTTTCTTTTCAATTAGTCGTGAATCAGCTTGTTTTGCTACTTTGTTTCACGCTGGATCGAGCCTAATTTTCAAAAATAGGATTCTAACTTTCGAATATGCCTCTTTTATTTGCGAAAAGCCTGGTTCTATTTTCAGATTTGAGTGTTCTATTTTCATTTTTCCATATATACTCTATTTACAGGATTATTGCAGAACAGAATATCACTTTTCCTCGAGCCTTGTTATTACGTTCAAATAAATGCTTTTTCCTAGATGCACTTGGCTATTTAAGCTTTTTCTTTTCAATTAGTCGTGAATCAGCTTGTTTTGCTACTTTGTTTCACGCTGGATCGAGCCTAATTTTCAAAAATAGGATTCTAACTTTCGAATATGCCTCTTTTATTTGCGAAAACTATTGTTTTATTTTCAGATTTGAGCGTTTTATTTTCATTTTTCCATCTACCCCCTAATTCAAAACGACAAAAAAACGACCCCAAAACAGGATCGCCTTTACTCAAACTATTCCTTCTTATCCCCAAGAGCAAATGTCAATTCGGTTTCGCAGACGACTTCACCGTTTACTGTGGCAATGCCTTTGCCTTTGCCGATTGGACCGCGTAAACGGCTGATTTCGACTTCGAGGCGGAGCTGGTCACCTGGTTTTACTTGCTTTTTGAAGCGGCAGTTGTCAATGCCGGCGAAGAAGGCCAGGCGGCCGCGATTGTCTTCTTTGATGAGCATGGCCACTGCTCCGACTTGGGCTAATGCTTCTACGATCAGGACACCTGGCATGACAGGATAGTCTGGGAAATGGCCATTGAAAAACTCTTCATTTGCTGTTACATTTTTCAGTCCGATCGCACGCTTGCCTTCGTCTACCTCGAGGATTTGATCGATGAGCAAGAACGGGTAGCGGTGCGGGATGATTTCTTTGATTTGTGTGATGTCTAACATTTTAGTACCTCCTCCTAGTACAACCTATTAGTTCTATTATACAACAAAAGGAGGGATTAACCCTCCTTATTTTTCGGATTCTTTTTCGACTAGGTCAAAGACGTGCTGCCACGTTTCTTTTTTTAGAGCATCTGTTGGTTTTCCGTCACCGAGCACACCGTATCCAATCATCGCGCCGCTTACAGCTCCGACGGCCATAAAGAAAAGCACTAAAACAATACGCAGCCAGATCGGGATAAGACGAATCCTGATTCTGCGCTTACGTTCTTCCGTTTTTTTTGCTTGTTTTACTTGTTCGCGAGATTGTTCGTTTGTACTCATTGTAAAAACCCCTTTGTTATCTGACGCTGTTTATCAAGCCGAGCATTTGATCGCCCATTGTAATTGATTTCGAGTTTAACTGATAAGATCGCTGGGATACCATCAATTCAGTCATTTCTTTTGATAAATCCACATTTGATAGTTCAAGAGCACCTTGCTCAAGCCCAATTTGGTTCGGGTTCAGGAATGAGATGGTTCCGTTTGGTGCATTCTCATTTAAAGCGTACCGATTTCCGCCTTGTTTTTCAAGCATAGATTGCTGATTAACACTCACAACGCCTAATTGTACGGATTGAGGAAAGTCCGCTGCATTTTGGGGTACAGTTGATAATCTGCCATCTGCTGATAAAGTTACATTTTTAAAATTGTCAGCAAAAAAGATCGGATTTTGATTTTCATCAAGCACAGCGTGCCCTTCTGAGGATACAAGCTGCAGCTGCCCATTTTCCGCAGGGTTTAAATAAAGTCCGCCATCACGCGTATATTGAAGTTTGCCGTCTGCTTCAACCTGCAAAAATTGTCCTGGTTTTGTCAGTGCAAAATCAAGTTCGCGGTTTGTCACTTTAATGCCGCCTTGAGTAAAAACAGTTTGCCCCGATACCATGGCTCCAACTCCAGAACGAATGCCTAGAGCCGTTGATCTTCCGGCAGGATTATCTTCAAGTCCTGCATTATCTACTTGCTGTTGCAGAAGCTCTGAAAATCCGGTTTGTGTCCGTTTATATCCTTGTGTATCAATGTTTGCCATATTATTTCCAATCAGATCAAGCTGTTTTTGGAGCTGACCTAATGTGTTTGTTGCCGTGATCATCGAACGTAGCATGTTTATCCCCCTATTATCTTAAGCGGCCGATTTCATTCACGGCTTTGTCCATACTTCTATCATAAGCCTGCAGCACCTTTTGATTCGCTTCAAAGGCGCGGTATGCTGTCATCATTTCTGTATACGTTTTTGAAACATCAACGTTTGAGCCTTCCACAAAGCCTTGCTTAAGCTGATACGATATCTCAGGATTATCCACCGCACTCGGCAAGCCATCTTCCGCACGGAAAAGTCCATTTCCCTCTTTGATTAATGTTCTCGTATCATTTGCAAACACAATTTCAATCTGAGCCTGAGCAATACCGTCTACTCTCACCGTTCCATCTGGAGTCACTTCGAATTGATCGGATGCAACTGTAATGGGCTGCCCATTTGTTCCGAGAACAGGATTGCCTGCAAGTGTAAGCTGTCCGTTTTCATTACGGGTAAACTGTCCGTTGCGAGTATAACGCAGTCCATCATTTGGAGTTTGCACAGTGAAAAGCAGCATTCCTTTTGTATTCGTTTCCCCGTTAACCGGAATTATTTCCTCAACTAATGCAAGATCACTGGATAATCCCGTTTCACGAAGATCTCCTTGAGTAAATTGAGGAATCATTTCTTGAAGGTACACCCCAGTATTTAAAGATCCTACCGTACTAGCTGTACCGAAGTTTTGTCCGTTTTGGACGGGTACCTTGTCAGCCTCCACTCTTTTCAGCAGCATTTCTGGAAATGCCTTCATTGCAGCCTGATCTGATTTATATCCGGGTGTATTCGCATTGGCTAAATTATTGGACAGCATTTCTGTTCTGCGCTGCTGTGCAAGCATGCCTGCAGTCGCCGTATAAAAACCTCTTAGCATCTATTCACCTCATAGAGAGCCTTTCTCTCTTTTTTCGACAGTATTTTCTATTTTTATTATATCTGACAATTGGAAATATCACAGTATGATTTTATAAATCTTAATAATAATTTAAAGGTACACTCTTAAAATCGGCTGGAATGTCGAAAGGTTTATAGGAAGATTGAAAAAATAAAAAAGCACCAGTCCAAGAACTGATCCTTTTCCAATTAAGTATTATCCAAGCTTGCGTCTTGGCAGACGATCGACGTTGTCAAGCATGATGCCTGTTCCGATTGCGACACAATCCATTGGATTTTCAGCTATTAAAACGGGTACCTTTAATTCTTCTGCCATCAACTGATCCAGTCCGTTGAGAAGGGCTCCGCCTCCAGTCAAGATCACGCCTCGGTCGATGATGTCCGCTGAAAGTTCCGGCGGGGTGCGCTCCAATACGCTTTTTGCTGTTTGAATAATTAAAGACACAGATTCACGTAATGCGCCTTCAACTTCTTCAGAATTAACTGTAATGGTTCGAGGCAAGCCAGATACCATGTCTCTGCCGCGAATGGCGATTTCTTCGTTGCGTGCGCCTGGGAATACTGTTGCTACTTGTGTTTTGATATCCTCAGCCGTACGTTCTCCAATCAACAGCTTGTACTCTTTTTTAATATAATTCAAAATTTCCATATCAAACTTGTCCCCAGCCATCTTAATAGAAGAGGCGGTGACAATATCGCCCATTGAAAGGACTGCGACATCTGTCGTCCCACCGCCAATGTCTACTACCATATTTCCGCTTGGCTGGAAAATATCCATGCCTGCACCAATTGCAGCAACCTTTGGTTCTTCTTCAAGAAATACGTGTTTTCCGCCGCTTTTTTCAGCAGCTTCTTTGATGGCCTTTTGTTCAACAGAAGTAATATTCGTCGGACAGCAGATCAGCATCCGCGGTTTCGTGAATAGGCCCTTCACATTCAGCTTGTTAATAAAATGCTTGAGCATAGCTTCTGTTACTTCAAAATCTGCGATAACCCCGTCTTTTAATGGACGAATCGCAACAATATTCCCAGGAGTACGTCCTACCATTCTTCTTGCTTCTTCTCCAACAGCAAGAACCTTGCCAGTATTCTTGTCTAGCGCAACTACAGATGGCTCGTTTAATACGATGCCTTTTCCTTTTACGTGAATTAGTACATTTGCAGTACCAAGGTCAATTCCAATA
Organism: Bacillus sp. UMB0893; assembly: GCF_002858905.1. Lineage (NCBI taxonomy): Bacteria > Bacillati > Bacillota > Bacilli > Caryophanales > Bacillaceae > Bacillus > Bacillus sp. UMB0893. Next base: position 261,635 of record NZ_PKLB01000004.1, on the reverse strand, counting down.
TCCCTTGCAAACATTCTTTCCATATCCTCCTTGCAATCTAATCCCAGTATTTCCTACTTTGTGCCCTAATTTCATATTGTATCATATATTACTAAAAAAAGTATGAATTTGTAAAATTTCATGTTTATATTTGTTGGGATTTGTCGAAATTGCAAGAAAGACACGTTCTTTGCAAAATAAGACACGCCATTCTATTATTTTACTGGTTCTTCTTGAAGGATATCCTCCTTCCGATACTTAAGCTTTGTCGCTTCCCCGCCTCTTAAATGGCGTATCGATTTATGATAATCAAGGATCTCTTTCACTTCATTTGCTAACTCAGGATTGATCTCAGGCAGTCTTTCTGTCAAATCTTTATGGACAGTACTTTTAGAAACGCCAAATTCCTTCGCAATCACGCGAACAGTTTTCCTCGTCTCCACGATATACTTTCCAATCTTGATAGTACGTTCTTTGATGTAATCGTGCACACCACTCGACCTCCCTAAAATGGATGTGAGAAGTGTGAAATGAGACTCGCATACCTAATTACAGCAGCCATTTTCCGCTTAGCTGAATGTATAATGCCACCATTGCTGCGTTTACGAAAAATATTCACGATCCCTCACCTCATACACTCTCTTTGTTAGGTTTGTAACATTTTATTAGCTTGGGTGAAGATATATGCTAAAAAGTCAAGAGGGACAAGGGATTTATGCGAATTTTTTTATAATATTGCAGAATAACCGCTCGAAGACATGCTGTAATACACTAAATTTTAGGAGGTGAAAACAAAAGTGGAAGCACTTATTATGAAAATGATGAATCAAATGAACAGCCAGTTTGATTAGGTCGATGAAAGATCAGATAAGCTGGATACGAGCTTGGTCAAGTTCGAAAATCGTATGGATACCTTAGAACTCAGCTTGGTTAAGCTTGAATCACGTTTGGATGGTGCAGAAATTGGTGTAGGATCGGTGGAAAAAATGGTTTCAAATATAATTAAGCATTGTGGCGAAACATCTATTCAATATGAATTGCTGCAAGAAAGCATTGGTAATTTAACAAATGAGCTTCGAAACAGTATTAAACAAATTTCAAAAGCGCATCAGTTAACCCTCATATTCCATTTCCTCAACTAGATATTTCCCGAGAAATTTGTCGAGTTATTAAAAAACTTGGAACAAAAAAATAGTCTACCCCTATTGGATAGACATCTATATATTGTTGCTTATTAAGATTAAGCGTTTTTTGTGCTGACAGAAACCTCAGATTGGTCTTCTTGATTCCCTTTTTCTTTGCCTTCTTTACCAGCATCTTCTTTTTCTTTATCTTCTTCAGCACCTTTTTCTTCAGTGCCTTTTTCTGCATCTTTTTCTTCTTCAGCGCCTTTTTCTTCTTCAGCACCTTTTTCTTCTTTAGCGTCCTCTTCTTTAGCAGGCTCTTCTTCTTCTTTAACTGGTTTTTCTTTTTCAGCATTTACTGAGTTTAAAGAAGTAAGCGGTTTATCCATGTAATCTAATGGATTGACAGCCGTGCCGTCTTTGCGGATTTCAAAGTGAACATGTACGCCATCTTCTTCTTTCATCAAGCTTTTTCCAGCTTGTCCAATGACTTCGTTTTGTTCTACTTCGTCATCAACAGCAACTGTAATACTTGCTAGTGATTGGTAAACAGTTGTGACACCATTTTCATGCTCGATTTCAACAACTTGTCCAAGTAAAGGATCTTTTTCGGCTTTTGTAACAGTACCGCTTAATGAAGCTGCAACTTCGAATTCCTTGCCATCTTCTTTAGCCAAGTCAATTCCTTTGCTAGGCTCATACGTATTATTATAGGAAACGAGTGCTGCTTCTTGCTCTTCTGCTGATGCATCTTTTTCATAGAAGTTACGGATGACCGATACTGCGTCAGAGTCTACTGCAGGCATACTGAAATTTTCTACTGCTGAGTTAACCTCTGCTGTTGGTTCATCTTGATACGATGTTCCTTGATCGATCATATCCTCATTTGCAGAATTGCCATTGCCTAAAGCCTGATACCATAATACGACTGTCAAAATCAATGCTGCACTGACTAAATAGATTGCTGGGAATACCCAACGCTTTCTGAAAAATTTTTGCATTTTCGAGTTTTGAGAAGTACGTTTAGTTTCTTCCTCTCTCATTCTATCATCACCTCAGCAATCATTCTGAACAAAATTCTGAAAATATATACACCGCTATTTAAAAAATTTCAGATATTATTTTTTGCAGTCTTTTTTAAAAATATGTATCAATCTTAAAAATAATTATTTGAGACATGGTATACTATGTTCCATCAGCAATCTGAAGGAGTACGGAGATGAAAAATACTTTACTGAAATGGTTGCTGACCCTAGCACCTATTTTCTATATGATCCTGATCTGGATTCTATCAAGTTTGCCAGCGGATGCTATTATTAAGACGCCTTTTTCATTTGACCATTTAATGAAAGAGTCTCTTCATCTAATAGAATTTGGAATTCTCTATTGGCTGATTGCTTTGGCGTTTGCCGCTCATCAAAGCTGGACTGCTAAAGTAAGTGTAACTGCTGCAATAATATCTATTTTATACGGAGCAACAGATGAAATTCATCAATACTTTGTTCCCTATCGATCTGCTACAGTGATTGATTTAATAAAGGACGCAATCGGGGTTCTTGTTTCCTTCTATTTAATGAAGGTTATGTATTTTGCAAAGCGTCCTTCATTTATTACGACTATCTTTCAAAAGTTAAATGATGCGGAGTGATCTTCTATGAGTTTCCCTATTCGAAAAGCTGTCTTACAAGATTTGGCTGTCATTGTTGACATTTATAACTCTACAATTGCCAGCAGAATGGTTACGGCAGACCTGAGCCCTGTTACAGTAGCTGATCGCGAGGGCTGGTTCCATCAGCACTCAGACCAACGTCCGCTGTGGGTGATGGAGGATGAAGGAAAAATTGTCGCCTGGTTAAGCTTTGAATCTTTCTATGGCAGACAAGCTTATCAATATACCGCTGAAGTCAGCATCTATATTGATCAAAACGTGCGCGGAAAAGGAATTGGCACCACATTCCTGCAAAAAGCCATTGATTCATGTCCAGAACTCGGCATCAAAACATTGCTTGGCTTTGTGTTCGGACACAATGAAGCAAGCCTGCGGCTCTTCGCGCGCTTCGGCTTTGAACAATGGGCAAAAATGCCGCGAGTTGCCGAACTGGATGGAATTGAACGCGATTTAGTGATTGTTGGGAAACGTGTGGTGGAATAATGAAGGAAATCCGATTCTGGGGAATCGGATTTTTGTTTGTTATCAGCTTATTATTGAAAAAATCTGCTCTTACTAGCGGCAAGTGCCGCTTTATTAACCGGAAGCAAAGGTTTACTATCGACCCGCTGCACCCTGTCCATTCCAATACAAAAACATCAAATTATTGACCTGAAACCCTACATTCAAACCCCTAAATAGCCTTTTTTAGCTGCACTTGGGTATTCATGTTTGAGATTTTACGTGAATGCGATTACATATGTAAGTCTAGCCAAAACGGATACCAGCTTCTCTGCCTTATTATCGACAACACTGTTCTTATGATCCGCTAGAGCCTGTTTATTTGCCAGAATCCAAGGTTTATTATCCGAAATCACCTTCTTATTATCCGATCCGCTGCACCCCAATCCCCAAACAAAAAAAGCGCGAGGATCTTATCCCCCGCACTCTCCCTTAATTACGAGCCGTAAATTGTGTCACAAATGGCTCAGCATTCGCTACTTGGGTGCCTTGATAATAGTAGCTGACGATGTCTTGATATTTTTTGCCGTCCTGGGCCATGAAGTTTGCACCGTATTGACTCATGCCGACACCGTGGCCGAAGCCTTTCGTGGTGATGACGACTTGATCGCCTTTTAGCTCCCATGTAAAGTCACTGGAGCGGAGTCCAAGTTTTTCGCGAATTTCTCTGCCGTTTAGCTTTGTGCCGTTAATATCGACTTGAGCAATCCTTTTGCCTGATGTGCGTTCAATGATTTTCCCAACTTCTCCGCCTGAACCTAGCTTTACATTGAGTTTTTTCTCAAAGTCACTCACTTTGATGGCGATTCGATCATAATATTCAGGCGATTTTTCATCCCATGGGCTTTCCACACTCTTTAAATACGGATACGGTGTCGTCCAGTACTCTTCTGAGTTTTCCGTATAACCGTTGCTTGTGGAGAAAAAGGATGCATCAATCGGTTTGTTTTCATAAGTTAAGATCTGTCCTTGTGTGCTGGCGACGGCATTGTAAATTTTCTTCATTTTCCAATCATAATCTTTGCCCCACTGCTTTTTCAGCTCAGCATCACTTTTGAAAACCTGATGTGTTGTCGTATCGGATACAACTGCATCTTCTGGAACACCAATTGGCTCTTCATTAAGCAGCTGTCTTACTATATACGTTCTTGCTGCAAGGGCCTGAGCTTTTAAAGCTTCATCCTCAAAAGTGGCAGGCATCTCTGAAGAGACAACGCCAATGATGTATTCTTCAAGAGGAATGTTTTCCGTTTTGCCCAGGCTGCTGCGATAGACCGGTACATCAACAATTGATTTTCCCAGCATGACTTGTTCTTCCTTTTCCTTTTTGGTTTGAAGGTCTTCGGTTAGTTCACCTTGTGTACCGCTCATAAATGGCGCAACTAACAATGTCGGGATCATTAGTATAATGAGAAATAATCCAGCGAAAATTAAAAGTATTGGTTTCATTGATTTCATCTAAGAGCCTCCATATCGCATTGTCGTTTACCGTCTCTACTCAATAGTATGGAGGTGGACAACCATTTATGACTGAAAAACTCTTAAATCTGAAGATTGCTTCATAACCTCTCTTTGTATATTTCTACATTTTCCGCCGATTTCCTTCGACAAATTGCTTCTGCTTTGAAGGACCTGAAATGACACTTAAAAAAATAATTCCTGCGATTACTCCTGAAAAATCATACATCATATCAACAATTCTGCCGCTCCGCATAAAATACAGCTGAAGGATTTCTGAAGAAACGGTGAGAGCCGCTCCCCACCAAATGGCTGTTCGCATTCTGTACATAAAAGTCATTATGATTGTAAAAATAAAAAAGTAAAAAGCATGGCCTATTTTTGTCACGACGTAAAACTTGCTATCCAAGTTTATATCATTGTATAAAAGCAAATCTGAAAAATCAGGATTTGGCCGAAATGTCAGTCCAATATAATCTCCTGTCAGCAGCGACAGCAAATCACTCGTAAATGTGAACAATGAAAATGCGACAATTAAAAATAAAGCTGTAATAAATTTCATAAAACCCTCCTTCGCATTCATCGTCGTCCATTGCTGATTATTTTATGCAAAAGCTTTTTTAAAGTTGTTTTAGGCTGTAGATTCCACCCGTGGATTTCGGCTGCAGACACTTGCTTTCCGCTACAATCCATTACATTTTTTCTAATAGCAACAAATTTTACGAAAGGAGCCTTTCGAATTGTAAAAGCCCATACTTAACTATCCGTGATCACTCTAAATTATGCAAAAAAATCATGAACTGCAATGTATAAATGATAAGCAAAATACCAACACTAATAAAGTATTTTTCAAAAAATAAAAAAGAAGCTGGAATCCGGAGACTCCAACTTCTTAGAATGTACGTATGATTAAGCGTTCATGTCGCTTACAGCCTGCTCGGTTTTCACAGTGCTTCCTTCTGAGATGCGTTCGATATCGGCACCAATTGCTGCAAGTTTGCCGTGGAAGTTAACATATCCGCGGTCAACATGCTTAAGCTCTGTTACACGAGTGTAGCCTTCAGCAACTAATCCTGCAAGAACAAGCGCTGCACCAGCACGTAAGTCTGTTGCTGCAACTTCAGCACCTTGCATATTAACTGGACCATTAATGATAACAGAACGGCCCTCAATTTTGATATCCCCATTCATGCGGCGGAATTCTTCCACGTGCATGAAACGGTTTTCGAAAACAGTTTCCGTGATCATAGAAGTTCCTTCGGCTTTCAAAAGCAATGCCATCATTTGTGATTGCATGTCAGTTGGGAAGCCAGGATGCGGCATTGTTTTAATGTCAATGGATTTTAGTTTTTCTGGTCCAATGACACGAACTCCATCTTCTTCTTCAAGAATCTGTACGCCCATTTCTTCCATTTTTGCGATCAGAGATGTTAAGTGTTCGGGCACAGCGCCGCGAACCAATACATTTCCGCCTGTAATTGCAGCTGCAACCATAAATGTTCCAGCTTCGATGCGGTCAGGAATGATGTGATGTTTAACACCTTTAAGTGTTTCTACGCCTTCAATGCGAATTGTACCTGTTCCGGCACCGCGCACTTTGCCGCCCATTGCATTAATGTAATTGGCAAGGTCAACGATTTCCGGTTCTTTTGCTACGTTCTCAAGGACTGTTGTCCCCTCTGCAAGAGCCGCAGCCATAATGATGTTTTCTGTTGCTCCAACGCTTGGGAAATCTAAATAGATTTTAGCACCGCGAAGTCTTCCTTTTACTTCAGCGTCGATAAATCCGTTCCCAACTTTAATTGAAGCTCCCATTGCTTCAAAGCCTTTTAAATGTTGATCAATTGGACGTGATCCTATCGCACATCCGCCTGGCAATGCCACGCGTGCACGGCCATTTCTGGCTAGTAATGGACCCATAACTAAAACAGAAGCACGCATTTTGCGTACATATTCGAAAGGAGCTTCCATATTTAGCTCTTTAGATGCATCTACAAACACTTGGTTATTTTCAAAGTGGACTTCTGCCCCTATATGGCGCAGCACTTCATTGATTGTATACACATCGGAGAGCGTAGGTACATCACAAATTATGCTTTTTTGTTCACTGGCTAATAAAGATGCAGCGATTACTGGTAAAACGGCATTTTTAGCACCTTCTACTTTAACTGTACCGTTTAACTTACGACCGCCGCGGACGATGATTTTTTCCAAGGTCTTCCCCTCCGCGTCCCAATTTCTATATATTAATATTCAGACGTAATGATTGGTGTTCCTACTGTAACGCTAGTATTATCGCCCAATCCTGCGCCTCTGAGCGCAATTTGAATATTCATGCTGCCTTTATCTGTTGGAATTTCGTGATTCCAATCTGACGTTCGTGCGGATACCGATACAAATTGTTTTTCTTTAAGCTGTTCAACTGGCACCGCGTTAAATTGTTTAAGCAAATCATTTACCTTCAAATGCAAAACACTACTCATCTTATCATCAAGCTGTCCATTTACACAAGTGAAAATTGTAGGATTTTCATGGAAAATGTCGAAACTCTGAGCTTGCGCATACTCATAAATTTTCGTCCAATTTTTTCCTGAACCTTCCCCACTGAGCTCATACAAGATATACGATTGTTTTTGACCGTTTGTGTCGGTTGAAAGAATCTGAAGCTTTTCAACAGCTTTGATCTTTTTGTTAAAAAAGATTCCCGTTGCTTTATGTAGCTTGCCGTCTGCACGTTCATCGGACCACTTATAATGACGAAATTGAGTTTGTAAAAGTTTCGTTATTTCCTCAAAAGAACGATCATTATTTGAAATCATTTCTTTAGAGTATAAGGACCATTTCTTAACATCAATTTCCTGTGCTTCCATGCCTTCTACAATTGTTTTAATTTCAGCTTCATCTTTTTCAAATCCAATAGCTTGTGCAACAACCGAACCTGTAAGAAAGAATAAAAAGATAATAATTGCCAGACTTGTTTTTTTCATCGCCGCCACTTCCTCTCCTTAGTAACATTGTTACCGTTTGAGAGGCTGGTATACGTGGAAAAAGTCGTCATTGTTAGACAATCCTTAAGCTGTTTTGCTGTAATCTGTAGGTCATATTCCCCTGTTGTTAATTAGTTAAACGTAACAAAAGCGGATGCCTCTTGTTTTGCTAAAATCTTGTTAAAATAAAAAAGGCAGCTGACGGGACCATATTAAATAATCGAGAAAAAAATTGCTTACAGCGCCTGAGATGGCAATGGTCAGCAGGATAAGCAGTGCACGCGCTTGCATCACTTTCCCTTTTTTCATGGCTTTCTCAATATGTAAGGCCTGCAGCGCCCACCATGTGATTGGAATGAAAACGAGATGGGACAAAAGGCCAAGCAATGCTTGCTGATTAAATTCAAGCATAGGTTCAACTCCTATAGTCAGCTATTCTAAACGTAATCATAGCACTTTTAACAAAAACATAAAAAAAAGAGGCTTTTACACCTCTTCTATTATATAAAATTTTGCACAAGGAATGATGTTATTTTTGTAAAGATTCTTGTCAGATTTATGAAATATAAATTGACTTTTAGTCGATCGTTGCATGGTTTCTTTTTTCTACTCTTTCAAGTGCATTTTCAATCTCACTGATAATTTTAAGAGGAACTTCGTCAAAACCAGCTTCAACCTTAGATATTACCCTCGATTCCACCCCTGATTCAAGGGCAAGATCTTTTTGGGTTAGTCTCATATTCACTCTTTTCTTGAATATTTCCATCCCCTTGGAAGCTTTCTCACTAGTTAAAAGCTCATTTATATGAGGATTTAACTTAGCATTAGATAAAATATCATTAAAACTTTTAGTCATTATTTATAACCTCCTGATTTACGGATATAGGAGTCTGGATTCACTTTATACTTAATTGCTATATTGTATGCTCTTTGTCTAGCTTGTTCCGTTATTTTGTTTTTTAATCCTTTTTGCATCTGTTCTGCAGTAAATTCATACGCCTCAGTAAAAACATAAAATTGTGCATTTAAAGAATCTTTAACAGGAAAATAAAACATTCTGACTGAAGATTGATTGAACTCTATTCTCAGTTCATAAATCCCTGGAACAGTATATGGCATTCTCATTTGTATGAAATAGTATTTTAGTCATGTCTAATGTCACTATAAGTTGTTTTACAAATTATAGCATACTCCCCCAAAAAAAATGTACAATCTCCCTTAATATTAAGTGAAATTGCACATTTTTTCCATATGTTTCTAAGAAATATTCAACTTAAAAAAATCAAACGCCACTGTCGGGAAAATTCCAAACAAAATCGTCGCAATCATACAAATAACTGTAACGATCAGAAGGGGTGCGCTCCATTTAAATGGCTCCTCGGTTTCTTTCTTTCTGAAAAACACTTGTGTGAGGATGCCGAAGTAATAAAAGTAAGAGACTACGGTTGTTGCGATCATGATGGAAGCAAGCACAATCTGAGGTGTGCTGTTCGTAAATGCATTCATGAAAATGGTTATTTTTCCGATAAAACCCGCGGTTCCTGGAAGTCCAGCAAGTGATAGTAAAAAAATTGTGACTGCAATGCCAGCAAGCGGTGATCTGTGATAAAGACCTGCAAATGCTGATAGATCTTCTGTGCCTGCTGTTTTGGAGACAGCCTGTAAAATTGCGAAAGCGCCGAGATTCATTATCACATAGGACAGCAAGTAAAACCATATGGCATCAAAGTAAAAGTAGCCTCCAAAGGAGACGAAGCCGACCAGCACGTATCCTGCATGTGCAATGGAGGAATATGCAAGCATGCGCTTTACGTTTTTTTGTTTCAGTGCGATGGTGTTACCGACAATCATTGTGATTGCCGCGAGAATCGCAATAAACCCTTGGAATACCATTAACATGGACTGCATGCCGTCTTCAGATGGAATCGCTCCGAAAACCGATAAAGATATTCTTAAAATGATAATAAATCCTGCCGTTTTTGAAACGACACTTAAAAAGGCTGTTATTGGTGTTGGAGCTCCTTCGTATACATCCGGTGCCCACATGTGAAAAGGAACGGTTGCTATTTTGAAGGATAATCCAACAAAGATAAGCAGGAAGGAAACGCCTGCAATGAAGGTATATCCAGACTCAGTCAATGAATTCAGCTGCGGAATCATTTCCGTGAGGCTAGTTGTTCCTGTCAAACCGTATATATAGCTCATTCCGAAAAGAGTAATCGCTGTTGAAATGCCGCCGTTGATGACATATTTAAGTGCGGCTTCGTTTGATTTGAGATTTTTTCTGCGCAAGCCAGCTAAAATATATGAAGAAATGGACAGCAATTCAAGACCGGCAAACAGTGTAATTAAATCACGGCTTGAAGCCATCATCATGGCACCTAAAAGAGCTGCTGTGAGCAAATAATAAAATTCTCCCCGTTCTTTTAATCCTTCGCGCGGTTCATAATCAATTGCAAGTAAAAAAATGATCGCAGCGCCGAGCAATAAAATAAACTTAAATGCTTTTGCAAAAGCATCCAGTACAAAAGTGTCATAAAGAATGACGGTGTCTTCTGTTCCAATCATCAAAGCAAGACTCAGAATAGCGCCTGCAATTCCCGCCAGTCCGATCCACCCTAGCCATTTTCGGCTCTTGTCCTCTTTTATGAAAAGATCTATGATTGAAAGCAGCAGTGCCGTTCCGAGAATGATGAACTCCGGCATCATGACATTCCATTTAAAGCTAAGCAAGGTCTCCATATCCATCGTTCATCACCCCCCAATCCCTTTCATGATGGTTTCGATCGTAAGCTGCAACGGAACGGAAAGTCCATTTGGATAAACACCGATTAATACGATAAAAAACAGCATGACAGTTACTGGGACAATCTCATACCACCTCATATCATATAGCGCGTGTTCTTCCTTTTTTTCAGCTCCAAATGTAATCGCGAGGACTGCCCTTAGAAGATAGGCAGCGGTCAGGATAATCCCAATCGCTCCAATCGTTCCAAGCTCAGGATGCTCACCAAAAACCCCCATGAACGCGGTCAATTCACTAATAAATCCTGACATTCCCGGTAATCCAAGCGAAGCCATGGCTCCAGCCAGCAAAAATCCTGCTGTAAGCGGCATTGCCTTAGCCAAGCCTGAAAGCTTGTCGAGCTGCGTTGTTTCTGTTCTTTCCGTTATCACTCCCACTAAGAAAAACAGCAGTGCTGAAATCAACCCGTGGGATACGACCTGAAAAATCGCTCCCTGTATCCCCGCTTCATTTAAAGCTCCAAGCCCAATAAGCACAATGCCCATATGAGAAATACTGGAGTACGCCAGCACCATCTTAAATTCAGTTTGGATGAGGGCTAAAAACGCGCCGTACAGTAAATTCACGAGACCGAGAACGATTAAAATCGTACTTAGCTGTGTAAACTCGTTCGGGAATAAGCCAAGTCCAAATTTGATTAAACCGAAGGCACCAATTTTCAAAAGAATGCCTGAATGCAGCATGACTATAGGCGGCGGTGCCTGCACATGTACGCGCAGCATCCAAGTGTGCATTGGGAAAATCGGGAGCTTTACCCCAAAGGCAGCGATTAAGGCAATTAGCAGTCCCAGCTTAAAGTCTTCTGAAATCGGACCGATCAGCTGAACGTCCGGTGTATTTAATAATTGACTCAGAAGCACAATATTCGTCGTCCCTGTTTTTGAAAAAAGCAGGATAATGACGAGAAGGAGAATAGCCGAGCCAAATCCGTTATAAAGCAAAAATTGATACGCAGCTTTTTCACGGGCCATGTAGCCCCATTTTCCAATTAAGAAAAACATTGGAATCAACGTAATCTCAAAAAAGATGAAAAAGAGTATCAGATTTTGGGCCATGAATACGCCAAGCATGCCGATTTCGAGAAGCAAAAACAGCATAAAATAACTTTTCCAGTTCTTTTTGATTGAAACGGATGCTGCTGCAGATAAAGCTGCAAGAATAGATGTCAGCAGCACCATAATCAGCGAAAAGCCATCAAGTCCAAGCTCATAATCAACTGTAAACACACCAGGCTGCATCTCATGATATTGCCCAAATGAAATCCATTCATGTTTTTCAGTAAATCGTGCCAGATCATTTCCAAGCTGATATTGTGCAAAAATAATGCCTGATAAAAGAACGGCAGGCAATGTAGCTAAAAAGCCGACAAGTTTGAGTGATTTTTCCTGATCGTTATTCATAAAAGCCAGGACAATGATTCCGATGACTGGAGAGAATACGAGAGCTGTTAGAAGAATGGATGTCATTATAGATTTCCCCCTGTGAAGGCAAATAGGACAAGGATAAGGGCGAGTCCGATGAAAGCCACTGTTCCGTACATTTGCACCTGTCCATTCTGCATCCTCGCACCAAATCCTCCAGCTGTTTTGACAATCCCCGCTATCCCCTTCACAGCTCCTTCAACTAAGAACTTTTCAAGGTATTTGCAGAAGAAACTAATGGTTTTAGTCAGCCAAATAACGGTGATTCCATATAGTTCATCGATGTAATACTTATTTTTTAGGACTAAGTAAATCATCGGCGCGCGCTGTCTTGCTTTTTCGGACGAAATGGAGCGCTTGCTGTACATAAAGTAAGCGAGGACGATGCCAAGCAGGGATACGCCAGTGGCAACGAACATAATCCATGCCGGCCCTTCAATATGACCATGGCCAAGCTGCGGTGAACCGTCTGTCAGCCAATCTCCAAGAAAGGTGCCAAACCATGGAGTGTTGCTGTACCCCGAGAAAATCGCGAGTACCGCAAGAATGCTCATTGGGATCAGCATCGTCGCCGGTGATTCTTTTACCTTGGAAAGGTCTGATTTTGCTGGTCCAGTGAACACAAGAAAGAAAAGCCGGAACATGTAAAACGCTGTAAAAAAGGCCGCTGCAACCGCCAGCCAGAAAAGAGCTGAATTTCCATGTGTCCATGCAGCGATTAAGATTTCATCTTTACTGAAAAACCCTGAGAAAAGCGGCACTCCGCTTATTGCGACTGTTCCGATTAGAAACAGCGGACCTGTTGCTTTCAGTTTTTTCCACAATCCGCCCATCTCGTCAATGTTCTGTGTGTGAACAGCATGGATGACACTTCCCGCTGCGAGAAACAGCAAGGCTTTAAAAAAAGCATGTGTCATTAAATGAAAGACTCCTGCCACATATCCTGCAGAACCGAGGGCAAGCATCATGTACCCCAGCTGGCTCACCGTTGAGTAAGCTAGTACACGTTTAATGTCTTTTTGCACAAGGCCGATGCTTGCAGCAAAAATGGCAGTGAATGCTCCGATGGTCGCAACAACAAGCAATGCCGTTTCACTTGCTGCAAACAGAGGATACATAAGGGCTACCAAATAAACGCCTGCTGCAACCATTGTCGCAGCATGAATCAGAGCTGAAACGGGGGTTGGCCCTTCCATTGCATCCGGAAGCCAGGAGTGAAGCGGAAACTGTCCTGATTTTCCAATCGCGCCTATGAATAGGAGAAGGCTGATGAGCGTAATCATATCAAGTGGAATCATGCCATCTGCGACACTTGCAAAAATCTGGTCATATTCAAAGCTTCCGACCTGCCAAAAGAGGAGGAGCATCCCGATGAAGAGGCCGACATCACCGATCCGGGTCATAATAAATGCTTTTCTCGCAGCCGCTTTTGCTTCTTCTTTATAAAAATAAAAGCCAATCAGCAAGAAAGAGCCAACTCCAACTAATTCCCAAAAAATATAGAGCTGGAGCAGATTTGTGGTCATCACTAGACCCAGCATACTGAAGGTGAATAAACCCAGGTACGCATAAAAAACCGGAAAGCGCTCGTCTCCATGCATATATCCTTTTGAATAAATATGTACAACCAAACTTACAAGCGAAACGACAACAAGCATTAATGCATTTAATTGATTAATTTCAAAGCCCGCTGTCAGCTCAAGTTCTCCGACCGTCAGCCATACTGCTTCAGCTTGATAGGTTGGCTGTGTAAACCGTTCGAACAATACGGCGAGCGAGCCCGCAAAAGAAAGGAACAAAAGCCCGCTTCCTACTAAAGCACTGCTCTCCTTTATGCGTTTGCCGGCTATCAGCAGCGCAAGGAATGAGACAAGCGGGAACAGCGGTATCATCCAGGCATATGGCATCATTGTAATTCAATCCCCTTCTTGTTTAGAGGTTTTAATGCTTCATAGAATTATAGTCATCAATATTGACCGATCTCCTGTTACGATACAAAGCAAAAAGAATGGCAAGCCCTACTGCCGCTTCAGCTGCTGCAATCGTAATCGTAAAGAGAGAAAAAACTTGTCCTGTAATCGAAGGAACCATGCCATACTTACTGAAGGCTACAAGATTAATATTGGCGGCATTCAGCATGAGCTCAATGGAAATGAGCACAATGACCGTATTTCGTTTCGTAAGAGCCCCGTAAAGCCCGATGCAAAAAAGGATAAGCGCAAGAACAAGGTAGGCTGATAAAGGAATCGAGCTCATTTTTTGTCCTCCTCATTCTCGTCTTTTTTTGCAAGTATAATCGCTCCTACTAACGCGACTAGTAAAAGAACAGATGTCAGCTCAAATGGAATGACAAAATGCGAATAAAGGGAAATTCCGATTTGCTCCGTATTTTTCACATGCAGATTAGCCGTCGGTTCACCGAGCTGCAAATCATAGATTCCGAGATACATAACGATCGCAAAGGCAGCAATTCCAAAAAATGTGAGGAGTTTTCTTACTGTGCCGGCATGCGCTTGATCCTCGTCTTCATGACGTGTCAGCATGATGCCAAAGAGCATGATGATGGTAATCGCACCCGAGTAGATTAAGATTTGGACCGCTGCGACAAACTCTGCTGAGAGAAGAACATATAAACCGGCAATACTCACAAACGTGAACACAAGCGAGACCACCATATGCACCACTTTTGTCACGTTCAGCATGAGAATTCCGCCTCCGATTGCCACTATTGCGAGTCCGACAAAGGCTAAATATTCTCCGGTTATACTCACACCTTATTCTCCTCCCTGACATTCTCATCATTTTCATCAAGCCACTCGAGATTCTTGAACAGCTGATCGCGGCTGTATTCTGCAAGCTCAAAATTATTCGTCATCACGATCGCCTCTGTCGGGCAAACCTCTGTGCAAAGATCACACAAAATGCAAATTTCAAAATTAATATCATACGTATCAATGATTTTCCCTTTTTTCGTTGGATCAGGATGCTTCTTGCCTGTCAGCTCAATGCAATCTGTCGGGCATATATTCGCACACTGATTGCAGACAATGCACTTTTCCGGATAAAACTTCTGAATGCCCCGGAAGCGGTCTGGCAGCTGCAATGCCTCATTCGGGTAATCATATGTCACTTTTTTCTTCGTCAAGTTGTTCAGGGTATACGTTAAACCTTTTGCTAAGCCTCGCATGCTCTCCCCCCCTTGATTTTGTGTAGTGAATCTATGCAGATTGCCGTTTACTATCCAATTCAGTCAGAATACTTTCCAAATTGCCTCATTTACTAG
This sequence comes from Bacillus sp. UMB0893, assembly GCF_002858905.1. Classification (NCBI taxonomy): domain Bacteria; kingdom Bacillati; phylum Bacillota; class Bacilli; order Caryophanales; family Bacillaceae; genus Bacillus; species Bacillus sp. UMB0893. The sequence continues at coordinate 246,407 of NZ_PKLB01000004.1, read as the reverse complement.
CGGAAACCTTTGAATTACTTTCCAAAATGGAGCATTTACTTTCTTTTTTTCATTTGCCCCCTAATACTAAGTGCTGGAACCTAATAAAACCGCTATTATCCTCGACAGATTTTGGGTAATCAGGTTTTTTAAGTTGTTCTTTTTTCACAATATCGAACTAACTTTCAAATTCCGACATTTAACTTTCAGTAATGCTCCTTTTATTTGCAAAAATCTTTGGTTTATTTGCAAGAATCACGATTCTATTTCAACTTTACCAATTTATTCCTTATTTAAAGAAAATCTCCTTCACGATCGCCGTTAGAAAAATATTCGCAAGTGCGACCGGAAGAAGCACCTTCCATCCAAACTCCATTAGCTGATCAGCGCGGATACGCGGGAATGTGACGCGGAACCAAATGAGCGTGAAGATGACGACGCTGAATTTAAGGCCAAACCAGATTGCTCCTGGAATGAAATCAAGAAATGCGATCGGATGCCAGCCTCCTAAAAATAAAACAGTAGTTAGGGACGCCATTGCGAAGAAGTAAACGTATTCGGATAACATGAAGAACGCCCAGCGGAATCCGGAGTATTCAACATGGTAGCCGGCGACAAGCTCTGATTCCGCTTCTGGCAGGTCAAACGGAGTCCTGTTTAGCTCAGCAACAGAGGCAATCAGGAAGATAAGAAATCCAATCGGCTGCAGGAAAATAAACCAGACATCCTCCTGTGCATCTACAATTGTGTTCAAATTCAGACTCCCTGAGAGTAAAACAACTCCGATGACCGACATGACAAGCGGAATTTCATATGAAATCATTTGAGCCGCCGCACGCATTCCCCCAAGCAGGGAGTATTTATTATTCGATGCCCAGCCTCCCGTTACGATGCCGATCGTTGTCAAACCGGATATGGCAATGTAGAACAGCAGGCCGACACCGAGATCTGCAAATTGAAACGCATCCGTAAATGGGATTGTCGAGAGGACAATAAATGCGGGCGCGAAAGCAATCACAGGTGCTAAAATAAACAGCGGTTTATCCGCAAGCTTCGGGATCGTGTCTTCTTTTATAAGAAGCTTTAAAACATCAGCCACTGTTTGCAGCAAACCCCATCTGCCGCCTACCTGGTTTGGACCAATGCGCCCCTGCATAAATCCCATAACCTTGCGCTCTGCCAAAATGCCATATGTGACAAAGCCGAGGACCACGAACAGAAAGGCCGTTGCCAGTCCAAAGAAAATCGCAAAGTTTCCGACACCGGGCGATGATTGAAGCAGGCCTTCCACCATTATCCGTCCACCTCCCCAAGAACAATGTCAATGGCACCGAGAATGGTGATCAGATTCGCCATGTTTTCTCCCTCCAAAAGCTTTGGCAGGATTTGCAGATTATAAAAAGACGGACGCCTGAATTTCAATCGGTACGGTTCTTTTTTTCCTTCACTGGCAATATAGCAGCCGATTTCACCGCGCGGAGATTCAATTCTTACATACGCCTCTCCTTTTGGTGCTTTGATGATTTTTGGCACTTTAGCGATAATCGGACCATCAGCCGGGAATTGCTCTACAGCCTGCTCTAAAATCTTCAATGATTCCTCGATCTCTTCCATACGGCATTCATATCTTGCAAATGCGTCACCTTTTGTCCGAACAGGCACGTCAAAATCAAATCGGTCGTAAATCGAGTAGGGTTCATCTTTGCGAAGGTCCCATTTTACGCCAGTACAGCGCAGGTTTGCGCCGCTTAAGGAATAAGCAAGCGCCTCTTCCTTCGTATAAATTCCGACGCCTTTTACACGATTCAGGAAGATTTCGTTTCCTGAAACGAGATCATGGTAGCCCTTCAGCTGTTCCCTCATATAAGGGATAAATTCTGCTACTTTTTCAATCCAGCCGTCAGGCGCATCCCACTTCACGCCGCCAACCCGCATGTAATTGAAAGTTAGCCTTGCTCCTGAGAGTTCAGTCAGCAAGTTAATGATCATTTCCCGCTCGCGGAATGCATACAGAAATGGGCTGACCGCCCCAATATCGAGTAAGTAGGTGCCCCACCAAACAAGATGGCTTGCGACTCTGCCAAGCTCCATCGCGATAATTCGCAAATATTCGCCCCGCTCAGGAACCTGAATCCCTGTCATCGTTTCCACAGCATGACAAATGACATAATTGTTCGTCATAGCTGAAAGATAATCCATCCGGTCTGTGTAGGGAATAATTTGTGTGTATTGAAGGTTTTCTGCAAGCTTTTCGGTGCCTCTATGTAAATAGCCGATAACAGGTGTAGCTTCTTTTATGATTTCTCCGTCAATCTTGATCACCAGCCTGAACACGCCATGTGTGCTCGGATGCTGCGGTCCGACATTCAGGAGCATTTCTTCTGTTCTTATCAAAAGCTACACCTCCACATCATATGGTTCATAATCTTTACGAAGCGGATGGCCAACCCAATCATCCGGCATCATAATCCGGGTTAAATTTGGGTGACCCGTAAAACGGATCCCAAGTAAATCAAATGCTTCACGTTCAGGCCAGTCTGCACCTTTCCACAGCGGTTCGAGGGAATCAATTTCAGACTGTTCGCGATCCAGTTTTACCTTAAGGACAACGGTATGGCGATGTGTATAGGAAAACAGATACACATAAAGTTCCATATGAGTTTGAAAATCAGTTCCGTGCAGTTCAGATACATAATCAAATGCTAATTTATCATTGTTTTTCAGCAGCTCAGCAATCTTAAAATAGGAATCTCTATTTGCAACAAGCGTCGGTACATCTTTCGATAATCGATTAATATAGGATTCTTCCAAAACATCTTTGCCGAGTTGCTGTTCAATAACTTTAACGTACTTCTGCAATATGGGTTCATTAGGTGAAGGTTCTTCTTGTTGAGGTGGTTCTTCTGAAGTAAGTTTCTTCGCTTTTGCTGCTGCTGCGGCTTTTGCTTTTGCGGCTGCAATGGCTTTTGCTTTTTCTTTTGCAAGATCATCATCTGAAAGATTTTCACGTCCAGCTTTTGCTTTCGCTGCTGCAGCGGCTTTTGCCTTTGCGGCAGCGGCTGCTTTTTGCTTTGCTAACTCCTCGTCTGGGGCACCTTCAGCTTTTGCTTTTTGTTTTGCGAGTGCTGCTGCTTTTGCCTTGGCTGCTGCGACTGCTTTCTGTTTCGCAAGTGCCAGGTCATCAGCTGAATCCCCGCTTGCACCTATTGGGTTTGCTTGTTGCTTGGCTAATGCAGCCGCTTTTGCTTTTGCAGCTGCGGCTGCTTTTTGTTTCGCTAAGGAATCGTCATCTTGAGATTTTTGTGCGACTGCTTCTTTTGCTTTCTGTTTTGCCAGTGCGGCCGCTTTTGCTTTTGCGGCTGCAGCCGCTTTTTGCTTCGCAAGAGCTGTCTCATCCGAATTGTCCGCGGAGTCTGCTTCTTTTGCCTTTTGTTTTGCAAGCGCAGCGGCTTTTGCTTTTGCCGCAGCTGCCGCTTTTTGCTTCGCGAGGCTCGCGTCATCGATCGTCTCATTCACCTTAGCTTCCTGTGCTCTTTGCTTCGCCAATGCAGCCGCTTTTGCCTTTGCAGCTGCTGCTGCCTTTTGTTTCGCCAGGTCTATGTTTTCTCTATCTGAACTTTCTTTAGCAGCGTTCTTTTCAGCCAATTTTTTAAGAGCGGCTTCCTTTGCTTTCTGAGCGGCTTCTTTCTTCAGCTGCTGGATGTCTTTCTCATCGCTCATGGATTATTTCACTCCCTGTTTTCGCCTCGTAACGGATTTTCTCTCTCAGTTTATTGATTCCATAGATGAGAGCGGCAGGATTTGGAGGACATCCGGGAATGTATACATCGACAGGCACGATTTGATCGACACCTTTTACGACAGCATAGGATTTGATGTATGGTCCTCCTGCTGTTGCACAGGAACCCATGGCTATCACCCATTTTGGTTCAGGCATTTGATCGTAGAGCCGTTTTAAAACCGGGGCCATTTTTTTCGTCACTGTGCCTGAGACAATCATGACATCTGATTGCCGTGGTGATGTCCGGAAAAAGGATCCGAAACGGTCTAAATCATAGTGCGATGACCCGACACCCATCATTTCGATTGCACAGCAGGCAAGACCGAATGTCAGCGGCCAAAGGGAGTTGCTTCTGGCCCAGCCTTTCAATTCTTCAAGCGTCGTTAAAAAAACGCTGCGTTTCAATTCTTCCATTTCGTCCTGAGGAATGTTCGTTACATTTAAGTCCATTTCAGCACCTTCTTCTTCCATGCGTAGACTAGCCCGATGACGAGCATGAAGACAAAAATAAGCATCTCAATGAGGGCAAAAACGCCTAATTTTTCATATGCGACTGCCCACGGATATAAAAACACGGTTTCTACATCAAAAATGACAAACATGAGTCCAAACATATAGTAGCGAACATTAAACTGAACGCGTGAATCATGGTAGGGATCAATTCCGCTTTCGTAAGTAGTTGCTTTTGCTTCGCTCGGTGCATGCGGCCTCAAAATCCGGCCAATACCTAAAGCGACAACAGGAAGCAAAATGCCAAGGAGCAGGAAAACAACAACGATTAAGTAATTATTTAAGTATACGTTTAATGATTCCATCCATTTCCCCCGTTATGTTAAAAATATTAAAACTTTCATAATATTTAAAATGTAATCGCTAACATTATATCATTATTATACAAGGTCAATAAAGGATATTTTTAACAAAGATACTCCCTTTCCAAAATCAACCTCCTCTGTAGCTTTAATGTAAATGGCTCATTTTGAATAATATGGATGATATACTTGCTCTGGAACAAAAAGTTGAGGTGACAGAATGCTAGAATCTTATAATCATCAAACAGAAACAGATTATGGCAGGAATTTGCCTGTCTCCTGAAAATGAAGCATTGGCCAAAGTGTATTACTATGAAAAACGGAAAGAGAACTTGTCTCTCTTAGAAGATATATATGCAGAATTAGGCTTAACATTAAACTATTCCCGAAAAAGTTTAATCGAGCTTGAAGAAGTGTACTTTTCATTTTTTCAGCAAAATAAGTTTCGCGACTTTCAAATAACTGTAAAAGAGTTAGAAGAATGCATGAGTATTTATTTTGGAGAAGTTATCACCATCCACCTTGAAGATGCGAAATGGCTCGTAAAAGAATATTCATTTACTGAAGGTGCCTATGTTATGGGACTGCAGTGCGGACGTACAACAACTTATTTCTCCAATTTTTTTGAAGAACATTACATGACTGTAAGAGATGCATCTGAACAGAAAATCTATCAATTGTACAAGCGTTATGAGAAAAAAGGGAAGAAAATGGGGCCAAACTAGCTATTTGCTAGTTTGGTCTATCTTTATTTTAAACGATTATGAATATTTAATCTATTTAGGATAATTGTTTTTTTTATATTTTTGAATTTATTAGGAGAAGACCTAGTCCCACAAGTAAAATGATCAATAGACGATATTCCTGATCGACGTTTGCAAGATTCCTCTGATTTGAAAGTCAAATAGATGTCAAAATTCATAATAAGCAGGAAAAAAGGACCCTTAAACAAGAGCCCTTCATGCTTTATAAGCTGATTGATATTCTTCGTTTTTCCCGATTCGACTGAATCGCCACCTCGTTGACTGCCGTTAACAGCAAGGCATCTTCAGTCGAAATAAATGGCGTCTTTCCTGATTGAATGGCGTCTGCCCATTGTTCGATAGGGATCGGAAGTTCATCTGGAAGCTGTTCGATCTTCTGTACACCATCTGAATTTCTTAATTCTACGTTCCCGTCCTGAATAAGCAGGCACCCTTCTGTCCCGTACAATTCGAGGTAAAACGGACTTCCATGTGAGACGAATGATGTTTCAATCACACCAGTTACACCATTTTCATAGGACACTAAAACAGAAGCCTGATCTTCAACTTCTTTTCCATACACATGATCAAAATGGGCAGAGAGTTCTACTGGTTTCCCTGCCAGTCTATTAAGCAGGTAGATGGGATGTGCGCCTAAGTCAATGAGTGCACCCCCGCCGCATTGTTCTGCATTGTAAAAATGCGCAGGCAGCCAGCCATCCGGATTTTCTGCTGTTGGGACGGATCCGTTGTGAGCCACACGGCACCTTGCCATTTTTAGTTCCCCAATCAAGCCTTCTTTCACTGCTTTTTCAGCATAAAGGTAATAATTTGAGCTAAGTCTTGGCATCGATACAACAAGGGATACTCCCGCTTGCTCGACTGCTTCGAAAATCTCCTTACAATCTGCTGCTGTTAAAGCAAGGACTTTCTCTGTAAAAATGTGCTTTCCATTCTGAGCTGCTTTTATGATGACTTCTTTGTGCATATTTGTAGGTGTGTCGACTACAATACCCTGGATATCAGGATTGCTAAGCACCTTCTCAAGCTTTGGCTCAAATGGAACATCCAGTTCAATTGCCCACTGCTGTCCACGTTCTCTGTCCTCGTCCCAAACACATGTAATCTTTAACTGCGTGCTATTATGTATATCCCTGGCATAATCAACGGCATGAACGTGCCATTTACTTATCATTGCTACAGAAATCATTTGGTTCCCTCCCCGATGTTTTCACTCTTATAGTAACTTCCTTTTCAAACGCTGAATTCCTTTTCAAATCTTGGAAAATTTTTTTTTAATAATAGAGGTTTTTTTCATGGAGAAAAGAGGGAATAGACTGGTTATCATCTTAAGGAGGAAAAAGTATGAAGCTGCATAATGGTTCTCTCTACTGGCCTAAAACAGTCGATACCGTTCAGACATACCCTAAACTGACGGATACAATGGAGTGCGATGTTCTCATCGTTGGAGGGGGCATGTCTGGAGCATTGTGCGCTCACACGCTGTCTAAATACAATTTGAAAACGATCGTTGTTGAAAAAAGGACCGCAGGCAGCGGCAGTTCCTCTGCAAATACTGGATTGCTGCAGTTTTCCAATGATACGATGCTCCACACATTCATCAAAAATCTTGGGGAGGAACAAGCTGTCCGCTTTTATAAAATGTGCTTAAAGGCAGTGGATGACCTTGAAGTGACAGCTAAAAGCTTATCAAAACCAGTCGATTTCCTCCGAAGAAAAAGCCTGTATTATGCCAGCACTTCAGGCGATGTTTCCAAACTTAAGAAAGAGTATAAAGCTCTATCTAAGCATGGTTTCCCTGTAGAATATTTAGATGGAGATGAAATCAAAAAGAGATTTGGATTTGAAAAGCCTGCTGGTCTTTTAACAGATGGAGATGCAGAGGTTAACCCCTATAAATTTATCCAAACCCTAATAGAGGATGCTCATCACAATGGTGTTCGAATCTTTGAGAATACGGAGATTGAAGAAACAGGCACAGATGATGAGTATGTTTATTTTCAATCCTCACATGGGAAAATTGCAGCTAAAAAGGTCATCTATTCAACTGGATATGAAACCATTCCTTTTGCAAAAAAACTAGGTGCTGAAGTTAACCGAACGTACGCTATTGTTACGACTCCTCTGCGAGCTCTTGAGCATTGGGAAGACAGAAGCTTAATCTGGGAAACAAAACGTCCCTACTTCTATATGCGTACAACTGTTGATGGAAGAATTGTAGCAGGCGGTCTTGATGAAGAAAAAATGGAAGCTCCAAGCAATGAGGAGATCATTCGCGAACGCGGCCAGCGCCTTTTAGATAAAATTAAAGAGCATTATCCCGGTTACGAGATGGAAGTCGATTCCATCTGGGGAGCAAGCTTTGGCGAATCAGACGATGGGCTGCCGTTCATTGGACAGCATCCCGATAAAGAAAACGTTTATTATTGCCTTGGATTCGGCGGAAATGGGACAGTCTATTCAATGATCGGGGCAGAAATATTGAAGGATTTGATTCTTTATAATTCTCATCCGGATGCTGAGATTGTGCGGTTGGATCGGTAGTTTGATTTGCGGGTGAAAAGACGGTTTCTGTAGCGGGCCGGATCATAAAATGCTGATTTCGGATCGTAAATCCTGATTTCTGGCTGATAAGCCCACTCTGGTGGATCATAAGAGCAGTGTTTTCGATCATAAGGCAGGGCAGGCGGGATCAAGTTTGGCCGGAATCACTTTATACTACAAAACAAAAAAATTAGCACTGCCATCAGGCAGTGCTAGTTCGATTTATTTCTTCTTTTCATCGTAGTATTGCACGGGATACATGGAGCCTTCTGAGACCATCTTGTTATCATCAATATCCCGGGGATCTGGATGACCCGCTTTTTCAACTGGGAATGCATCTGTGTTTTTGCGCGCAAAGTAAGGAATTTTGTTTTTAGCGCTTTGAACAAATCCAGTAACCTTCTGACGATTTGCTTTGTCCTTTAGGAAATAGGATGTAACTCCGACTCCGACCGTTGATATCGCTATACCTGAAATTAATGCTTTCTGTCTCATACAAGTTGCTCCTTTCAATTAGATATTTGTTGCTTCTAATTAAAATACCCGTTCAATCAATACGCTAAACATTAAATGGTATGATGCTGAATCTTTTCCGCGCTCTGTGCGGTTTCATTCATGAATCGTGCAATCTGTTTATTATCTTCGTTCAAGGTTTCGATGGTTGCACTCATTTCCTGCAGGCTTGCTGTTGCTTCCTCTATAATGGCTGCCAGTTCGTTTGTGGATTTTTCGACATTTCCTGTGTTGGCAGCTACATTTTGCGAAATACGATCAAATCCTTTAAAGCTATCGATGATATTCTTTAGGTTTTCTTTTAATTCATTGAAGCTTTCACTTACTTCTTTTGTAGACCGCACGCTGCTGTTTAAGTTTGTACTGCTGATGATCATTTTATTTTGAGCCTCTGCACTTGTTTGGTTCACTTCATTTAAATTCGCAGTGATTTTCTTCGTCGTATCGTTTGTAATTTCTGCGAGCTTGCGGATTTCCTGAGCAACGACAGAAAAGCCTTTCCCTGCCTCACCCGCTCTGGCTGCTTCAATGGATGCGTTTAAGGCAAGCAGGTTTGTTTGTTCTGTGATTTGATGAATATTATTTGTAAGCTGGTTTGTTTCTTCTATTTTCAAATTTAGAAGCTTGAAGGTTTCATTTAAAGCTGTGACTACCTCTTGCAGGTGATCCATTTGATTTGACAGCAAAATGACCTTTTTTCCGCCCTTCTCTGCAATCTCATTTGCATGATTGGAATCTCGATTCAGCACAGCAGATATGTCATTCAGTTCTTTTATAGAAAGCATGTTATGATGAGCACTTTCAGCTATTTCACTTATCTGTTCACTCTGAATCTGACTGCCTGATGATACCTCATTAATAGCAAAATTCATCTCTTCTTGTGCGATTGCATTTTGCTGAACACGATCATTCACTTTTGAAATATGGGCAGCAATGATGCAAACTTCCCTCTCAAGCTTCTGCTTTTGCTCTTCTTTTATTTTCGCCTCGGCTTCAGCACCAGAAATAAATTGCTGAAGATTTCTAAATTGCTTGTTGTTCAAGCGGATCAAAACACCGAGCAGAACACCTGCCAAAACATACGTAAGCATGATCGCGCCAATGTTTTCAAGGATGATTGCCTGTTCCGCTGAAGGGATAACAGCATTCACAACAAGAGCAATGAATCCGGAGATATAACCGATGGCAAATACAATCGGATTATATTGGACAGCTGAAAAAATCGCCAGAAAAAGAAGGATGGCTACTAATGATAAATTTGCTCCGGTAATAATAATAGACAAAATGGTCGCGCAATAAATCATCACCACGCTAAAATACGGAAATAGAATTTCTCTTTTTAAAATGAAATGGAAAAGTACATAAAATAAAAAAAGTAAAATAAGTTCTGATAAATAGATCGGACTCTGTTCAAACTGCTTTGTCACCAAGACGTAAATAAAAGCAAATAAAGCGGAAGTTCCAAACGTAAATAGCATTAACTTGTTTTTGCTCTTAAGATCTTCGTATTTTACTTTTTCGACAGCTGTCATACTCGTTCTCCCCTGAATAAATGTACTTTTATTTTTTATATCGACAGCGCTTTCATATTATTTATATATTCAAAAAAATAAACGCTGCATCCAGGCAGATGCGAGCGTTCAGAGGGTTATCTTTTCTTTTTATTGCGGCTGTAAATATCAAACCAGACAGCCAGAATCAGAATGCTGCCTTTTACGATCAGCTGCCAGTAAGCATCAATATTCATAATGCTCATTCCGTTATCAAGACTTGCCATAACCAGTGCTCCGATAATCGCTCCAGGGATAGTGCCGATTCCTCCCATTAAGCTGGTTCCCCCGATGACACAGGCTGCAATCGCGTCAAGCTCATACATGTTTCCTGCTCCGACGGTCGCCGCGTTTACACGGGCCGTTAACACAAGTCCGGCAATCGCAGCCAGTGTATTCCCAAGCACAAATACGAGCAGAATTCTTCTCTTCATATTGATTCCTGACAAAATGGCTGCTTCAGGATTTCCTCCAATAGCATAGACCTGTCTTCCAAATACAGTCTTCTTTGCAATAAAGTGAAACATGACTGCGAGCAAAATAACCGTTATAAATGGAATTGGAATTCCTTGATATTGATTCATTAAATAAACAAAGGTAAAGATGAGCAATCCAAAACCAACAGATGTAATGAGTGTCCAATTCATGGAAAGGACTTCAAAACCGTACTTAATTCTCGCGTTGCGCTGTCTGATTAAAAAGAAAATCGCAAGGATAAAAGCAATCGCGCCCATTACAAGACCAATCGCTGGCGCAACATAGCCCTGCCCAATAAATTTCAGCTCAGGAGAAAGCGGGGCGACCGTCATACTGCCGGTAATTCCTGTTAAAATCCCCCTGAAAATAAGCATCCCTCCAAGGGTCACGATAAAAGCAGGTACAGCCCTGTAGGCGATCCACCATCCCTGCCATAAACCAATTAATGATCCTAAAAGAACCGTTGCAATAATTACAGGAATCGTATCCCAGCCAAGCCATACATTTAATATCGCAGCGACTCCCCCTGTTAATCCGACAAGTGAACCGACTGAGAGGTCAATTTGGCCTGAGACGATAATCAAGACCATGCCAATCGCCAAAATAGATGTTACTGACATTTGCAAAAATAGATTAGATAAGTTCCTTGGTGTTAAAAACGTATCGTTTAGTACGGAAAATAAGATCCAGATCACGATTAAAGCGCCGATCATCGAATATGCCCGGATATCTATCGTGAAAAGACTGATCTTTTTTTCTTTAATTTGTACTGGCTGTTCTGGAGTCAGATTCGTATTCATCCTGCGAGTCCTCCTGTCGCTGCTCTCATGATTTTCTCCTGTGTTGCCTCTTCTGCGAGAAATTCACCAGTAAATCTACCTTCAGACATGACTAAAATCCGGTGGCTCATTCCAAGTACCTCAGGCAGTTCGGAGGAGATCATGATGATGGCTACACCCTCATTTACGAGTTCGTTCATAATGTTATAGATTTCCAGTTTTGCTCCTACATCAATTCCTCTTGTCGGTTCGTCCAGAATAAGAACTTTTGGCTTTGTCATCAGCCATTTTCCGATGACTACCTTTTGCTGATTTCCTCCGCTCAGAGTACCTACAACAGTCTCAACAGAAGGTGCCTTGATTCTTAGTTGCTTTAAATAGTGATTGCCGCTGTGAATCTCTTCATTTTGGTTAATCATGCCGTAGGATGAGATGCGCCTCAAGCTTGGCAGTGTCACATTATTCTGGATATCCATGTTTAAAACAAGGCCGAATTTTTTACGGTCCTCTGAGACTAGCGCCAGCCCATTTTCAATCGCATGCTTGACTGATTTATTTTTTACAGCCTTGCCGTCAAGCTCGATCGCCCCTTGAGAGAAACCAGCATAAGCTCCGAACAAACTCATGACAAGCTCTGTTCTCCCTGATCCCATTAGTCCCGCAATCCCGAGGATTTCTCCTTTTCTGACTTGGAAAGATACGGAATCGATGACCTTTTTGTCCGGCAATTCTGGATGATAAACGGTATAATCATCAACCTTTAGCATCGTCTCCTTTGGATTTGCTTTCATGCGGGGATAGCGGTCTTTAATCTCCCTTCCAACCATGTAAGCTATCACTTTATCTTCTGTCAGATCAGAAGCTCTCTGAGAGGTAACCGTTTTTCCATCACGAAGAACAGTAATGGTATCTGCTATTTCAAACACCTCTCCCAGTTTGTGAGAGATGTAGATGCAGGTAACGCCTCGTTCTTTAAATTCTTTTAAAATGGAGAGCAGAATTTTAACCTCTTGCTCAGTCAATGCAGCCGTCGGTTCATCTAAAATAAGGATTTTTGCATTTTTCGAGAGTGCTTTTGCGATTTCAACAAGCTGCTGCTGGCCGATACCGAGTGTTCCTGTAACAGTGTCCGGACTGACACCTTTTAATCCAACTTCTGCAAGCCACTTCTCACATTCCTGAATCATTTTATTTTGATCGATGATTCCAAACGTTGCCGGCTCATTTCCGAGAATTAAGTTTTCAGCTACAGTCATTTGCCTGACCAGCGCCAGCTCCTGATAAATTATCGAGATTCCGGCTTTTTCTGCATCTTTAATCGTTTTAAAAGCCTGCTCTTTCCCTTCAACAGAAATGGTTCCCGTGTAATTTCCAGAAGGGTAAAGTCCGCTAAGTACCTTCATAAGAGTAGATTTACCCGCTCCATTCTCACCGCATAACGCATGGATTTCACCTTTTTTCACATTAAACGTAACCTTATCCAGCGCCTTTACGCCGGGAAATTCTTTCGTAATTTCATTCATTTCCAATACAGATGCCACTGCAGGTCCTCCTTTAAAGATTTTTGTGCTCTGATTTTTATCAACCTATCTTTGATATTTATCAACCGGATTCTCTTTCTAGAAAAAAATGTGGAATACGATGCATTCCACATTTTTTGAAATCTCTTATTTATAAACATCCTCTTTTTTATGGAAGCCGTCTTTAATAATGGTGTCGTCCATGTTGTCTTTAGTAACAGCAACTGGATCGAGCAGAAGGGACGGCACATCAATTTTGCCATTGTTTACTTTTCCGTTCGTTTCAACCTCTTCTCCGTTCGCCATTTTAACGGCTAAGTCTGCTACTGTTTCAGCAATAAGTGTGATTGGCTTGTAAACCGTCATTGTTTGCGTACCTTCTACAATGCGCTGTGCAGCTGCAAGTTCTGCATCCTGGCCTGATACTGGAACCTTCCCGTCTAATCCTTGTGCAGCAAGCGCCTGAATCACACCGCCAGCTGTTCCATCGTTCGCTGCCACTACTGCATCAACTTTATTGTTATTTGCAGTTAATGCATTTTCCATATTAGCAAGCGCATTTGCCGGATCCCATTCCTCTGTCCACTGATCATATACGACTTTGATATCCCCGCTGTCAATTAACGGCTGAAGAACGTTCATCTGTCCCTTTTTGAAAAGATGTGCATTGTTATCAGTATCTGCGCCTTCAATCAATACATAATTTCCTTTTGGTACAAGCTCAGTGATCGCAGTTGCCTGCATTTCCCCGACACGCTCATTATCAAAAGAAACATATAGATCCACATCTGAATTTTTGATTAAGCGATCGTATGAAATGACCTTTACGTCCTCTTGATGAGCCATTTCTACAATCGATGCCGCCACCTCTGCGTTATGAGGCACGACTACTAAAATATCAACGCCCTGACTGATTAAGTTCTCAGCCTGTGCAATCTGTTTCGCATCATCGCCATTTGCTGCCTGAACATTTACTTTTGCACCCAATGATTCTGCTTTTTCAACAAATAAATCACGGTCGCGCTGCCAGCGCTCTTCTTCAAGGGTATCCATTGAAAATCCAATGACTAATTCATCGTCATCCTTAGATCCGCCGCCATCCCCTTTAGTCGGCTCAGATCCAGAGCTATTGCAGGCTGCAAGCCCAAATACAAACACCATCAGCATAAACAGCATGAAAATCTTTTTCATTTCCCCATCCCCCTCCTGAACTTTCCATCTTACAAGACTAACTTTATCACCAATGTAAGCGTTTTATTTAAGATGATTCCTTCACTTTTTTAAGATGTATAGCACTTTATTAGAAAAGCGGAACCGCCCGTTTAACTCCGACAGGCAGATAAGGATCCGACAGAAAAGTCCGGGTTTGACTTTTATGGCGGAGCCGTTCTGACCGAGGAGTTGGGCGGTGGAGCTGGACAAAGAAAAGCGGAACCGCCCGTTTAACTCCGACAGGCAGATAAGGATCCGACAGAAAAGTCCGGGTTTGACTTTTATGGCGGAGCCGTTCTGACCGAGGAGTTGGGGGTGGAGCTGGACAAAGAAAAGCGGAACCGCCCGTTTAGTTTTGACAGAGGGGATGGGCGGTAAAGCTGGACAACTAGAAAAGCGAAACATGGGCAAGTCAAAGATTCGGAAATTTTATTATCATCATTATTAAAAAGAGCCAGGCTGAAAAACCTAGCTTTGTCCTATCCTATTCGCTACTAAAGCGTCCTTATATTGACTTGGAGACATCTTGCAAACCTTTTTAAAAACACGGCTGAAATAATTCGGATCGTTATAGCCGACTTCATAGGCAATTTCCTTTAAGCTGAACGAGCCTTTTTCCATCATTTGTTTTGCTTTTTCAATTCTGCATGCTGTTAAGAAGTCGATATAGCTGACTCCAATTTCCTCTTTAAAAATCTTGCTCACATACTGAGGAGACAAGTTAAATTCCTTTGCCATGGCCTCCAGCGAGAGATCGGTGTGGCAATTTTTTTTAATGTGCTGTTTCATCCGATTTGGAATGTCTTCCTGCAGATTTTCAGTCGCCAGCTTGTATTGGCTGATGATATTATCCAGGATAAAATTCACTTCTGTTTTCATGTGCAAATAGGATTTTGCACTAAAGGAAAAGACCGGTTTGCGAATGACAAATCCCATTTCATCCAGATAGCGGATCATTAGAGTCATCGTGTCGTATACTTTTTGCTCGGCTTCAGCAAGCGGATGCTGATATTTTTCAAAGTAACCAATCATTGATTTGAAATGACTTCCCAGGCCTTCCCATTTTCCAATACGCAATTCCTCAAGAATCAAATTTTCAATCCTGTGCATCTCTGTGTCTTTCACTTCTTCATTCGAGATCCTGTCACTGTAAAAGCTATACCTTGCGCCTGAACCAACCGTAATAGATGCCCGCAGTGCTTCATAGTAGGATTGCCTGATTTGTTCGAGAGAAGGGTAAGCTGTGCCGATTCCGATTGAAGCAGATGCTGAGAATAAATGATTGATGTTTTGTGATATTTTTTGAACAAGCGCAATGGCATTCTTGCGATAATGGTGAAGTTCTCCCTCTAAGAAAACGATAATAGGTACCTGTAAGCAGGACATCGGCCCGACCCACCCTTTTGAATGCTTCTGAATGGTTTTCTTAAGCTCACCATACATTTGCTCGATTGGACCTGTTCGTGCATCCTGAGAAAAATGAACCAAAATGACAAAGGATTGCTGCGTTTGATGGACATCTAGCAGATGCATGCACTCATGAAGATGAACATCATGAACATGGTCAAAAAGGAGCTGTGTGACAAGGTCTGCTTCTACAATCGGAATCATTTTCAGAATGCGTTCTTCTGTTTTCTGCTTTTTTTCTGATTCAAGCAAATCCATCTGGATATCATTAATCACTTTTTGAATGGTTGAAAGAATGACTTCCCGCTTGCTTGGCTTTAATAGATAATCCTTTACACCAAGTCTCAGCGCCTGCTGTGCATACTCAAACGTATCGTACGAAGAAACAATCAGTATTTTTGACTTAGGAACAATTTTCTGAATTTCTTTTATTGCCTCAAGACCATTTATCCCGGGCATTTTAATATCCATTAAAATGATATCAGGCTGATGCAGAGCAGCAAGCTCGATTGCCATTCTTCCATTTTCCGCAAGACCCGCAATTGAAATGTCTTTAAATTCTGTTTCAATCATTTTTTTCAAAGCCAATCTTTCAATCTCTTCATCTTCCGTTATGAGCAGTTTCATGTGCAATTCTCCTTTCATGCAGGAAATTTTATCGAGATCACAGTTCCCTTTTCACCGGCAGGCTGAATTTCCATCACATCATGCTGATTGGTGAACAGCCTTAAGCGCTGGACAACATTGCGAAGACCAATTCCTGTGGATTTGCTCTCAATAGAATCCTTGGGCTTGTCCGTTAAAACCTGCGCGATTACCTCATCTGACATTCCAGCTCCCTTATCCTCAACACTGACATGGATTTCCTGTTCGCGTTTAAAAACACGAATAAAGATCATGCCTCCTTCTTCATAAGGCTCAACACCGTATTTAAAAGCATTTTCTACAATTGGCTGAAGAAAAAAAGCAGGCACTTGAATATCCAAACACTCATCTTGGATATCAAAGTGATAAGAAATGCGGGTAGAAAAACGTGCTTTTAAAATAGTGAGATATTCTTTTACTAAATCGAGCTCATCACGCAGTGTCACGTTTTCATCTACACTTTTCAAGTTATATCTGAGTAAATTCGCTACCGTTGAAATTAAATCACTTGTCTCGAAGGCATCTTCTAAATAAGCTTTTTTCGACAGTGTATTTAATGTATTGAAGAGGAAATGCGGATTGATCTGATTATGCAGCCTCTTTAATTCGCTTTCTTTCAACAGCAGCTGATACTCTTTAATTTCTTTTTCAAGCTTTGCTTTTTCCTTTATTTCAGCCACAAGCTCTTTTATGTTTTCTCTCATCTTATCGAAGGTTTTTGCCAGAAACGATATCTCATCATTGCTGGTAACTTTGATTGGGTGATCAAAATTTCCGGCAGCTACCTCTTTCACTCCCTGGATAAGAAGATAAATCGACCGGGTAATTCCTTTTGAAAACCAATACGAAAACGCAATGGAGATCACAAAGACAATTCCGAGAATCCATAATCCAAGTGAACGGAGATGGTTTGTCACATCTATCATTGATTCATAAAATTGCTTTTGATTCGTTAATTCTTTTTTAAAAAGCAAAAGCGTTGTCTCATCGATAAATTTGGAGGTTTGAAGAGCTTCATCATAAGCATCCGATGCATTTTGCCGTTTGTCCAAATCATAAAGCATAATGGTTAAATCCATCGCCTCTATTTGACTGTCGAGCATAAAGATATAGTCTGTCAAAGCGATGCCGTTTGATTGGTTCTCAAGGAGATTCAGTTTTTCTTTCGATTCAATCAGCTGATTTTTCATATTTTCATAACTTTGTTGATGAGAGGATGAAGGTGTACTGATATATTGGCTTAATTTTGCCAGGGAATCCTGGCTTGTTGATGAAACATTATTCAAAAGGAGGTACCGCTCTAAAATATTGTTATATTCATAAATTGATTTTTGATTAATGTAGCTGATGGCTGTCCAAAAGGCGCCCATAATCAAAATAATAATGAGGGACATCATCAAAATCTTTCTCTGAATCTGTGTCACGAGCCGTTCTCCTTCTCATTGGGTGATAACTTTTGTCTCCACATATGTATTTACCGGAAGAGGCAGGTCCTTCTTCTCAAGCCAATTTACAATCGTTTCAACACTTTTTTTCCCCATTTCTTGATGTCCATGCCGGACCGTTCCGTCTATTTTTCCGCTTCGCAAAAGTTCCATCGTCTCCTGCGTATCATCAAACGTATAGATCTGATAGCTGTCAAGAGTTGAACGCGACTCAATGGCTCTGACAATTAAATCGCCATCATCGATGCCGGTTCCGATGATGACCTTCATATTTGGATAGAGATTCAGCAATTCATTTGTTTGCTCTTCTGCATGATGCAAGGTAGTTTCCACAAGCTTGATGGCAGAATACCGTGTACTATCCTTCAATCCATTTAATCTCAATTCTTCGATCGATGTAACCTTGTTCCCCTTTACAACACCAATTGTTTCACCGTCATTCAGCTGCTTTTTTAATAGGTTTCCAAGCTCTAGCCCTGTTTCATAATGATTAGAGCCAATAAATGCCTTTCGAAAACTTTCAGGCAGATCCGCCATGATAGTAACGACTGGTATCCCTTTCATCGTGGCCTTTTGAATCGTCTCCAAAAAAGCATCGTCATCGATTCCCAGCAGTAAAATCCCATCAACCTTAGAGGAAATCGCCATATTCATCGCTTTTATTAATTCTTCATTATCAGGCAGGTTGGTCCCCTTGATATCAAGACTTAAATGGAAGTTTGCGGCAGCCTTCTCCACCCCTTCAATCGTTTTGTTCCAATAGGAATCACCTAAATATGGCGAGATTAAAACAAGACGATAGCGATATTCGTTTGCATCCGCCTGTGATGAGAATGATTGACTCGATTGATAGATTTGGAAGAGATGATAAAGAGGATAAACCGAAGTGATTAGGAAAATAAGGATCATGAGCTTATAACGTGTTTTCATAGAATCACCGTTTCATAGGACTTTTTAATTAATTATAAGGGTTCGGGGGAGATTGTAAACGCTTTATTTTGCAGGTGCTGTTTTTTCTGCAGAAGTTTTTATGTGGCTGCATCAGCCTTCTGATTTATCGTCTTTCATATTCCAGGTTCGAAAGTTCAATTAAACAGTAATGGAAAAATAAAGAACCATTTCATTAAGAAATGGTCCTAATCCTGGATAGTCTAACATTTTTGAATGCACATGATACTGTCTGGAGCAGAATTCACATACAGCTAGTGTATTTTCCTGGCATCGAGCTCAGCTTCGATATGGGATGCTTTCGAAGACTCACCCATTCGCAAGTAGGAGATTAAACTAACCGCAATACAGGCTGCTACGTAGAAGTAGAAGAGAGTCTCTACTCCAGAGCTCTTTAGCCATAACGCGATAAACTCTGCTGTTCCACCAAAAATTGCAACAGTGAGCGCGTATGGGAATCCAACACCAAGAGCACGGATTTCAGTCGGGAAGAGCTCGGCTTTTACAATCGCATTAATGGAGGTGTAACCAGTGATAATGATGAGACCTGCCATCATAAGCAAGAAAGCAACAATAGGACTCTTCGTCTGTTCCATGATTAAGAACAGCGGGACGGTCAGCAACGTTCCGCAAAAACCGAAACTTATCAATAAAGGGCGCCTTCCGATTTTATCAGACAGCATGCCGGCGAGCGGTTGAAGCACGACGAAAACAAGTAAGGCAATAAAATTTATCCAGCTGACAATTTCCTTATCCAGACCCACAGTATTCACCATGTACTTCTGTAAATACGTTGTATATGTATAGAAAGCGACGGTTCCGCCGAGTGTGAGTCCAACTACTGTCAGCACAGCCCTTGGATGTTTCATCAGAGCCCGAACAGTTCCTGCACTCTCTCTGCTTTTTGTTTCCATGTTTGAGAACTGCTCTGATTCGTCCATCGTACGGCGCAGCCACAATACAGCCAATGCCCCCATTGCTCCGATAACAAATGGAATACGCCAGCCCCAAGACATCATATCGGATTCACTGAGTGTTTGCTGGAGGATAATTTGAACACCCAGTGCCAACAGCTGTCCGGCAACAAGTGTGACATACTGAAAGCTCGAATAGAACCCGCGCCGACCGCTGCTGGCCATCTCGGACAAGTACGTTGCAGAAGTTCCATACTCTCCGCCAAGCGACAGTCCTTGGAGCAGGCGTGCAAGAACAAGAATAGCAGGTGCCATCACTCCAATAGCGGCATAACTTGGAGTTAAGGCAATGATTAGAGAACCTCCTGCCATAACGGTGATGGAAAGTGTCAGTGCTGCACGACGGCCATGACGATCAGCGTAACGGCCCATTAGCAGGCTCCCTAACGGACGCATCAGGAAGCCGACGGCGAAAATTGCAGCCGTGTTGAGCAGTTGGATAGTAGGATCTCCCTTTGGGAAAAACGCTTCCGAGAAATACACGGCGAAAGCAGAATAAACATACCAGTCGTACCATTCAATCAAATTTCCAACCGAACCTTTGAAGATGTTTCCGGTGACGCGGCGCTTATTTGTGTAGTCAATAGATTGATTCACTGTTAATCCTCCTCTTGAAGTATCGGTTTTAAACCCTCCTATGTGTCGTGCCGGCAGTCACTTATTGAAACGATTACAATATCTTTCTTTTCAAATTGTGACATTTACCTATAAATCGACAAGAATAGTTCGAATTTTGCTGAAATTCACTATAATGGTAGCATTCACTTTATGTATTGGTAAACATGCCATTGTTTCTATTTTTAAACGGCAATACAGTGCTGAAGCATCACAAATTCTTCACCCTTTAATCAGTCGTTCTTTAAAATTCGTGTTAAGGAAAGAATGAAATTTATAGATATTTAAATGGTTTTTTCCCCTTATTTATCAGCTGAGAGTCTAAAGTAATTCTGTTCAGGTAATAGAGAGAAAAATAGGAAAGCTGTTCTTTAAATCACTAATTTACAAGTAAATTAGCACATAAAAACGCTTGGACAACATCCAAGCGTTTTTGTTCTGGCTACCTCCTTCCTGCAAAACGTGCAGTTCATGAAAAATCTGCTAAGTTGAGATTTAAATACCAATTTGACTATTCCCCGGATCTGCAGCACGTTCTTCGTTCACTTCAAAATCCGTGATTATTACAAATTTGTTGGTTACTTTAATATCCTCCTGCACCAGTTTTAATTACATCGTTATTGTGCAAAGAATACATCCTAGAAAAGTCAAAAAACCCCTGGGACCTGGTCCCGGGGTTCTCCGACTTACATATTTCGCTGTGATACATTAATTCGATTCATTGCTCGGCGCAAGGCCAATTCAGCACGCTTGAAATCGATATCGTCTGTATTTTTGTTAAGACGCTGTTCAGCGCGTTCTTTTGCAGATTGTGCACGAGCTAAATCAATATCTTCTACAGTCTCAGCAGCTTGTGCCAAGATTGTGACTTTGTCAGGCCGTACTTCTAAAAAGCCGCCGCTAACAGCCACGAGTTCCGTGGATTTTCCTGTTTTCAACCGAACTGCTCCGATTTGCAAAGGAGCCACCAACGGAATATGACCTGGCAAGATTCCGAGCTCACCGCTTTGAGCCTTTACGCTTACCATTTCGACGTCTGCATCGTAAACTGGGCCATCGGGAGTAACGACATTGACTTGTACTGTCTTCATACTCTATACCCTCCTGCGTCCCAAAATTATACTTCTACACCCATGTTCTTCGCACTTTCGATAACATCTTCAATGCGTCCAACAAGACGGAATGCATCTTCTGGAAGATGATCGTATTTGCCTTCAAGGATTTCCTTGAAGCCGCGAACTGTTTCTTTAACAGGAACGTAAGAACCTGCTTGACCAGTAAACTGCTCAGCTACGTGGAAGTTTTGGGATAAGAAGAATTGAATACGACGTGCACGGGACACGACTAATTTATCTTCGTCATTAAGCTCATCCATACCAAGGATCGCAATGATATCTTGTAATTCTTTGTAACGCTGAAGTGTTTGCTGTACTTGACGTGCAACAGAATAGTGCTCTTCTCCAACGATTTCAGGAGATAATGCACGAGATGTTGAAGCAAGCGGATCCACCGCTGGGTAAATACCCATTTCAGAAAGTTTACGCTCAAGGTTTGTTGTTGCATCCAAGTGAGCGAAAGTTGTTGCAGGAGCCGGATCCGTATAGTCATCGGCAGGAACGTAGATTGCTTGAATCGACGTTACAGAACCAACGTTTGTAGACGTGATGCGCTCTTGCAATTGACCCATTTCAGTAGCAAGGGTCGGCTGGTAACCAACGGCAGATGGCATACGGCCGAGAAGGGCAGATACCTCTGACCCTGCTTGAGTGAAACGGAAAATGTTATCCATGAAGAAAAGAACGTCCTGTCCTTGGTCATCACGGAAGAATTCAGCCATTGTAAGACCTGTAAGAGCTACACGCATACGTGCTCCAGGCGGCTCATTCATTTGTCCGAAAACCATCGCTGTTTTTTTGATAACACCAGAATCAGTCATCTCATGGTAAAGGTCATTTCCTTCACGAGTACGCTCTCCAACGCCGGCGAATACAGAGATACCGCCATGCTCTTGAGCGATGTTGTTGATAAGTTCTTGGATAAGTACGGTTTTACCAACTCCCGCACCTCCGAAAAGACCGATTTTTCCGCCTTTGATGTAAGGTGCAAGAAGGTCTACTACTTTGATTCCCGTTTCAAGAATTTCTACCTCAGTAGAAAGCTGATCGAATTTTGGTGCTTGTCTGTGGATTGGGTCACGACGGGATTCAGCAGGAATAGCTGCATCCAAATCGATATTATCACCTAATACGTTAAATACACGTCCAAGTGTAACATCCCCAACTGGTACAGAGATTGGAGCACCTGTATCTAATACTTCACTTCCGCGAACAAGGCCATCTGTTGATGCCATCGCAACGGTACGAACTGTGTCGTCACCTAGGTGAAGGGCAACTTCTAATGTTAATTCTGACGCTGCTTCGTTTTCGCTGCGTCCTTTGAATGTAACTTTAAGGGCGTTATAGATTTCAGGAAGCTGACCGCTTTGGAACTTTACGTCAACAACCGGACCCATAACTTGAGTAACGCGTCCTTTATTCATCGTTTTCCCTCCTAACTTGCTAGTGCAGAACATTTCTGTCTATGGAACCCATGTATTGGGCCTGTATGTCTATTCGAGTGCCGCAGCTCCGCCGACGATTTCCGTAATTTCCTGTGTAATCGCAGCCTGACGTGCACGGTTATATGAAAGAGTAAGACTGTTGATAAGTTCTTTCGCATTGTCTGTCGCATTTTTCATCGCTGACATACGCGCAGCATGCTCAGAAGCTTTACTGTCTAAAAGTGCCCCGTAGATGAGACTTTCAGCATATTGTGGTAATAACACTTCTAAAATCTCTTCCTCAGAAGGCTCAAATTCGTAAGATGTTTTCTTAGTAGAGACTGCTAGATCAGAAAGAGGAAGAAGCTTCGTTTCTGTCACGTCCTGCTGGATCACACTTACGAAATGATTGTAATACACGTAGATTTCGTCAAATGTTCCGTCATTGAACATATTAACTGTGTTTGTTGCAATATCTTTAATCTCAGCAAATGATGTATCATCTGCAATACCTGTCACTTCAAGAGCGATTTGAACACCGCGCTTCTTGAAGAATTCACGTCCGATCTTACCGATTGCTATTACAGCGTACTCATCTTTCGACGTGTGGCGCTTTTGCATAGACTGGTATACGGCACGCAAAACGTTACTGTTAAGAGCGCCAGCTAATCCGCGGTCAGAAGTGATCACAAGATACGCTGTTTTCTTAACGGGACGGCTGACAAGCATTGGATGGGACACGCCCGTACTGCCTAAAGCTATGTTTGCAACCACCTCTTGTATCTTATCCATATAAGGCACAAACGCTTTTGCGTTGTTTTCGGCGCGGTTCAGCTTTGCGGCTGAAACCATCTCCATTGCCTTAGTAATCTGGCTTGTTTTCTTCGTTGAGGTGATTCTTGATTTAATGTCGCGTAATGATGCCAAAGGTTCTCACCACCTTTTTATAAAAATCAACCTGATTCATTATCTTAAGATAAAGTATGAAGGCCGGCCTTCATACTTCACCTCATTATTCAGTAATCGCGAATGTTTTTTTGAATGCAGCAATAGCAGCCTGGAAGTCATTGTCTTCTGGAAGTCCGCCAGTTGTGCGAATATGATCAAGCAATGCTTTATGGTTTTGTTCTAAGAATACATAGTACTCTTCTTCAAAGCGTTTAATATCTTCAACCGGGATATCATCTAAGAATCCGTGAGTTAAAGCGTAAAGAATCGCAACTTGCTTCTCAACACCAAGAGGTTTGTTCAAGCCTTGTTTCAAGACTTCAACTGTACGTGCTCCGCGGTTTAATTTCGCTTGAGTTGCTTTATCAAGGTCAGATCCGAATTGAGCGAATGCTTCAAGCTCACGGTAAGAAGCAAGGTCAAGACGAAGAGTACCTGATACTTTTTTCATTGCTTTGATCTGTGCAGATCCTCCAACACGTGATACAGATAGACCGGCGTTTACCGCTGGACGTACCCCTGAGAAGAATAAGTCAGACTGCAAGAAGATTTGTCCATCAGTGATGGAAATTACGTTTGTTGGAATGTATGCTGATACATCTCCAGCTTGTGTCTCAATGAATGGAAGAGCTGTTAAAGAACCAGCGCCTTTTGCATCACTAAGTTTTGCAGCGCGCTCAAGAAGGCGTGAATGCAAGTAGAATACGTCACCAGGATATGCTTCGCGGCCTGGAGGACGGCGTAATAATAATGAAAGTTCACGGTAAGCAGATGCTTGTTTTGTTAAATCATCATAAACAACCAATACGTGCTTGCCGTTGTACATGAAATGCTCACCCATTGTAACACCTGCATAAGGAGCTAAGAATAATAGCGGTGCAGGCTGTGAAGCAGATGCCGTTACAACGATGGTGTAGTCTAATGCGCCATTTTTGCGAAGAGTTTCAACTACGCCGCGGACAGTAGATTCTTTTTGTCCGATTGCAACGTAGATACAGATCATATCTTCGTTCTTTTGGTTTAAGATTGTATCGATGGCAACAGATGTTTTACCTGTTTGGCGGTCACCGATGATTAACTCACGCTGTCCGCGTCCGATTGGAATTAACGAGTCAATCGCTTTAATTCCTGTTTGTAATGGTTCATGAACGGATTTACGATCCATAACGCCTGGAGCCGGGCTCTCAATTGGGCGTGTGTGTGTTGTTTCGATTGGACCAAGGCCATCAACAGGCTGTCCTAGAGAGTTAACGACGCGTCCGATTAACGCTTCACCAACCGGAACCTCCATGATGCGTCCCGTACGGCGAACTTCGTCACCTTCACGGATATCACTGTATGGTCCAAGGATAATGATACCAACGTTGTTTGACTCAAGGTTTTGAGCCATACCCATTACGCCGTTTGAAAATTCAACAAGCTCTCCAGCCATGACATTGTCGAGGCCATGAGCACGGGCGATACCGTCACCTATCTGGATAACTGTACCTACATCACTAACTTTGATATCAGACTGATAGCTTTCGATTTGCTTTTTAATCAGTGCACTAATTTCTTCTGCTTTGATGCTCATGAGTTTCACCCCTATCTACGATCTTTTTGAAACAAGTTGTCGCTCTATACGTTCAAGCTTTCCGCTTATACTTCCATCATAAATGCGATTGCCGATACGAAGCTTCACTCCGCCGATCAGATTCTGATCAATAACATTTCTTAAACGTAGAGAAGATTTGCCGATTTTTTTGGCAAACGTATCAGACAGCGCTTTTAGTTCATCTTGACTGAGCAGTCGGACAGAATACACAGTCGCGTCTTCTGTGCCGCGCTCATCGTTTGCAAGCTTCACGAAATGTTCCGCAAGCTGCGGAATCACGCTGATGCGCTGGCGCTCAATCAAAATAAACAATGTATTTAAAACCGGCTGAGATAAAGAAGCGAACGCTTCACCTATCATGGATTTCTTCTTTTCCAGCAGCACTTTCGGATGTGTTAACACATTTAGCAATTCAGGATTTTCAAGAGTCACCTTTTGAATGACAAGCAATTCCTGTTCCAATTGATCAATCGTGTTATTTTCCTTTGCGATTTGAAAAAGAGCCAATGCATAGCGGTCTGCAACGATTTCTTTACTCATCGGCCTTCGCCTACCTCTTTGATATAATCATGGATAAGCTTCTCTTGCTCTTGCTCATTTAATTCCTTCTCAATTACTTTAGTAGCAATCAGGATAGATAATGAAGCAACTTGCTCACGAAGGGCTGCAACAGCAAGCTCTTTTTCTTGAGCGATTTCTTTAATAGCAGATTGTTTTAGACGCTCTGCTTCTGCACGTGCCACTTGAATGATATCTTCCTTTTGCTTTTCACCAAGCTTTTTCGCGCTTTCAACAAGATTTTGTGATTCTTGTCTTGCCTGTTTTAAGAGTTCACGCTGCTCTTCAGCAAGCTTTTTCGCTTCTGCGTGCTTTGCTTCAGATGCATTAATTTCAGATGAAATATGCTCTTCGCGCTGTTTCATGATGTTCATGACTGGACCTAGAGCATATTTTCTCAGCAATGCCAATAATATTAAGAAAATAACCAGCTGGAATACGATATCTCCAGTGTTTAAACTTAAACCTGCACCTACTACCAGATTAGACGTTACCATTGCCCGGTTTCACTCCCTTCAAGAGTTCCATGATGGGTTACTATGAAAAAAAGCTCGAGATTGTTCTGATTGATTCTCGGCCGCATATTTTAAATAGGAACATAAAGCAATGGCGAAGAAGGATAAGCTACGATCTTCGCCATTTATGTAGAGAACCTGTCTCTTTATTAACTTCCTAATACGATAAACGCGATAACTACTCCGATGATAGGAAGTGCCTCAACTAGTGCGATACCGATGAACATGATTGTTTGAAGCTTACCTTGTAATTCTGGTTGACGAGCAACTCCCTCAACAGTACGTGAAACAATAAGTCCGTTACCAATACCAGCACCAAGTGCCGCTAAGCCGATTGCAATTGCAGCTGCGATTAAATTCATTATATAAGACCCCTCTCAAAATATTGAAATGTTTTGTAATTCAGGTGAAACATATTAATTAATGGTCGCTGCTCACTTTGTGAGACATATAAACCATTGTTAACATGACAAAAATAAATGCCTGGATAGAACCTACGAAAATACTGAATGCCTGCCATACCATCATCGGCAATGCGGCTGATAAAGCGCCGACTGGACCCGTTACTGCAAGTCCGGCAAGAAGTCCTAAAAGGATCTCCCCTGCATAGATGTTACCGTAAAGACGCAAGCCAAGTGTTAATGTGTTGGCGAATTCCTCAATGATCTTAATCGGGAAAAGAAACGCCATTGGTTTGAAGAAATCCTTTCCATATTCAGATGCGCCTTTCATTTTCACACCATAATAGTGTGTTAAAGCAACGACCATGACCGCAAGAGTAAGCGTAATTGTTGGGTCCGCGGTTGGTGATTTCCACCATAGTTCATGGTTTACAGCGATTGAAAATGGAAGCCCGAGCATATTCGAAACAAAGATATACATCAGGAGCGTAACTCCAAGGGTTAAAAATTTACCGCCTGAGTGCCAGTCCATCGAACTGTTGATGATTCCTTTGACGAAATCCACAACCCATTCGAAGAAATTCTGCATCCCTGTAGGCTTCATCGCCATTTTGCGAGTGGATAATACCGCTATTAAGAAAACGATAACACTTGCTACAGTGATCATTAAAACGTTGGATAAGTTAAAAGTAAGACCTAAAAACTCGACTATAGGAGCTTCGTGATGCAATAGATTCACCTCTCTTCCGGCTAAGCGCGTGAATGTTGAAAAACATAATCTATCATAATGACAAGATAAACTGTCATTAATCCAATAATGACACTAACCATATTCAGATATTCGGGAAACTTGATCGCGAGTATCGCAGCTAAACCAGCTGACGCTAAACGTGATGCAGTGCCCAGGGACCTGACCTTCCTATTCTTCTGAACAGCTTCGCCAAACTGAATTTGTTTGCGCACCATTGACCATAAGTTGAACAAACTGAGGCCTGTTCCAAGTGCTAGTCCTAAAAAGACAGACTGATACTCGGTAAATCCCCAGCCTATGGCATACAAGGATAAAAGATAAAACATATACTTACGATATCTGCGGTACATCTGGTGCAAATCAAACATGAATGATTCAGTCTCCTGAAAAAAAGTGGTGGACTAACTTGATCATCGCGGAAATACCGATTGCGAGTCCAATGAACAGTCCTATGATCATAAAAAGCGGTTCAGTATGGAAATATCGGTCGAGCCATCTTCCTGAAAAGATGCCAATTAGTGTTGAACCGACTAGCTGAGATAGAATGCCTGTCATTAGTGCCATGGCCTGCATCGGATGACGCTCTTTTTTACGCATTCTCATGTCCTCGCTAATAGATTTATTAAGGATTTTTCTGGGGATAAAAGACGGTAAATTAACAGTTTGAAAACCTTATCATTTACCCTCGTCTAGCATACAATAGGCACTAATCAAAGTCAATTGCTTTAAAACCAAAAACTTGGCAATTAAAAAACCTATCACAAAAAGTTCACAATTTCTGTTCGAATCTTTTTTTCACTTCTGATCTTCAAGCAAAATCTCTGTTTCAATTGCATCTTCTTTGTTTCCTTTTTTAGCAAAAATAATCGCTTTATATAACCCATTTGGAAACTGTATTTCTTCTTTTTGAAATGTCTTCTGAACGACTCCCCGCTCCATATCCCTGCCCCAGTCAAGGAATCCCGCAAATGTTAACGAATCGGGATCATAAAGAGCAATTCCCATTTCATCAGCTCCTCCTGGGAGATAAAACTCATACTTATACGTGTCTGCTGCGTCACCTGCTCCAAATTCAAACCCCATCACACGAGGATAGTCCGGCTCGTCTACTACATATAGATAAGGAAGTTTTACGGCCCGGCTGTCAGCTAAAACATCCAGCCATCCAAAATGAAGACCCGGTGTCATCCCCGGTGAATAAATATCCAAAGATATGTATACATCCTTCTGCTGTTTTGGACCAACTTCAATTTCAGAAGGAATTTTCCATTGAAGACCCTTATTATACTTAGGATACTTAAAGCTATATTCTTTTTTGCTGTTTGATTGATTATCAAGTGTCAGTTTCACTTTCTTTTGGATGCGGTTTGCATGTAAAGGAACTTGTCCAAATGATAAAGAACCAGGATATATCAGAGCTTCTGTTTCAAGTGCACGCGGCAAATCAATTCTTCCGGTTCCCTGTTCAATCGGTTCATAATATACATCTTTCTTTTCCGCTAAACGTTCAGCTGAATTCATTAAAGCCGCTTTTATTTGCTCTGGCTTCCAATCCGGATGAGCCTGAATTAATAAAGCGCTGGCTCCTGCTACATGCGGCGCTGCCATGCTTGTTCCCTGCAAACTCATATATCCTTTTGGAACTGTACTGTCAATTGCAACGCCCGGTGCTACAACATCTGGTTTTATAGCCCAAGAATACGTAACAGGTCCTCTCGAGCTAAAATCAGCCAATCGATCTGATTCATTTTTATAAATTGTTCGGACCATTGCCTGATTTTTCAATTGTTTTTTCAGCCATTCACCGTCTTCCTTAGAAATAGAAACAACCGGAATGCCTACTTCCAATTCAAGATTCCCTGCAAAATTGCCTTTCATATTATTGTAGATAATTATAGCTTTTGCACCTTTTTTCTCTGCGTTAAGAGCTTTCTCGGTGAACGTAATTTTACCTCTCTCGACAAGGACAATTTTACCTTTCATTTTCATATTGAACTGATTTTCTTCGCCAATACCCGCAAAAACAATCTCATCACCTTGTTCTAGCTTCCATTCTTTTGAACCGGCAAGTGCAGAGATCGGCATCATCTTTTTCATTCCGCTCATTTTTAAATAAGGAATTTTTTGCGGAGGTGTCGAAGCGCCGACTGATATGGATTTGCTTGAAGTGCCGGGAGAACCAACTGTCCATATGCCTGGTCCGGAATTTCCGCTCGATGTCACAGCAACTATCCCATTCTCAACCGCACGATCAAGCGCCAAACTTGTTGGCCAATCAGGTCCATTAACTGCATTTCCAAGCGATAAATTCAAAACATCAACTTTATCTTCAATTGCTTTTTCTATCGCAGCAATGACTTGTTCTGATGTTCCAAGTCCTCCAGGACCCAATGCACGATAAGCGACAATTTCAGCTTCAGGTGCAACACCTCTAAGCTTTCCATTTGCCGCAATTATTCCAGCAACATGGGTCCCATGAAATGTTTCTGATCCATCTGTTGCTTTTGTTTCCATCGGATCACTGTCTCCGTCAATTAGGTCTGTTCCTCCGCGATAGCTTCTCGTCAAGTCCGGATGTGTATAATCAATTCCAGTATCGATAATGCCGACTTTTACACCTTTACCTGTCAATCGGTGATGATGAAGGTCGAACTTCCCTCTCACTTCCTCCGCACCGATAAATGGGACACTTTCTTCAAGATCGATCCGATAAGCTGCGACTGGACTTGCGTGTGCAACGTGAGGTTCTTTTTGCAGATTTTCCAGGTCTTCATGTGTTCCTTCCACTGTAATGCCGGTGAATACTTTTTTAAAAGTGCGCCTAATATGTACGTTTGGATATTTTTCCTGGAGGATATCAGAAAATTGCTCTGCATGCTCTTTTTCAACAATAATTATAATCGTTGCTGACTTTGACGGAGATTCTTCTGGAATAGCAGGTACATTTGGATATTTTTCTGCATGCACTAGAAAAGGAAAACTCAGAAGAACGATCAAAAAGATAGAGAAATTTCGGACCATGTTCATCACCTCTATCTTATTCTTTTCTATTAAAAGAAAAAAATCCCCCTTTACTTTAAAGGAGGATATCATTGTTATTTTGTTCCGAACATGCGGTCACCGGCATCACCTAGGCCAGGGACAATATATCCATGATCATTTAACTTTTCATCAAGTGCTGCAATGTATATATCAACATCTGGATGTGCTTCCTTCACGATTTCCACTCCTTCTGGAGCTGCGATTAAACACATAAATTTGATATTTTTTGCACCGCGTTTTTTTACACTATTTATCGCCTCAACTGCGGATCCGCCTGTTGCAAGCATTGGATCCACCACGATAAATTCACGTTCTTCCACGTCAGAAGGGAGTTTTACGTAATACTCGATCGGCTTTAGCGTCTTTGGATCACGATATAATCCTACATGTCCAACTTTTGCAGCCGGAATCAGCTTTAAAATGCCGTCAACCATTCCAAGTCCAGCACGGAGAATAGGAACAATCGCTAGCTTTTTGCCAGCCAATACCTTAGATGTCGCTACTTGCACCGGTGTTTCAACTTGCACTTCTTCAAGCGGCATGTCTCTTGTAATTTCAAACATCATTAAGCTTGCAACTTCATCAACAAGCTCGCGAAATTCTTTTGTACCCGTTTTTACGTCACGAATATATGTTAGCTTATGCTGAATAAGTGGATGATCAAAAACGTATACTTTGCCCATCGGCTCATCTCCTTTTCTATGACACTTCAATAGATTTTACATAAAAAGAAGCACTGTTTCAAGGAGGATGGGAGATTTATTTTTAAAATTGAGGTTGGGCGGGTAACAGGTTAAAAATGATGTCCGTGATCTGCTGGCATTTCGCTAGAAACAGGGAAATTATGCAAGTAAATTTATACTCGGATCAAAGAAAAAGATTTGCCAAGTCGCCTGCACTAGTATCGGCCTATCTTTCTGCTTTCTTGTTCTATCCGTGTAATTCCTGTTTTTATCAGTTTATCGAAAAACACATAAAAACCGTTTACACACTTTACCAATTTACATAAAATTCATAGACATCTTTTAATGAAACGTTTAAAATCATCAAAGAGTGAATTGTAAATCGAAATTGTTGAAGAGGTGGATTTAAACTTGAATTTATGGGAGATTTTTGTTGCTGTTGTTTTAGGAATTGTGGAAGGTTTAACGGAATTTGCTCCAGTATCCTCTACTGGACATATGATTATATTTGATGATTTGCTGTTTCAATCTAAAGATCTTTTTGGCGCACCTGTTGCAAATACGTTTAAAATTGTGATTCAGCTGGGATCCATTCTTGCGGTCGTCATTATTTTCAGAGAGCGTTTTATCAGCTTGCTCGGTCTGAAAAAAGAATCAGCTGAAGAAAAACGAACAAAGTTAAAATTAACACAAGTCATCGTAGGTTTGCTGCCTGCTGCTGTTCTTGGTCTTCTATTTGAAGATTATATCGATGAACATTTATTTTCTATCCATACAGTTTTAATTGGCTTAGTAATTGGCGCGTTCTTAATGCTGGCTGCTGATTTCGTTCAGCGCAAAAGAACCATTACAACAGAAACCGTGGATAAAATCACATACAAACAGGCTCTGCTTGTAGGGCTGATCCAATGTTTATCATTATGGCCGGGATTTTCGCGTTCTGGATCGACGATTTCCGGAGGCGTTATGCTTGGCATGAATCATAGAACTGCTTCTGACTTCACCTTCATCATGGCCGTTCCAATTATGGCAGGTGCAAGCGGACTGTCGCTTCTTAAGAATTGGGAGCACTTTACGCTTGACGCACTTCCATTCTTTATTGCAGGTTTTATCAGTGCATTCGTTGTCGCTTTAATTTCTATTCGATTCTTCCTGTCCCTTATCAACAAAATTAAATTAGTGCCGTTTGCCATTTACCGCATTATTTTAGCAGCAGTAATTTATTTTGTCTTTCTATAAGAGAAAAGAGCAAATCCGCTTCATCTGGATTTGCTCTTTTTTCGGTCAAAAAAAGGGCTGAACGAGTCAGCCCAATCTCTTACACATACAAAGAAAACTTAGAAGTTAAAGTTTCTACTCTGCTCTTTGCTTCTTCTAATTTCGCTTCATCTTCAGGGTTGCTGAGTGCAAGACCCATGATCGCAGCGATTTCATCCATATCTTCAAGACCGAAGCCTCTGCTTGTTACAGCAGCAGTACCGATTCGGACTCCGCTTGTGACGAATGGACTTTCAGGATCAAATGGGATTGTGTTTTTGTTCACTGTAATTCCGATATCATCCAGCACTTTTTCAGCTACTTTACCAGTCAGATTCAGAGAACGCACATCAATTAAGATTAAATGATTGTCTGTTCCGTCTGATACGAGCGTTAATCCTTGTTTTTTCAAGCCTTCAGCAAGACGGTTTGCATTAGCAATAATGTTTGCTGCATATGTTTTGAAGTCATCTTGCAAAACCTCTCCAAAGGATACAGCTTTCGCAGCGATGACATGCATAAGCGGTCCGCCTTGAATACCAGGGAAAATCGATTTGTCGATTTTTTTCGCGAATTCTTCTTTGCAAAGAATCATGCCTCCGCGTGGTCCGCGCAATGTTTTATGTGTCGTTGTTGTTACAAAATCAGCATATGGGACAGGATTTTGATGCAAGCCTGTTGCAACTAGTCCTGCGATATGAGCCATGTCTACCATAAAATAAGCACCGACTTCATCAGCGATTTCACGGAATTTCTTGAAATCAATTGCGCGCGGATATGCACTAGCACCTGCAACAATCAGCTTTGGCTTATGTAAGCGGGCTTTTTCTAATACATCTTCGTAGTTAATGCGATGTGTTTCCTGATCGACGCCGTATTCAACGAAATTGTACTGAACGCCGCTGAAGTTAACAGGACTTCCGTGTGTTAAGTGTCCGCCATGGGATAAATTCATTCCAAGAACTGTATCGCCCTGTTCAAGGATTGTAAAGTAGACAGCCATATTTGCCTGTGCACCTGAGTGAGGCTGCACGTTAACATGCTCTGCACCGAAAATTTCTTTTGCACGGTCTCTTGCAATATTTTCTACAACATCCACATGCTCACAGCCTCCGTAATAACGGCGGCCAGGATAGCCTTCTGCATATTTGTTCGTTAGGACTGAACCTTGTGCTTCCATTACCGCTTCTGTAACAAAGTTTTCAGAAGCAATTAATTCAATCTTTGTGCGCTGACGCAGTAATTCATCTTGAATGGCTTCAAATACACTTGTATCCTGCTTGCTTAAATGTTTCATGCTAAAGAATCCCCCTATCGATTTCATCCGATTTTGCAGACAATTTTCACATTCATTTCACTTTCATTGTACACGTTCATACTCAAGATTGTAATAGATTTGTGTATTTTTTTCATCAAAAATCTCTGCTTTCAGGAAAATAGCACTAAAAAACCGAATGAAATATCACACTCGATTTTTAATGTTCGTTTTTATTATGTGCATTTTTTATTTTCTTCCATACTTGCATAAACCGCGCGTTCCCCGCCAATCAGTTTAGGACGCGTCTTAGCCATTGTCACGCGGGCATGTCCAACCTGATTAACCGAGCTTCTGACTGGAACCGCTACATGCTTTAAATGCATGCCAATAAAGGTATCCCCGATATCAATGCCCCCGTCTGCCTTAATAAACTCAACCACAACCGGGTCTTTGAAATTTGAAAAGGCATATGTCGCCATTGCCCCGCCCGCTGTTCGGACCGGCGTCACAGTGACCGCTTCCAGACGATTTCGCACTGCTGTTTCCCGCTCTACAACAAGTGCCCTGTTTAAATGTTCGCAGCATTGAAACGCAAGGTCAGCATTCGTTCTATCCTGAAAAGCTTTCAATTCTGAAAAAATCATCTCTGCTGCTTCAACCGTACCGGCAGTTCCGATTTTTTCTCCAATCACTTCACTCGTACTGCACCCAATTACAAACACATGGCCTGCCTGAAAAGAAGATTGCTCTTCTAAATCTGTTAGCATAGTACGCAGCTGGTTCTTCCAATCATGAATGGTTGTCATTTCCCTCACCCTTATTGGTGTTTTTGTTCAATTTCCGAAATTTTGTTGACACGGGTTTCATGTCTGCCGCCTTCAAACTCGGCAGTAAGCCATATCTTAGCAATTTCCCGAGCCAGACCTGGGCCAATAACGCGCTCTCCCATTGCAAGCATGTTACTGTTATTATGCTCTCTTGTTGCTTTTGCACTGAACGTATCGTGCACAAGTGCACATCGAATACCTTTCACTTTGTTGGCAGCGATGCTCATGCCAATTCCGGTTCCGCAAATAAGAATGCCACGGTCAAAATCCCCGCTTGCTACTTTTTCTGCCACCGGTAAAGCATAGTCAGGGTAATCAACGGACGTTTCGCATTCACATCCAAAATCCTCATATGCTATATTCATTTCTTCCATAAGCTGCTTGATTTCTTTGCGGAGATTCAGGCCGCCGTGGTCAGAAGCGATTGCAATTTTCATTTTCAAACCCTCCAGGTATCCTTAGTTTTTCAGTTTTTTTATAAGAAGCGTAATCATTTTTTCTAATTCTTCACGCGTCATTCTGTAAGTCTCAAGTGAACCGCCATAAGGGTCCATCACATCGACCCGTTCATATTCATCTTCAGACACAAATTCAGACAAGGTGAAGGTTTTTTCGATAGCTTGAGGATACCGTTGAAAAATAAGCTCTTTATGGCTTTCCGTCATTGTTAAAATGTAAGTTGCCCAGCGGATTTGCTCTTCATTCAAAAGAGACGATCTGTGATTGCAAACGATTCCTTTTTCATCCAAGGCTTGCTTTGCATGAAGTGAAGCATCACTGCCATCGCTTGCAAATACGCCTGCAGACCGGACAGAAAGATGATCATTTTCTTTCATATGATTTAACAATGCTTCAGCCATCGGGCTTCTGCATGTATTTCCAGTACAAACAAAAAGAACATTTATCATCAATCTTCCTCCTTTGTTTCATTATAATCCAAATGCTGTCCGGAAAATAGTGATTGAAACAGCGCTCAGGCAGATTTCCCACAGAATTTTTCCGGGAAAATAAAAAACAGGCCATGACTCGGACCTGTTATCCTCTATTATATTGGAAAAATCAGTTTCAGTCCAAAACCGAGAAGGATGCTTCCCCCAAGGGCTTCACCGTATGTACCAAGCCAGTTTTGTGCCCTTCTTCCGATCAGCAGACCAATCCAGGTCAAGACCATGCTTACGATTCCAAACAACGCAATTGTCAGGAACGTTCTTGCTCCGTAAATTCCTAAGCTTAGTCCTACTGAAAAACTGTCCAGACTTACGCTTAGTGCAAAAAAAAGCAATCCAAAGCCTACAGGCGTAATCATCGGTTCATTCTCTTTTTTAAATGAAGCAAAAATCATTTGTACGCCAAGTACCATTAACAGGGCACCGCCTGCGATTGTAGCAATATTACCGAATGTACTTGATAGAACTTTTCCTATCCACATGCCGGCAAGCGGCATCCATATATGAAATAATCCGATGGTTAGTCCGATATAGAAAATTTGCCTTAACCGAAGTTTAATCAGTCCCATTCCAAGTCCAACTGAAAAAGCATCCATTCCAAGTGCAAATGCCATCATAAATAATGTAATCAGTTCCCCAATCAATGCCTCTATATTCATTGCCAAGCCTCCTCGGACACGCCTCATTCAAACTTATGCACGTCCGAGTTTGCTTAGAACATTTTGAAAGCTTATCTTATTCCTTCACAATCCGATGTCCGGCCGCCTTCAATAGCCGATTCATGACCGCTTGTCCAACACCTTCACTTGTAAAACTTTCGCTGTAAATACAATCCACATCTGCTTCATCAAATTTGCGCAGCACCTCATATAATCCGGCAGCGACTGACTGCATATCCCTCCTGCTTCCGCAAATGAAAACGACATCTGCCTGATAGCTTTCAGCCTGTTCTGCCGTTGCAAGCACTCCTACTTTTTTCCCTTCACTCTTAGCGGAATCAATTACTTCTTGAAAAAATGACAAAGACCCTTCAATGATGGTTAATGAAGCTTTCGGGGCATAATGTGTATATTTCATTCCAGGTGATTTTGGAGTATGTCCTTCATCTATTAAAGCCTGATCGACTTCCACTTTGCCGACCAGCTCTTCAAGCTGCTCTTTGGTGACTCCGCCTGGCCGCAATATGACCGGAAATCGCTGTGTGCAATCCAAGACAGTAGATTCCACACCTACGCCAGTCGCACCGCCATCTAAAATTCCAGCAATCCTTCCATCTAAATCATCAAACACATGCGCGGCGCGTGTGGGACTCGGTTTGCCGGAGAGATTCGCGCTTGGTGCAGCAATCGGCAAATCTGCCTCTTTAATTAAGGCAAGTGCTAATGGATGATCGGGCATTCGCACGGCAACTGTATTCAATCCAGCTGTCACCCGATCGGATAAACCCGTTCTTTTAGGCAAAACAAACGTAATCGGTCCTGGCCATAACACATCTATTAACTTTTCCACATATTCAGGAACATCTGAAGCAATTTCATACAGCTGTTCTTTCGTTGCAATGTGGACAATCAGTGGATTGTCACTCGGTCTTCCCTTAGCTTTATAAATTTTACCCACAGCCTCATCAGACCTTGCATTTGCACCAAGGCCATAAACAGTCTCTGTTGGAAATGCGACAACTTCATTCTTCATTAATAAAGCTGCTGCCTGTGCAATTTGTGGATAACTTAAGGATAAGTCGTTTGAATTATCCACAATCCAAACTTTTGTTTCCATATTCATAACTCTCCTGTCTAACATGTGAATAACTTTGTTTTTCCCGACCTTTTCTTTCATTCCTCATGAAAGTATAAAAGATGACCCCAAATAAAACAAGCTTTATCCACAAATTGTGGATAAAGCTTGAGATTCGGTGGATAACTGTGTGGATATAAGCGCATCAGGATGTTTTTACCATTACAACTGCTTGCTCCTTCTCCAATGACTCTTTAAAATGTGCTGATGTTAATAAATGTTCTGGAATCTCTTCATGATCGATTGATTGAAAGCCGATCAGCTGCAAGAATTCGATGGAATTTTTTTTATTTGTCACTAAATAACTGCCTATTAATCCTTTTTCCTTGCCTAATGCATGTACACTTTCAAACAAGGAAAGGAGATGAGCCTGATTAATATTTTCAGAGACGACAAGTGAGCGCAGCAAACCATCGCCATTAACAGGTTCAATTCCAAGACTTGCGACCATTGCATCTACATCACTTTCCATGACGACAAAATATTCAACAATGCTCTCGATTCCATCAGAGCTTAATCCCGCTTTTTCGATAAATGATTTTAGAGCTTGTACATCTTTTTCCTCTGCAATTCGTAATTGATAAAACATCATTTCACCCCGTTTTTCTTTTCTACTTCAAATCTATGAGGTGAAATGAGATTTATTCCGAATTACTAGGAAGTTAAGACTTTTTCATGAAAACAAATTCGTAAACCATTCAACCAGAAAGAATTTCACTTCCACTTCTTCTTTGTCTTCCTCTTCATCCACAATGAGGGCACTTAGCTCTTCAGACGTTTTTTGGGGAGAAGTGCTTTTGTCCTCTTCTTCTAACTCTGCTGCCTGAACAGCCTGTCCGTTAGAAAAGTCAAGGAAACATAGAGGCGGGAACAGCACACACCACCAGTTGGCGCCTTTACCCTCACCAAGAGTAATCAAGATTGCCTCATACTCACCTGCAGGATAAATATAACTGCCATACATCTTTGTCGGAAAACTGACATTATCAAAATCAACGCCGAACTTCTGCTCCTGGTTCTCTTTCACTAAAACGGACTGGACGATCTTTTCAATCTCCGGAAGTCTTGACTGAATTAATTCCCGTGCTGCTTCTATTGAAGTAAGTTTTTCAACCCACACTGTAATTTCCTTATTTACTTCATCACGGATCTTGCGTTTCAAAGCCTGATCCTGTTCTGAATCACTGTTTGCAAGAATTCGAAGCCGAATCGCCTCTTCAGGAATCACAACCGGCTCTGTATTCTGCTGCGCACTCGTCATAAGCGGTTCTTTATATACGTTCAATAATGCTCCAAGTAATAGTAATAAAATATATATAAATGCCATTTGCTGTTTCTTCATATCCCTCACCATCCCCTTCTAGGAATCAGTATGGACAGGGATTTTGTTTCTTAAACTAGTTTCTTATATAAAAAACTATTAATCTAGTTTTGGATTATTGCGATTTGATAATGAAAGTATGCTTTTCGATAATTGAATTAGGGGTTTCGCTAATAAAAAGGGATTTCTGATAATGAAAGACTGGTATTTGATAATTGGACCGAGTTTGAACGTTGAATTATGATCTGTGCGTGAAAATCAATACGGTAAAGACGGAATGGATAAATTCTTTCTAATAAGTGCGGACTTTGCGCTTTTGTCACGTGATTTCACGCTGATTTTGCGATTTGATAATAAAAGGACACTTTTTGATAATTGAATTGGGGATTTCGCTAATCAAAAGGGCATTTCCGATAATGAAAGACTGGTATTTGATAATTGGACCGAATTTGAACGTTGGCCTATGGTCTGAACGTGAAAATCAGCGTGTCTGTTCCAGTGCTGTAAAGACGAAATGGATAAGTTCTTTCTAGTAAGTGCGGACTTTGCGCTTTTGTCACGTGATTTCACCCTGATTTTGTGATTTGATAATGAAAGTATGCTTTTCAATAATTGAATTAGGGGTTTCGCTAATAAAAAGGGATTTCTGATAATGAAAGACTAATTTTTGATAATTGGACCAAGTTTGAACGTTGGCCTATGGTCTGAACGTGAAAATCAGCGCGTCTGTTCCAATACGGTAAAGACGAAATGGATAAATTAGTAAGTGCTGACTTTGCGATTTGATAATGAAAGAGCACTTTTTGATAATTGAATCAAGGGTTTCGCTAATAAAAGGGCATTTCCGATAATGAAAAACTGATTTTTGGATTGGACCAAGTTCCAACGCTAATTTGTGGTTGTGCTTGAAAATTGAATTTTCTGCTAGCATGTGCAAGGAAATTTAACTTTTTCATTTTATTTAATAATTTTAATTTGAGCTATTTCAAAGGATTTTCAATTTTTACAGAGAATCTAGAAACGAAAAAACGAAAGGAGCCGTTCATTGATAAAAAAACCGTTTGAAATTCCTATTACAATCAGAAAATTAGAAGCATTATTACGGCGCTTACCTGTAACCTATCCTGGCAGAACCAAAATTGAAGAGGAGCTCGCTAAAAAGAAAGCTGGATATCGAGGTGAAAGGTCGATTGAATATTATATAAATCATTTTCCAGATAAAGAATTTCTCTTTTTTTATAATTTGAGGCTGCCACAAGATGAATCTTATTATTTCCAATTGGATATTCTCCTTTTGACGAGCCGTTATCTTATCATTCTAGAAGTAAAAAACATGAGTGGAACATTGTGTTTTGACCAAACGTATCATCAGCTTATCCGAACAATTGGGTCAAAGGATGAAGCCTTTCCTGATCCTATTCAGCAAGTCAATCGACAGCAAACGTGTCTTCAGCAATGGCTTGCCTCAAATCACTTTTCAAAAATCCCAATATATTCTTTTGTTGTCATCAGCAACCCCTCTGCCTATATAAAATCTATTCCTAGCTATTCAGATACTGTTATAAAGAAAGTCATTCATGCAGCATTGCTTCCTGAAAAAATAGAATCTATTAATCGGCTCAAACATGAAAGCATTTCATCAAAAGAACTTAATAAACTTTCACGCGTTTTATTAAAGCAGAACGCCCCTCAAGATAAAGATGTTCTTTCCCAATTTGGAATTCATTCATCTAACTTACTGACAGGTGTAGCCTGTCCAAAATGTTCTAATCTGCCAATGATAAGAATTCATGGATGCTGGGAATGCCCTGAATGCAAAAAAATCAGTAAAGATGCCCACAACCAAGCTTTAGTTGATTATGCACTTTTACTATCCACCTCTATCTCAAACAATGAGGTTTGCAGCTTTCTTCATCTCTCAAATCCCTCAATTGCAACGAGGATTCTTAAGCAGCAAAACCTTAACCACTCCGGTTCCTACCGCCACCGCAAATACCACCTCACCTCTCCAAACAAATAAAAACGCCTCATTACTGAGACGTTTCATCCACAACAGCAAATACCATGCGATCTTTGCCATTTATATCGTATTTTACTTCTGCATCTGCATGAGGAAGTTTTTCCAATAGAAGAGCTTTCACATCTTCACCTTGTCCGGCTCCAACTTCAAATGCAATAAGGGCACGTTCTTTGATGACGAGAGGAATTTCCTCGGCAAGTCTGCGGTAGAAATCCAGTCCGTCTTCTCCTCCAGCGAGTGCGCGGAGCGGTTCATGATCCTTCACAACTGGAGACAGCTCCAAAATATCGGCATTTGGAATGTAAGGCGGATTAGAAACGACAACATCCAGCTTTTTGCCGCTGCTTAGAATTGGCATTAGCAAATCTCCATGCAAGAACTGAATGTCCGCTCCAAGATTTTTAGCGTTTAACTCCGCAACATCTAGTGATTCTTGTGCAATATCGATCGCACTCACCTTAAAAACGGAATTCTCCAGAGCAAGTGAAATCGCGATGGCACCGCTGCCTGTCCCAATATCAGCTGCTTCCACTTCAGTGTATCCGCTGAATAAGCTTTTTGCCTTTATCAAAATACCTTCAACAAGTTCCTCTGTTTCGGGACGCGGAATGAGAACTTCTTTATTGACTATAAACGAACGGCCGTAAAATTCTTCGGTTCCGATCATATGCTGAACAGGAACTCCGTCTGCATGACGGTTTACATCTGCTTTGAAGCTTTCCCAGGTTCCAGCAGGAAGTTCTGTTCTCAGATTTGCCAGCATCTCAGCTCGGCTCATGTTTAAGTGGTGGCGAAGAAGAAGTTCTCCCGCATTGTGATCTCGTTCTGCCTCTGCCAAAAAAGAAGAAGCCCGCTTCAGGGCTTCATAGACCATAATCACGGTTACTGTCCTGCCTGATCAAGTCTGCTCGATTGATCTTCTACGATTAGAGCATCAACGAACTCATCAAGCTTTCCTTGTAAGATCTGATCGAGCTTTTGGATTGTAAGGCCAATGCGGTGGTCTGTTACACGATTTTGCGGGAAGTTATACGTGCGGATCCGTTCTGAACGGTCACCAGTACCGACAGCAAGTTTTCTCGTTTGATCATATTCAGCTTGTGCTTCTCGCTGAAATTTATCATAAACGCGTGCGCGCAATACTTTCATTGCTTTTTCTTTGTTTTTGATTTGGGATTTTTCATCCTGACATGATACGACTGTTCCAGTTGGAAGATGCGTTAAGCGCACTGCTGACATAGTCGTGTTAACACTTTGTCCGCCTGGTCCGCTTGATGTAAATGTATCGACACGGATGTCTTTTTCATGAATTTCGATTTCAACTTCTTCTGCTTCAGGCAAGCAGGCGACAGTTGCTGTTGATGTATGAATTCTTCCGCCTGATTCTGTTTCAGGAACGCGCTGTACACGGTGTGCTCCATTTTCGTATTTCAATTTGGAGAATGCGCCTCTTCCGTTAATCATGAAAATGATCTCTTTGTAGCCGCCGACACCTGTTGAGTTTGCTTCCATCACTTCCGTTTTCCAGCCTTGTGCTTCAGCGAATCGGCTGTACATGCGGTACAGGTCGCCAGCAAATAATGCTGCTTCATCTCCGCCCGCTGCTCCGCGGATCTCCATAATAACGTTTTTATCGTCATTCGGGTCTTTTGGAACTAGAAGGATCTTCAAACGCTCAGCAAGCGCTTTTTCCTGGGCCTGAAGCTCTGAAAGCTCTTCTTTGACCATGTCGCGCATGTCTGCATCAAGCTTGTCATCAAGCATCACTTTAGCATCATTAATCTGTTCTTTGACAGATTTATATTCACGATATACTTCAACTGTTTCTTGCAGATCAGATTGTTCTTTTGAATATTCACGAAGCTTTTTAGAATCGTTGATAATATCAGGATCCATTAAAAGCCCATTTAATTTTTCATAGCGGTCTTCCACTGATTGTAAGCGATCTAACACGTTATTCACCTCAATTTTCGTCCATAACGTTATAATTATAGTATAGGTTACTCTAAGCGTCAAAAGCAAATTGAGCCAGAAAGAAAGGCAGGAAATTATGAAAATCAATCATGTTCATCATGTTGCCATTATTTGTACAGATTATGCTGTCTCAAAAGACTTTTATGTAAATAAGCTTGGCTTTGAAGTCATCCATGAATTTTACCGGGCGGAACGGGATTCTTATAAACTGGACTTGGCTGTTGGAGATCATATTCAAATCGAGCTTTTTTCTTTTCCATCTCCTCCAGAACGTCCAACCCGGCCTGAAGCAGCAGGCCTAAGACACCTTGCATTTTCAGTTGAAGACATCGCAGAAGCAGTCAAACACTTAAATAGTCACGGGATCGGAACAGAAGAAATCCGAATTGATCCCTTTACAAACAGACGCTTTACTTTTTTTCAGGATCCCGATGGATTGCCGCTTGAGCTATATGAGGATGACGTCGAAAAAACGGGTCACAATTCGTAAAATCCGCACTTTCTTTGCCGAATTCATTCTTCTTTTGTCTATGCAGAAGGGAACCGTATCTCCTTTATCGAAAAGGTAGCTTACTCATGTATCAAGGGGGATTTTAGATGAATACAAGCGAAGTCGCAAAGTTATTAGGTGTTTCGCCCAAAACCGTACAGCGCTGGGTGAAGCAGCTGAATTTGCAGATGGAACGCAATGAACTCGGCCATTATTTGTTTACGGATGAAGATATCAGCACCCTCAGAGATATAAAAGAACAATTAAATCAAGGCATTTTGTTTCAGGAAGTGAAGGTCGCTGAAAAGAAGCCAGCAAGAAAAGGACTGGTTAAAGCGGATGCTCAAGAAAAAATTCCAGCATTTCAAGAGATTCTGCAAAAACTAGCGGAGCTTGATCAAAAGGTGAACAGCAAAGCGGATGGGGTTGTTTCTTACCAGCTTCTGCAGCATCGCAGAGAGATTGAGGAACTAAACGGCCGCATTGCTGAACTAGAATCTAAAATTGAAAGTTTAGAGAAGCAAAAAGAAAAGCATCCAAAAGAGCAGGCGCTTGTTTTTGACCATAGCTCCATTCCTAAAAAGCAAAAACGCAGAAATCTGATCAGCTCCATTTTCAGCTTTTAGCCGAAGCAAAAACTCGTTTACTCAGAAACGAGTTTTTTATTTTGAATCAAGATTCACTTTAATATCATAGCGCGGAATGATATTCTGCATTTTTGTTTGAAGCTCTGCCTGCTTCTTTTGTTTTTCATCCTGTGTGAGTTCTTTATCAGATGCTACATCCACCCTAATTGTATTTCCATTCATCGTGACGTTGTCGATTTTAAGTGACTTATCATTCCGGATCGCTTCTTGAAGCTTATCCATTTCATCTTCGTTTTGCTCACGGTTTTTTGACAGATTTAAAAAATTGGGGTTCTGCTCCGTTGTTCCGCGTTCATTTGATACACCTTCTCCTGTTTGTTTCAGCTCACTGCCTTTATGAGACTCAGGCTGAATTTCAGACTGCTTGCTTGGGTTGGCACAGCCTCCCAATAGAAGAATAAAAACGATGATCCATCCTGCTTTCATTATGAACACCTCCACTTATAAGGTGCCCTTTTTAGCATGAAATATAAAAAAAGCTGTCCGAAAGATTGCCGGCAGCTCTTGTATCACTTATATGTTAGGTGTTTCCTGCTCATTCAGTACTGTTTTTGCAGGCTTTTCCGGGACCTCATGATGATGGCGGCATCTAGGCTCGTATGACTCAGATGCTCCGACCAGAATGATCGGGTCATTATAGGATGCTGGTTTGCCATTAATCAGCCTTTGTGTCCGGCTTGCAGGTGATCCGCATACAGAGCAGACAGCCTGAAGTTTCGTCACTAGCTCAGCAACAGCCATTAATGCCGGCACAGTGCTGAATGGTTCCCCTCTGAAATCTTGATCAAGACCTGCAGCAATAACGCGGTAGCCTTGATTTGCAAGTGTTGTTATGACGTCCACTATATCTTCATCAAAAAATTGAACCTCATCAACTGCGATGACGTCAGTTTCTGGTGTAATGTATTTAAAAAGATCACTTGAAGAGGCAACGGCGTGACTGATCATCGCAGTTCCATTATGTGAAACAACCTCTTCATCGCTGTACCGATTATCAATGGCAGGCTTAAACACCTTGACTTCTTGTTTAGCAAAT
This sequence comes from Bacillus sp. UMB0893, assembly GCF_002858905.1. Classification (NCBI taxonomy): domain Bacteria; kingdom Bacillati; phylum Bacillota; class Bacilli; order Caryophanales; family Bacillaceae; genus Bacillus; species Bacillus sp. UMB0893. Next base: position 201,840 of record NZ_PKLB01000004.1, on the reverse strand, counting down.
TGTGCACGGCGCACTCGTCTGATTAACTCTTCTGATTTGCCAGAGAACATGCTTCCGCAGATGACTTCAAGCCACCCGCTCTGTTTCATTACATACATGAAAACGGCCTCTCCCTTCAATGTCTAGATTATTTCTATGGTTGAGCGCCCTTTTTGACGTCGTAAAATAAACCGTACTAGTTTATGCAGTATCGTGTCATTCCATATGTAAAAGTGTTCGTTCCACTCTTATTATGGCTGTATTTTCCATTATTTAGCGCGAATTGGCGTAAAAAAACAGGCAAGACAGATATCTTGCCTGTTTCCTTGAATCTATAATTATTTAAGACCGTATTTTTTGTTGAAGCGATCAACACGACCGTCAGCAGAAGCGAATTTTTGACGTCCTGTGTAGAATGGATGGCACTCAGAACAAACCTCGATGCGCACCTCGTCTTTTACAGAACCAGTTTCAAATTCATTTCCACAAGCACATTTAACCATAACTTTTTTGTAGTTAGGATGTATAGCTGCTTTCATTCCGTTTCATCTCCTTCCGCCCTGAATCGTTTGTCGAAACAGAGTTATCAATTCCAGAAGATTGACTTCCGGAAAAGCACATAAAAAAATTATAACAAGCTTCCATTTTTTTTGCAACATCTAGTTCAGGAATTTATAATCGTTTTCCAGAAACTCCCGCTGCCTTCCATTCGGCATCAAGAATGCTGAAGAATTCTTCATTGGATTTTGAATTCCGTAATTTTTTAAGGAACTTTTCAGCAAAGTCAGGTGTATCAGACATCGACTTGCGAATCGCCCAAAGCTTCTCAAGGTGATCTCTAGGAATCAGCAATTCTTCCTTACGTGTGCCAGAACGGCGAATATCAATCGCTGGGAAAATGCGTTTTTCAGCAAGAGAACGGTCAAGATGAAGCTCCATGTTGCCTGTTCCTTTAAATTCTTCGTAGATTACATCGTCCATACGTGAACCTGTATCTACTAAAGCTGTTGCAAGAATCGTCAAGCTGCCGCCTTCTTCAATGTTTCTTGCTGCACCGAAGAATCGTTTCGGACGGTGAAACGCTGCAGGATCGATCCCTCCTGATAGCGTTCGGCCGCTTGGCGGAATAACTAGGTTATAAGCACGCGCAAGACGCGTAATGCTGTCCATCAAGATGATAACGTCTTTCTTATGCTCAACAAGGCGCATGGCACGTTCAAGTACGAGCTCAGCCACTTTTATGTGATTTTCTGGAACTTCATCGAATGTTGAGCTGACAACATCTCCTGCTACTGAACGTTCAATATCCGTTACTTCCTCTGGACGCTCGTCAATCAGAAGGACGATTAATTCGGCTTCAGGGTGATTCGTTGTCACACTGTTGGCGATTTCTTTTAAAAGCATGGTTTTACCAGCTTTAGGCGGTGCTACAATCAATCCGCGCTGTCCAAATCCAACAGGTGCAATCACATCCATGATACGTGTTGAAAGATCATTAGGTTTTGTTTCAAGGATGATTTGTCTATTCGGATACAGTGGTGTTAAGGCTGGGAAATGGACTCGCTCTTTCGCAGATTCAGGGTCATCCCCGTTCACTGCTTCTACATGCAGCAATCCATAATAGCGTTCGTTTTCTTTTGGAGGACGAACTTTACCAGACACCTTGTCCCCATTTCTCAGATCAAAACGGCGGATTTGTGAAGCTGAGATATAAATGTCTTCAGAGCTTGGAGAATAATTGATTGGTCTTAAGAATCCAAATCCTTCAGATTGAATAATTTCAAGAACGCCTTCCATGAACAATAAGTCCTCTTGTTCAGCGTTCGCTTTTAAAATGGCAAAGATCAATTCTTTTTTTGTCAGTTTACTGTAATATGAAATTTTATAATGACGCGCAAGTTCATATAATTCTTTTAATTTCATATGTTCGAGATTGGAAATTGAAACCTCGCTCATGTCAACACCACACTTTATACATAATAAAAAACGTTGTTCTTCCATCTATATTTGTGAAAAAAACAAGCTAAAGGATCAGATATAGAGAAGAAAAAGAAGATAAGCTTGAAGTAGGAAAAGCAGTGTGAAAGAAAATCTTTCATTTACGCAGCACTCTTTAGTTTTACCTTATTTGATGAATTTAATCAATATATTTCATGCAATGAAATGATTTTGAAATATATGATTTCCCCTATAAAATCAACTTAAAAAAGAAGCGAGCAGCCGAAGCCGCTCTGCTTTTTTCTATAAATGACCTGAATTAATATAGATCAAGGTTCTTTGAATTACTAAATAAGCAAACACGCTGTGTGAACGGCTTATTTTCTTCTATCATTTCATTACAAGATTTGGCTTTTTGCTTAAGCTGTGCGTTCCGTCAATAAAACGGACCGTGCCTGATTTTGCACGCATAACAAGTGATTGTGTTGTTCCGATTGAAGCCTTGAACTGGACACCTTTCAGCAGTTCTCCGTCTGTAACGCCTGTTGCTGCAAAAATAGCGTCTTCTCCTTTGACGAGATCTTCCATACGAAGCACTTTGTTTACATCAAGACCCATTTTTTCGCATCTTTCACGTTCTTCATCATTTTGCGGGAGCAGCTTGCCTTGAATTTCTCCTCCAAGACACTTAAGTGCAACAGCAGCAAGAACTCCTTCAGGCGCTCCTCCAGAACCAAATAGAATATCAACACCTGTATGGTCAAATGCTGTATTAATAGCCCCGGCAACATCACCGTCATTGATTAGTTTAATGCGTGCTCCTGCCTCACGAAGCTCCTTAATGATATGCTCGTGACGTTCGCGATTTAAGATCGTTGCCACAACATCTTCAATGTTTTTGTTTTTTGCTTTCGCAACTGCTTTTAAGTTATCGATGATCGGAGCATCTATATCAATGCAGCCTACTGCTTCAGGCCCTACAGCAATCTTGTCCATGTACATGTCAGGCGCATTAAGAAGATTACCATGGTCGGCAATAGCTATAACAGCCAAAGCATTCCAGCCTCCTGAAGCAACGATGTTTGTACCCTCGAGCGGGTCAACAGCTACGTCAACACGAGGCCCATAGCCTGTCCCAAGCTTTTCTCCGATATAAAGCATTGGCGCTTCGTCCATTTCGCCTTCGCCTATCACAACCGTTCCCTTCATAGGAATTGTATCAAATACGTCTCTCATCGCTGATGTTGCAGCGTCGTCGGCTTCGTCTTTTTTGCCTCTCCCCATCCAGCGTGCAGAAGCAAGTGCTGCAGCCTCCGTTACACGAACTAGCTCCATTGATAAACTTCTTTCCAATGATAGTTCCTCCCCATAGATCCCCAGTTGTGAATTTTTATTTTATGAATTTTGTAATTGTTCGATTTCCTGCTCTGTTAATTTTTCACGCCAAATCGTAGCGCCAAGGCTGGTTAATTTTTCTTCCAGCTGACTGTATCCCCGGTCTATATGTTCCAGACCTGTTACTTCTGTGACACCTTCTGCAATTAGTCCCGCTGCAACCAGTGCTGCTCCAGCACGCAGATCGCTTGCCTTCACTTTCGCACCTTGGAGCTTTGTCGGACCTGTGATGATGGCTGATCTGCCTTCGACTTTTATCTTTGCCCCCATACGGCGCAGTTCATCAATATGCTTAAATCGGGCAGAATAGATTGTATCTGTGACAACGCTTGTCCCAGTAGATTTTGTCAGCAGAGATGTAAATGGCTGCTGCAGATCTGTCGGAAATCCTGGATAAACAAGTGTTTTGATATCAACAGATTTTAGTTCCTTCTGGCCGCCTACTATCCAAATCTGATCATTATTTGTTTCAACATGTATACCCATCTCTCTGAATTTTGCAATGAGAGATTCAAGATGAAGTGGAATGACGTTATCAATCAGCACTTCCTGTCCCATGGCAGCACCAATAATCATATACGTTCCAGCTTCAATCCTGTCCGGAATAATAGAATGTCTGCAGCCATGCAGATTTTCAACGCCATCAATACGGATTACGTCTGTTCCGGCACCTTTGATCTTTGCCCCCATGCTTGAGAGAAGGGTAGCAACATCAATTATTTCCGGCTCTTTTGCCGCATTTTCAATAATTGTCTGGCCTTTGGCAAGAACAGCTGCAAGCATAATGTTAATAGTTGCCCCGACGCTTACAACGTCTAAATATATGCGGGCACCTCTTAATTCCTCTGCACGCAAATAAATGGCACCCTGTTCATTTGTTACCTTTGCCCCAAGTGCCTCGAAACCTTTAATATGCTGATCGATTGGGCGCGGCCCAAGGTGACATCCGCCCGGCAAGCCAATGACTGCTTTTTTAAACCGGCCGAGCATGGCTCCCATCAAGTAATACGAAGCACGCAATTTCTTCACTTTTCCGCTTGGCAGAGGCATAGAAATCATGTCAGCAGGATTCACATACATTTCGTTGTTCTTAAATTCAGCTGTCCCTCCGATTTCTTCAAGCAGCCCTTTAAGAATATGTACATCTGAAATGTCAGGCAAGCCTTCAATGGTTACAGGTGTTTGAGCCAAAATGGTGGCAGGGATTAATGCTACCGCACTATTCTTAGCGCCGCTTATATTAACCGTACCTTTTAACGGATATCCGCCTGCAATTTTCAATTTTTCCATGATAGTCTCCTTTCTCAGGGAAGTTGACTTTTTCAAGAGTTATGAAAGTATAACATTTAGCGCATTGATGTCCAGCTCGGGTCGCCTGTGCTAATCGGGCGCTTGCGCTTTTCTTGTAAAAAGCCATCGTGTTATGAGATTAAAATGGTGGATCTATAAAAAAGCTATAACGTATTGGAACTGTGAATGTAAAGAGATTCAAAAAAAGATCCCTTTCAAACAAATATTTTCCATTAATGAGACAAAGAATACAAGTTCAAGTTTTTTTTCTTTTGTCTATTAAGACATATGAATTTTTTTTGTTTACCCGTTTTATATTAAGAGGCCGTTTTTGCAGGGGAAATGATAAGCGCTTGGAAGGTTCTTAATTTAAGAGACAAATGGCAAGCACTATGCTTGCCATTCTTTTATTCTATAGTCATTGCAATCTATTGTTTGCGATTGTTCCAGTCTGCTAAAAACTTTTCAATTCCTTTATCTGTCAGCGGATGCTTGCATAGCTGATTAATGACATTGAATGGGATGGTCGCAATGTGTGCACCGTGAAGAGCTGCTTCTGTCACGTGCATTGGATGTCTGATGGATGCTGCAATGATTTGAGACTCAATTCCATGAATATCAAACATTTCCGAAATCGTCGAGATCAGTTCCATGCCATTTTGTCCGATATCATCAAGACGCCCCACAAACGGTGATACATAAGTTGCGCCTGCTCTAGCTGCAAGCAATGCCTGATTAGCATTAAATATTAACGTAACATTGGTTTTAATTCCAAGGTCGGTTAATGCTTTAACAGCCTTTAAACCATCCGGAGTCATTGGCACTTTAACTGTAATATTTGATGCAATCTCAGCTAATTCCTTGCCTTCTTCAATCATTTCCTCTGCCTTTAAGGAAATAACCTCTGCACTGACTGATCCAGAAACAATATCCGTTATTTCTTTTAAGCGATCATGAAAGGATACGTTTTCTTTCGCAACTAAACTTGGGTTCGTTGTTACACCGGATAAAATCCCAAGAGATTGTGCTTCTTTAATTTCTTCGACATTTGCAGTATCGATGAAAAATAACATTCTGCCATCCTCCTAAGATATCAGAAAAATTTAACTTGTTTACGCTTACTTCCGTTTGAAAGAGAAACCGCCTTGTCGTTTCATATTTGTATCAAAGGCGGTTTTATTTTTTTGAAAAATTAAGCTCTGCCTGCAGAACCGAATTCTTTCATTTTGCCTGCAACTGTTGCTTTAATAGCATCGCGGGCTGGGCCTAAATATTTACGTGGATCATATTCATTAGGCTTAGCTGCTAATGTTTCGCGAACAGCTTTAGCAGAAGCAATTTGGTTTTCAGTGTTAACGTTGATTTTAGCTGTACCAAATGAGATGGCTTTTTTGATATCGTGTGTTGGGATACCAGTTCCGCCATGAAGTACTAACGGCATGCCAGTAGCATTTCCGATTTCTTCCATCTCTTTGAAGCCTAAGTTAGGCTCGCCTTTGTAAGGACCGTGTACAGAACCTAATGCAGGTGCTATGCAGTCAATACCAGTGCGTTTTACCATTTCTTCGCACTCTTTAGGATCAGCGTAAATAACGCCTTCAGCAATTACGTCGTCTTCCTGTCCGCCAACTGTTCCAAGCTCAGCTTCAACAGAAACACCTTTTGAATGAGCATAGTCCACAACTTTAGCAGTTGTTTCAATGTTCTCTTCAAATGGGTGGTGAGAAGCGTCAATCATTACAGATGTAAAACCAGCATCGATTGCTTCTTTACATTTGTCAAAGCTTGAACCATGATCAAGATGAATCGCAACCGGTACAGTTACGTTCAAGTCTTCCATTAGTCCTTCTACCATTTTAACCACAGTTTTGAAGCCGCTCATGTAACGTGCAGCACCTTCAGAAACACCTAGGATAACTGGTGACTTTTCTTCTTCAGCAGCTTGAAGAATCGCTTGAGTGAACTCAAGGTTGTTCAGGTTAAATTGACCTACAGCGTAACCCTCGCTTTTTGCTTTATTCAACATTTCTGTCATTGATACTAAAGGCATGTCGAAATATCCTCCCTATGCAGCTAATTTGCTAAACCGAAAAGCTTACGTAACATCTAGCATGACCAGAACGATTGCATTATATGTAATCTGATGAAATGATAAACAAGCTTTTCTCAATCACTAGCATACCAACTTATGAGAAAAACGGCAACTTTTCGACATTAATCTGAATATTCTAATATAATTTAGTTTGATCGGATCGGAAGGTACTTTCTAACAGCATCACGAATCTCATCTATATCAAATGGTTTGGCGAAATGTGTAAGCGCGCCAAGGTCTTTCGCTTCTTGAATCATATCAAGCTCCCCATAGGCAGTCATAATGATAACGCGGATATCAGGCTCAACTACTCTCATTCTTTTTAGGATTTCAATCCCATCCATTCCAGGAATTTTCATATCAAGAAGAACTAAATCTGGAGATTGCTTATCTACAATCTCAAGCGCCTGAAAGCCATTTGCTGCTTGAAATGTCTGATACCCCGCTTTTTGGAAAACTTCATTTAACAATATTCGGATTCCGTACTGATCGTCCACGATTAATATTTTCTCATTCATGTTCCTGCACCTCTTCATTTTAGGATTATATAGCAAAACTACCGTTTAACTTCTATTTCGATGGAAACAGTCTAGTGCTTCCTACCCTAGTATAAGGCAGTTCGCTAAATCATACGATAGTTATTCGGCTCTTCGCATTCTTATTCCTGCTGGTTTTGAAAGATCTTTATCGACAAATTCTGAACGCAGATGTTAGGAGATCTCCTTTCAATTCGTTATAATTATGGATGTAAAGGAGTGTTTTTTTGATATGATGAAAATATTTATGACTCAATTAAATGGCCACTTTAACCGGATTCAAGAGCAAGAAGAGCTTGCGATAGAAGACGGAGCAAGACTGCTCGCCCAAGCTGCAGTCGGAAGCGGCACAATCTATATACATGGCTATGGCGAGCTTCACGGGATTGTCGATGAAGCGATTCTTAGCTCTGAACCGCTTTCCTCTGCAAAGCCATTATTTTCAGAAGACGGCACGATAAACAAGCTGACAGATGCAGACCGTGTCTTACTGATCACTCATCGATCAAATGACCAAGAGGCAATAGAGCTTGCTGAAAAGCTTCGCGAATTAGGGATTGGCACTGTTGGCGTATCGTGCTTTTTGAAGGACGAAAAGAACCGGCTAGATGAGCTCGTAGATGTACATATTGATTCAAAGCTTAAAAAAGGGCTGATTCCTGATGAAGATGGAAGCCGCTACGGTTACCCAGCTTTAATGACATCCCTTTTTGTCTATTATGCGCTGAGCTTTACGCTAAAGGAAATATTGAGTGAATATGAGGAAGAGTAAATGGTAAACTGTTGAATTATGCGTAAGTAAAAATGCGCAGATTACCATTCGGATAATTACACTCCTATTTCGGACAGTAAAACCTGGTTTCTGGGAAAATATACTGGCCCTGAGCGGATAGTAAAAGGAACATCTCGGATAGGAAGCCTGAAAATTTAGTATTCCTTGGTGCTTCCAAAGCTTAAAAATGAGCGTTTTTACATGTGTGAGGATAGTAACTGACTAAAGGAATCTAGTAACGATTTCTGACATAGATGTTTCACATTTTGTATTTGTATTAGCTCTCCATAGCGGGACAAAAAAACCTGACAGATTCCTGTCAGGTTTTTTGCCATTCATTATTTTTCAGAAGCCATTAATGATGCATTCACAAATTCACGGAATAATGGCTGCGGTCTAGTTGGTCTTGATGTGAATTCCGGATGGAACTGGGAAGCCACGAACCAGGGGTGATCTTTTAATTCGATAATTTCTACAAGTCTGCCGTCAGGGCTTGTACCTGAGAAGATGAATCCTGCGTCTTCCATTGCTTGACGGTATTCATTGTTGAACTCATAGCGATGACGGTGGCGCTCATAGATTACTTCATCCTGATATGCTTCAAATGCACGTGATGAAGGATCAAGCTTAGCCGGGTAAAGTCCAAGACGAAGTGTGCCGCCAAGGTCCTCGATATCTTTTTGCTCTGGAAGCAAGTCGATAATCGGGTATGGTGTTGCAAGATCAAGCTCAGATGAATGTGCACCCTGCAGTCCAAGAACATTGCGTGCATATTCAATTGAAGCTACTTGCATGCCAAGACAGATTCCGAAGAATGGAACTTTGTTTTCACGCGCATATTGAGTTGCAAGGATTTTGCCTTCTACGCCGCGATCGCCGAAGCCGCCTGGTACAAGGATTCCATCTACATCAGAAAGAAGCTCATCTTTGTTTAACGCTGTTACTTCTTCTGCATTTATCCATTTGATGTTGATGTCTGCATCGAATGCATAGCCTGCATGACGCAGCGCTTCAACAACTGAGATATAAGCATCTTGAAGCTCTACGTATTTTCCGACAATTGCAATGCGAACTGTTTTTGACAGGTTCGTAACTTTTTGAACAAGCTCGATCCACTCTGACATTTCCGGTTCGCGTGATTCAAGCTTCAAATGATCGCATGTGATTTGATCAAGGTGCTGTTCTTGAAGAGCCAAAGGAATTGAATAAAGAGTATCCGCATCACGGCATTCAATAACAGCATTTGTATCAATATCACAGAATAATGCAATCTTGTCCTTCATGTCTTGAGAAATTGGCATTTCTGTACGAAGAACGATCACGTTTGGCTGAATGCCTAAGCTTCTTAGTTCTTTAACACTGTGCTGTGTCGGCTTTGTTTTCATTTCACCGGCAGCTTTGATGTAAGGAACAAGTGTACAGTGAATGTACATAACATTGTCACGGCCAATGTCACTCTTCATTTGACGGATTGCTTCGAGGAATGGAAGTGATTCAATATCCCCTACTGTTCCGCCGATTTCTGTAATGACGACGTCTGCGTTTGTTTCTTTTCCTGCACGGAATACACGGTCTTTGATTTCATTAGTGATGTGAGGGATAACCTGAACCGTTCCCCCAAGGTAGTCGCCGCGGCGTTCTTTCTTAAGGACAGAAGAATAAATTTTACCAGTTGTTACGTTGCTGTATTTATTTAAATTAATGTCGATGAAACGCTCATAGTGTCCAAGGTCAAGGTCTGTTTCAGCGCCGTCGTCTGTTACGAAAACCTCACCGTGCTGATAGGGACTCATCGTTCCCGGGTCCACGTTGATGTATGGATCAAACTTTTGGATTGTCACCTTTAATCCTCTGTTTTTAAGCAAGCGTCCAAGAGAAGCTGCTGTGATCCCTTTTCCAAGTGAGGACACAACGCCTCCTGTAACAAAAATATACTTTGTCATATGTTCTTCTTCTCCCTTCAAATGATGTATAAGATTAATGTGCACAAAAGAAAACATTCCCAATCGAATGGGAACAATATATCTTTTATATGTTTTGTCAGGGGGTCTTTCCATCTCCTGAAAATAGGAAAAGCGCATAAGCCGCCTTAAGCTCCGGCTGAACTGCGCATATAAAATAAGAAAGCTCCCTTGCGCGTTGCGAAAGGGAGCATGGTATATATAAACCAATGGTATAGCTTTTAAAGAGCCCAAATAAGATTCTACCTAGTTGAAACTAGAAAGTCAAGGTGATTTATCCTCTTCCTCATCATCTTCATCCAGTGCATCCTCATCCAAGTCTTCATCATCTTCATCAATCTCAAAGTCATCATCTTCAATGACTTCTTCGATATCATCATCCAGATCATCATCGTCGTCATCAAGATCATCATCTGCATCATCTGCATCATCTTCATACTCTTCGACATCATCGTACTCTAATTCCTCTTCATCCACTTCATCAAAATCGTCAACATCAAGATCCTCATCAACCGCTTTTTTCGCTTTTTTCTTCTTAGGTTTTGCGACTGGAACAACCTCTTCTTCGATTTGTTCATATGGGTACCAGCTGCGCAGACCCCATGTATTTTCCCCAACACAAATATAACGTCCATCAATATTTAAATCTGTGTAAAATTGAGAAATTTTATCTTCAACCTGACTTTTAGACAGACCAATGATATCACTGATTTCTTTTACCAAATCTTTAAAAAGATATGGCGTTCTTTTTTCTGCCATAATGTCGTATGCAACTTCAATCATCGACATTTCTTTAAGCTGTTCCTTAGAATATTCTGCAATACTCAATTGGAGGCACTCCCTTTCTAGTCGTTCATCTATTTTAGATTAAGAATTTCGGATAATAATTGCAAGCTTCCGAACCTTATGTAATTCGAGTCATACCATTCATTATAAACAAATTCTAACACTTTATGCTACCTTAATCTTTATCCTTCTAATAAATCAGTATATTTTTCAAATTTTCTATTAAAAGGCTATTCTCGTTAAGGTTTATTTTACGCTGCAGTGAGGTTTCATGCTCTTTTTCTAATAAATCGGCAAAAATGATAAAATGAGCTAGATATTAGTCTAAACAATTTTCATAGAAAAACCCGGAGTTTATCCGAGTTTTAGCGGCTGTTTTTGATTAGTTTAAAGTTATTTTGCAGCTCTTCAAGACGTACACGGCCTTGTTCGCGAAGCTGTTTATTCTCGTCTTCAATTGCTTTTGTTTCCTGCATCCCTTTTAAAATAATGCTCCATGTTTCCTCAATCGTTTCGATTTTAATACTCGGACTGCCTGAGAGTCTTGCAATATCTACACTTTGTTTTGAAATGTTCTGAGCATTTTTGATGAGCATTTCATTTGTCCGTTTTTCAAGCTCATTCATCGAATCTGCCACAAGTTTTTGTCTTTTGGCAGCAATCGCGTTGATTAAGCCTGTTTTAAAGATTGGAATGGTTGTGACAAAGGCAGAATTGATTTTCCCGATCAGCTTCGTGTTTCCTCTTTGAAGCAGGCGAATTTGCGGTGCTGACTGATAGGCTACTTGCTTCGCAAGCTCCAAATCATACACTCTTTGTTCAAGCACTTCTACTGCATTGCGCATCGTATCAAGCTCCATTTGTGCAAGCTGATCACCAGATGCGGCTTTGCTTTCTAATGCCGGCAGCTGCTGCTTTAGCTCAGCAGCTTTCATGTCGCCGGCTACGATATATTTTTCGAGTTCCATGTAATACTGGAAGTTTTGTTCATATAACTGTTCAAGCGTATTTGTTGTTCGTTTCATTTCATCTTCGTATTTTACGATTTCCGTGTAAACTTTATCAATTTCCCCGCCCATAGTCTGGTACTTCGACATGATTTTCTCAACCATCTTTTGACCGCGGTTAAAGATTTTTTTCATGAAGCCTTTTTCTTCTGCAAAATCCTTAGGGTCAAATCGGTCCATAATTTTGCCCAGATGCTTAAGGAGCGCGCTTGATTCTTCCATGCTGCCCGACTGCATCGTATTTAGTATTTTTCCTGAAAACGAAGAAATTTCATTCGCAGGTGCTTTTCCATATTCAAGCATGCCCACTTGGTTGCGGTAATCAATCATTTCAGCAAGCTTTTGAACTTCTGGCTCCTTTTGAAGCTGGAGCTTCATATTATTAGGTCCTTGCTGCAAGACCTCTTCCATTTGATCAACTTTACTGAGTCCCGGTACTTGAGACATAATCCTTACCTCCCTATAATTTAGAACATCTTGCGGATGAATTTTTTCAGCCGTGAAGGTTCCTGGAATTCTTCTCCAAAGCTCATTTCATCAAGCCAATGACTGTCATAGTATCTTTCATCAACAAAGTTTTCGATATCGTTATGCCCCGGCGGGTTATATATGACAATATCCAGACCAAATTCATTCAGCAAAAGTAAAATTGCTGCATCTGAACGGGTTAAATATCCATTTTTTTCATTATTATAAAGAATAACCCTTGGCACATATTGCGAGTAATCAAAGTTCTGCATCAGCTTTATCATTTCATGCGGAATATTCATCGACTGGCTGAACAAATATAATTGCAGATCATACAAGCTTTCCTGATCCAGTTTTTTCAGTTTTGGGTGGGCGCAATATCTTGAAATGGCTTCAGCTATCCCCTTCTGCAGCCCTTTTGGCAGGTTCGCATATCTCCACCAGTTGCTGTTCATCATTTTTTCAGCTTGTAATTCCTGTTTTTCATTGAGAGCATTTTGGTAATGAAAATGCGGGTTGCCTTTCGCCTCCCAAGTAAACGGGAATTGCTTAACAACTGTTGCATATTCGTAATCCGCTAAATCCTGAATTTTACTCCAGTACGTGCGGCGGTTTTTCGTCATTCCAAATACCTTCGAAAAAATAGTTGGAATATTGACCGTATTGTTTCTCACCTCAAAATTAGGCCTGATAAAAGCTCTTTCCTTTATAAGAATGAAAAGTTCGTCATACGTTGTTTTTAATGTAATTGCATTAGGAATATAGCTGCGGAATTGCCAAGGCTTATACAGCATGGAATCTTCTGAATGAAGAACCATGTCAATTTCTTTCGATGCTTTGTAGGCAATGGTTGAAGTTCGTTCCGGTCTTGTTTTAGGAAACGGCTCTAGCTCATGGGTTCCCGGGTGGCGAATGATTTTGCTGCACTTTTCCTCAGGGTCCGTTTCATCTAAAACATCCTTTCCCTCTGGATGCACGATGATGACATCGCAGCCGAAAAGGATAAGGAACATGAGGAAATATTGCTCGCTTTTTGAGGCATCGCCATACCAGAAAAACTTTGGCGTTTTTTCTTCTTGCTCTGCAGCTTTTTCGAGTTCCTTATATAAATGATTCCATGTCCATTTCACAAGATCCACGATGACTCTTCTGAAATCCCCTCCATCATCTTTGCCTTGGGCAAAAAAATGAGAGAGGACTTGGATCATGCATGCTCTAAGATGACGGTTCAATTCTGGATTTTTCAGTATTGGAAGCAGCTGGTCACGATCCATAAACGCCACAAATCGATTAACTGAGAGCTTTTCTTTTCCGTGTTGAAGCAATAAATTTTGCACAGCCTGAAATTTTTCCTGCGGAATCGTTTTATCAAGATTTTCGCTTATAAAATGAAGATCAAGATCTTTATCGTGAACAAGATCATAAAGCATTTGAAAATATTCATCTTCTACTAAAGGTGTGCCAAGCAATCTAATGGCTATTTGAGGGATTTTCATTTCAAAGGGAGTCTTCATAAACCCTGAGCGCTCGGACAAAGACTGATAAAGAAGCGCTTTCCATTCTGTTTCTACGCCGATTGCCGCTACTGGCTGATATGTTCGAATCATCCCAAATCCCCCTCCCCCCAAAAGTCATACATCGATCATTTTAAGTTATCTTTTCTCTTTTCGCCGAATACACGGTACATTCCTTCACTCGTTACAACCCATGTTTTTCCAAATTTACGAATGGTGCCTTTTGGGAATTGATCAATCCGCTTCCGCAGAGTTGAATTGTCAATTCCCCATTCCTGACAGGCTTGGGCAGAACTCATTATATTTTTATCCAGTAAATTTGTATGGTTCTTTTCTAATATAACCAATACGTTCACTCCAATAATATCTAAAGAAAATCATTCATATAGCCATTCACCTTTGGAAACACCATTTATTTATTGTACCATTTTATCACATAAGGTAAATATTTCTAGATCAAGAGATTCTTTTTAGAAAGAGCCGCAACGTTCTCAAGAATCTCTTCAGATGCAAAAATTCCGTTCTTGATTGTTCTTTTAATCGATTCAACTAAACGTGTATTTGATTCACCAAGTTCGCCGTGCAGCGGAGAAAAAGCATGATCTGCTCCTTCTAGCATGCATAAATCCAAGAGTGAATCTCCTGCAGTGATAACTGTTTTAGCTCCCACCGCATCTTTTACATAAGCAACGGCATCCCATTTATTGATCGGCTTTGGAACAAAGTAGAGCTTTCTGCCTTGCAATGAGTGCTTCCATCCATGTTCATCGAGCCAGAGTATAAATTCCTGCAGGTGTGTTAAGGGAATATGGTCGCGATCGATAATATTATATAGAAAAAGGTTTTCAGCATTTTTCTGTTTTAGAACCCACTCGTCCGCAGCAATATCCTGAAACTTAAGGGAAACCTCTTTTAAACTTGTGCACTCATTTTTCATTTTTGTTTCTAAATGGATTTTCCATTCGGAATCCAGCTTCCCATCTTTAAACACATGTCCCCCATTGCTAGTAATTGCATAGCTCGGAAGGATTTCTTCCTGAAAAACAGAAATGCGTTCGAATTGAGAGGGTGTTCTTGTTGTCACTGGCACAAAAGTCATTTGCGATGCAATTTCCTTCAGCATGGAAATTGCTTTATTCGTCATAAATGAAATTTCCTTATCCTCAAGGATTTCAATTAAGCGGATATCCGACTCGATCACCGGCACGCGGAAGGATCTTCTTGAATAAATGAGCGTTTGATCTAGATCACTTGCAAAAATCACAGATAGTTCCTCCTAGTTTAGGGGCTTGATAATGCCGCAGCATGAATATGACATGTTCTTATATTCGATTACAGGTACATTCCGTTCCTTGGCAAGCAGGAAAATGTGTTCAAGGTCTGTGTTATTCAAATCTTTCACAAGTATTTTCCAAGGAATTCTTCGTAAAAGAACACGTGTTGTTTCTCCGACTCCTGGCTTTACATGATGAATATTTTCGATGCTGAAATCTTCCTGGATCTGTTTAATATCCTGGATACCCTTCCATGCAGGCCGCGTATCTTCTGTTTCAAGCTTCAAAACTTGTTTATTAATCTCATCTGAAACATGTTCAAATTCAGAAACGACAACGTCAATAAAATGATTGGAAACATCTTCAGAAAGCAGTTCTGAATAATACTTTGCCCCATGAAAATCATCTATTCCAATTAAAAGATCATTTAATACCGTTCTGCTCACCAGACCTGAAACAGTAGAGTTTAAGCAGGCACTCGGAATAAGAAAATCTTCTCTTGTTCCGTAAATATCCGTACAATATCCAGGATCAGCCAAGACTGCAAGTGAATCGTCAATCTGCATTCCATATTTGCTGTTAAAGTCCAGCATCGCCTCGTTCAGCTCTTTTGTAATAGCACCTTTTCCAGTCCAGCCATCCACAAATTGAACGTGATCTTCCGGGTGATTCTGTGCAATATATCTCATCGCATTTTCATCTATACCGCGGCCTCTTATAATTGAAACACTGTAATGAGGGACGTTCAGGTTGTAGGTTTGAAGTAAGTATCGTTTCATTAATATTCCAATTGGCGTGCCCGCTCTTGCAAGTGACACAAGCACGATGCTGCGCCCTTTCACTTTCAAAATGCGCTCTGCAACTGTTCCTACTGCAATTGCCAGTTTTTGTTTGTACATATCTAAAGAATGATGAAAAAGCTGTAAATATTCATCAGACGGTTTATATTCAATCGGAAGCATTTCTGAATAATGGGTACCGCTTTGAACAGCCTGCTCTCTCTCCAATGTTGATTTTTCTAGCTGGACCTGACTCAAATCCTTCAGCAGGAAGATGACATCCTGTTCAGAATAACTGCCCATTGCTGCTGGCTTTGGCAATTGCTGCGTCAACTTATTCATCTATTGCACATCCTTTTTGTGTGTACTAAAAAATACGAGATTAATAACCGGAAAGACCTTTTTTAGCTGAAGAAGCATGGATTGCATATGATTTTCTAAAACAGTCCGTTCAAAAAAGACAAATACTTCGTCGTATTGATTCCGCTCTGTATTATAAAAGTAGTTCACTGTTTCCCCGTCTTCTGGGTTAGTGAAAGGATAGCTGTTTTTTACAGCGTAGTCTTTGCGTTCAACTGGATGGATCGGACTTCTAGTTGTGGATTGATAGAAAATCCCGTCACCCATATAAGAAGCTATCTTCATCGGCAAATACATAAATTCTCCCGTACCAAGACATAATGTCTTATTTCCCTTACGCTTCTGCATAATCTCAGAAGCTGCCATTTCACAAAAAGCCTGTACGCTGATCTGTTCAGAATCTGAAAGACCAAAACGGCCAGTGTGATGAAGATATCGGGCAGATAAGAGTTCCGAAGAATAAGAAGTCAGTTGAACATCTTCTCCTGTTAAATAGAGTTCGTTTACCTTAGAATCAAACACAGAATCTGCATCTGTTTCCATTTGATGCTCTGCAATCGGCTCTCCAGTTGTGGAAATGTATCCAGTTATTAAAGCAACAGTATGGATTTTGACCCCAAGTCTATCTTCTGTTTCTTTAAAGCGTCTAAGATCTTCTTCTGATCGCCAATCTAAAATAGACACCACTGTGTATTCACTGCGTGGATATTTTCCTTGAATGGATTCAATAATGTTCAAGGCTGTTTTCCCTGTCGTTACTTCATCATCCACTAAAACAATCGGCTGGTCATGATCAAATAAACTCTCATTCACATAACAGCGATGGGATGTCGCATGCGAATGCTCTTCTTCAAAATTAATTATGGAATCCATTCCAGAAACCATTTCCCTTGTTGTATGAAAAAAAGATGCGTTTTTGAAGTTTTCAAATACGGCATGCCCCAAAGCAGTCGCTGTTTCTGCAAATCCAATGAATAACGTTTGTTCAGGCAAGGTGTGGCGATACTCGCTCTTTTGGGCAGCTTCACCGTTTATGCCTGAGAGAATCTGATCTCTTTCTGGATGTGTTTCACCGTGAACAACTTCCATATATCTTGCTGCAAGTGCACTCCCAGTCAATAATGCAACCGCAGGGTCAACAGGAATGTGTTTTCCAAGAACTTTGCTGACGAACAAAAAACCTCTTTTTTTATTAATTCTGGCTGCCATTGAAAATAAGTTTTCCAACGGAAGAAGATAAGGGTTGCTTGTCAGTTCAATTCCAACCGAAAGCTTTCCTAATAAATCAAATGTATATTTGTTCGTTTGCTGTTTCGTTGATAAGGTCAATAAATGATTGCTGCTCATGGAACACCCCGTATATTTTTGATTTCAAGATGATTTTCCGCGCCCAATTGTAATGGGGTTTAATTTCGTTCATTTTGTTTGAATATTCGCTTCGGATCACACCATTATAAGATATTGCCTGATCAAGGATCGCTGATGCATCTAAATATTCTTCTTTTGTCACTGCATTTAGTGCATTAACGATTTTAATATGCAGCGGATGAATAATTGTTTTGCCGACAAGACCATTCGTATTATCAAGCACAATTTCGTGAATTAAGCCATCGTCATAACGGTCAATAAGGTTTGCCCTAAACTCAAGTCCTTCGCTTCCATATGCCTGCTGAAAAGGAGTTTGTCTGATTTGAGGCTTTAAAATCCGCTGTCCTCCGCCAAAATACTCCCATACCGGGCCAGAGATGATGTATTCTTTTTCACATCTGCCAAACACATTGATAATATCGGTGATGCAGTCTCGAATGACGGAAATATCATAAATCGTTGTATCCCGGCTTCTTCTGATCCCGAACAGGCCTGATAAATCCGTTCCTCCAAGTCTCACATTTAAAACGAGTTCATAATAGTCATCAAGAATGGCTTTAATGCCAAGCAGTTCATTCATGCGTGATTCTTTATAAATAATCTCTTTCGTTTCTAAAATCGGCATGCCATACAATGTCACAGAGTAAAGATTTGCGATTTCCTGAAGAACCGTGTAAAAACCTCTTCCATTTTCTGATGTGAATTTCGGAAAAACAAACCCGCTTAAAAGCTGAAGGTGATGCTCAAGCTTTAAAGCGAGCCGTTTCATTTGCTCTTCATTTCGGATTCGCACGAATATAAGCGGCAAGTTCCTCTGATCAAACTGGCCTTTTAAAATACTGTTTGACAACGTTTCAATTTGTTTTACTGTATTGTCTTCAGCAGCTTCTACTTCTGTGTCGCCAATCGAATCCTCCAGACAAATGACCATTGAGGTCAGACCTTCATGTTTTCCATTAAGAAATTTACCAGATAGTACATCGCTTGAGATCGCTGTTCGATTACCAGGCATGTAGAGAGTGGCACCTAATGTATAGGCTAATGTTTCCCGTTCAGTTTCTTTTGAAAAATGGATTGGTTCGTATAAGAATATTTCATTTCGTTTCTCTTTAGGTAAGTATTGAAAATGCTTCAAGCTTGTTCCTCCATTCAGACCCTCTACTCATGTACTAATTGGTAAATACCTTAACTTTTGGCTGTTTTCGCAAAAGATTATGATTTTCTCAGAACTGTATTGAAAAGCAATCATGTTTTGGAAAAGAGCTTCACTTTTGAAAAGGTGCGTTGTTTATAAAAAACAACGCACCTCTATTCCTTCTTTTCAGGGCAATTTATTAAACATCTAACCCATAATCTTTAACAAGAGATCCTAAGCCGCCTTGGTAGCCGCTTCCGATTGCGTTGAATTTCCATTCAGCGCCGTGACGGTATAATTCGCCTACAACTACAGCTGTTTCGATAGAGAAATCTTCTCCTAAATCATAGCGAATCAATTCTTGATTGCTGTCTTCGTTTAAAATGCGAACATATGCATTTGAAACTTGTCCAAAGTTTTGGCTGCGTGATTCTGCATCATGAATTGTGATTGTGAATGCAATTTTATCAATCGAAGCAGGCACTTGAGAAAGGTTTACCTTGATTACTTCGTCATCTCCGCTGCCTTCACCCGTGCGGTTGTCGCCAGTATGTTCAACAGAACCATTACCGCCTACAAGATTGTTGTAGAAAATGAAATCTGCTTCGCTTGCAGCTTTTCCGTTAGCATCTAATAAGAATATAGATGTGTCTAAGTCAAAATCATTTCCGCCATCGTATTTGTTTGTGTCCCATCCAAGACCTACTAATACTTTAGATAAACCAGGATTCGTTTTCGTTAAATCAATCTTTTGACCTTTTGATAAGCTGATTGCCATTTTATTTCGACTCCTTTTATGTATCATTTATTTTTTATTGCTTAAAAAAATTAGGCGTGACGATTTGCGATCTCAGTAATGGTTGCATCTTTTGTTCCTTGCCCAACCGCTGCGAATTTCCACTCTGCTCCATGACGGTATATTTCGCCGGGAATAAGTGACGTTAAGCCTGAATAGTCATCAGACAGGTTATAGTGAACAAGCTCAGTCTTGCTTGCTGAATCCACAACACGGATAAATGCGTTTTGGATCATGCCAAAATGCTGCTTTCTTTGGACAGCCTGATAAATGTTTACTACAAACACTAGTTTATGAATATTTGATGGCACCTTGCTCAAGTCGATTAAAACTTGCTCATCGTCTCCATCGCCTTGTCCTGTCAAGTTGTCGCCTGTATGTTTGACAGAACCGCATTTGCTGGTAAGATTTCCGAAATAAATCACACTTTTTTTGTCCAGGAGACGGTCATTTTCATCAAGCATTAACACAGAAGCATCACAATCGACATTGCTTCCGCCCCCGCCTCCGAATAAGCCGCCAAGCAGACCGCCGCTTTTTTGCTGCACAGGGTCCCATCCAAGGCCTACCATTAAAGATTTCAGGCCTGCATTGCCTTTTGTCAGATCAATCTTTTGACCCTTTTGTAACGTAATTGCCATTTCTTCACTCTCCCTTTTGGGTATTGTGGAAACTTGCAAGTCTTAAAATATGACCAAAGGAATCTTCCGAATGGAAAAAAATGAAACTTTTGGTCTACCATCACGATAACGTGACCACAAGTTTAATACTACCAATATTTTTACAAAATTCAACTAAAAACCTTTTCCTAGGTGTCATTCATTCATACGAATTACAAAGAAAAAAGTTTCATTCTCCATTTGAAAGAATGATATCTTTTTCTAAAAAAGTAGCTTTTATATCCAGCTTCACATCTTGTCTTTCTACCTTTGCCCCAAGCAGCAATTTCACAGCCAGGTACGGGAAGTTGACTCCTGATAAACAGCTGAAATAGAGACCGCCTGACATTCTTGGATTAATTTCAAGCAATTTAGGCAAGCCTTGATTGAATTTGACTTGAATATTAAAGATATAATCTAATTTGAATTCCTTCGTGAATTGTTCGGCCAGCCTGATCAGCTCTTGGTTATCCTCCAGAATCCGGATTCTGCCTCCGCCTTTTTTACGCGGAACAGCAGCCAGCAATTCACCATCAAAAGCCAGGCAGTCAATACTGTACTCTTCCCCTTCCAAAAACTCCATCACCATCAGTTCAGGAAATTCACCTGCAGCTTCAAGTCCAGCATATACTCTATGAAAAGGAATTCTATAGCTCGGCGCCATCACTTCTTTTAAAGGATCGAGCTCATTATCAATAATCCTAAAGCCATAGCCTCCTTCTCCTACGACAGGTTTATAGCACACCTGCAGTCCTTCGTTCATCAGCTTTTCATATGTTTCCTTAAATTCTTCAGCAGATCTAGCCGTATAAAAAGAGGGAATCTCAAAAATGCCTTTTTCTTTGCATGTGTCATAAAACTCATCTTTATTTTCTATCGTTTCTAATAGATTGGCATCACGGTTTACTAATACCTTCGTTCCTATCTCTTCAAACTTTTTTAGTGCTTTCGCGATCGGGAGCGCTTTATACCTTGGAACAAACAAGTCGATGCTATGTTTTTCACAAAAATTCAGACAATACTGGACATACTCATCGTCTGTTTCCAGTTTGGGTTCTATCTCAGAATAATCGCAGTTGGCAAGCATGACGTGATCAGGATCCGGATGTGTGCCGTACACTTCGAACTGTATACCGTCTTCGTTTGTGCGAATCATATCGATATAATGATACGCAACAGAAAACCAGCGATTAAACCAAATTTTATATGTACTCATCTATTTGAAAAACCCCTCTCTTCGGCCAATGCCGAAGTTTTCTATGTCCTTCTATTTTATACTAAAGAAGGGATGAACAAAATGGTAATTTTACTTAGAGTGGTGCGGGATGGGAGTATAATTTGCCGAGAGGTGCCGTTTGGCCGATAAATGGCGGATATTGGCCGAATTGATGCTGGATAATATTTTTTCTTACTCAAAAAAAACCTCCCCGGATTTTTAAGGGGAGGATTTCTGCTATTACATATTCCGGCGGTATTGTCCGCCAACTTCGTATAAAGCGTGCGTAATTTGACCTAAGCTTGCATATTTAACAGTCTCCATTAATTCCTCAAAAATATTTTGATTATGGATGGCAGCTTGTTTCAGACGGTCAATTGCTGCAGCTGAATGGACTTCATTTCGTTCCTGGAACGCTTTTAAATTTTGAATCTGTGTTTCTTTTTCATCCTGAGAGGCACGTGCAATTTCCATGTTATCGACCGATTCCTCAGACGGCGGGTTTGGATTAATATAAGTGTTCACACCAATGATCGGCAGCTGGCCCGAATGCTTCTGCATTTCATAATGCATCGATTCATCCTGGATTTTCCCGCGCTGATATTGCGTTTCCATCGCTCCAAGCACACCGCCGCGCTCGTTAATGGAATCAAACTCTTTCAAAACAGCTTCTTCAACTAGATCTGTAAGCTCTTCGATGATAAATGAGCCTTGAAGAGGATTTTCGTTTTTTGTTAATCCGTGTTCTTTTGTAATGATCAGCTGAATGGCCATCGCTCTTCTGACAGATTCTTCAGTCGGTGTCGTAATCGCTTCATCGTAGGCATTTGTATGAAGGGAATTACAGTTATCCTGCAAGGCCATTAATGCCTGCAGCGTTGTGCGGATATCATTAAAGTCGATTTCCTGAGCGTGCAGAGAACGGCCAGATGTCTGGACATGATATTTAAGCTTTTGGCTGCGTTCATTCGCGCCGTATTTTTCTCTCATTACCGTTGACCAGATACGGCGAGCGACACGGCCAATTACGGTATATTCAGGATCTAATCCATTGCTGAAGAAGAAAGAGAGATTCGGTGCGAAATCATCGATTTTCATTCCGCGGCTCAAATAGTATTCTACATACGTGAAACCGTTAGCCAATGTAAAGGCCAGCTGGGAAATAGGGTTAGCACCAGCTTCTGCAATATGATAGCCAGAGATCGATACAGAATAATAGTTTCGCACTTTTTCGTTGATAAAGTACTCTTGGATATCCCCCATCATTTTCAAAGCGAATTCTGTTGAGAAAATACACGTGTTTTGACCTTGGTCTTCTTTTAGAATATCTGCCTGAACTGTTCCTCTGACGGTTTGCAGCGTTTTCGCCTTCACCTGCGTGAATTCTTCAACAGTAAGAATGCGTCCTAACTCTGCTTCTTGCTTTTCTACTTGCTGTTCAATCGCTGTATTCATGAACATCGCCAGAATAATCGGTGCAGGTCCATTGATTGTCATCGATACAGACGTGGAAGGTGCACATAGGTCAAATCCAGCATACAGCTTTTTCATATCATCCAATGTACAGATGCTCACTCCGCTTTCGCCGATTTTCCCATAAATATCGGGACGGTAAGCTGGGTCTTCACCGTATAGCGTAACAGAGTCGAATGCTGTGCTTAAGCGCTTTGCCGTATCGTCTTTCGATAGATAATGGAAGCGCTTGTTTGTTCTTTCCGGTGTTCCTTCACCTGCAAATTGGCGTTTTGGATCTTCCTCAGCTCGTTTAAATGGGAAAACTCCTGCAGTATAAGGAAATGAGCCCGGAACATTTTCTTTGTATACCCACTTGAGGATTTCACCGTAATCTTTGTATTTTGGAAGAGATATTTTAGGAATAGAGAGTCCGGATAAAGAAGTTGTCACTAATTCCGTCACTATTTCCTTGTCTCTGATTTTTGTAATAAATTGATCTGCTGAATATTTCTCCCTCAATTCATCCCATGAATCTAATATTCGTTTGGAATCTGGAGAAAGCTCTTCTTCTATACTCTTTTTTATTGCCTCCAATGACTCTATTACTTCAGGAGATCCATCTCTTTCTTTCACGCTTTCGAGCGCACCTTGAAGCTGGAACAATCTTCTGGCAACATCGGCCTGATATTCGGCTTTTTGATGATAAGTACGAACAGACTCACTGATCTCTCTTAAATAGTAACGGCGATCTGTCGGGATGATCACATTTTGTTTTTCAACATCTTTTACAATTGGGAGAGTGGATGACCAAGTTTTATTGCTCTTTTTATTGATCAGTTCTAAAAGGGCAACGAATAATGTGTTTGTTCCGGGATCATTGAATTGACTTGCAATCGTACCATAGACCGGCAAGTCTTCAAACGGACTTTCAAACAGCATATGACTGCGCTGATATTGTTTTTGAACTTGTCGCTTGGCATCTTGAGATCCTTTTCTTTCAAATTTATTAATGACGATTAAATCCGCATAATCAATCATATCAATTTTCTCAAGCTGCGTGGGAGCTCCGAACTCGCTTGTCATCACATATAAAGATAGATCACAAATCTCTGTAATCGCAGCATCCCCTTGCCCGATTCCGCTCGTTTCAACGATCACCAGGTCGTATCCTGCAGCTTTGACAACTGCAATCGCATCATGAATCGCAAGAGATAACTCAGATCTTGATTGTCTTGTCGCCAAGCTTCTCATATAAACGCGCGGCGAGAAGATGGCATTCATGCGGATGCGGTCTCCGAGCAGGGCTCCGCCTGTTTTTTGCTTCGTTGGGTCAATTGATATCACAGCTATTTTAATGTCCGGCACTTCATTTAAAAATCTGCGGATCAGCTCATCTGTCAGGGAGCTTTTTCCTGCTCCGCCCGTTCCGGTGATACCAATAACCGGAGCATCTGAAGAAAGCTGTTTTACTTCAGAGATGATCTTTTCTGCCGTTGCTGCCGCTTCGTTCCCGCTTCCTAATTGTGACTCGGCTACAGTGATCAGCTTAGCGATGGCACCTGCGTCACCTGTCTTCAGCTTTTCGATTTCATCTTCCACCTTTGATGCGGTTAGAAAATCGCACTCTTTTATCATGAGGTCTATCATCCCTTGAAGACCAAGCTCTCTGCCATCCTCAGGGGAAAAGATCCGGGCAATTCCGTATTCATGCAATTCTTTTATTTCACGGGGAATGATGACACCGCCCCCTCCGCCGTATAAGCGAATATGAGTTGCCCCTCTTTCTTTCAAAAGGTCATACATGTATTTAAAAAACTCGACATGTCCTCCCTGATAGGAAGAAATCGCGATTCCCTGCGCATCCTCCTGAATTGCGGCATTTACGATTTCTTCAACCGAACGATTATGACCTAAGTGAATGACCTCGGCTCCGCTCGCCTGTAATATTCTTCGCATGATATTAATTGATGCGTCATGTCCATCAAACAAGCTTGAAGCTGTTACAAAACGAACCGCGTGTTTCGGTTTATATGTTACATGTGTATGCATAGTCCCACATCCCCTTTATTGTCGTTAATTCGAACGATTCCCTACTTTCCCTACCCCTTTAAGAATCAAGTTCGTCTGTACTTCAATATATTCATCGAGTGTATAGTTTCTTTGCAGCGCCCATCTTCTGAAGCCCCACATTTGACCTTGAACGAAAATATTGTGCGCCAGCAATTCACGTTCTCTGGCTGAAAGCGAGATTTCTCCTTTTTCCACACAGCCTTCAATTACTTTTTCAAACATCCCGACCATTTCAATTTCTTTTTGCAGGACATATGGGAGGGCATCACGTGACAGGGACTTTGCCTCCTGATACATGACAAGCACTTCATCCTGCATCTCATCAACGACTCTGAAGTAGTTGGCAATGGCGACCTTTAAACTCTCAATTGTTCCTTGTTTTAAGTCAATGTCTTTCTCCAGGCGGTCACGAACCTGATCATAGATTGTATCACAGACTAGATAAAGGACATCTTCTTTCTGTCTGATATATTCATATAGTGTCCCGATGCTGAATCCTGCCGACTTTGCAATTTCCCTTGTGGTTGTACGGTGGAATCCTTTTTGTTTAAAGAGGTGCACCGCACCTTTAATCATTTGGTCGCGACGCTTTTGAACAAGCCGCTCGTCTTTGACAGAAGCATGCACTTCACGTTTCGTCATCTTCCACCGCCTCCCTATTTTTAAAATATCAAAACATTTTTTCACTCATACAGCTCAAGCGACAAGCCCGCTGTGAAAAAGACATAAGGCAATTACTTATTAAATCCCTCTTTTTTAGCGAGCTTTTTTATAAATCCCTTATTTTGTTATCATTCGTGAGATAACCAGTCTTTGAATTTCTTGAGTGCCCTCATAGATTTGAGTGATTTTTGCATCCCTCATGTATCGTTCTACAGGATAATCTTTTGTATAGCCATAGCCGCCGAATACTTGAACTGCTTCTGTTGTCACCTTCATCGCTGTATCTCCTGCAAAAAGCTTGGACATGGCCGATTCTTTTCCGTATGGAAGTCCTTCTGATTCAAGCCATGCTGCCTGATAGGTTAGAAGACGGGATGCCTCAACGGTAGTCGCCATATCAGCCAATTTAAACCCGATTCCTTGCTGCATGGCGATTGGCTTACCGAACTGCTGGCGTTCTTTCGCATAAGCAACAGAAGCATCCAGAGCGCCTTGTGCGATTCCTACAGCCTGTGCTGCAATGCCGTTTCGGCCGCCGTCGAGCGTCATCATCGCAATTTTAAAGCCTTCTCCTTCTTGGCCAAGAAGATTTTCTTTCGGCACGATGCAATCTTCAAAGATGATTTCTGTTGTTGGTGAAGAACGAATGCCAAGCTTGCTTTCTTTTTTGCCGACAGAGAATCCTTTGAAGTCTTTTTCAACAATAAATGCACTTGTTCCTTTATGCTTGCTTTCTGGATCAGTTACAGCAAACACGATATAAGTGTCAGCAATTCCGCCGTTTGTAATGAAAATCTTTGATCCATTCAGCACATAGTGATCTCCATTTAACTTAGCTGTCGTTCTCATTCCGCCGGCATCTGATCCTGAACCAGGCTCAGTCAAACCGTATGCGCCAATTTTCTCGCCCTGTGCCATCGGTTTTAAATATTTTTGCTTTTGCTCTTCTGTGCCGAATTTGTAAACCGGCCACCCTGCTAGTGATGTATGGGCAGATAATGTAACCCCAACTGATGCACATACCCTTGAAAGCTCTTCAATCGCAATGACGTATGCTAAATAGTCGCTGCCGATTCCGCCGTATTCTTCCGGCCATGGAATGCCTGTTAATCCAAGCTCCGCCATTTTATCGAATAGCTCACGGTCAAAGCGTTCTTCTTCATCGCGTTCTGCCGCTGTCGGCTCTACTTCATTTTTAGCAAAATCTCTTACCATTTTTCGAATCATTTCATGCTCATCTGATAGTTTAAAAAACATCGTTTCCATCCCCCTGATTGTTTAGACTAAATTTCTATTTGAATTTTTAAATATAATATTAATTTAAGACATGTTTACTGATGACAATTCTCTGGATCTCACTTGTGCCTTCGTAAATCTCACATATCTTTGCATCTCTGAAATAGCGTTCAACCGGATAATCTTTCGTATATCCATATCCCCCATACACCTGAATCGCTTCTGTAGCAGCCTCCATCGCTGTTTTTGAAGCAAACAGCTTAGCCATGGATGCTTCTTTCCCGCATGAAAGCCCATTTTGTCTTAAAAAGGCTGCCCGGTACGTAAGCAGTTCAGAAGCTTCAACAGTTGTTGCCATATCCGCTAGTTTAAAGCCGATTCCTTGTTGGACAGAGATTGGTTTTCCGAATTGAACACGTTCTTTTGCATATTTAATTGAACTTTCTAATGCAGCCTGTGCAATTCCAAGTGATTGTGCTGCAATCCCGATTCTGCCGACATCTAAATTGGCCATTGCTATTTTAAAGCCGTCTCCTTCTTCCCCTAAAAGATTTTGGGCAGGAACCACAGCATCCTCGAATGAAATCTGAACCGTTCTAGACCCATAGAGCCCCATCTTATGTTCGTCTTTTCCTACGACAAAGCCAGGTGTATCTTTTTCAACCACAAATGCAGATATGCCTTTTCTTCCCGCTTCAGGATTTGTTGAAGCAAAAACGATATACGTATCTGCTTCTCCGCCATTTGTAATAAACACCTTCGAACCATTAAGAATGTAATTCCCCTCTTTTTTGACTGCTTTTGTTTTTAAGCTTCCGGCATCTGATCCTGAGCCTGGTTCTGTTAAACAGAAAGCTCCTAAATATTCGCCGCTTGCAAGTTTAGGGATATATTTTTGCTTCTGTTCTTCTGTCCCAAAATAAAGAATGGGATTTGTTCCGACAGAGGTGTGAACGCTTAAAATCACCCCGATTGTGGCGCTTACCTTTGAAAGCTCGTTAATGGCGATAATATAAGAGGTAAAATCCATACCCGCTCCTCCATATTGCTCAGGAATCGGAATTCCCATTAATCCGAGCGAACCCATTTTTCGAAGAATCTCTTTTGGAAATTCTCCTTGCTCCATTTTTTCAACAAATGGCTCAATTTCAGATTGAGCAAAATCCCGTACCATCTTCCGCATCATATCCTGTTCTTCTGTGAAGCGAATATTCATGTCCCGTCCCCCTATGATGTCTGATCCTATGATTCGTATGAATAAAAACCTCTGCCTGTTTTGCGGCCAAGCCAGCCTGCTTTCACATACTTTCTTAGAAGCGGACACGGGCGGTACTTATCATCGCCAAAGCCATCGTGAAGCGTTTCCATAATATAAAGGCACGTATCAAGACCGATAAAGTCAGCAAGCGAGAGCGGTCCCATCGGATGATTCATACCGAGCTTCATTACTTCATCAATTGCTTCTTTCTCTGCTACCCCTTCGTACAGAGTGTAGATGGCTTCATTGATCATCGGCATGAGAATTCTGTTGGAGACGAAGCCCGGAAAATCATTGACTTCAACCGGAACCTTTTTTAATGTTTTCGTCATATCTTCAATCGCCTGATAGACTTCTTCACTTGTTGCGAGACCGCGGATAATTTCAACCAGCTTCATTACAGGCACCGGGTTCATAAAATGCATGCCGATTACTTTTTCAGGACGCTTTGTTGCTGCTGCAATCTCAGTAATTGGCAGGGAAGAAGTATTGGTCGCAAGAATCGTATGCTCTGGAGTGATTTGATCAAGCTTCGAAAAAATATCCGTTTTGATTTTCATATTTTCAACAGCTGCCTCAATCACTATATCCGTCTGGGCTGCATCCAGGAGATCCGTTGAAGCTTTCAGCCTGCTTAAGACTTCTTGCTTTTGCTCAGCTGTCATTTTTTCTTTATCTACTTGTCTTTGAAGGTTTTTATCGATAGTTGCAAAGCCTTTTTGAACGAATTCTTCTTTTAAATCATTCAAGTAAACCTTGTAGCCTGCCATTGCACAAACTTGAGCAATGCCTGATCCCATTTGTCCTGCTCCGATTACCATTACGTTTTGAATACCCATGTAGATCCCCCTTGTTTGGTTATCGCTTATACTTCAATCATAATAGCGTCGCCTTGACCGCCGCCGCTGCAGATTGATGCTATCCCAATTCCTCCGCCCCGTCGTCTCAGCTCGTGAATCAGTGTGATAATAATTCGTGCGCCGCTTGCTCCAATCGGATGGCCTAGAGCAACTGCCCCGCCGTTCACGTTTACTTTTTCAGGATCAAGTCCTGCCAGCTGATTGCTTGCTAAGGCTACTGCAGAAAATGCCTCATTGATTTCAAATAAATCAATTTCTTCGACCGTCTTACCTGTTTTTTTCAGAAGCTCTAAAATGACTAATCCAGGCGTTTTCGGAAAATCCTTCGCTTCAAGTGCGATGGATGTATGGCCAATGATGGCCGCAAGCGGCTGCTTTCCTTCTTTTTTTGCACGCTCTTCACTCATGAGCACAAGAGCTCCTGCCCCATCATTGACTCCAGGTGCATTTCCTGCAGTAATAGTGCCAGCTTGATTAAAAACTGGCTTTAATTTAGATAATCTTTCAATCGAAGTGTCTTTTCTTGGCGCTTCATCATGCTCCACTTTGATTGGATCGCCTTTTCGCTGCGGGATTTCCACACTTACGATTTCTTCGCTTAGCTTGCCGGATTCGATTGCTGCAACTGTGCGCTGATGACTTCTAAATGCCCACTCGTCCTGAGCCTCTCTTGAAATTTCCAAATCTGCTGCTGTATCATTTCCGTACGTGCCCATATGAACACCTGTAAAGCTGCACGTAAGACCATCATGCACCATTAAATCCTGTACCTTTGCATCTCCCATACGCAGACCCCATCTTGCTTTAGGCATGATATATGGAGCATTGCTCATGGATTCCATTCCGCCTGCCACTATGACCTCTTCATCTCCAGCACGGATAATCTGATCAGCAAGCGTTACACTTCTCATTCCTGATGCACAGACTTTATTGATTGTTTCCGTTTTTACGTTCCATGGAAGTTCTGCGTGTCTTGCTGCCTGGCGGGAAGGAATTTGACCCTGTCCTCCTTGAAGAACAGACCCCAAAATGACTTCACCAATTTCCTCAGAGTTCACGTCTGCACGATTTATTGCTTCTTTTATAGCCAATCCTCCAAGCTCTGATGCCGTCAGAGAACTTAATGCTCCTCCAAATTTTCCAAATGGTGTTCTTACGCCGCTTAATATGACCGTTCGATTCATTTTTGTCATCCCCTCTAATTGTTTATTTAAGGCTCGTTTCTAAGACATTGCTGTTTGAGATTCAAAATAAAGAGTCAAGAGTTAGAAGAGAGCCCGAATCCCTTCTTAAATACAAATAAGTCTTTATACGAAAAACAATGATCTTTTCGAAAACAGTCACTTTAAAAGAAAACGTTTACAAAATTCCGATTGAACGCTCGCTCAATTTTGTGCCAGGGAAGAAGGTGAAACGGAAATCGCTCCACCTTCCTATATATCTATCTGTATCATTCTGCATTTATGCTGAAATTCCTTTTAAGCTACACTCTCTTTTTTCTCACCAATGACCGCTTTTTCAAGAAGTTCGGCAACATCATATGTGCTTACTGTTTCTTCTACTTCTTTTGCCTTTGTGCCATCACTGAGCATTGTTAAGCAGTAAGGGCAGCCCGAGCTGATGACTGTTGGATTGACCTCAAGCGCCTGATTCGTTCTTGCTACGTTTACACGTGAACCAGCATCCTCTTCCATCCACATCAGCCCTCCTCCTGCTCCGCAGCACATTCCTGTATCACGGTTTCGGGTCATTTCAACCAGCTTCACACCCGGAATGGATTTTAAAATTTCACGAGGCGGCTCATACACTTCGTTATATCTTCCTAAATAACAAGAATCATGGAAAGTAATTGTCTCGTTCACTTCAAATTTAGGAACAAGCCTTCCATCTTCCACAAGCTTTGCAAGAAGCTCTGTGTGATGGAATACCTCTGCTTCAAGTCCAAAATCAGGATACTCATTTTTGAAAATATTGTACGCATGCGGATCAATTGTGATAATTTTTTTGATTTCATTCTTCTGGAACTCATCAATATTCTTCGTCGCAAGCTCCTGGAACAAAAATTCATTTCCAAGACGGCGAGGCGTGTCTCCCGAGTTCTTTTCTTTGTTTCCAAGAATTGCAAATTTTACGCCTGCTTCATTCATGAGCTTCGCAAAAGATAAAGCGATTTTTTGGCTGCGGTTGTCATAAGAACCCATAGAGCCAACCCAGAACAGGTACTCAAACTCCTCGCCTGCTTTGCTCATTTCTTTTACCGTCGGTACGTGCACGTCGTCGCGCGCCTCACGCCAGTCCTCCCGCTCTTTCCGGTTCAGACCCCATGGGTTGCCCTGACGTTCAATATTTGTCATCGCACGCTGTGCATCCGGATCCATTTTCCCTTCAGTTAACACTAGATAACGGCGCATATCGATAATTTTATCTACGTGTTCATTCATGACAGGGCATTGATCTTCGCAATTTCGGCATGTCGTACAAGCCCAAATTTCTTCCTCTGTGATGATTTCACCGATCAGACTTGGATTGTAAGCAAGTGAAGCAGCTGCTTCCTGAGAACCCTGCCCTGCTGCCATCGCTGCAAGCTGATTGCCCTTGGTGCCTGCGAATGCATAGGTTGGAACCCATGGCGACATAGACGTTACCGCTGCACCTTTTTCTGTTAAATGATCACGCAATCGTAAGATTAAATCCATAGGAGACAGCATTTTGCCTGTACCGGATGCAGGACACATATTTGTACAGCGACCGCATTCTACACAAGCATATAAATCAATTAACTGTGTTTGCTTGAAATCTTCAATTTTCCCCACACCGAAAGACTCTTGGGTTTCATCTTCAAAATCAATCTTCTCAAGCTTTCCAGGGTTTGAAAGACGGCCAAAATAAACATTTGCCGGCCCTGCCAGCAAGTGAGCATGCTTTGATTGCGGCACGTACACTAAGAATGTAAGAAGAATAAGCAAGTGTATCCACCAAGAAATATAAAAAATAACTGTTGCACCCGTCTCGCCTACAAAACTCAGCAAAAAGGCCAAGCTCGAAGCAATTGGTTCTGTCCATGTTAATTCATGATTATGCCAAATCAGATTCATTCCATTTCCGAGCAGCACAGACAGCATTAAGCCGCCAATAAAAATTAAAACAAGACCAGCTTTAAAATTTTTCTTCAAGCGCACAAGCTTCTCAATGTACCTGCGGTAAAAAGCCCATACAACCGCAACCAGGATCATCAATGTGACGAGTTCCTGAAAGAATGTAAAACCGGGATATAGCGGTCCAAGCGGCAAATGCTTGTCTGGCAGCAAGCCTTTTATAATAAAATCAATAGCTCCAAATTGCACAAGAATAAATCCATAAAAGAACATCACATGCATGATGCCGCTCTTTTTATCCTTAAGGAGCTTCTTTTGACCGAAAACATTGACCATAATGTTTTTCAGTCTTTCATTTAATCTCTGATCAAACTCCGTTTTCCGTCCGAGCTTGATGTATGCCATTCTTGAACGGATCAAGTATATAAATAAACTCGCTCCGTAAGCGGTTACAAGTATGAATGCAGCAAAATTGATCCATAACAGTGCTTCCATGTTTGCCTCCCCCGTTTCTGTGATGATTTCTCCCATTTCCCATATCATTCAAAAAAAATTGCAACAAATCTAATTTTCTGAATCTTACCCTATATTTACATGATAATAATGAATGAGCATTCAGTCAATGGTTTTCACTATTTCTTCTGCTGATAATTTTTCTGCGCTACGTAAAAGATAAGAGGAATATGATTTGCAGCGCCAAGGAGGGCTTACGTTGAACAGCATCTTACTAATTGGATTGATCATACTGATTTTTGTTGTTTGGCTGAGGCTTGATTATTATTTCGGACGAAAAAAACATCTTCGGGGAATAAGTGAGATTGAGTATCCGGCAAGAAAAAGCGATATCGAACTATTAATTGTAGGCGAGCGATTTTATGAAAGATTGTTTGAGGACATTAAAAATAGCACACAGTCGATTCATGTGTTATTTTATATTGTAAAAAATGACTCTGACAGTGAAGAGTTTCTTAATCTTCTTGGAATAAAGGCAGAACAGGGAATCAAAGTCAGGCTGCTTCTTGATTATGTGGGCAGCAAATCGCTTAAGAAAGAAAAAATAACAGCTTTAAAAAAGCGTGGGGTTGCTTTTTCCTATTCTCATAAACCAGCACTGCCTTATATTTTTTTCACCCTGCAGGCACGCAATCACCGGAAAATCACTGTTATTGACGGAAAAATCGGCTATACCGGGGGCTTTAATATCGGAAAAGAGTATCTAGGTAAAGATCCGCATCTTGGCTTTTGGAGAGATTATCATCTTCGCCTGCACGGAGAAGGTGTTCAGGATCTTCAATCTCAGTTTTTGCATGACTGGCATGAGGCAACAAATGAAAATCTTATCGAAGAAAAAGTTTACTTCCCGTCTCATACGCAAGGCAAGCTTGAGCAGCGTTTTGTCTCAACGTACGGACAAAGTCTAGAATCGTATTATCTTTCTTTTATTAGGCTTGCACAAAAAGAGCTCATGATTTGCACCCCCTATTTTATACCCGGCAAACAGATTCAGGATGAGCTTTTAAAAGCAAGGAGACGGGGAGTAGACATTAAAATCATGGTTCCAATGAAAGCGGATCATCCGTTTGTAAAGGAAGCTGCTTTTCCATACTTTGGTCCCTTAATTCTATCAGGCTGTGAGATTTATCAATATTATTACGGGTTTTACCATGCAAAGGTCATTGTAGTCGATGAACGCCTATGCGATATCGGAACTGCTAATTTTGATAAGCGAAGCCTTTATTTAAACGATGAATTAAACTGCCTCATATATGATGCAGCTTTTATTAAAAATGTGAAACAAACCGTGAATGAAGACATGAGTAGTTCGGTCAAGCTGACTTATGACCTGTTTACTAAAAGATCAATCCCGCAAAGAGGCTTAGAAGCAGTTGCAACAATGATATCTCATTTTTTGTAGGATTTTTTTAAGAGGAAAAGGAGAGAAACATGTTCATTCGCTTTGGATACGTTTCAAGTGCATTAAACCTGTGGGACTGCTCTCCTGCAAAAACGCTGACGTATGCCCGTTATTCCAAGTTGGATAGAGAGGCTAAAAAAGAGGCGCTTCATTCCGTTACCAAACAGAATCTGGAGCATACACGGCGAATGATTCATTACAATATAGCGCACCAAATTGAACTATACCGGTTTTCATCATCTCTTGTTCCACTCGCGACACATCCTGAGGTAAGATGGGATTTCCTGACCCCTTTTCAGGGTATTTTAAAAGAAATTGGGGAGCTTGTACGTGAAAATAAGCTGCGGATTAGCTTCCATCCTAATCAATTTACTTTGTTCACAAGCGATAAGGCTCATATCACAGAGAATGCAGTCATCGATATGCACTATCACTATGATTTATTAAAAGGAATGGGCCTTGAAAAAGAAGGATTTATTAACATCCATGTCGGTGGAGCTTATGGAAATAAGATGACAGCGACTGAAAGGTTCTACAAAAATATCCAGTACCTCCCTGACGAAATTAAACAGAGGATGACTCTCGAAAATGATGATAAAACCTATACAACAGCTGAAACGCTGACAATTTGTGAGAACGAGGGCATCCCTCTCATGTTTGATTATCATCACTATTGCGCAAATCAAACGGATGACGATGATCTGGAGGAATTATTGATACGCTTTTCAAAAACATGGGAAGGAACACACGCCAAACCTAAAATTCATATTTCTTCACCAAAATCCGAAAAAGAATTCAGAAGTCATGCCGATTATGTCGACTTCTCCTTTATCATGCCTTTGCTGAAAAAATTAAAGGAACTTGAGATGGATTGTGACTTTATGATTGAAGCCAAGCAAAAAGACCGGGCTGTTTTGAAACTTATTGAGGAAATTTCTGCTGTGCGAGGAGTAAAGCGGATGAGCGGCGGGTCGATTAATTGGTAGTTGAAATCACGGGGATATGCCCTGTGATTTTCTTTTTTTCACTTATGAAATGGACCTTGTAAAGGCCCCTAGCCAGGATCTAGGCTGCAAAAAGAATATCTAACTCTAAACCCCGGAAAAAATTGAGCTCAATCCATGGTACCAGGTGTCCAACTCGCCGGAATAGAGATTCTATGAGCCGCAACTCAGATCCAACTCGCCGATTTCGTTTATTAACGAGCCGATTTTGGCATTTTATCCGCCACCCTGTTTTTTGAACAGAAAAATGCCTTTTTCTAACCGTATATGACCATTTTTTCTTTGTACACTGCTTAATTAACCGGAAAATGCAGTGAAATTGAGCTCCATCTGAGGTACAACGCCGCCAACTCACCGGATTATTGATTCTATGAGCCGAAACTCAGATCCAACGCGCCGATTGCGTGTTTCAACAAGCCGATATGGTATTTTACGCACCACCTTTGCTCTAAAAACAAAAAAAGAACGGCCCTTGGCCGTTCCCTAATAAAATTTACATCTTTTCCGGTGCAGAAACACCAATTAGTGTCAGCGAGTTTTTCAGCGTAATTTGTGTTGCTCTCATTAATGCCAAACGCGCTTTACTTTTCTCTTCATTCTCTGGATCAAGCACTTTTTCTGCATTGTAGAAGCTGTGCAGTGCAGATGCTAAATCAAAGACATAGTTCGTAATCCGGTGAGGAATGCGTTTCGTAGCTGCTTCGCCGACTGCTTGCGGGAATTCACCGAGCTTTTTCAGGAGTTCAATTTCCTTTTCAGATGAAATGTCAGTAAAACTTTTAACACCTTCATAGGATACGCCTTGTTCTGCGCCTTGACGGAGCATGCTCTCGATGCGCGCATGTGCATATTGGGCATAAAAAACAGGATTTTCATTTGATTGTGAAGCTGCCAAGTCCATGTCAAAATCCATATGTGTATCTGCACTTCTCATTGCGAAGAAATAGCGTACAGCGTCAAGACCTACTTCTTCCATCAAGTCGCGCATCGTTACAGCTTTGCCTGTACGTTTGCTCATTTTCATCTTTTCACCGTTCTTATAAAGGTGAACAAGCTGAATAATTTCAACCTCAAGTGTATCCTTTTCATAGCCAAGTGCCTCAATAGCAGCCTTCATACGCGGGATGTAGCCGTGATGATCTGCGCCCCAAATATTAATCAGCTTAGTAAATCCGCGGTCAAGCTTGTCTTTGTGATAAGCGATATCCGGCGTTAAATATGTGTAAGAACCGTCGTTCTTAATCAGGACACGGTCTTTGTCATCTCCGAACACAGTTGAACGGAACCAAGTGGCACCCTCTTCTTCAAAGATATGACCTTTTTCACGGAGAACTTCAAGAGCCTGATCAATTTTTCCGTTTTGGTAAAGGGATGTCTCTGAATACCAAACATCAAACGGCACACGGAATTCTTCCAAATCTTTTTTCAGTTTGTCCATTTCAAATTTTAAGCCATATTCACGGAAAAACCCAAGACGTTCTTCTTTGCTCTCATTTGCAAAGCGATCGCCGAATTCATCTGCAAGCTTCTTGCCGATTTCGATAATATCCTTGCCATGGTAGCCATCCTCAGGCATTGATGCATCTTGTCCAAGCGCCTGTAAATAGCGGGCTTCTACAGACAGTGCAAGATTATTAATCTGATTTCCTGCATCATTGATATAGTATTCACGCGAAACATCATAACCTGCTTTTTCAAGAATGTTGCAAAGAGAGTCACCAACTGCTGCTCCCCGCGCATGTCCTAAATGAAGCGTTCCTGTAGGATTAGCCGATACAAACTCGACCTGAAGCTTTTCTTTATTTCCAATGTTCACTTCTCCATATGAATCCCCAGCTTGAAGAATAGACGGAATAAGGTCTGTTAAATAAGAATTGTTCATATAAAAATTGATAAATCCCGGACCTGCAATTTCAATTTTTTCAATGGATGCTTTTCCTTTATCAAATGAAGCGACAATGTTCTCAGCAATTGCACGGGGTGCTTTTTTCGCAACTCTTGCAAGCTGCATCGCCATATTTGTCGAATAGTCTCCGTGCGCCTTTTCTTTAGGCAGCTCAAGAATTGCATCTGGAATCTGGCTTTCTTCAGCTAAACCAGCCTTCAGTACTGCCGCTTTAATTTCATCTTTCAGCCGTTCTTTTACCTGCTCAACGATGTTCATCCTTTTTCCTCCCTAAACATGATATGTAAAGTATGTAAATGCGAATCTTCTTCGCCAATCTGCAATTCATAATCGACCTTGATGATGCCGTTCGACTTTCCTTCCATTGTGCGGACTGAAATCGATGTTGTATTGGTTTCAAGCTGCAGCGTTCCAAATTGTGTTTGATAATTAGTGATCGTTTCCGTGCCTGGAATAAAGCGCTGCTTCATTGAAATAGATCCAGATCTCATAATGAAAACCTCATCGTCTTTAAACTTTACAATGGTTTTGACTTTTCCGTATTCGTGTTCCTCGTGATAGCTTAAATAGGAAGCGTTATCTTTAACATAGTGTTCACCGCTCGTAAACAGCTCCAGGTTTTCTTCCTCAGTACCTTGGTTAATTTCCGTCTTTACGATAATTTGAACTGGCTTACTATCCGTCATTTTTCACACATCCTTTTAAAGTATCCGCTATTAACTTATCTAGTATAAAGACTTCAAGGAAAAAGTTCAATAGATGGCCAGTGATAATCATGGTTGACGATCTTGGATTATTTATACACGGAATATCGTTCTTTAAGAACTAAAGCGAAATCGCCTTGGTCAGCTCGCGAAGAAAATAGGAACTGACCTGGGTTAAATGACGCACCTGAGAATCATGTGTCATTTAACCGGAGAAGGCGCTTTTTGCCTTCTCCTGAGCAATTGTCTTTTTCACAGTGAGCTGGACGCAGATAGCTTTATTTCATTATCCACAACCTATTACCTTTTATATTTTCCTAAACAATAAGAAAAAAGCTCCAGTACTGCCTGGAGCTTCCGTTAAACTTAAGGGCGTTTTTGCACCCAGCCTAAAATCATTTCACGAATCAGTTTGCTTGCCGTGTTAGCTGTCTGCTCAGAGTTATCATAGATTGGCGCAACCTCAACAAGGTCCGCACCTACAACGTTGATATCCGAGTTTGCAATTGCATGAATCGAGGCCAGCAATTCTCTAGATGTAATGCCGCCAGCGTCCACTGTACCTGTGCCAGGTGCGTGAGCCGGATCTAATACATCAATATCGATTGTTACGTATACAGGGCGTCCTGCAAGTTTTGGAAGCACTTCTTTTAAAGGCTCGAGCACTTCAAATTTCGAAATGTGCATACCGGCTTCCTTTGCCCATTGAAATTCTTCTTTCATTCCAGATCGAATTCCAAATGAATATACATTAGTCGGTCCTATCAGGTTAGCCGCTTTACGAATTGGCGTTGAGTGAGAAAGAGGCTCTCCTTCATACTCTTCGCGCAAATCTGTATGAGCGTCCATATGGATGATCGCTAAATCAGGATATTTTTTGTACATTGCCTTGATGACCGGCCATGATACAAGGTGCTCCCCGCCCATACCGAGCGGAAACTTTTCCTCTGCCAAAACCTTTTCAACGAAATCTTCAATAATATCAAGGCTTCGCTGCGGATTTCCGAATGGAAGCGGAATATCTCCTGCATCAAAGTACTTTACTTCTTCTAGCTCACGGTCTAAATACGCGCTGTACTCTTCAAGACCGATTGAAACCTCGCGGATGCGGGCCGGACCGAATCTTGAACCTGGACGGTAGCTGACTGTCCAGTCCATTGGCATTCCGTAAAGCACGGCTTCACTGTCTTCAAATGTTGGATGGCTTTTAATAAAAACGTTGCCTGAATAGGCTTCATCAAATCGCATTTGTGTTCCCTCCCAACTATTTGATTAAGTCTGCTACAAATTTAGGCAGGACAAACGCTGCTTTATGAAGCTCTTTTGTATAGTACTTTGTTTCAATTTCATGGAAACGCTCTTCGCTTACTTCTAATGGATCATATTTTTTCGAACCAATTGTAAACGTCCAAAGACCGCTTGGGTATGTTGGAATGTTAGCAGTGTATAAACGTGTGATCGGGAAAATTTCTCTTACATCACGCTGAACGTTTTGAATAAGCTCA
The DNA here is from genome assembly GCF_002858905.1 of Bacillus sp. UMB0893. Taxonomy (NCBI): domain Bacteria; kingdom Bacillati; phylum Bacillota; class Bacilli; order Caryophanales; family Bacillaceae; genus Bacillus; species Bacillus sp. UMB0893. The sequence continues at coordinate 162,844 of NZ_PKLB01000004.1, read as the reverse complement.
GGCGTGAACCAAGGGTTGTCCGATTGTGCAACAAAGATGCCGTCTTCTTTTAATGCTTTTGAAATGCCTGCATAGAAGCCTTTTGAGAAAAGATTAACAGCAGGTCCAACTGGCTCTGTTGAGTCAACCATGATCACATCATACTCATTATCGCTTTCTGCAATATGCATAAACCCGTCTCCTACTTTTACCTCGACGCGTTCGTTTTCAAGCTCTCCTGCAATTTCTGGCAAGTACTTTTTAGAATACTCGATGACTTTGCCGTCAATATCAACAAGCGTCGCTTTTTTCACGCTTGGATGCTTCATGATCTCACGGATTACACCGCCGTCTCCGCCTCCGACTACAAGTACGTTTTCAGGGTTTGGGTGTGTAAATAAAGGAACGTGTGCAACCATTTCATGATAGACAAATTCGTCTCTTTGTGAAGTCATGACCATGCCGTCTAAAAGCAGCATGTTGCCAAACTCCTCTGTTTCTACCATATCTAACTTTTGAAATTCAGTCTGCTCTGTATGTAAAGTGCGGTTAATTTTGATCGTAATGCCGAAATTCTCGGTTTGCTTTTCTGTAAACCAATGTCCTCCCATTATAAAACTTCCTTTCTATATCAATTTTTTCTAAAAGCCCTAGTTACGATTATACCCTAATCAAAAAATACAATTCGCCAAAATTCGAGTTCAAAACCTCAGGAAAAGTATAGATGAATCTAGCAAAATTGCAAGAAGAATTTTAATAGATAACGTTTAAAATCACTTAAAAATTCTCATAATGATTATAAAGAAACAGAACTGCTGCAGAAAAGAGGTGGGAAACTTGGAAATCATTACGCCGCGGCGCTTGAAAATCACAATAAAAGCTGTTCGTGCCGCTATTTTTATTGGACTTATTCTATTTTTTTTAGCATCAGCCGTACTGGTTACGATTCTGCTGGCAGCGAAATGGCAGGGTGCACCATCTTTGACTGTCCAGCAATCATCCATCATGTACGCAAATGATGGCTCGGAGCTGGGAAAAACACATCATGACGGCAAACGGTATTGGGTCAATTTAGATGAGATTTCCCCTTCATTGATAGAAGCAACAGTAGCGATAGAAGATCGCCATTTTTATGAGCACAGCGGATTTGACTATAAACGTATTGCAGGGGCTGCCCTTGCAGATTTAAAAGCAATGGCAAAGGTTCAAGGCGCAAGTACAATTAGCCAGCAATACGCAAGGAACTTGTTTTTGGTTCATGATAAAACGTGGAAACGGAAGCTGACGGAAGCCTTTTATACAATTCGCCTGGAGCTTAACTACAGCAAGGAAGAGATTCTAGAAGGCTATTTAAATACGATTTATTATGGGCACGGGGCGTACGGTATTGAAGCGGCATCCAATTATTATTTTGGGAAATCTGCCAGTGATTTGTCGCTTAGTGAAGCATCCATGCTTGCAGGCATTCCAAAAGCGCCAGGCCTGTATTCCCCCCATGAAAATATAGAGCGCGCGAAAAGCAGACAAGCACTTATTTTAAAAACAATGGCCAATCAAAAGGTTATTACTCATACGGAAGCTGGCCAGGCATATGAAACACAGCTTACTTATCGTTCCGTAAAAAATGAGCAAACAGCAGACATCGCTCCTTATTTTCAGGACGCAGTTATGAACGAGCTATCCAAAAAGCTGAACCTTGATCAGACGACGATTGAAACGAGAGGCTTGAGAATTTTCACGACTCTAGATCCTGATTTGCAAAAAATGGCTGAAGTGAAGGTTGCTGACGTGATCGAAGAATCATCTGATATTCAGGTTGGATTTATGGCGATGGATCCTAAAACCGGATATGTGAAAGCTCTTATCGGCGGCCGCGATTATGCTGAAAGCACCTTTAATCGTGTGACACAGGCAAAAAGACAGCCAGGATCGACAATGAAGCCTTTTCTGTATTATGCTGCTGTCAATAAAGGCTTTACTCCATCCACTTTACTCAGAAGTGAACCATATACTTTTAAGTTTGAAGATGGCAAATCAAGCTATAAACCGAGCAATTACAACGGCTATTATGCAAATGATACGATTTCCTTAGCACAGGCGATTGCGCTTTCCGATAATATATACGCGGTTAAGACTCATCTTTTCCTGGGGATGGAAGAGCTGATTGAAACGTCAAAGAGGTTTGGTGTTACAAGTAAATTAGCTCATGTTCCATCACTCGCACTTGGCACTTCACCAGTTCGGCTGAGTGAAATGGTGAACGGCTACGGAATGCTCGCAAATGGCGGCAAGAGCATTGAGCCTTCTTATATTAAGAAAGTTGAAGATGCAGAAGGCAACGTTATTTATCAAAAGGAACAAGAGCAAGAGCAGATTTTGAACAAAGAAGCTGCTTTCGTAACATCGCATTTAATGACTGGAATGTTTGATGAGCAATTGAATGATTATACCTCTGTTACAGGTCACGCAATCATTCCGAAGCTATCGCGCGAATATGCAGGAAAATCTGGAACGACAAAGGCGGACAGCTGGATGATCGGCTTCGCTCCACAGCTTGTGGCTGGCATCTGGACGGGGTATGACAAGGACAAAACAATTGATCTTGTCGCAGAAAGAGCATACGCCAAGGATATCTGGGCCGGATTTATGGAAGAAGCGCTGCAGGATGAATCCGTTAAAGCCTTCAATCCTCCAAAAGGTGTCATTGGCGTTTATATCAATCCAAAAACAGGAAAACTTGCGTCAGACGACTGCCCTGTGAAGCGGTTTGCTTATTTCATAAGAGGAACAGAGCCTACAGAGTACTGTACGGAGCATTTAGAGCATGGAAAACAGCTGCCTGCTAAAGAAAAGCAGAAACAAGAGAAAACATGGTATAAGAAAGTTCTGAGATGGTGGGATTAACGGAATTCTATGAAAAACCCCGGACCTCATACGGTCCGGGGTTTTTCGTGTCCTAGCTTTATAAGCTAAGTTCAGTTTACTAATACGCGAATTAAAGCTCAAGAATTTGACAATTTGTTCACGAAAACGTCACAGATTTGTCACGTTTCACCAAGCCCGGCTTTTAATTCCTGATTGGAATTTTTCCACATGTCAGCATTATGATTTTTCAAAAAGGTCATTAGAATGCCTTTTGAAGCATCATCCATATCCTCAACCATGATATGGCGTTTCAGAGATTTATCCATTTTATTTACGTGCTCCGGCAGCGATTTATAGCCTCGTCTGATTTCCCGGTCTACTGTCATTTCACAAGCCGTAACTCCGGCATAATAAGGTCCTTCTGGTTTACGGTCGATCGTCACCCAAACGAGCCAGAATGGTTTTCCGTTAGGAACATCCTCTTTATTCGGAAGGAACTTGATTCCTTTTTCAACAGCGCTTCTTGCATGCATCGCACCGATATCAACGAATGCTTCACCTTCTGTTACATCTACGAAAACAGGTGAAATGTTATCAAGGCTCAGCGCGCCGACGCCATACCCTCCGTGACCGTCCGTCGGATCACTTTTGATTATATTAAACCCAATGCTTTTTTTCTTTTTACCTTGTTCCAAAGAAATGACCTCCTATATAAACGGCATAAGTATTGATTCAAAGAGTTTGATTATAAAATCCGAACCATACGAGAAGGCAGGCTGAATTGTATATTTGTCCAAAGGTGTTAAAACCAGAACTAAAAAAATAACGATCCCATAGTTCTCAAACTGTGTCATTTTTGCCCGAACTCCCGAAGGTGCTAAATCTTCAATGATCCGGTATCCATCAAGGGGCGGAAACGGAAAAAGATTAAATATGAACAGCGTAATGTTCAATGAAACTAAAATGTTAAAAAACTGCTGAATGCTTTCCGCTGTCCCCTTCGAAAAGGATGAAAAAGCACCTGCACTTAAAAGTATATACCAAAGCGACATCCCAATAAAAGCTATGACCAAATTGCTTAGTGGACCAGCGACAGAAACAAGCACACCTGCAAGGCGAGGATTTTTAAAATAAAATCGGTTTACAGGGACCGGCTTTGCCCACCCAAAGCCAGCAATGAAGATAAGCAGTGTTCCAATCGGATCAAGATGCGCAAGCGGCGAAAGTGTCAGCCTCCCCTGATTTTTCGCAGTCGGATCTCCAAATTTATATGCTACATAGGCATGGGCAAATTCATGAACCGTAAACGCAATTGCCAGCACAATCACTACATACGGGATAAGTTCTAAATCAAACGCCAAAAAATCCACCAATCATTCTCCTTTACAAGCGGCTTCGCTAAACATTCTATTCTTCATCAAGTATACTATAGAAGAATCAATCTACGATAGAAAAAGGAGAGATCAAGATGCCATACGTAACAGTTAAAATGCTCGAGGGCCGCACAGAGGAACAAAAAAAGGCTCTAGTCGAAAAAGTAACAGCTGCTGTATCTGAAACAACAGGTGCTCCTGCAGAGAAGATTGCAATTTTCATTGAGGAAATGAGCAAGAACCATTACGCAGTAAACGGAAAGCGTTTGAGTGACGAAGATTAATTTGATAACTGGGTGACCGGCCATGTAAATTCCAGGTTATCAGTGTATTTAGAGTTTTATCAGTGTATTCCTGGGTTTTATCAGTTATTTTCCGAATTTTATCAGTTGAAATCATGGTTTTATCGGTCAAAATTCAAATTTTATCAGTTTAACTGTTTTCTGTTTCAATTTTTCTGGCTATGACCAAAAGTCCCGCAGCCTAAAAATAGCTGCGGGACTTAAAAAATTTTATTGAACAGCTTTTCTGCGAATCGTCTCTATGTACGCGTAAGCCTGCTCTATTTCCTCATCGGTATACTTCTGTTTGCTCTTCAGTTTAAAAACCTTCTCCTTGACTTCGTCCTTTTCAAGTGTGTCAAAGAAAAACACCGTTGAAACGAGCTCAAGAAATCGTGCTGATTGACTGTTTAAGTCTTCCATACACTCTTTAAGCGGAGGCATGTCCAGATCATAATGAGATAAAAATTCCTCTCCTGCTTCTGTCAGTGAGTAGCGGTATTGGAAATATCCTCCTTTTTTCTCGTGCATTTCATTAAGGAACCCTAAGTTGCAAAGTTCTTCAATTCGAATTGTGAGCTCTTCTGAATATGGTCCGAAAAAGTGAAAGTCGTATTTTTCGTAAAAAGGAAAATCAATTTTCTTTGCGATATAAATCATTTTCTGAAGCTTTTTCCGACCGGTAATCTCACCTGATGAAGAGAACACCTTCATCAGTTTTGCGTGTTCTGTAAGCAAACCCCAACACTCCTAACCTTGTATTTTCACACTATCTCTCTATTTTTGTAAGTTTAACAATTCCAAAATTCGTTTCTTGGCCGCTCGTTTTGAAGACATATCTTGTATGAGATCTAATGGAAAATACAGCTTGTGGTCTGTTCTGCGTTTTCCGGATATCGCGTCCACAATTTCTGATTCACGGGAAAGCTCACGCAAGTCTCCATTTGGCATCTGCAAATGGATCGGCAAGCGCTCCTCCTCTTCACCAGGTCGATAAAAATCATATGGAAGATCTGAGGAAGAATCAACAACTAAGTAATAATCAGGATTGATGCCTGCTTTTTTGAAGAGAGCAGTAAGTTCCATCAGCTTTTTCATTTCCATCGTTGCTGCAGGATTAAACTCCGCATATTGAAACAGGTTGCGGTTCATAAATCTCGTGCAAAGATCGCGCAATATAGGATCTTCTTCTTCCTGCCACTGCTGAAAATAATAAAGAACAACCGATTCATCCAGTTTCAAATAATCTTCAGTTGTGACTTCATCTTCAAAAATGGAGTAAAAATGGATCGGGTCCTGTTTAAAAGAGTAATATTCTTTATGCAGCTGTTTTGCACGATGAAGGATTTTCGTCAGGATGACTTCTGCGCTTCTTGTCACTGGATGAAAATATACCTGCCAGTACATTTGATAGCGGCTCATGATGTAATCCTCTACGGCATGCATGCCGCTTTGTTTAATCACAACCTGATCCTCTCTGGGACGCATTACACGAAGAATTCGTTCCATATCAAAATGTCCATAGCTTACGCCTGTAAAATAGGCATCCCGCTGAAGATAATCCATGCGATCGGCATCAATCTGACTCGAAATCAGGCTGACAACCTGTTTATTTTCATATGTTTTTGCAATCACTTCAGCGACCTTCTTCGGGAAATCGTCTCCCATGCGGCGGAGTACTTCATTCACTTCTGTGTCTCCTTGAAGAATGTCCCGGGTAAATGTCTCATGATCTAAATGAAATACTTTTTCGAAGGAATGTGAGAACGGACCATGGCCGAGATCATGCAGCAATGCAGCACAAAGGGAGAGCAGACGATCATCATCATTCCATTCCGGACGTCCTTTAAAAACGTCATCTACGATTCGCCGTACAATTTCATAGACCCCTAGTGAATGATTGAAACGGCTGTGCTCCGCTCCGTGGAATACTAAGTAGGTCGTTCCTAATTGACGGATTCTGCGAAGCCTTTGAAATTCTTTTGTTCCGATTAAATCCCAGATCAGCTTGTCACGTACATGAATATATCTGTGAACAGGATCTTTAAATACTTTTTCCTCAGATAATTTCCCGCTTGGATACGCCATCGCTTTCCCTCTTCCATCTTGACTTGTTTCTATTATATCGATTTTTTTTCAGCATAAACAACTGCCTATCTTAAAATATATCTGATAAAAAAATCACCACTGCATGGGACGCAAATGGTGATATTATTTACTGATTTTCGTTTCAATTTTAGCGATTAATTCGTCCTCGTTTGGTGCTGAAAGCGGACGATTATTTACGAATGCAAACGATTTTTTTCTTCCTGGACCGCAATACGACTGACACTTGATATCAATTGTTGCATCTGGGTCAACTTGCTTTAAGCGGGGAAGCAACGTTTTAATGTTGGTTGCCTGGCAATCGTCGCATATTCTGAATTCATTTGCCACTTTATCTACAACCCTTTCCTTCTGTTAAATCACGTTCAAACACTATTTGGTATTTTACCGTTAATTGAACCTCATTGCAAGCTGAAGGAAACAACTTCTAAAATAACGGATTTTAAAAATGAAAGGAAAATCTAGTATCCTTGCAAAGTTTTTGTATAAAGCCCAGCTTTTCTGGTCAGAATGATAACAGGAAAATACACAACTATCTATCTAACGAAATGCGGAATCGCCCGTTTAGCTCAGGCATGGTAGATAAGAATCCGGCAGAAAAGTCCGGGTTTCACTTTTCCTGCGGATTTGTTCTGGCCGAGGAGTTGGCGATGGAGCTAGCACTAAAGCTCAAAATTTAATACTATTTTAAAATCAAAAAAGGGAGTTGAGACCATGAAGCAAAGACAAGATGCCTGGTCAGAGGAAGATGATTTATTATTAGCTGAGACGGTGCTCAGACACGTTCGCGAAGGAAGCACACAGCTCAATGCGTTCGAGGAAGTTGGCGACAAACTCAATCGCACATCGGCAGCCTGCGGTTTCCGGTGGAATGCAGTTGTCAGACATACTTATGAAAAAGCCCTTCAGCTGGCGAAAAAACAGCGTAAACAAAAGATGAGAGCAACCGGAAAAGGTCAGCCTGCCAAAAAACAGCTGCTCTACTCGCCGCCTGAAACAAATTCTGCTCCGCAAATTGACGAACAGGAAGCTTTTGAGACTGATAACGTAGAATTGCCTGCCGTTACACATCCGGCATACAAAGAAGAAGAAGTATATGAAGTGCCTTATACTGCGCACAGACCATCAATGACTTCTCCTGATTTAACAATGAACCAAGTAATCGCGTTCCTAGAATCCTATACTGTAAACAATGAGCATATCAATGCTGTAAAACTTGAGAATGAGAGATTAAAACGCGAAAACTATGAGCTCACTAGACGAAATCAAGACTTAGCTGTAAAAGTTTCACAGCTAGAACAGGATACTGTCATGGTTCAGGAAGATTATGAAACATTAATGAAAATTATGAACCGAGCAAGAAAGCTAGTTTTATTTGAGGAAGAAGAGCGTCCAGCTACTAAATTTAAAATGGATCGCAACGGGAACCTTGAGAAATTAGCTGAATAGAAAAAAACGCATCAGCCTAACCCTGATGCGTTTTTCTATTGAAAAGTCCCAAACACTTTTTCATTTCTGTCATACATGCGCAGCAGATTTTTTTCAAAAAGGACTTGTTCATCGACAGACAAAGAAGCCGCGTACATCCTGCCGCTTAAATCTTTTAAGGTTTGCAGAAAAGAATTCATAAGCGTTTGAACGGTTATTTCATCCTTTAATAGCTCGCTCAAGGAAGCCATTGTTTCAGGGACAATCTCAGGATAATCGAGTTTTGTCGACTCCCCTTTTTTCGCAAGTTCATAAAATTTGCGAATCATTTCCGCTCTTTCAGCTCCGCTTCCATTTGCACAAAGATAGATTTGAACAGCGACGCCTCCGCGTAGTCTCCGCTGTGAAATGCCTGCAAATTTTTTTCCGCCGATGCTTAAGTCGTAGCTGCCAGGACAATAAGAACCGACTATTTCCCTTGCTTCAATTTTTGCATAATAATCCTTAAGCATCCTCTTAATCAAATCCCACATTGTATCGTAGCCGCGATTGATATCGATTCCTTTTTCGGTTTCAGGAAAAATCAGTGATATATTAAGAACACCTTCATCTAAAACAACAGCGAGTCCGCCTGAATTTCTGACGATCACACGATACCCCTGTTCTTTTAAAAATGCAATTCCGTCTTGTAAATATGGAAGCTTCGTATCTTGAATACCGAGCACAATGGTTTTGTGGTGAACCCATGTCCGGGCTGTCGCAGGAGATGTTCCGTTCCCTACTGCTGCACATAAGGTATCATCCATTGCAAAGGACTGCCTCGCATCAAAATGAGGGCCGAGACTTGATTGATCGACAATCTTCCATTCATCTTGTTTCAGTAAGGTTTCAAAAGACATGTTGATGGACTCCTTCAGGTTTTTAAGCATGTTTATTATAGCATGAAAAAAAAAGAAAACCTTCAAGTGACTTTTGAACTTTATCCAGTCATTAAAATTACCTTAAATGTATGAAAAACAGAAGACATGGAAGCTTTTGTAAATGTATGATGATGTCAAATCAAATTGAAAAGGAGCCATCTGCATGAACAAATTATTTATTCATCCTGCAGAAGGAAAAAACAGCGGAAAACGATATCTCCTATCTGGAATTATCATTTTTATTGGATTTATGGTTATTTTAGGCACACTTGGTTATGCAATGTCTTTATTTATTGCAAACTCTTATAACCCAAAAATTGTTGATATGGAAAATCTGCTGATTACTGATCCTTTAATTGATCTCTATTTATCCCATATTATTTATGGGATATGGCTTCTCGGGATATGGATATGTGCCCGATTGATTCATAAGCGCTCATTACGGTCCTTTGTTACTCCATATAAGAAGATCAGCTGGAAGCGGATTTTCACTGCTTTCTCTATTTATTTTTTAATTTTTTTCTTTGTACAGCTCATTGTTTTTGCTGTTGATAGTGAAAATTATGTGTTTAATAACCTAGATTGGTCAGCTTTTGCATGGCTTTTGGCTGCTGCTATTCTTTTAGTTCCGATTCAAACAACGACAGAAGAGATTTTCTTCAGAGGTTTTTTACTGCAGGGATTTGCTAAAATTTCACACAATCCGTATTTTTTATCTTTAGCGTCAGGCATCTTTTTTGGTGTATTGCATTTTGCAAATCCCGAAATGAACCAGGGTGCTGTTTGGGCAGCGGCAGACTATATCGGAGTTGGTATCCTATTATCTTTCTTGGCTGTCAAAACAAACAGTGCTGAAATTTCAATAGGAGGCCACGCTGCAAATAATATGTTTTTATGTATCTTTATCACATCTGAGGACTCTGTAGTGGGCAGCATTCCATCACTCTTCGTTCAACTGGAGTATGATGCCCGACTGTCAACAATAGGCGCTTTAACCATTGTCATCCTGTTCACGATTATTATGCTGTATTTCCATAAAAGACAGAACATAGGTATGGTGAATCAGGGGATTCAGCAATAAGAAAAGGCAGCCGCTATAGGCTGCCTTCTGTCATTAAATTGCTTGTCCAGCTGTAATCAATGCAAGTTTGTATACATCTTCAGCATTACATCCGCGTGAAAGATCGTTAACAGGTGCATTTAAGCCCTGTAGAATCGGTCCGACAGCTTCAAAGTTTCCTAAACGCTGAGCAATTTTGTATCCGATGTTTCCAGCTTCTAAGCTCGGGAAAACAAATACGTTTGCATCGCCTTTAATAACTGAGTCTGGTGCTTTTGATGCGGCAACTGAAGGAACGAATGCAGCATCAAATTGGAATTCTCCATCTAAAACAAGATGAGGAGCTAGTTCTTTTGCCACTTTTACAGCTTCAGCTACACGCTCTGTTTCAGGTGATTTTGCTGATCCTTTCGTTGAGAAGCTAAGCATTGCTACTCTTGGTTCGATATCAAACATATCCGCTGTTTTTGCACTTTCAATTGCGATTTCAGCCAGGTCCTGACTGTCAGGCGAAATATTGATTGCACAGTCAGCAAATACATATTTCTCATCACCGCGCACCATGATGAACACACCTGATGTTTTCTTAACGCCTTCTTTTGTTTTAATGATTTGCAGGGCTGGACGAACGGTGTCAGCTGTTGAATGAGCAGCACCGCTAACTAGTCCGTGAGCTCGTCCAGTGTATACAAGCATTGTTCCGAAGTAGTTTTCATCAAGCAGAATTTTTTGTGCCTGTTCTTCTGTCGCTTTCCCTTTGCGGCGTTCTACGAAAGCCTGAACAAGCTCGTTCATGCCCTCATATGTTTTAGGGTCATAGATTTCGACGCCATCTAATGTAAGATTGAGCTCATCAGCTTTTTTAGTGATTGCATCATTGCTCCCAACAAGAATCGGCTTTAGAATTCCCTCTCCAGCCAATCGGTTGGCTGCAGTCAGAATGCGCTCGTCCATCCCCTCAGGAAAAACAATCTTAAGCTCTTTTCCAGTTACTTTTTCTTTTAAAAGAGTAAATAAATCAGACATTAAAAAACCTCCTATTTAGTTAAAAGCCATTGCTCTACATTAAGGATACTCCACTTACAGACAAAATCAAACAACCGCAGACCGATAGAGCGCTTACAGATTGAATTCTTTATTTTCTAAATTCACTAATATTTATCTGGCTATTGTTCTTCTATAATATTGACAATGAAGTCTGTTTCCATTATGGAATGGACAAACTGTGGTATAGTAAATAGGTAATTAAGAATGATGAAACGGAGTGAACTTAAATGAGTGAAGCTGCACAAACGTTAGATGGCTGGTATTGTTTACATGACTTCCGCGCAATGAACTGGGCGCTTTGGAAAACGGTAAGCAGTGACGAGCGTCAAGCAGCAATTTATGAGTTTCAGGGTTTGCTTGAAAAATGGGGAGTAGCTGAAGATAACAAGCAAGGAAGCCAGGCATTGTATTCAATAGTCGGCCAAAAAGCTGATTTCATGCTCATGATCCTTCGCCCTACTATGGAAGAGTTAAATGTCATTGAAACAGAGTTTAATAAATCAAAGCTAGCTGATTATACCCTTCCTACATACTCTTATGTTTCGGTTGTAGAACTCAGCAACTATTTGCCTGGAGGGGAAGATCCATACCAAAACCCTCAAGTACTGGCTCGTCTTTATCCTTCACTTCCGGAAGCAAAGCATGTCTGCTTCTATCCAATGGATAAACGCCGTAATGGCCAGGATAACTGGTATATGCTTCCGATGGAAGAGCGCAAAAGCTTAATGCGCAGCCATGGCATGATTGGACGCCAATACGCAGGAAAAGTAAAACAGATCATTACTGGTTCTGTCGGTTTTGATGATTTTGAATGGGGTGTCACGTTATTCTCGGATGATGTGCTTCAATTCAAAAAGCTTGTTTATGAAATGCGTTTTGATGAAGTGAGTGCAAGATACGGCGAATTCGGCACTTTCTTTGTAGGAAACATTCTGCCTGCTGATAAATTATACAGTTATTTTCACATTTAAATGAATGACTCAAAAGCTCTTGCCAATGCCGGCAAGAGCTTTTTTTATCCCTCATTACTGTCATAACCTCTTCTTCTTCAACATACGTATAAATGAGTGAGAATGATTGATTTTCAGCCAATCACCATACTGATGTTTCTCATAAGGCAGGTGATATGGGAGCCATTCCATACATCAAAAGAAGTACAGCTGCTGGCAAGACTTCTCCGCGAAGAAGCAAAAGGAGACGGAAAGCTCGGAATGCTGATGGTTGGGAATGTTGGTGGGAACTGGATGTGCAGCATGTCCCGATTTCAGGGATATTACATCACTCACCAAAATGGTTTTAAAAGCCAGGCGGATTTGAAGCAACACAAAAGGGCTATTTTTATCAGGATGCTAGACAAATTGACAATGAAATCTCTATGGTTTTTTAGACCATCTGGCGACTGTCCTGGACCATGATATAACCAGCCGAATTCAGGAATGTTCAGGAGCGCGTTGTTTCTACTCGCCTACCCGTGCAAATTGCCCGGATATTTATTAAAGGCTGTGCTCACAAAGAGAGTTGTTTCCGCAGTATGACTCATTCAAGTTTGTTCGTAAGGTTTCGTGCTCTTTTCTGCTAAAATTAATTAAAAATGCTCCTCAAAACGAATAAATGCAGCCAAGTTTTAGAAAAGAGCCTTATTAAATCATTTGTACTTAAGGAGGTTCATCATGAAATCAAACAATCAGTTTGGAGCGGGCTTCAACCCATATGGAGCCGGATATGATTATCGGCAGCAGCAGTTTCAGCAGCCTTATGGCATGGGATATCCTGCACAGCAGCAAAATGGCGGGACCGCACAGCAAGGCGGACAGCAGCAGCAGCAGACGCCAACTCAGGCTCAAGGCGGTATGCTGCCTATAGAGGAATCGTACATTGAGAATATACTGCGTTTAAATCGCGGGAAAGTTGCTACAGTCTATATGACGTTTGAAGCCAGCAAAGAGTGGAACTCTAAAATCTTTAAAGGTGTCATCGAAGCCGCAGGAAGAGATCATATTATTTTAAGCGATCAAAAAACAGGAAAAAGATACCTGCTTTTAATGGTTTATTTAGACTATATTACGTTTGATGAAGAAATTGCTTATCAGTATCCGTATGATATGACTTCATATCCTCCTAGATAAACGTACCGGGCATACATGAAAGATGTATGCTCTTTTTGTGCTGAAATGCTCCGCATTAACCCTTCCAATAATAGCGTTCATTTTCCCCTTGTTCATCATTCGGCTCTTCTATCTCCCGTTCATTCCGGGTTTGAAAAAGGGCAAGCGTTTGTGTTTCTATATCTGATGGGGAGTCTGTCAAAGGCTCTGCTTTTTGAACCTCGTTAGTTTTTACCGCTTCGACTAATTGCTCCATCAGTGAATTGCGCTTTTCGTGCTGTGTCAATAGAGCGGCAAGTCCCAATAAAAAACTGCCTCCCACTAATAGAGTCACATAAATGGAGAAGGACGGCGTGTATTGCCAAAGAATCATACTTGATTGAAACCCTATTTGATCTGCTTCCTCTTCCATAGCTTTAAAAATAAGAGATAAATTGTTTAATCCTCCGCCAATACCAGCAATAAACATAATGCTGGCTATGATCCACAGCACCTTTTTCACGTCCTCTCCCACCTTGCTTCTTTTTCCCTATTTTACCATGTTTTAGTTCACCAGACACTAATTTACTTAAATTTTGATTTTATCAGCCTAATCCTATCAACCAGCAGGAGCTATGAAGATATCAGGAATAGAAAAAAGAGCCCAAAAGGACTCATCTCACTTCTATAAGAATTTTACAACTGCAATAATCATCATTACCCAGGCAATTAAAAAGGAAAGGCCTCCGAGTGGTGTAATCGCGCCCAGCACACTGATTTGTGTAACGGTTAAGACATATAAGCTTCCGGAAAATAAGAGAATCCCGATAAACATCAGCCAGCCTGCCCACGTCAGCAGTCCTGTCTGAGGAAGCTTGTCGATTAAAAAGGCGATAACGAACAAACCGCCGGCATGAAACATTTGATAGGTGACACCTGTTTGCCATATTTTCAAGTACTTTTCAGGTACTTTCCCCTCTAGTCCATGTGCTCCGAATGCGCCTAATGCAACGGCTAGAAAGGCATTTGCTGCAGCAAGTATTAAAAATAATTTCACGTTCATCTTCTCCTCAGTTTTGAAGTCAGCCTCTGCTTTTCATCTTACCTTATCGTTCTCTTAAAGCAAAGGCAGATTGACCATTCGTCAAAAGATGTTCAAATGTTTTTATTTCTTTTTTTTGTTATCGCCTTGCCCGTCTTCTTCCTCTTTCACGTATTTTTCTTCGTGAAAGGCAGCTGGCGCTTGACCTGTTATTTCATCAAATGGAGTGTAATAAGTTGTTACACTGCGTTTTTTCACAAAAACCTTATATAATCCTATGAAAACAAGGATGATAATCACTATAGGAAATGAGATTACGGCAAGATTCACCAAATCACTTGGATTCACATAACAGCCTCCCTATCAAAAATCGAAAATAGAATCTCCATTCACGTCATCTTCTTCTTTTTTCTTAGAAAGGGCAGATGATCCCATCATTTTTTGCAGCTGAAGCGAATCAAAATCATTTGAAGAAGGCTGTCTTGTATCATAGGTTTCTCCCGGCTTCTCATCGAGCACGAGGTCACAAAGGGATTTTACTACAAGCAGTCTTTCTCTTACTTCTGAATCACTTGAGCTGTGCATCGCCTGGTGAATTTCCTTTTCCATCTTTGCAAGCAGCTTTGAAATATGTATATCCATCACGCATCATTCCTCCTCGTTGCTTTCTTTTTTACTATATCATGTCCAAAAATGCAACATTACCTTTTAGCACTGTATTTCATGCAGGCTTCTCCAGATGCCTTTTGTACTGTAACTGAAGGTCTGGCAGCCGATTTAAATCCATAAGCCTTGCAGCCATTTGGAAAATTTCTGTCCCATGTGACATAATAATGGGCACATTTTATGCAATTTATGGGCTGATTCGTCATTTTTTATCCTGCCTTTTTCTTGAACTTGTAACCTATTATATCAATTGTTCCAAACATCGCGTGAAAAAAAGAGGTTTAAGTCTGTCCAATTCGTGATAAATAAACACTATGAAACTTATAGGGAGAGTGATTGAAAATGAAACCAGTTGTAAGAGAATACACAAATGATGAAGCTTTAAAAAGTGATGTGCTTGACTTAAAAAACAAAGGCGTGGATAAAAACGATATTTATGTCCTGTCACATGATGATGAACGTACAAATCGTGTTGCTTCTAAAGCTGATACAAATATCATTGGCATCTCCGAATTAGGTCTTGGAAGCGCGGTAGGTAATATTTTCAGTAAAAAAGGCGATGAACTGCGCACGAAATTAGAAGAAGTCGGCTTCAGTCCTGCAGAGGCAGAACTATATGAAGGGAAGCTTGATGAAGGAAAAGTACTGTTAATTGTCACAGACCATGAACGTGTAACGAACTGGGTATAACCAGCAAGAGGAGGTGCAAATGCACCTCCTCTTTTTATCTATTTTCTATTTTCCAATCGATTTCATCTTGTCCCATTTCCTTTAATGCCCTATTAGCTTTTGAAAAGGGTTTGCTCCCGAAAAAGCCTTTTCTTGCCGAAAAAGGGCTCGGATGCGGTGATTCAATGACGATATGTTTAGCTGTATTAATAAGTGCTTTCTTTTCTCCAGCATGTTTTCCCCATAAAATAAAAACAACAGGCTTTTCCCGCTCGCTGAGAAGTTCAATAACACGATCTGTGAACTTTTCCCAGCCTTGCCCTTTATGTGATGCAGCCTGTCCATTTCGGACGGTTAAAACGGTATTCAGCAACAGAACTCCTTGCTTTGCCCACTTTTCAAGCGATCCATGGTTAGGAGGATCATAACCGAGATCCTGCTGCAGCTCCAGAAATATATTACGGAGAGATGGAGGCTGTTTGATTCCTACTTGCACGGAAAAGCTTAATCCATGAGCCTGATTTGGTCCATGGTAAGGATCTTGACCTAAAATCACGACTTTTACATCTTCATAAGATGTAAATTGAAGAGCATTAAACAGGTCATTTGCTGCTGGATAAATGGTTTGTGTTTCATACTCAGTCTCCAAAAAATCTCTCAGCCTTTGATAATACGTTTTTTCAAATTCGGGCTTAAGCCATTTCCACCAGCCATCATGAAGCAGCTGTTTCATATGATTTCACCCTTTCTGATCGTTTAGATGCAAGTATCTTCTACTAATGTAATTAGCTTTTTTAATAGGGTAACAGAGTCCTCAAGTGCTAATGAATAAAAACGTCTTGTGCCTTGCTGTTCTATTGAGACAAGCCCCTGATCCTTCAATATTTTCAGATGATGGGAAATGGCTGGTCTTGAAAGCTTGGACTGATCAGCAATTTCATTGACCGTCAGGCGTTCTGTTTCGGCTAACAAAAGAATAATATCCTGTCTCGCGGGGTCACCGAGAGCATGGAATAATGGGATGCATGAACGAAACGTATCAATGGCTTGTTCTCCCATTTTGCTTCACACCTTTCTTACGCGCGTTCCCTGCGTTTTACGCACAATTCCTGTTACCGTTTTACGCGGCATAAATCGTACAGCAGCTGCAAGAATTCTATTTTTAAAACCTGGGATAATCAGTGTCTGTCCTCTTTTCATTCCTGTATATGCCGCATCTGCAACGGTTTTGACATCCATTACGCCGCTTTGAAAGAGCTTGGATTGTTCGAGATTGGCACGATCGCTGAAACTTGTTTTAGTGGGACCAGGACATAAAACGTATACGGATACGCCTGTCCCTTTCAGTTCATTTTCGATTGCTTCACTAAATGATAACACATAAGCTTTTGTTGCGTAATAGACAGCCATTAATGGTCCAGGCTGAAAGGCTGCTGACGAAGCAACGTTTAAAATCTGGCCTGATTTTTTTATAATCATGTCAGGCAAAAATAGTTTAGTCAATAAAGTAATCGATTTAATGTTTAAATCAATCATGTTTAGTTCTTCTTCTGCAGACGTATTTTTAAAATCACCATATAATCCAAAGCCAGCATTGTTAATCAATACATCGACAGAAATCTTCTCCTGCTGCAATTCCTGAAATAATTCATTGACTTGTTTCATATCACTCAAATCCTTGGACTTGACGATTGCTGTCGTATTTTTAAGCTCCCCGGCAAGTTTCATTAATTTTTCTTCGTTTCTTGCCACCAAGACTAAACGGAAGCCATCTTTTGCATACTTATAAGCAAGTTCTCTCCCAATTCCATCAGAAGCTCCTGTAATTAAAACGGTTTTCATCTATAATAAACTCCTTTATTAGTTCGTTTGTTTAAATGTTTAAACATATAGTATCACAAAGGTTTTAGTAGATGCAACAATGAATAATTTTTATTATTTCCGCTTTAACATATGAAAAGCCCAAGCGCCCGTTTAGCTCAGGCATGACAGAAAAAATCCGGCATAAAAGTCCGGGTTTGACTTTTCCTCAGGATTTGTTCTGGCCGAGGAGTTGGGCGATTCCGCTCGCCTGTCAATGCGCAAAATTTTATACTTATCTCTTTAAAAAACCCCTGACAAAGCAGGAGCTAGATTAATCTTGATGCCATTGGCTCCCCGTCCCAAACTAGTAAGCTAAGTGCTTCTCTCGCTTTTAATTCAGGCTCTTCTAAAAGTACGAAGAAATTTTTTTGAGGAAGTTCACCCAGTTTGTGCTTCTCACTAAGCTTTTCAAGAAATGATTGTCTTCTTTCATTTAAATCTGAGGACTGATTATTGCCTTTTTCGGAGAAAGCATAAATGACGCTTGCCACTGGGACACGTTTCACTTGGAATTTCTCTAAAACTCTTAAAAAGAAATCCCAGTCCCAGTAATTATGTACATCAGGATCAAAATAGCCGATTACTTCATGAATTTCTTTTAAGTACAAGCTTCCTGACGGGACATAGGTTGAGAAGCGCCTCATCTCCCCAGGATCAAATGTATACGCAAATAATCTTCGGCTTATTGGAACACGAACGTTATTTTCAAGAGCAAAGTCGACAATCTCGACGTCTGAATAAACAAGGTGGGCATCTGATAATTCCCGCACCATTCTTTCTATATGTTCTGGTGTTAAAAAATCATCATCATCACAAAGCATAATCACATTGCCCTCTGCCTGTTTAATTCCAATATTGCGGGCGTGGACATGGCCTGCATTTTCTTCTAATGCAACAATCAGAATCGGCAGCTCCGGATAGGCTTCTTTCAGAACATCAATCGGCTCTCCGCCATCGTTTACAATAATGATTTCATGTGGCTGATGTGTCTGGCGTGCGAGTGATTCTACCAGTTCGGCCAAAATGAAAAGTCGGTTATAGGTTGCAATAACAACAGAAACACGCATTTGAATCTCCTCATTTCTTCTATTATTCCTATTGCCTATTAAAGCACAAAGTGGAAAGAATTTCTCTAGGCTCATACTTTAGACTCATTTATTAAAGAGTTTGTTTTTAATTGCATTTCTTTGGGTATTTATTTACTATCAGCACAATTAAAGGAGAGAGATTAATATGAAAACATTTGTAGTTGAAAATGGGATTCAAGCAACTGAAAAAATCAATCACCTTGAAGTTGAAGGGTTTGTGAAAGACGATATCTATTTATTCGCACATGACCCGAGCCGTTCAAAGCATCTCACTTCCGGCACAGATACGGAAAGTGTAGGCATTTCAGAACAAGGCGTGTTTTCTTCAATGAAAAATGTATTCCGTTCACGCGGTGATGAACTGCGTTCAAAAATGGTTTCCCTTGGCTTAACCGAGAACGAAGCAGCGCATATGGAAGAAGAACTTGATAAAGGCAAAGTCGTTATCGTAGCACACCAATAATAAGTACAATCTATATTTCCCCCTACTAATATAGATGTATAGGCGGGTCTCATTTCACATGAGACCCGCCTTTTTTGTATTGTGGGAATTTATTATTAACATTTGGAACAATTTTACTTTTCGTTACGTTTAATGGATTGAAAGAAAGTTTACTATCTCGAAAGGAAGATTTAGCATGATCTGCATTCTTTGTCTGTTAATGTTCTTTTGAAATAAAGATAAAAGGGGAATAGATAGAATGAAAAAGTGGTTTTTGATGTTCACGATGCTTATTCTGCTTGCATCATTTGTGCTCCCGGTAAAAGCTGCAGGCACCTCACAGCTGATCATTATTAATAAAAGCACAAATAAGCTCGCTTTTTTTAACAGCGGAAAGCTCGTCAAAGTATTTCATGTCGCAACAGGGAGAGATAACTCATTTACTCCGGAAGGGACATTTCCGATTGTTAATAAAATAAAAAATCGTCCCTATTATAAGGACAACATTCCAGGCGGCGATAAACGAAATCCGCTTGGAGATCGCTGGCTCGGCCTTAATGCTCTAGGAACAAACGGAACAACATATGCCATCCATGGAAATAACAATCCAAATTCCATCGGAACATATGCAAGCGCTGGCTGTGTTCGGATGCATAATGAGGAAATCCGCTATTTATTCGATCAAGTAAAAACAGGCACCTCTGTCATCATACTGCACTCAAACCAATCCTTTGAAGCAATTGCCGCAGCTAACAACTATCCACACACAGTTCCTGCTGACACTAAACCTGTTCAAGAAAAACCAAAAGCACCAGCTCCTCCTAAAGAAGAACCGAAAAAAGAAGCTCCCCCTGCACCAAAAGAAGAGCCAAAACCGGCAGTTCCAGAAGCTAAGCCAGAAAAACCGGACCCTTTGGCATGTATAAAAAACAAAATTCAAGGCCGCATCTATTTTCCAGAGATCCACCTAAAAATGGATGTTTCTTGTCCGATTAAAACCAGCGAGGTTTAATTGCTGGTTTTTTTCATGGCAGAAATTGCAGCTCTTATCCCTTTTTCATATGGTGTTCTTGGGAGTGTGCCAATTTCCCTTTCATATTTTGATCCTGATAAAAGAACAGGTTTTTCAGTCAAGTACATCATTTCAACCGACTCCCTCATCATTTTGTCGAAAATGCCCAGGAAGGATATCATACCTTTCTTGACTGACATCACTTTCTTGCGGTAGCCTGTTGCCTCCCGAACAATGCCAATAAATTCATGACCAGTCATCGTGCCGGCACCAGGAATATTCCAATTCTGCCTGTAAGCATGAGGTGTGAGTGCCAGCTCTACCGCTGCCTTTGCACCATCTGGAGTATAGATATACTCTCTGGCAAGGTTTAGAGCACCAACAAATTGAGAGGACCGATTCTGAAGAATTTGGCTTAAGGTAAAGTGAATATACGTATTTTCAGCGTTTGGTCCATAATAATCCGGGAAGTGGATGACAAGATACGGAATATTTGCTTCCTGCACCATTTTTTCAAGCTGAAGTCTGATTTTCCCCTTTTTCGTGTGCGGATTTTTTAGGGCTTCCTCTGTGACAGGTACTGACTGTTTTCCATATGCATAGATGTTGTCAGCCAGAATGAGGTTAGCGCCCTCTTCTTTGACAGCTGCTATCACGTTTTTCATAATGATTGGATGACCATTTGTCCATTCTGGATAAGGAATATTTATGCTATGAAAAATAAACTCCTTCTCTTTGCATACTTGTTTAACATCCATTTCAATTGAAGCGTCGCCTGGCTGAATCATCACCTCTTTAATATGGCCAAAAAGCTCTTTTAATCTCTTTTCATTTCTCGCAAATGCTGTAACAGAAAATCCTCTGCTTACAAGCTCCATGACCAGTGCATAGCCCATTCCGCCAGATGCTCCCAATACAACTGCATTTTTCATTATACGTCCTCCTTTTATTAACCACTGTTCAATTAATGGTAAAAAAATTAAGTGATTCCCCTCAGCAAAAATAAAACATGTGACTTCATCAATGGTTCAATCTCTTCAAATGTCATTTTGGTTTTACAGTAATGGGTCACAAACCCATGCAAGGATAAAAAAACAGACCAGATTAAATTCACATTTACTTTACGATCAGATAATGTATAAATCGCCTGTGCGAATTTCTCATAACTCATATTCGGTTCATGGATCAAGTAGCTTATTACCTCTTCATCCTTCGTTAAAAACATAAGTTCATACTGACTTTGATTTTTTAATCCAAATTCAATATATCCTTCAAGTATTTTTTTTGTTTTTTCTTTGTTATCTATGTCCCCACGATTTAATACTTCATCAAGCTTTTCATCCAACAGCCTGAAATCTGCTTTCACAAGCGCGTAAAAGAGCTCTGCTTTGTTTTTAAAATGATAATAGATGGCTCCGTGGCTGTAATTCAGTTCATTCGCAATCTGTCTCATGGAAACATTCTGATAGCCTTTTTCATTAAATAATTCATGTGCAGCATCCATAATAGATTCCCGTGTAAGTTCTTGGTCGACTGCTCTTCTTGCTGCCAAGTTTATCACCTCACCTTAATTAACCACTGTTCAATAATAGTATATGGTTATCTTATCCATTTTGCAAGCAGGAATATCACATAATGGCTAACCTTTTTCGAAATTGATATAATAGCTATGAGGGAATAGATTAGATTTGTTCAATCACCTGGATGGAGGTACTAACACATATGACAATGAAAAAAGCCTTAACATTTGCTGGATCAGATAGCAGCGGCGGTGCCGGTATTCAGGCAGATTTAAAGACATTTCAGGAGCGCGGCGTATATGGAATGACGGCATTGACGGTCGTTGTAGCAATGGATCCTGACAATGAGTGGCATCATCAAGTATTTCCCGTGGAATTAGATACAATTAGAGCTCAGTCGGCAACCATCGTAGAAGGCATTGGTGTAGATGCAATGAAAACCGGCATGCTTCCAACTGTTGATATTATTAAACTTGCGGCTGAAACGATCAAGAAAAACAACCTGGAAAATGTCGTAGTCGATCCTGTGATGGTTTGCAAAGGAGCAGATGAAGTACTTTACCCTGACCTTGCGGATGCCTTGCGCGAAATTCTGACACCACTTGCTACTGTTGTGACTCCGAACTTGTTTGAAGCAGGACAGCTAAGCGGCATCGGAACCATTACAACCGTTGATCAAATGAAAGAAGCAGCCGTTAAAATCTTTGATCTTGGAGCAAAATACGTGCTTGTCAAAGGCGGCGGCAAACTGCAGCATGAAAAAGCCATCGATGTTCTCTATGACGGAACCGAATTTCAAATCCTTGAAGGCGAGCGCATTGATACTCCTTACACACATGGTGCAGGCTGTACTTATTCAGCTGCAATCACTGCTGAACTTGCAAAAGGCGCATCTGTCAAAGAAGCTATTTATACAGCTAAAGAGTTTATCACAGCGGCAATTCGTCATTCCTTCCCTCTTAATGAGTACGTTGGACCGACAAACCATGCTGCCCTTCGTTTATATGAAAGTGAATAAAGATAACCGGCCTTTGATGGCCGGTTTTTTTCTTTTATAAGTGCAGATTTAAATTGGCACATTTCAGCATGTTTAGAAATGACATATTTCACTCATCTATTTGATGTTTTCATTCTTCAGATTTCCATTAAGTATTCGCACCTCTCGGAACCCCTTAGGGTAATTTTCCAAAAATCGGACGATATATGCCCAAAATTTTAATTATTTCATCCCCAAAAGAGAATTATATGCCCGAAAATTCCTACATAAAGAAAATTCGATTTAATTCGACATATTTTCATCCCGTTTGATCAGAAAAATACCCTACTCTCCCTCATATCTCCCCTTATTATCCGCTAGACACAATTCACTAATGGGAATCGAAAAACTCTCATTTACACAAACAAAAAAGACTGCCATCCAAACGGCAGTATTCCCCTTTATAATAGGTCCCATATTTTCAAATCACATACCGATTCCCTTTTAGAAGAAAACACTTACATCTTTCTCCTCCATTTCCGGGAACATTCTCACGGTATAAACCTCTCTCCATCATCTATGAGTACTTCAATTGAAGATGTATCTACAAATAGTTGAAGCTAGTTTAATTCAGCTAATCTGCATTGCCTTGATTCAGGCAGACCGTCAGCATCACTGCCTTTACGCTTTCATTAAAATATCATGTACTTCTTGAAGTGCCGGCAGAGCAGTCATTGCCCCTTTATTCGATGCAGCAAGACCTCCTGAAACGCTTGCGAATCTTCCAATCTCTGTTAAATCTTTTTCCGAAAGATCACCTAGCTCGCCCTCGTATTCGCTTAATTGATATAAAATACCTGAAACAAAAGCATCTCCGGCTCCAGTCGTGTCGACTGCATTCACTTTCATTGCTTTTATTCTCGCAGTCGCATTCCTAGTAAAAGCATAGCTTCCTTCGCTTCCCACCGTCACTAACAGCAATGGGATTTGATACACAGAAAGCTTTTCTACACCCTTTTCAATTGTTTTTTCTCCAGTTAAAAATTCAAGTTCTTCTTCAGAAATTTTAATCAGATCTGCTGAATCAAACATGGATAAAATCGTTTCACGTGCAACTTCCTCATTTTCCCATAAGCTCATTCTCAAATTTGGATCGTACGAAACTAGCATTTTATTTTTTCTTGCAAGCTTAACTGCTTTGATTGTGGCACTCCTTGACGGCTCACTGATCATCGAAATGGAACCATAATGAAGAATTTTGCTGCTGGCGAAAAGGGATTCGTTCAATTCATCACTTGTTAAAAAACGATCTGCACTTGGATCGATATAAAAATCAAAACTGCGCTCCCCATTTTCAGCCAGTGTCACAAAAACAGCGCCTGTTCTTGCTTCATCTGTTAACAGCATGTGTTCTGTATTTACTTGATATGATTCTAATGTATCTTTTAAGAATGTTCCTAGCACATCGTTGCCGACTTTTCCAAGAAAGACTGATTGTGCACCTAATCTGGCTAAGCCAACTGCAACGTTAGCCGGTGCACCTCCGGGGCTCTTTTGATAGATTAAGTTATCTGAATCAACTGGAATAAAATCAATCAATGCTTCTCCCAAGCTGATAATTCCTTTTTTCATATACGTCTCTCCTCTCAAACTAAAAGAATAATCAGGCATCACATTGCCTGATTTTTTAGTTATAGCTTACTTAATAGTTCTATTCAATAGCAAGTCTTACTTTGTTTCTTCCTCCTTTCATTTAAGAAGAAGAGGTGCGATATAGGGCCTGCTACTGCACTCAGGAATCCAATTATTTATCCAAGCTTTTCTTTCACCTTTTGGGATGCCCGTAATCCGATCTCAAATTCCTTTTTATACAGCACTTTTTATTTCATTCAGCAGCTTATTTTGAATTTGATAGCTCTGCTGAATTCTCTCAATTGCCAATGATAGATGGCCTGTCAGCGCAATATGAATATGATTGCTTAAGGGTGTCAAGAGCTGCCCACCCGAGTACGACTGCTGCATTATTGTTTAAGATTTTATAAATTTTCAAATGTTTTTCCACTCCTGGGAATATTGTCTTATCTTTTCATCATGCCAAAAATGAAGGCAATGTACAAATTAGAAAGATCTATGTAAATTCATGTAAACGCAGCACAAAGATAGTGTAAACGTTTTAAAAAAATTCGGTAAATTTTTAGATATTCACACGTTATTCCACAATCCGACAACAGTTATCAACAGAAGTTATCAACATATCCACAATTTCTATCCACATTTTGTGTGGGTACAATTGTTCGCCACTATATATATATCGCTTTTATAATTATGCACAGGGCTGTTGATAAGTGAAACAGGCCAAAAGTACGGACACTCTTTTTTCTAAAATAATCCATTATACTCAAGGAAAATCATTACAATTAACTGAATACTTGTAATGTTCTAAATAATAAAGAGGAGGAAATTATTGTACTGCCGCTTCGCACTTTAAAAAGGGAGAGGATTACTTTAATGAAAAAAGGATTCATCAAATCAATTGCTGTTTCATCTGCGATTCTTCTGTCACTGTCTACATTCGGACTCGGCGCAGCAGCTCAAACAAAAGCACCTGCACAGCCTCAGTTGGCAAAAACTTATGGAGACCTTAATATCCAATCTTCAAAGAAAACGACTGTCATTGTAGAACTAAAAGAAAAATCTGTGGCTGAAGCCAAACAAGACGGAAAAGCACAAACAAAAGAAAATCTGAAAAGAGTGCGTGATGGAGTTAAGACTAAAGCAGCAAAACAAGTAAAATCAGCTAAAATCAATCGGGAATACGATCATGTTTTCTCAGGTTTTTCTATAGAGTTACCAGCCAATGAAATTCCAAAACTACTGGCGCTCCCAGAAGTAAAAGCTGTTTATCCAAACGTAGAGTACAAAGTAACGCTTGATAAGGCGGGACCTCTTGTTGATAAGGATGCATACAGTCCGCAAATGTTAAATAGCGCTCCTTACATAGGTGCAAATGAAGCATGGGAAACAGGTTTTACAGGGAAAGGAATTAAAGTAGCCGTTATTGATACTGGGGTGGATTACACACATCCTGATCTTAAAGGAAGCTTCAAAAAATATAAAGGCTATGACTTTGTAGATGATGACAATGATCCGCAAGAAACACCTAAAGGAGATCTTCGCGGAGAAGAAACCATTCATGGGACACACGTAGCTGGAACTGTTGCTGCTGACGGCGGAATTAAAGGCGTGGCTCCGGACGCTCAGCTGCTGGGCTATCGAGTGCTTGGTCCTGGTGGTTCCGGCTCAACAGAAGATGTTGTAGCCGGAATTGAGAAAGCTGTAGAAGATGGCGCAAATGTGATGAACTTGTCTTTAGGCAATTCAGTTAATGACCCAGACTGGGCTACAAGCATTGCGCTTGATTGGGCGATGGCTGAAGGTGTAGTTGCAGTAACTTCTAACGGAAACAGCGGTCCTGATAATTGGACAGTCGGTTCTCCAGGTACTTCAAGAGAAGCCATTTCTGTAGGTGCTACCCAGCTTCCTTACAATGTTTACAATGCCGTTTTTGCAGGATATGAATCTGCTAAAGTGATGGGCTTCCCTAGTGATGAAGCGCTGCTTGCTTTAAGCGGAAAAGAAGTTGAGCTTATGTTTGCAGGTCTTGGCCAGCCTGCTGACTTTGCAGGCAAAGATTTCAAAGGCAAAGTTGCTGTTATCTCCCGCGGGGGCGGAATCCCATTCGTTGATAAAGCTACAGCTGCTAAAGCTGCTGGTGCCATTGGAGCGGTTATTTATAATAATGTTGCAGGTGAAGTTCCGGATGTAGCTGGCTTAGCCGTACCGAGTGTTAAATTAACAGCTGCTGACGGGGCTAAGCTTGTTGAACAGCTTAATAGCGGCAATAATAAAACAACGTTCTCGTTTACTTTTGCTAAAAAAGTAGATGAAACCGTTGCTGACTTCTCATCCCGCGGACCTGTTGTTGATACGTGGATGATCAAACCGGACGTATCGGCTCCTGGAGTCAATATTGTCAGTACTGTTCCAACCCATAATCCAGAAGATCCATATGGATATGCACCACTGCAAGGAACAAGCATGGCTTCACCGCATGTAGCTGGAACAGCGGCTCTTTTACTTCAGGCTCATAAGAACTGGGATCCTGAAGATGTAAAAGGTGCCCTTATGAATACAGCTAAAAATTTGTACAATCCCGATAAAATTTTGTATCCGCACAATACACAAGGTGCCGGAAGCATTCGTGTTGTGGATGCCTTGAATGCTAAAACACTTGTTACACCCGGCAGCCATTCTTTCGGTGTCTTTGCTAAGGAAAAAGGCAAGCAGCACGAAAACGAGTTCTTTACTATTAAAAACGAATCAAATAAAACAAAAACATACAGCTTTGACGTTCAATTCAAAAATGGCAACAGCGGCATTACTGTCTTGCCGCAAAGGAACCTGAAGGTCAAACCTAACAGTTCACGTCAAATTAACTTCAGCGTAATCGTCGATGCTTCCAAGCTTCCACCAGGATATCACGAAGGAACACTTACAGTCAGTGATGGCAAAGCAGAAACTGAAGTTCCAACCATCCTTTTCGTTCAAGAGCCTGACTACCCTCGCGTCGCGCTATTTGGAACAACAGCTCTTGGCGGCAATAACTTTGAGTTTGAAGTTCACCTGCCTGGCGGAGCGGAGGAACTGCAATTCTGGGTATACAGTGAAGATTTAGGAACCTATTATGGAAATGCAGCTGTTTATAACAATGTTGCAAAAGGGTTCCAAACGTATAAGTGGAATGGCAAAATCAACAACCTGAATCTCCCTCCAGGAAAGTATCAGCTCTTTGCTTATGCGGTTAAAAACGGCAAAGAAGATTACCTGTATAACGGAGAACCCATTACAATTGAATAGCATGCCTAAAACCCCTTGCGTAAAACAGTGCAAGGGGTTTTTTGAAATGGTTTGTACAGGCCGCATTTCTTATTTTCATTCTTACTAAAGCGTGGATAGGGACTTAAGATAAAAAAACCGCTCCATATACAAGAGCTCCGGCAATGACGAATGCTGGATGCACCTTCATTTTTTCAAGCAATAAAAAGCTCAGAACAAAGAGCAGCAAGGTATGCCAAATTCCAAAGCCGATGTACGCATTTTGCAAAAATTGATAGGTCATTACACCGAGCATGACCCCTATTACAGGTCTGACAATCGTTGATAGCCTTTTCACCTGTGGAGATTCCTTGTATTTCATTAAGACTCTCAAGAGGATCAGCATAAGGATGAGTGATGGAGCAATCGTAGCGAATAATCCGACAGCTGCCCCGAGCCATCCGCCCTGCTGATAGCCTATCAAACCCGCCATTTTTGTTGCAATTGGACCGGGAAGTGCGTTCCCAAGTGCAAGTGTCTCACTGAATTCGCTGACGGTCTGCCATTCATAGCGATCAACAACTTCTTTTTCAATAAGCGGAATGGAAGCTGGTCCGCCTCCATAGCCAAGGATGCCCGGCAGGAAAAAAGCCAAAAAAATATGCCAGTAAATCATGATTACGTCCCCTTTGTTTTCTCATGCACTTTTGGTTTATAAAAAATGGCCCATAACAATAAGATGCCAATTAATATTCCAGGATGCAGATGGAAAACTTCCATGCAGATAAGTGCAGCTGCCATAATGATGATATTTTTAAACCAGCCGTAAGATTGAGTTGATTTTTTGGCAAAGTCCCATGTAAGGCTCAAGAGCATAACAGCGACTACAGGCAATACAGCTTTAGACATCCAGCTTACCCAAGCCTCATCTTTGTATGCATTTAGTGTTGTCAGAAGAAAAATCATCAGGAAAACGGTTGGAAGTACAGTTGCAATTATAGCATTCAGCATGCCAAGATAGCCTCCGATCCGATACCCGATGTAACCAGCCATCTTCGTTGCAATTGGGCCGGGAAGTGTATTTCCCAGAGCCAGAACATCTGAAAATTCTTCATCATTCATCCATTTGAACCGTCCTACCACTTCCTTATGTACAAGCGGAATGGTTGATGGACCTCCTCCAAATCCAAGCATGCCAGATCTGAAAAATGCGACAAAAATATTCCATTGTAACATAGCTGCATCACCTCATTTACTCTAGTTACCAAGCTGCAATAGATCCATCTGCCCTCGGCTCAGTTCCGCCTGTCAGCACACCTGTTTCGGCGTCTCTCCAAATAATCTGGCCCCGTCCAAATTGACCAGTATCAACTGTTATTTGAACTTGATGTCCTTTTCTCGCTAATGCTTGAGCAAGATGAGAGGGAAATTGAGGCTCTACAAGGATCTTTTTCCCTTCTATCCATTGCCAGCGCGGTGCATCAAGAGCCGCCTGCGGATGCAGGCGAAAATCGATCGTGTTCATAACAACCTGCATATGCCCTTGCGGCTGCATGTATCCTCCCATTACTCCAAACGGACCTACCGCCTGATTGTTCTTTGTCATAAAGCCAGGAATGATTGTGTGATATGTTTTCTTACCAGGCTTCAAGGCGTTTGGATGTGTTTCATCAAGAGAAAAATCATGTCCGCGATTCTGCATTGCGATTCCTGTCCCAGGAATTACGATACCGGAACCAAATCCCATGTAGTTGCTTTGAATGAATGATATCATGTTTCCTTCCCCATCAGCGGCGGCTAAATAAACGGTGCCGCCTCTTGCGGGCTTATAGGGCTGCGGTTCGATCGCATGATCCCCTATTTCGAGCCGCCTTTTTTCTCCATAACTTTCAGATAATAACTCTTCTGTTGTCATCTCCATTGCTTTTGGATCTGTTACATATGCTTTCCCATCTGTAAAAGCGAGTTTCATCGCTTCAATTTGCTTGTGATAGGTATCCGCACTTTCCTTTTCATTAATAGGAATGCTTTTTATAATATTTAATCCAAGCAAAGCTACAATTCCCTGTCCATTAGGGGGGATTTCCCAAATATCATACCCTTTGTAATGCACTGAAATAGGATCGACCCATTCTGCCTCATAAGCTGCAAGATCTTCTTTTGACAAGTAACCTCCATGTTTTTGAATAAAAGCAGTCATTTCTTCAGCTAACCTGCCTCGATAAAAGCTTTCTCCGTTTGTTTCCGCAATTTCCTTAAGAGTTGCGGCATGATCCGGGGAACGCCAAACTTCTCCAATCTTAGGAGCCCGGTTATCTGGAGCAAATGTCTTAAACCATGCCTCGAATTCGTCCCCAGTTAGGACTGTTTTATATTTTTCATAAGCAAGAGACCAATATTTTCCGAGAATAGGTGTTAAAGGATAACCTTCTTCTGCGAATGCGATAGCTGGAGCAAGAACCTCTCTAAATGGAAGCCGTCCAAAACGCTTTGATAGTTTTGTCCATGCCGAAGGTGCACCAGGAACTGTAATTGGAGCAGTGCCATGAGCGGGCATCTGAGAGTACCCTTTCGCTTTCATAGCTTCAATTGATAGAGATGCAGGAGCAGGCCCGCTTGCATTCAAACCGTAAAGGCTTCCGTTCGTCCATACTAATGCAAATGCATCTCCTCCAATTCCATTAGATGTCGGCTCAAGCACAGTAAGCGCAGCAGCTGTGGCAATCGCTGCATCAATTGCATTTCCCCCCTTCTTTAAAATATCAAGACCTGCCTGCGCAGCAAGTGGCTGAGAAGTAGCAACCATTCCATTTTTCGCAAATATGGTCTGTCTTTGCGATGGGTATGGGTGATTTAGATAATCAAAGTGCATGGAACCTCTCTCCTTCATAATGTATTTATATATACCAAAATCTATCCTTTTGTTAAGTATTTTGATAAAATCAATTTACATTTGTAAAAACATCATGTTAGTTTCGATTATATCTGAATAAGTTAAATATTCAATCTTTTTACATAAAATAAAAAATGATACTAATGAAGCAATCTACAATTTTAAACCATTCCGGCTTTTAAACCTTCGCAGCAAGATATGGCTTTCTACTCTCGTTATTCCCTCTAACGCGTATAATTCATGATTAATAAATTTTTCAAGAGCGGTGAAATCCTCAACTAGAACATGCATATGCAGAGTGCTTGGTCCTGTCTTTTGATAACAGCTTGCAACCTTTGGATTGTCTGCCAGTGTTTGAGCAACTTCTATTAAAAAGGCTGGCTCGCAATCTACCTCAAAAAAAGCTGACACAGCTTTTCCAACTTTTTCAGAATTAACCACAACCGTGAACCTTTCGATAACACCGGCATTCATTAATTGATTAACCCGCTCCCTCACAGCAACTCTGGACAGTTCTAATTCTTTTCCGATTTCTACATATGATAAGCGGCCATTGTCTGTTAGCAGTTTTATTATCTTTCGATCGATTTCATCAATCTTCAATCCGTATCACCCCATTTTTTGTGAAATCATTGTATACCATGATTATAAATCAAATTAGACTTTTTCTGAAAAGTTTGTCAAAATATATTTGTTTCTGTACTAAAGGTTTCCATTGTTCCTCAAAAAAAGTTCCACGTGGAACATAATGCAACAAAAAAAGACCTATTAAGGTCTTTTTCAGCACATTATTCACAGAATATCTTAGTCTTAGTCGTCTTAAACTGGAATCTTACTTTCCGTTAATCTGCGTTAAGACACGGATAAATTCTTTAGCCGTATTTACACTGGATTGCGGATTTTGTCCGGTAACCAGCTTTCCATCCACTTCGACATGATCTGTGAATTTTGGAGTTGTAATAAACTTAGCCCCAAGCTCTGTCAGCTTTGTCTCCAATAGAAAAGGCATGAATTGATCTAATCCCGTATCTGCTTCCTCCTCATTTGTGAAGCCAGTCAATTTTCTCCCTTCCACAAAAGGCTTTCCATTTGATAGAACTGGTCCTGCAAACCCTGCAGGTCCATGGCATACGGCTCCTATTACTTTGTCTGATTCAGCGAAATGAACGATTAATTCCTGCAATTTTTGATTAGCCGGAAAATCGAACATGGTGCCATGTCCCCCAGGAAGAAAGATAGCTGCATACTCTTCTCCGTCGATTTGATCTAATACTTCAGTTTCTTTCAGCTGGCTGATTGCCTCTGACCATTCCATAGGCTGCCCGCCTTCTAAGCTGTTTGGATCAAGAGGAATGTTTCCTCCCTTTGGACTTGCAGTTGTGACTTCATATCCGTAATTTGTGAACTCCATATATGGTTCTGCAAATTCTGAGAGCCAAAGTCCAGTTTTATGATCATCTGTTATTTTATCTGCTGTTGTAACGACAACGAGTATTTTTTCTGCCATTTTTTCACCGCTCCTTTTAATTCGCTTTAAATATTTCCATTCGCAGTAAGTTTTCCCGGCTTATCTTTTATTAAACCCTTTTGATTCAACAAATTCTTTCATATACATTCTTGTCGGTTTAGATAGCATGGCTGCCATTTGGCTTGACCAGGTATCTGTTCTTTTCCCTTTAGTCCGTTCATGATAATAAGACGAGATGAGGCGATTATAAGCATCTAATTGCTGCTTGTACGTATCATGATCAGATTCATATGTGTCCTCATGATAGATATGGTCTGGCTGAAGTCTCGGTTTTTGATCAGGGTTTTGATCAGGATAGCCGACAGCAACTCCAAATAGAGGAATGACTCTCTTAGGAGTTTTCAGAAGGTCACAAACGTCATTTAAGTTATTACGCAGTCCTCCTATGTAAACAGCCCCAAGACCCATAGATTCAGCTGCTATCACAGCATTTTGGGCTGCAAGTGCGGCATCTATGGAAGCGACCATAAATTTTTCAGTACTTTCAAGTGTCTCGTTTATGTTCGCTCCCTCCATTTCGGCAACTACCTCATGGCGGTGCAAATCAGCGCAAAATATAAAGAAGTGGCCATTTTCAGCAACATAAGGCTGATTTCCTGCCAGTTCAGCCAGCCTTTGCTTCGTGTTCTGGTTTTTCACACCAATGATGGAATAAGCCTGAATAAAGCTGGATGTAGAAGCTGCTTGGGCACACTCAACAATAACTTTAATCTGTTCATCACTCAGTGTCTTATTTTCGAACTTTCGAATCGATCGGTGGGATAAAATAGTATCAATTACTTTATTCATCATCAAAACTCCTTTATTAACGTTTTATCCATCTTACCTAACTTTTAATGCAATTGCAGATTATAGGATTATGAACATCTATATATGGGTATTGTATACCAGAAAAAACAGGTAATTTTCAAAAAGGCATTGGCATTTTTGTCAAATTGCATTAAAATAACACACGTTACATAAATATGTATTATATGTTAGGAGAACTTCTATTGAATGCACAGACTAAAAACACAGTAAAATTCATCATCCCTTCCTTATTAGGGATTTTATTATTTATGGTGCCAATAAAATACAACGGTGATGTAACAATCCCGATTGCTATTCTCTCTGGTATCCTGCAGAAAGCGCTTGGAGATTTCCTGCCTGCCATAATGACAGTCATTATCATTCTAACTTTAGCAGGTACTCTTTTAGCAAAGGCAGCAAAACCTGATTTTGTCAAAAGAAGCCCATTCTTTACAACGCTGTTTGATGTCCCTATGATTTGGGTCATTGCGAGACTGCTTGGAGCTATCTTTGCTGTACTTGCCTTATTCAAGATAGGACCTGAATGGATCTGGTCTGAAAATACAGGAGGACTTCTATTAAACGATCTTCTTCCTATTTTATTTTCTGTATTCTTTTTTGCAGGATTATTATTGCCGTTATTGCTGAATTTCGGATTGCTTGAACTTTTCGGATCGCTGCTCGCTAAATTTATGAGACCTGTATTCAGACTGCCTGGCAGGTCTTCCATCGATTGTGTTGCTTCCTGGCTAGGAGATGGAACGATTGGTGTATTGCTTACAAGTAAGCAATATGAAGAAGGATTCTATACAAAACGCGAAGCTGCGATCATTGGGACTAGCTTTTCTGTTGTATCGATTACCTTCAGTCTAGTCGTCATTTCACAGGTGAAACTAGGACACATGTTTGTTCCATTTTATTTAACGGTAACCTTTGCAGGAATTATTGCAGCTTTAGTGCTGCCAAGAATTCCCCCATTATCTACAAAGCATGATACTTACTATAATAGCCAAGATGAAAAAATAGCCGAAACGGTCCCTGAAGGATATACACCATTTAGCTGGGGATACAAACAGGCTCTGAAGCAGGCCGACAAGAATAAAAGTGTACTTTCTTTCTTCAAAGATGGTGCCAAAAATATTCTTGATATGTGGATGGGCGTTGCTCCAATCGTAATGGCTTTAGGGACACTGGCCTTAATGGCAGCGGAATTCACCCCCGTTTTTGACTGGCTCGGAATGCCATTTATTCCCTTGCTGGAATTGATGCAAATACCTGAAGCAAAGGAAGCATCCAAAACTCTTGTCGTCGGATTTGCGGATATGTTCCTTCCCACTGTTTTAGCAAGTGAAATTACGAGTGAAATGACCAGATTTATCATAGCTTGTGTATCTGTTACTCAGCTTATTTATATGTCTGAAGTCGGCGGACTGCTGCTTGGATCTAAAATCCCAGTTTCCTTTAAAGACTTAGTCATTATCTTCTTGCTACGCACATTGATTACCCTTCCAATCATAGTTGGGATTGCGCATCTTTTATTTTAAGAAAGACAGAAGACCCTTTCTCAGGAATGGGTCTTCTTTTTCGTTTTATAAAAGAGAATTTTTGGATGCTTATCGAATTGAATGATTAGGAGATGTAAGCCAAATGGATTTCGAAAACATTTGCCAATATTAAAATCAGTAGAATTAGATGACCATATTTATACCATGACCTTTATTCGACAATACGAAAATGCGAGTGTTGTCCATTTTCACATTGATTGGGAGGAAGAAACTGACGATGAAATGATCCATAGTCGGCATTTTCGCAATCGACATTTTTGGGATTTGCAGATAGGAGAACATTATGAGGACATTACACCCACACATTTATTGTGTCACCGCCTTTGCCGGATAAGCCTTCAGGTCTTTCCTTAGTTTTTAAAGAGGAAAGTGAATATTTAATGGGAGAACCTACTGGACCAGAGATTAGAATAGATTTAGAGTAGATTTTAGTTATCGTTAACAATCCAAACGAAAAAAGGAGCGAAATTCCGCTCCTTTTTAGCTGCTTTTAGTTATTCAATCTTTAATAAATACTAAACCAATACAGTCGTTTTCTCAAGCTCTGCTTTAAGTAGCTTTGCGATTTCGAGCATTCCATATTTTCCTGCTGCTGCTTCAGCATCCCCGTTGTAGTTTGTATTTGTGTTTATATCATAGGTATAAATTGTTCCTTTTTCATCTCGAATGAATTCAATTCCGGCCACCTTAATATTGTTTGCTTCGAGCATGTTTTCGTATTGAGAAATAATTGATTCATTGAACCCTTCTACAATTTGAAACTTTGGTTTTTCAGGTAATTCTTCTCCAACCGGACAGAATAAATCTCCAATTTGGCATGCATCCGCAGGACAAAGTTCAAAGCCTTCAGACGTATCGACACGCACGGCGTAAAGAAACTTGCCATTTACGAACTCGCAGCGTGTAATATAAGGCTCTGGAGCTTGAATATACTGCTGGATTAATGTAATACCGTCAACCGGTTCCTCGAAACTTGGACCTTCTACATATTGCTTCAAGGCCTCTATTGAATGGAATAGCTGCACCCCAAGTCCCTTCCCTGCCCGGTTATGCTTGGTTATAAACGGCTGACCTTCAAACTCTTCTGCAGCTTTCAAAATGGCTTCTTTGCCAACAGCAGCAATTGTTTTTGGCGTTTTAATGCCATGTTCATTTAATGTCATATATTGAGCAACCTTGCTTACCTCAAGCGAAATGGCCCGGCTTCCATTAAAGACCTTCCGATTATGTCTTTCCAGCCAGGAAAGCACAGAGGCTGTTAGCTCAGGTGCAAATCGGTGGCCTCGCGTATGAGAGGAGGCACTCATTCGATTGTAAAAAACCCCTTCTGGCGGTTTTTCCGAAATATTTACCATACCTTGATCCAAGTGCCATTCTTCATATGGCACATCAAGTTCGTCCAATCTTTTCGTAAGATGATCAGTCCACTCTTTGTTTTCATGTAAAATGTAAACTTTACTCATTTTGAGATCCCCCACTCAGGCTTGATTGATTAAATTAGTGTAATCCTACTATAGCGATCAATTATCTGTCAATTAATGAATTCAAGAAGTTAAAATATCAATTTTTTATAAGATAAAAGGTTATTTTGGAATGTGAGTGTGGAGATTTTATAAATAGGTGAACCTGGATAAAAGAAAAAATAAATATAGGCAGCAAATTTATCAGTATTTTCTAAAAATAATAAAAAGAAATAGTTAGAAGTACTGGAATTTTAAGTCTGATGTGATATACTAATTGTAACAAAACGTTCACAAATTGTTTTCTTGTTTGTCACATTTAATAAACTGTAAGCGTTCACACGGATAATAAAAAGGGAGTTGTTTTAAAATGGATGTATTTTTCGTATATTTACTTATTGTAAGTGCAACCCCGTTATTCTTATGGGATCAGAGAAAAAACCTGGCACTTCTTCATATACCGTTTATTTTATTGCTGTGGGTTTACTTCGGCATGTATGCAACAATGGATTTAACGATGGCGATGCACGTACTTGGCGTTTCACTATTCGTTATCAATCTTGTTTTTGCACATGTTGCCGCTTACTTAATTTATGCAAAACCAGTGATTAAAAGAAAAGCTGATCCTAAAAGCAATCTAAATATTATTAAATAAGAAAAGACGAAAAAACACCCTGGCTATATAATGCCAGGGTGTTTTGCATTTTAAACATTAATGATCGTTCATAACCCATACAGATCCAAGTACTGTTACCACAGCAACAAATATTGCAAAAACTGTATTGATTACTTGTACTCGTCCGCTGCTTGATTCTGTCATATGCATAAACATAAATAACTGAATACCTGCCTGTATGAAAGCCAAAGTGAAAACAACGGCTATTTTCACAGATAAAGCAAAGTTCGTATATAATCCGATCCATAGTGCAATTAGTGTTAAGACAATAGAGGAAACAAACCCAATGACATGAGTCCATGGGAAGTGATTGTGATCTGCTGCCTGTACTGTTTTTTGCTGATTAGTGGCCATGTGGACTTAATCCTCCCATCATTAGGAGCAGATATACTCCTGTAAAGATGAAAATCCAGATAACATCAAGGAAATGCCAATAAAGGCTGGAAATAAAGAGCTTCGCTGATGTTTGCGGAGTTAAGCCGCGTTTCTTTACTTGCAATAAGATGAAGGTGATCCAGAATATCCCCAAAGTGACGTGAAGTCCATGGGTTCCTGCCAATATGAAGAATCCAGACCACATTGCACTAGACTGCATTGTAGCGCCATGGTGTACATATTCTACAAACTCATAAACTTCATAGCCGACAAATCCTAAACCTAATACCAATGTGATAATTGTCCACAACATTACGCCTTTTTGGTTATGACGACGCAATTCGTGAATGGCCAGACCACATGTAAAACTGCTTGTTAACAGCAAGAACGTCATTATCAAAACGCCTTCGATCTTAAAAAGATCAGTTGGCAGCGGTCCATTTGCTGTCATCGGTGCTAATACAAAGTAGGTGGCAAAGAGCGTTGCGAACAGCGCTATTTCAGCACCTAAGAAGATCCAAAAGCCCAGAATATTCATTCGGCCAATTTCCGATTGATACTCTAGAGGCATGCTTGGATCATGTTCTTCATGATGATGTGCATGTTCCATATTTCACGCCTCCTTTATACAGATATTTTTTGTTCTGTTTCTTTAATTTCTTCAACACTTACATAGAATCCGTTATCTACCTCGAATGAACGAAGGATCATACATGCAAATATTCCAATTAGTCCTGCAATGGCTGGAATCCACCATTCAAATACTAATGCGAAACCACTGATAAAGAAGAATACCGACATAATAAACGGTCTGCCTGAATAACTCGGCATATGAATCGGCTTGTATTCGACTTCTTTTTTCTTGCCTGTTTCTTTTTCTTCCATCTTCATTTCCCAGAATGCATCAAGACCTTTAACTTCAGGAACAACAGCAAAGTTGTAATGCGGCGGAATCATGGTAGTCGTAGCCCATTCAAGTGTACGGCCATCCCACGCGTCTCCTGTTTCCTCACGTGGTGAGTAACGGTAGCTGTAGTAAATGTTATAAACAAGAACAACAAATCCTAATGCCATGCCAATTGCACCAATAGATGCAACGATATTCAGTCCAGTCCAGCCGTCTGCTTCACCGTATTGGGAAATACGTCGAGGCATTCCTGCTAAACCAAGGAAGTACATTGGGAAGAAACATATATTAAAGCCGATCGTGAATAGCCAGAAGCTGACTTTCCCGATTCTTTCGTTCAATTTATGTCCAAACATTTTCGGATACCAGAAAATCAAACCTGCAAAACATGCAAAAACAGTACCCGCGATTAATACGTAATGGAAGTGAGCAATCAGGAAGTACGTATTATGATACTGGTAATCTGCTGCTGCCATCGCAAGCATAACCCCTGTTACCCCGCCGATAACGAAGTTTGGAATGAAGGCCAATGACCAAAGCATTGGAACAGTAAACTTGATTCTTCCTTTATACAAGGTAAAGAGCCAGTTAAATATTTTAACTCCAGTCGGAATTGCAATGGCCATTGTCGTAATCGAGAAGAACGAGTTAACAAGCGCTCCTGAACCCATCGTGAAGAAGTGATGAACCCAAACGACAAAGCTAAGACCGGAAATCGCAACAATCGAGAAGACCATCGCTTTGTAGCCAAATAGTGTTTTTCTCGCGAATGTTGAAATAATCTCAGAGAAAATACCAAATGCCGGCAAGATTACGATGTAAACTTCAGGATGTCCCCAAATCCAGAACAAGTTCGCCCATAGCATTGGCATACCGCCGTTTTCAAGGGTGAAAAATGCCGTTCCAAATAATCGGTCAAACGACATAAGCGCAAGCGCAACTGTTAGAACCGGGAATGCAAATACGATAATTAATGACGTGATTAAAGATGTCCAAGTGAACATTGGCATACGCATAATCGTCATACCTGGCGCACGCATCTTTAAGATTGTGACCATAAAGTTAATACCCGTTAAAAGCGTACCTATCCCGGCAACTTGCAGTCCAAGGAGGTAATAGTTTTGTCCTGGTCCGGGACTTGCTTCTGCACCTGCGAGAGGCGTATAACTCGTCCACCCAGCATCAGGAGATCCGCCGATTACGAAGGAAATGTTAAATAACATCGCTCCGATAAAGAACGTCCAAAAACTTAGTGAGTTAATATAAGGGAATGCCACATCACGGGCTCCAATTTGCAAAGGAACAACAACGTTCATTAATCCGATAAGGAATGGCATCGCCATAAAAATGATCATGATTGTTCCGTGAGTTGTGAAAATCTCATTATAATGCTGTGAATTTAGAAACTCTGAACCAGGCAACGTAAGCTGAACACGCATTAACAGCGCGTCAACTCCTCCGCGGAACAACATCAAAATTGCAGCAATGATATACATAATACCAAGCTTCTTATGGTCGACAGTTGTGATCCATTCTGTCCAAAGCCATTTCCACTTTTTAAAATATGTGAGTACGAATAATATGGCAATCGAAGTTAATAAAATAGAAATTTGCGCACCTAAAATTAACGGATCGCCAGTAACAATAAATTCATCCCATTTCATAGTTGGTGTTTCCTCCCTTCTCAGTGAGAATCGTGTTCTGAATGATCTTCTGTTTGTTTTTCTGACTCATGTTCTGAGTGATCTTCAGTTTGTTTTTCTGATTCTTGTTCAGAATGTCCCTCTCCATGCTCATCTGAGCCATGTCCTGAATGACTTTCTGATTTTTTCGAATGGTCGATATTCATTTCTTTATTTGGATCTAGTTTTTCTAAATGCTCCACTTCATCATGCTTGTTAAGTTCATAGCCAGATTGCTCGCGGACTCTTACTGCATACTCAGAGTCTTTCGAGTGATCCACCCAGTCAAGATGAGTGTTAGAGAAAGTCATTTTCCCGGTTGTACCCGGTAGCATTAGCTGATCATATTGATCCTGAGTTAATTTTGGTGCAGAGTCTTTCGTTTTCTCTACCCAGTCTTCATATTTATCTTCAGGCATTGCTTCAACATTAAAGGTGTGTTTTTCAAAGCCTTTACCTGTAAAGTTTGCATTGCGGCCTGCATATGTTCCAGGCTCATCTGCCTGAAGGAATAGCTTTGTCTGCATTCCTGACATTGCATATTTCTGTCCGCCCAATTGAGGAATCCAGAAAGCTGTCATCGTATCAGCGGATGATAATTTAAATTCAACTGCACGATCTTCAGGAATGTTTAAGTAGTTAACTGTTTCAATCCCCTCTTCTTCATAAGAGAAAATCCATTTCCAATCAACCGACGTAGCATGTATCACTAAAGGTGCTTCGTCTTTTGAAGACTCTGGAGGCTCTTCGAGTGCATAAATGGTTTGCACTGTAGGGATTGAGAGTGCAATAACGATAAGGATCGGAATAACCGTCCAAACGATTTCAAGGAATTTGCTTCCTTCCATTTCCGGCGGTTCATACTCCATGTTATCTTTGCGCTCACGATACTTCACAACAATGAGAGTAAACAGAACAAAAACAACAGCAAGAATAAAAAGCATAAAACCTATAGACAACAGAATAAGGTCACTCTGTGCAGCTGCAACAGGTCCTTTCGGATCTAGAACGATTAATTCGCTGCATCCGCCAAGTAAAAAAACAGAGAGTAATAGACCTAACGCTAAAAGTGGTTTAAACAGCTTGAACACCAGGTTCACCTTCCTTCCTAATTGATAACTTATTCATGATAAAATGTATGCTAAACTAGCATACAAAGGAATTATTCTAGAAAAACGAATGTTTTCGTTTTCTTTTCTTCTATATGCTAGCAGAGCCAGCTTCCTGATATGATGCATTTTCTTAAATGTCACGAGAATTTCATCAGTCGTTCAAATAAATGTCACATTTTCATCATACTTTAGTCATATTTATGTAATTCCTTTCATTAATTGGGATTGAAAGTGCTTTAATGAAAATTTTTCTTTTTAAGGATAAGTTAGTCAATCAATTATTCAAACCTTTCTATACCCTTATCAGCACTGGCTAAAACAAAAAAGTCTTTCAAACACTCGGCTTGAAAAACTTCCATTCATTTCTATTAATCTTAAAATCTGTATGTTCCTAATTTTGTGAATTTGAAAAAAAAGCAGCCTCAGCTCATAGCCAAGACTGCCCTCCTATGTTAATCAAACTTTAATTTAGACAAAGCATCTGCTAAGGCAGGATTTGAAAGTTCATCATTTTGCTTTTTCATATACTTAGAAACTTCTTGTTTGGAGACTTTGCTGTTTTGGGATTTTTTCTTCCTCTCTGTAAAAGCAGAAAGTTTTTCACGATGACCGCACCCGCAGACAAAGATCTGGCCTTCCCCTTCTCCCCGGAGTTCAAGCTTTTTGTGACAGACCGGACATCTTGCATTTGTTGTTCGTGATACCCCTTTGCGATACCCGCACTCCCTGTCTTGGCATACAAACATCTTGCCTTTTTTGCCATTCACTTCAAGGAGATTTTTCCCGCATTCCGGACATTTCCGCCCAGTGATATTATCGTGCTTGAATTTCTTTTCGCTGTTTTTCACTTCTTGTACAACTGCTCTTGCATACCCCTTCATTTCTTGAATGAAAGCTTGTTTTGATAGCTTGCCTTTAGAGATCTGTGTCAGCTTTTG
This sequence comes from Bacillus sp. UMB0893, assembly GCF_002858905.1. Lineage (NCBI taxonomy): Bacteria > Bacillati > Bacillota > Bacilli > Caryophanales > Bacillaceae > Bacillus > Bacillus sp. UMB0893. The sequence goes on along the minus strand of NZ_PKLB01000004.1, from coordinate 121,623 downwards.
CTCCCACTCTGCTGTCAGTGCCGGCGATCTTAAATCCTCTGGGACCAGCTCCAAAAGCTGCTTTCCTTTTGAAGTTACAAACAGCTCTTTTCCTTTCTTCTCAACTAAAAAGCTGTTGAAAAGTTTTTCGATGATGTCTGCACGGGTAGCAACGGTGCCAAGTCCGCCAGTTTCACCAATCACTTTCTTCAAATCAGCACTTCCAGACGACATATACTTAGCTGGATTTTCCATAGCAGATAGAAGAGTTGCCTCGTTAAAACGTGCAGGAGGCTTTGTTTCCCCTTTTGTCAGAGTGATCGATTGGATATTCAAAACGTCTCCTTTATTTATAGGAGGCAGCTTTTGCTCAGCAAGACCGTCTTTATCTTCTTCCGTTTCATATTCATATACTTCTTTCCATCCTTGAGAAAGAATGACTTTCCCTTTTGCAATAAATGTCTCTTGACCAATTTTGCAAGTGAGCGTTGTTTGTTCATATTCAAATGGCGGCGATAAGACAGCAAGGAATCGCTTTACCACCAAATCATAAATTTTTCTTTCTTTATCGCTGAATGCACTTGCAATCACTGTTTCTTCTGTCGGAATAATAGCATGGTGATCACTTACATTGCTGTCATCCACAAATGAAGGATTTCCTTTTATTGGTTTTCGGAGGATTTTCATTGCAGCCTTTGCATATGGTTTTACACCGCAAGCCTTCACTCTTTCACTCAGTGTTTCGACAATATCTGAGCTAATGTATCTCGAATCTGTTCTCGGGTAGGTAAGCACCTTATGCTGTTCGTACAGCTTTTGCATAATAGACAGTGTCTCTTTGGCAGAGTAACCAAATCTTTTATTCGCATCCCTCTGCAGCTCTGTTAAATCGTAAAGACCAGGTGAAAAGCTTTTTTTATACGTTTTATCAGCCGATACAACAGTCGCGTCTTTGTTTGCAGCCTGCTTAACCAATGAATCCATTTTATCTTTATCAAAAGTTTTTATATCTTTTGTCTTTATATCCTGCCAGACTAACTGCAATCCGTTGCTTGCAGATGCTTTTATTCCAAAATAAGCTTTTGGCTTAAATTGCTTTATTTCATTTTCCCGTTCAGCAATAATGGCCAGTGTCGGGGTTTGGACTCTGCCTGATGAAAGCTGTGCATTGTGTTTTGTCGTCAAAGCACGTGTAGCATTCATGCCGACAATCCAGTCTGCTTCTGCTCTGGCAACTGCAGAATGAAATAGATTTTCATAGTCCTTTCCGTTTTTCAGCTTTTTAAATCCATCTTTAATGGCTTTATCTGTCACAGATGAAATCCAAAGCCGCTTAATCGGCTTGTTCACATGAGCTTTTTCAATAATCCATCTTGCAACAAGTTCACCCTCTCGGCCTGCATCTGTTGCAATGACAATGTCCGAAACATCTTTGCGATTTAGTATGGCTTTAACAGCTTGAAATTGTTTGCTTGTTTTTTTTATAACAACGAGTTTTAATTCTTTCGGAAGCATTGGAAGGTCTTCCATTTTCCACGTCTTATAAGAGTCACTGTAAGCTTCAGGATCAGCATGTGTGACAAGATGTCCAAGCGCCCATGTAACCACATAACGGTCACCTTCAAAATAGCCATTTCCTTTTTTTCCGCATTGTAAAACTCTCGCCAAATCTCTTCCTACCGAAGGCTTTTCAGCCAGTACTGCAATCTTTCCCATAGTCACATTCCTCTCTTGCATTCGATACTATATGGTATCACAAATTATACTTATTAAAGGGCCAATCAGGTTCATGCATATCAAACCAATTATGGTCTTTGTTTGTCTTTTTTTTGGGCCGATGAACCTTATCGTTTTCTCGCCATAACCTAAATGGATACCGCTTTCTTTGAGATAAAGATAGCTTTCATTCTATCCCGGCAATCTATTTAAGATTGCATTAAAATCATTTATTTATTTATTTTTTTCATTAAGTGTAAACCAGTCAAAAGACACTGCCAAGTCAGTTTCCCTGATCACAGCGTATCCTCTAAACCAAGTACTTTTATGTTACCATATTGATTAGAATTGTGTTTTGACTAAAGAAAGTGAGGTACATTGATGCATTCCGACGTACAGCTTTATTTTCAAAAAACAAAAGGAATCCATTTAGAGGATATGCAGATGCTCCGGCATAAAATTCTCACCGCATTGCCTGAAGCAAAGGAAGGATTTGAATACGGATTTCCCGTTTATTATATGGATGGAGAACCATTGGTCGGCTATGCCAGCCGGCAAAAAGGGCTAATGTTCTACGTGATGGATCCGAGCATAGTGGCGGCCTATCATGAAGAGTTATCAACCAGAATTACAGGTAAAACTTGTATTATAATAAAAGAAAATTCACATACATCCAAACAAACCATTCTTAGATGCATTGATAAAATGCTTAAAGATTTGAAGAATAAGCATGTGCTGTAGCAGCGGAATCGCTGTTTTTTTATCTCTTTTTTTATAAAGCTCTTTTCGTAAAGTTTGTTGCTTTTAGAAAAATGTTTATAAACCTTGAGTTGATTGCAGCGAAAAGCAAGTGCCTGCAGCGGAAATCCACGGGTGAAATTTGTATTCAAAAAAATTACTGCGAAAACGGCCTTTCAAAAACAACACAGCTTTTCCACCTTATGTGTATGTCCTATCATTATTTCAGGAAAAGTTTCAAAGCGATATTATTGAAAAAACACAATCCTAATGAAGAACATCATAATCGATGAAAACACTGTCTTTTTTATAAAAATCCCCATAAACTTCCGGAGTTTCAGCTATAGCTTAAAAACAGACGGTTTAGTATGATGGAAGAATGAATATTTTAGAATGCAGCGGAGGGTTAAAAAGAACATGAGTTTACTTACAATTGATAAATTAAGCCATAGCTTTGGAGACCGGACTTTATTTAAAGATGTTTCCTTCAGACTTTTACCTGGAGAGCATGTCGGACTTGTCGGTGCAAACGGTGTAGGAAAATCCACCATGATGAACATTATTACGAAAGAGCTGATCCATGATACAGGCAAAGTGGAGTGGACACCGGGAGTTCATTATGGCTACCTGGATCAGCACACGGTTTTATCAAAAGGAAAAACAATCAGAGACGTTTTACGAGACGCTTTCTTGCCTTTATATAAAAAAGAGGAAGAATTAAATGAAGTTATCGCACTAATGGGTACCGCTACTCCAGAAGAATTGGAAGAGCTTCTCGAGAGAATGGGAGAAATTCAGGATCATCTTGATGCAGGAGGATTTTACTCTTTAGATATAAAAGTAGAGGAAGCTGCACGCGGGCTTGGTCTTGATGCAATCGGACTGGATCGCGATGTTTCGGCACTGAGCGGCGGCCAGCGCACAAAGGTTCTTCTGGCAAAGCTTCTGCTTGAACAGCCTGAAGTTCTTCTTCTGGACGAGCCTACCAACTACTTGGATGTCGAGCATATTCAATGGCTAAGTCATTATCTAAAAGAATATCCAAGCGCATTTTTGCTGATTTCCCATGATACGGAATTCATGAATGGCGTTGTTGATGTCATTTTCCATTTGGAATTTTCCAAGCTGACTCGGTATACTGCTACTTATGAAAAATTCCTGGAGCTCGCAGAAATGAATAAAAATCAGCATCTTCATGCCTATGAAAAGCAGAAGGAATTTATTAAAAAACAAGAAGACTTTATCTCAAAAAATAAAGCTCGTTATTCCACAACAGGCCGTGCGAAAAGCCGTCAAAAACAGCTTGACCGCATGGAGCGGATTGACCGTCCTGAGACAGCGATGAAGCCAACCTTTGAATTTAAAGAATCCCGGGGCAGCAGCCGGTTTGTATTTGAAGGAAAAGATGTTGAGATCGGGTATACGCACCCTCTTCTGCCAAAGCTTACAATGACGATTGAACGCGGAGAAAAAATCGCGATCGCTGGCTGCAATGGCGTTGGGAAGTCCACCCTTCTTAAAACTATTTTAGGAAAAATAAAACCTTTGGGCGGTTCCATTCAATTAGGCGATTTCCTATTCCCTTCTTATTTCGAACAGGAAGTAAAAGCTGATAATATTACTCCGATTGATGATGTTTGGAATGCGTTCCCAAGCATGGATCAGCATCAGGTCCGCGCAATGCTTGCCCGCGTCGGCTTGAAAAACGAGCACATTTCCCGCCCGTTAAATCAGCTGAGCGGAGGAGAGCAGGCAAAAGTACGTTTATGCAAATTGCTTCAGTACGAAAGCAACTGGCTTCTATTTGATGAGCCGACAAATCATTTGGATGTTGTTGCGAAAGAAGAACTTAAACGCGCCCTAAAAGCATATAAAGGCACCGTTATTCTTGTTTGCCATGAGCCTGATTTTTACGAAGACTGGATTACAAAAGTCTGGAACGTTGAGGAATGGGCAGAGCAGGCAGCAAAATAAGAATAAAGCAAAATGAACATCCCCGCAGTCCATTTATCTGCGGGGATGTATTTATATTTTGCTGTGTTTTAAAAGATTGTTGTTTTCCGAAATTAGACTTATTCACGTCTATCATTAGGATTTCGTGCTCTTTTCTAATAAAGACACCCTATGTTTTTCGTTATTTAACGATTAGATACACAAAATACGAATAAAAAAGGCTAATCCTGGAAAAACGAACATGCCTTTTAAAATAAAGCTAAATGAATGGATGTTTCAGCTGACTGCACTAACGCTAAATCTTGAAGATCATACCCATAAACCATTAAGACAGAGTGGGTGTATATCGCTTTAAACCTGGCTAATTCTTTCGTATCTTCAGTTACTTCTCCATATATTCCGAAGAAGGTTTCCCTAGCCTCCGGAGGGAGCAAACTGTAAACGATAGATAAATCTACAGCAGGATCTCCGATATGTGTGTCTCCCCAATCGATAATCCCTGACAAAGCTCCGTCCTTATCGATCAGAATATTGCGAATATGAAGGTCTCCATGGACTAGATGTTCAGCAGAAACAGATTCCATCTTGGATAAAGAATCGAGATAGTGTTGCATTTTATCGCTGATTTCACCTTTATGAATTTGCTTTAGTTTATCTATATTTGCCTGAAGCATCGGGATTCTTTTTTTCAAATCAAGGCGGCCGAAATGATCATCCTCTGCTCCATGTTTTCTTGCGATTTCTGCTGGAAAATCATGAACTGTTTTCAAAAATTCAGCAAGGGGTGCTGCCATGCTTATCCTTTGAACTTCACTTAATTCCGAAGGGGTTTCTCCAGCCACTTTGTGATAACCAAGAAACATCCATTTATAATCCTTGCTTGGATTTCCAAAGAAAACAGGAACAGGTATTGCCATTTCAACTTTTGATGCAAGTTTTGGCAGAATTTGTTTTTCGATTTCTAATAAACGGACAGCAATTTCTCTGCGGGGAAACCTGAAAACATAAAGTTTATTGACCTCATACACGGTATTGTCGAAGCCTTTTCCAAGCAAGCTTACCTCAACAGGTTTTAATTCAGGAAACTCCTCTTCAATCAGTTTCTTAGCGAGAGTTTCTGTAACAACTTGTTCTGCTGACCATGGAGTATTCATAGTCCATACCCCTTATCTACTGCTTCTAGGTGATTTTGATCTTGAAGAGCTGCGGTCATTCGTTTTTGCTTTTGGTTTTGCACTTTTCACATTAGAACCTTCTCTATTTTGAGAACCTCTTCTGCCTGTTTTTGGTTTTTTCGGTCGGTATTCGTCATCCTTGTCCTTTGGCTGTGAGGTATATTCTGATGATGGAATTTCCATCTTTTCTTTTTGGAGTCTCATGGAGATCCCTTTTTCAATTTCGTGCAAGTACTCCAAGTCCTTTGGCGCAGCAAACGTGATCGCCAGACCATCACTGCCTGCTCTTCCGGTTCTCCCAATTCGATGGATATAACTTTCAGCGTCAAGCGGAATGTCGAAGTTATATACATGTGTAACACCTTCAACATCAATTCCCCTTGCCGCAACATCTGTTGCAATTAAATATTGGATTTTAGCTTCGCGGAACATTTTCATCACTTTTTCTCTTTTGGCCTGAGAAAGATCACCGTGCAGCTCTTCTGCCAAATATTTGCGTGATTTCATTGCATCATTCAGTCTGCTTGCCCTTCTTTTCGTACGGCAGAAAATAATCGCAAGAAACGGCCGGTGCTCATCTAATAAACGGAAGAGTGCTGCCTGCTTCGCACGATCGTTTGTTTCAATGACAAGCTGTTTAATGTCTTTCACCGTTACCTGTGTATCCTGTACTCTAATATCTTCCGGATTTTTCATATACTTGTTTGACAACGTACGAATCTGATCGGGAATGGTGGCTGAAAACAGCATCGTCTGGCGTGCATCTGACGTGTGGCGAATGATTTCCTCTACTTCGTGCAAAAATCCGATATGCAGCATTTGATCTGCTTCATCAAGCACAAGCATTCCCACTTCCGAGAGATCAATGGTTTCCCTTCTAATATGATCAAGAAGTCTTCCAGGTGTTCCAATGACAATGTGAACACCGCGCCCAAGTTTTTTTATCTGTTGTTCAACATCCTGTCCGCCATATACAGCAAGGACACCCACATCTTCCAGCCTGGCGGTCATTTTTTTCACCTCAGCTGTAATTTGAAGAGCCAGTTCTCGAGTTGGCGTCACAATAAGTGCTTGAACAGTTCCTTTCGTAAGATCAAGCCTTTCTAAAATCGGCAGAACAAAAGCAAGTGTTTTCCCCGTTCCTGTCTGTGCTTTCGCTATGACATCAAGGCCTTCAAGCACGGCAGGAATCGCTTTTTCCTGAATAGGTGTAGGCGTACCGATTCCATTTGCCTTAAGTGTTTCCATTACCTCTTTGCGAATTCCAAGTTTTGAAAATGACATTTCTTTTTGAACCCTCTTTCTATACTCTATCATCCGTCATTCATTATATTAGATTCTTATTGTACACTTTATCATGCGAAAAAACCTACTTTCCCAAAAAAGAGAAAGAAGGCAGCTATTTCCCAGAAAATATAGGGGAATATTGACTTTAGCCGTTCTATTTTTATTTTGTGAATTATATTATAATGGCTGTACATCTTATTTTACAAAGGAGGTTGTCTTTTAATATGTCAGAAAAGAAAATGACGCTAGAAGAAGCCATTAAACAAAAGCTTGCAAGTAAAAAACAGGCACAGGCAAACGGAAATGCAAACATAAAAGGATCCAACCAGACCAAAAACATGAAGAGCCAGGTTTCAAAGAAAACGAACAATCAGCGCAGAAGAATGGGTGTCTAACTGATGAACGGACAAAATCGTGAACATATTAAGCCTGGTTCTTCAGTACAGATTGTTTTAAAGCAAGATCAAAGATCAGGAAAGCTGACGGCCGGGGTTGTGAAAGACATCCTGACAAAATCAGGTTTTCACCCTCATGGCATAAAAGTGCGTCTTGAAGACGGGCAAGTAGGCAGAGTAAAATCAATCGACACACCTTAATCTTGATATTTGATTTGATGAAACGGATCATAGATTAAGATATAAACTGTCAATTGCCCTTTTACAACCTCAATACTCTATGATAATTGGAAGCCGAAGTGTTCATAAATTCTAACATTTTCAATCGTTTCCGTCTCCAGAACACAGAATGTTCTCCTTTTATCCGCTTCGTCCAATGCCGCTCTGATCATTTGACTCATGAATTTTTGGCCCCTGTATTTCTTATCAACTGCGACCATATCTAATACTAGATGTGGTTTTTGGTGTTCATAAAAAGCCATTCTTTGTGAGACAATAGAAAGTTTTTTTGCTTTTTTTATGATTAATAATAGTGGTACATCCTTAATTAACACTATACTTCTAAGAATTGTTTTCAATATTGCTCTATATAGAGGGAGGGAAAATCTTTGTTTTCCGGTCCTCCTTACTGCAAAAATCCCCTCTATTTTTTCCGATGTGATATAGACATCACTGATCGCATCAACTATCTCAACAACACCTCTATAATATTCAGGAGGATCCTTTCTCTTTTCTTTTCATTTGGAAAGAGGTAAATAAATAACGGATTATCTATAAAAGATTCTGCCAACAGTTTCGAAGCACCTTGATAATAATGTTTTTGCAGCCTTGTTAAATGATCGTACATACCGAATCCCCTCCTTTTCCAATCATATGTGATTATGCTCTCTTTTGGATTGGTTAGTACCAGCTTCTGAGGTATTGCATTTTCTTCTCAATATAAAAAAGCTAACATCAGAGGTTAGCTTTCCTTTTATCACTTATTCATTTTAGAAAGAAATCCGCCAATTAGATCATCCGCAGATTCTTCTTTTTCTTCTTCAGCAGATGAAGCTGACTCCTGCATGGCTTTTTCCCAATCGAAATCATCAAGCCCTGCATTTTCATCAAAGTCCTCGTCTGGTTCAGGTTCTTGCTCTGCCGCCGGCTCACTTGGAAAGGGTACTTCCTGCAAGTAAAGCGCTTCATCAATATCTAGTGATTTGCTGTTGAATGAAGCAAGCAAAGAAGCTGCTCTGATTGGATCGGCAAGAATCTGATACACAATGCTGCCAAGCAGTGCTTCAGAATGCTCATGTTTTAGCCAATCTCTTTGTGCCTTGCTTAATTTTTGAGGAATCGGAATCGTGACACTTTCTTTTTCCTTCACAAAAGATTCACTTACACCTTGTGAAACAAATTCGGCAATTTTACTTGAAAAATTCCTTTTTTCCGTTTCTTTAAGCTTTTGCAGCTGTCTTAATATGTGTTCAGGTGTATCGGAGGGAATGCGAAACGTAATCGCTTGTCCCCTCTGAATGCCTGATGAAACTCCTTTTCTCATAAAACCACCCTATTATTTGGTAGTAGCTGCTTTTTTATCTTCGCTGCTTTTCTCTTTTTGCTGCTTGCTGTAAAAGTCGAAAACCAGCTTATAATAAGCATTGGCCATCATCCAGATGCTTTCATTTTCATCTTCAAAGAAGTCAATGTTATAACCATCAAGATTGTTATTCAGTGTTTTCAGGTAATCTTTCAATACAACGGCTCCGCCTCCGACAAAGTAGCAGATTTCTGTCTGAGAGTTTTTCTGCCAAACATTGCGCAGGTGACGATATTGCTTTTTAGCAAGATCTAATAAAATTCGATCTGTAATATCATGTACACTTGTACGGCTCCCTCTTACATAAATGTGATTACGGTCCGTTTTCTTCGTGATAATTTCAACAACATCACGGCGGCTGTCCAGCTCAACTCCATGTTTTGAACGGATTTCTTCGCGGATTGCTTCAAGTGATTCAACAACTCCAAGGTTGAAACCCTGTGCTTTATCATCATCGACGTTGCGGTTCTTAATAACTGCGATATCTGTTGAAAGTCCACCAATATCCTGAATGATGATGCGCTTGTCAATCAAGTCCTTGTTAATGATATTTAAATCTTTATCCATTACTAGATTGATATATGCAGCAAATCCCTCTGGATAGACTTTTACTTCATCAAATTTAATATTTACTTTTAAACCTTGATATTTAGGTGTAATTAAAAACTCCACCTGATGTACATTTCCAAGAAGCTTTGAACGATATCCAACATCTTTGCCTTCTTTTGCTTCTCGTAACGGAAGGCCTGTTCCCAGTGTATAGGCTGCATCAATTATTTTGTTGTTTCTGCGGAACACCTTTTCATTTTCAGGTTTAACAGCATCAAGTGCAATAGAAGCAAAAAGCATAACCAATGTTTGATCTTCTTCTGATTTGCTGCTGCCTGGATCAAGTTCAGATGCATTGTCGCTTTTTGTGGCTAAATTTCCTACTCGATAAATTGCATTGTTTTCTTTCAGAGCAGGGGAGTGAACTTTGATGTGGATTCCATCTAGCGGGTCCTTGCTGTCTAAGTCTTCAATTCCAATAATAGGTCGATCTTCAATATCTCTTGCGATTACATTCGGTATGTATAGCTGGGAATCGTATTTTCCGAAAATTGCTTTTACTGCGTCATTCCCAACATCTATTGCTGCGATTCTAGGATTACTCATGAACACCATTCCTTTCACGTAATGAATTAGTATATAAATCCATTCTATTAAAGAGTATAAAAGAATGATAGTTTCGTCAATAGAACTCAAACGTTTACAAATTTGTTTACTTGTATACAAACACGCATACAACGAGTACGAGTTGTACACATATTGATCCAACAGTATGCACACACATTTGTATACATGTGTACACAAAAAGAAAACAATACATTACATTTAGTTTACAAGTATACTTTAATGTAAACATCATGATTCACTTCAATAAAATACTGATTCTACCTTTTTCCTAATTAACATAGAATGAACATTCATACATTAAAGTGAAAACCAAGGTTCGTGTCGAACGAACGCTTTAGAGAATAGATGATTGTGAAAATCACAATGACTGCATATCCATCGAGGCCATTTCGGCATCAAAATATTGAACAAGCTGATTCGAAAAGGCTCTTTCAATATTTCTAAGAGGAGGAAGAGGTTTTTGGGAAGATTCCTTCAAAACAATTTAAGAACAGAAAAAGTCTTATTCGTAGATTCGATATCAGATATCAATCAAAGTGAAAATCGTTTGGGAGTTGCGCTGAAAGAAACCGATGAGATGAATATCATCGTACAGTTTGCGTGCAAGCAAGATACGAAGTTTCTCACATTACTATTTAGAGGAAAGGCATTACACAAAAGGGGCAATAGCATTCGTTTTCTAGATATGGTTGATATTCGAAAAGATGAAGTTCTAATAATTAAACATAAGTCGCTGGAAAATCGCTGCGTATAATGAGTTTTAATGAGGAAGGAAACTTGAAAATTACACCATTTATTTCCATATAAAGTAATTATTCATTAACGACTTAGAGAATACTGGATAATAGGTAGCTTGAATTCAGTATTCCTCTCCTTCTAATAGTATTTTCAGCCGAAGGTCGTTTTTTTTCACTTGCCTCTGGCGATCTTTAACATTCTCCCCTCTTCTACAAAAAACACTGTATTTTTCTAATCATCAAGTAGTTACACGAAGTTTTCATTTCTTACAATAGAAAGAATGGTTACTCTATCAAGCAAAATGGCAGCTAAGAATAAAGCATCTTTGACATATTGCATCTATGACATATTTACCTTTCTCTAAAACAAGCTACATCCTAATAACCTCTTTGGGGAGGATGGAACAATAATGCAATTAAAAAACACACTTTTGTCTTTGCTTAATCAAGGACTTATGGTTTGAATTTAATATTTTTTCTTCATTTTCATATTATGAATTAATTAATCCTTTTATATAAGGAGTATTATGGATGATACCGAAATCAAACGCTTACATTCTTGTTTACTTGCACACAAAATTGTATGCAAAATGAACAAACTTGTAAACATATTGATTTAACAATATGCGTACAAATTTGTATGCATGTATACATAAAAGAATACAACAAGTTCCATTTTGTTTACATGTATACAATAATGCAAACAGGAATATTACCTTCAATAAAAAGTAAATTGTACTGTGATGAACTTGCACTTCTTCTATAAAATAAATAATCGAATTTAAAAGAAACAGGGAATACCAGGATTTATGTCGAAATAAATCGCTTTAGAGAAAAAAGAAAAAGGAGATCACAATGACTGCATTTCCAGAAATTGAAACAGAACGTTTGAGGCTTCGAAATATTGAACAAAAAGATGCACAAAGTATCTTTCAATATTTCTCACAGCAAGAAGTGACAAAATTCTATGGAATGGATTCTTTCAAGACAATAGAAGATGCGGAAAATCTGATTCATTCATTTCAGCTTGGCTTTCAATCAAATAAAATGATCAGATGGGGAATTGCTCTTAAAGATACAGATGAATTGATTGGCACGTGCGGTTTCCATTCCATATCAAAGAAGTACAAGCGTGCTGAAGTAGGATACGAGGTGTCAAATCAGCAGTGGGGAAAAGGTTTCGTACAGGAGGCGTTAAAGGCAATCTTCACATTTGGATTTCAAGATATGGGATTTATTCGAATCGGAGCCGTTGTTATGATTGAAAACAAGCCTTCACGAAAAGTACTAGAAAAATTAGGCTTTAATGAGGAAGGAATCTTGAGGAATTACATCATTCAGAATGAAATTCCATATGATGTCATTATGCATTCACTTCTAAGGGAAGAATGGATGAAAGGCAACGCACATTGAAGCTGCCTTTCATTCAAATAGGCTTTAATCAGACTTTGGCGGTTTTTCCAGCCAGTCTTGGTCTATCATTAGTTTTGTTCCCTCTTCTACAAAAAACATGATATTTTTTACAATAAACAAGGAATGAGCTGCAGCATCCCGTTAAAAGTGCCTTATCAGCGAAGCGGCAGCTCTGTTGAAACTTGTAATAAACAATCAAAAAAACGGTCTAAAATTAGACCGCCTCTCTTACATTTTTTCAATAAATACTACTTTTAAATAATTTCCTTCTGGAAATTCCTTTAATGTTTTAAAATCACTTGGCAATGAAAATTCATCTTTGATTTTATATTTACCGCCTGTTTCTTTAAAAGCAATCTCAATAAAACTTTTAAATTTTTTCATGGAAAAAGTGCTGCAGTTCGTTGATGCAACAATCATTCCGTTGTCTTCTGTTAAAGCAATGGTTTCTTTAAGCAAATCCTTATAGTCTTTGGCCGCGCTGAATGTGTATTTTTTAGATCGGGCAAAGCTTGGCGGATCAAGAATGACCAAGTCGAATTTGAGATTTTTTTTAAGGGCATATTTAAAATAGTGAAAAACATCTTCAACAATAATATTCTGTGCTTCATAGTCGATCTCATTTATACTGAATTGCTCAATCGTTTTGCTGAGGCTGCGATTGGCCAGATCGACACTGGTTGTTTTAATCGCTCCGCCAAGCGCAGCGAACACTGAAAAGGCCCCAGTATATGAAAATAAGTTTAGTACGGTTTTCCCATTTGAATATTGATCCCTAATCGTTTTTCTGACATCACGCTGATCGAGAAAAACACCGACCATTGCCCCATCGTTTAAATAAATAGCGAATTTAACACCATTTTCTTTTACAATCAAAGGAAACTCAGCTTTAATACCTTCAACAAATCCATCCTCATCAACAAATTTCCCTTGAGAATCAAAGCGTTTCTTCTGATAAATCCCTTTTATATCTGCGTTCTTCTTTAAAGCCTCAATAATGGAGCGGGAGAAATGGAAAATACCTTTGCTGTACCATGTGATCAAGTAAAAACCCTCGAAATAATCAATGGTTAAGCCGCCAATACCATCTCCTTCACCATTAAACACTCGAAATGTCGTTGTACCTTCATCTTGAAAAAATTCAGTTCGGCTTTGTATGGCGGTCTTTATTTTATTATCAAAAAAGGACTGATTAATATCTTCATTTTCATTTGCAGATAATATCCAGCCAATTCCTTTATTTTGCTTCCCATGATAGCCCTTTCCAATAAAACGGTGCCTCTCATCCGTAAGCCTGATTAATTCGCCTTCATGCTTTAATCCTGCTGCATCAAGAACAGATTCCTTTTGAATCAAAGGATATCCCTTTTTCATTTCATTCACGTATTTAGATTTAAGTTGCAATGTCAATTCAGTGTTCATAGGTCCGTCCCATCTTTAAAAGTTATGTCTTTCTTATTGTTACCATACTACATGAAACAAATATCAGATTCTAGAGAAGTCTTGTCCGAAATAATTTTTTTACCTCAAGGTTTCTTTTTTTATTAGCGGGGGAATAAGAATCATAGAAACACATACTATTACTCAATTCTGAAAGGCGGAATGAAAAATGGGCTTTATATTATATCTTATCGTTGGCGGTTTAATCGGCTGGTTAGCTGGTATTATTTTAGGCAAGGATGTACCAGGCGGCATTATCGGCAATATTATTGCCGGTATCATCGGTGCTTGGATTGGAGGAGAGCTTCTCGGCTCTTTCGGACCTTCACTTGCTGGTATTGCCATTATCCCAGCACTGCTTGGAGCTATAATCTTCGTTTTCTTATTAAGTCTTGTATTGCGTGCAATGCGCAAAAAAGGATAACTAGATCGAGAATGCCTGCACAATAAATGTGCAGGTGTTTTTGGTTATTAATTGTACCCGTGGATTTCCGCTGCAGGAACTTGCTTTCCGCTGTGAGGGATGGGAGCCTCCCCGGCTATGCCTGGGGGATCTCCCATGCCCCTCTATTCCCGCAGGAGTCAAGTGACTTCCGCTACAATCCACTAAAGGTTTTAACCATTTTTCCTAAAAGCAACAAACTTTATGAAAAGAGCCTTTTTAAAAGAAAAACATTAAAAAAGACCACAGATTGCTTATTGTGGTCTCAAGTATATTAATAATTAGTACGTCCCCCGTTTTTCCGTTTGTTCAACATTTTCTTTACAATCGGATAAACAATAGGCGCATATTTTATCGCTTTCTTAATGAGTTTTTTCAACATAAACTCCTCCTCTTTTATATTTTTTTCCCAAAAAGCGTGCAGACTAAACGTTTTAAGAGCCGAAGTACAGATGATAATGGTTTTGACAGCCTGGATTAAAGGCTGAATGACACTTTGGACAGTAATTCTTGCTGTCCATATATTCTTGAATAGTGAGCTGATGGCTGCATGATCCGCAAAGAACAGCAGTCGTATTCCGTTCTTCCTTGTTCCAAACGAGCGATGGATGATCTGCAATCTCTTCATGACACTCAAAACAAGCAAAATATGTATCGCAGCACTTGAATTTAATAGCAATAATATCTCTTTGAGCAGCATAATGACGGCATCTTGTATGTATATCTAGATCGAGTCCTTTTACTATCACGCTTTTCTCACTCCTTTTCTTTTCAATTTTTTTACCCTGAAAGAGGAAAAGCTTCATTCCGGCCGAATTAACATGGGTAGAAGGTTGGGAGGAATGAAAATGAATCAAAATGAATTAATGGATGAAATACAAATCCTTGAAAAAGAACTTTTGGAAAAAAAGAAGCGGCTTACTGATTTAAGAAAACTTGTGCCTAATAAAATGGCTGAAAATTATCAGTTTATAGCTTCTAATGGTCATTCTGTCACTCTGCTGCAGTTATTTAAAGAGAAGGATGAGCTCATTGTCGTTCATAACATGGGAAAAAGCTGTTCCTACTGCACAATGTGGGCAGACTGTTTTAACGGAGTGTATCACCATATTTCAAAGAAAGCAGCATTTGTTCTCTCTACGCCAGACGAGCCCCATGTGCAGGATGCATTCGCTGCTCAAAGAGGCTGGAAGTTTCCTATTATCTCGACTGCGGGCACTTCGTTTAAACAGGATTTTGGATATGAAAAGAACGGATATTACTATCCGGGAGTCTCAACCTTCCGCAAAGACGATAAAGGATCTATTTATCATTGTGCACATGCTCCTTTTGGACCCGGTGATGATTTCTGTTCGGTATGGCCTTTATTTGACCTCCTCCCCTCAGGGTCTGAATCATATCGTCCATCAAAGATGATAAATGAAAATACACCTTTCCAAATGACCAATAACGTCGCCTTTGCTGTTCAAAATTATGAAAAAGCGATAGATTTTTATAAAAATTTGTTGGGAATGACACTTGAGTCATCAAATGAATTTGAAACAAAATTCAGTATGAACGGCACTTTCTTTTACATTGAAAACAAGAAGCATGCTGGAGTCTTTTTTGAATTTGCTGCTGAAGATTTTTCAAATTCTATGACTAAGCTTCTTAACGCCGGCTGTGAAGTTTCTGAGAAATTAAGCAGTACAAGTGTTATGTTAAAAGATCCATTTGGACTTCGATTTCATCTATTTGAAAGTGTAAAATAAGGACCTCATCAGAATGAGCTTCAAGCAGGTCCGCAGCGTTCTTTCTGTTTTTATGAGTATTAAGATAAGAAGTCTTGAATCACGCTCTCTGGGGCATCAGAATGCCAAAAAAGCATATCTTTAAATAGAGTAAGGAGAGAGCAGTGAAATATAAAGTGATTCTCATTACATGTGCAAATTCAGGGATGGGCCTTGCTGCATATCTTCGACCAAAATACATTGGATGATTATTTGTTAGATTTGCTTAGAAGCAATAGAAATTTTCTGTACTTATTTCTCGAAAGAATTATTACAAATGTTGGAGACAGCTTTTATTATATTGCTGCTATGTGGTTTGTGTATGAAAAAACAGTTAATATTAAAAGGCTGCGGCAATAGCAGCCCGTCTCACTAATTAACTTATGTGACACTATTATAACTTTAGATAATACCTGTAGTTTTACTAAACAGGCTATTGAACATTTTTACTATTTGGCTGCTGAATAGATACATGTTGTGGTTTTTCTGGATAGGGTCGCTTACCTGGATCGTCAGGACCTGTAAGGTTATTTCTTTGATCCAAAACTTTCCCTGTATACTCAATAGGATTTATGTCTGCCATTGTTTTCACCTCCATTAATAGGATGGTTGAAAAATAAATTCGCATGACAGGTAATTTTTCCTTATCAATAAATGAGTTTTTATCTATAATAGAAAATTCATTTATGTTTAGAAGTCGATTAGTCAATTAATCTTCTTCAACAATCAGGTCTATAATTGAAGAACTGAGGGAACTCCAAATCAAGCTGGAGTTCCTTTTTTTACTGTGTTGTAATACCTGGTAATATATAAATAGTACCTCAATTAGCTGGACTTTGTTGAGTATTAAGTCCTGCTAATTCCTATGCGATTTGATATGTTAAATAAGAACTGTAATTACAAGTAACCCCTTATATACATACCAATTCCTATGCTAATTGATATGTTATTTACCGTTTTATTTAGCGGTTTGCACCTTTCAATCGAACCCGTTACTCATCTAGATCCTCCATTTTTTATGGAATTAAAACAATCTTACCTGTACTTTTTCTGCTTTCAAGATATCGATGAGCTTCTGCTCCCTCTGATAAAGAAAAGCGTGTTGGAGCAGCCATGCTTAAAGATCCATCTGCAATCCATTGGAACAGTTTTTTAGAACGTTCGAGACGCTGCTCTCTTGACGTAAGCACATTCCATAAGTCCCCGCCTGTCAGCGTTTTTGACGTATCCATCAGCATTCTGGGATCAATATGAACAGGATCTCCTCCTGCCATGCCGTAGAAAACGACAGTTCCGCCGATGCGTGTTGCATCGAAGCTGTCCATTAGTGTGGATCCCACCGATTCATAGACAACATCTGCCCCTATGCCATCCGTAGCATCCAACACTTTCTGCTTCCAATCTTCGCTGTAAACAAATGCCCATTGTGCACCGGCTTCTATTGCTATATTTGCTTTTTCAGTTGTAGACGCAAGTGCTATGACTTTTCCGCCTAATAGCTGAATGATTTGCACAAGCAGCTGGCCAACTCCGCCTGCTGCTGCGTGAACTACTGCAACATCGCCAGCCTTAATCCAATAGCTGTCATCTGTCAGATAGTGGGCAGTCAGACCTTGCAGCAAAACTGAAGCAGCTGTTTCAAACGAAATCTCATCAGGAAGAGGAATCACTTTTTTGGTGGATGCGACTGCAAATTCAGCATTTGCATGAGGAACATCTGCAAAACCAACCCGATCTCCAGGTTTAATACCCGTCACACCGGTGCCGACTTCATCTACAACACCCGCTCCTTCATATCCTAAGATATATGGAGGCTCTCCTGCTAGATGATAATTTCCTTTTCTGCGGTACACATCAGCAAAATTCAATCCGACCGCTTTCATTTTGATTCGTATTTCATTAGCTCCTGGAACAGGCTTAGGTATTTCTGCTGGATTTAATACTTCCGGTCCCCCAAATTCATGGAATACAAGTGCTTTCATGTTTTTTGCTCCTCTTTTTTTCTTTTATTTAGTTAGTTTATCAGAAAAGAGACAATTTTATTGTTTATAAAGTCCTAATTGGAGCATTAAAGTCCAGTCACGCTTAATCGTGTTTTTTCTTCCATCTTCCTCCTAATTTCAAACTTAGTATAGGGAAGAAAACTTAGATTTTACCATTTCTGTGCAGATAAGCGAATTTCTGTGCGCTGGATAGATTTTTCTGTGCGTAAATCAAAATTTATGTGCACTCTTCCAATTGGATCCGATTTTTGAGTTGGGAATACAATTAGGTCCCCTTTAAGGTTTAAAACGGATTGAAGACCGGATTCTAGCCTTGTTTAATCTTAATAATCATCTATCTACTCCAAGTCAAGTAAATGGTCCTGCGATCATTGTGATATACTAACCAAATGAAATCGATATCGGAGGAACTTATGCTTACATTTGAACAAAAATTGTCTATTATTGAATCTTTTCCAGAATTGCAAAGAAAAAACGTATCATTGGGACGAATTAATTTTCACTTTGAAGAAAGTATTTACGACAAAAAAAATGTTGTTTATCACCTTCACCCGAATGGAAATGGTTTCGTTTACGCTGAATATGTAAAAGGTTATGCTGTAAATGATAAAGGAATGGTCAACATCCGTGATTTCACTGAAGAGGAACTGCGCACACTGATCAAAAAGTCAATTCACTCCCTCTCAGTTGAAGACGATGCAGAAACAGAGGAGTTTTTAGAAGAAGAGTGGACAAATGAGGATGGACAAACTCTCGTCTTAATCCAAGAGGATGATATGTGGAATGTCTATGCGGGTTTAAACTTAGATGGCACGTTTACTACTTATAAAGAAGCGGCCAATTATTTGCATGAAGAAGGATTTTCAGCATAAAAACAACAACGCTTGGCATATTAAGCCAAGCGTTGTTTTAGTTAGCCGAGCCTTGATAACAGCTCATCAAGTTCCATTTCAGTCAAAAACCGCCACTCTCCGCTTCCTAAGCCTAGGGCAGTCACATTCATGATCCTCTTTCTTTCAAGCCTTTCAACCTTATATCCAAATGTTTTACACATTCTTCGGATTTGCCGATTTAGACCTTGTGTCAGAACGATTCGAAATTCAAGGTCGCTGATCTTCTCAACCAGGCATTGTTTTGTGGTAACCCCAAGTATTTCTACTCCTTGAGACATGCCAAGAATAAAATGAGCATCAAAAGGCTTATCTACCTTTACGACATATTCCTTTTCATGACCATTTTCAGAGCGCATCATTTTGTTGACGATTGCTCCATCGTTCGTCAGCAAAATGAGTCCTTCTGACGCTTTGTCTAATCTGCCGATAGGGAAAATTCGATCTGAGAAGTTCATAAAATCCATGATATTGTCTTTAACATTGCTTGCCGCTGTACAAGTAATACCGACTGGTTTATTGAGTGCAATATAGACTGTCTTTCTTTTAGGCGGGATGGCTATGCCATCGATTAATACAGTGTCGCCTTCCATAACCGTGTCGCCGGCCTCACAAGTGATTCCATTGATGGTAATGCGGCCTGCTAAAATAAGTCGATCTGTTTCCCGCCTCGAACAATAGCCTGTTTCACTTATATATTTATTTATTCTCATCTGCTTATTGTAGCACGTCTTTTATGTTCTAAAGAAAAATTAGAAAAAGGCAGCTCATGTATAGGCTGCCTTCATCTTTCATTCTATTTTTTTCCCTGCGTTATTCTAGGAATTAATAGGAAAATCATCAAAATAACACCAATCGCAATCACGAGGATATATGTCATCGTTAATCCAGAATTTTGACCAGATGCGTTATCCTCAGTTTCAGCCATACTCAATGACTGTTCTGGATTTCCTGAAAATAACTCCATTTGCTCAGATTTAGATTTTATAGTGTTCTTCTCTTTAGTGTAAGCTGTGAAGAGCTGTTTTTTTATTTCATCCTGTTCATCTCTTGACGGCTTCTTAAAGGTTAGATTTTTTTGTTCTTCAGGAATCGCATTTCTTTTCTCATAAAGTGATTTTTCATGCAGATAATTCGTATTCTCCTTACGTTCTTTCTCCTCATAAATATTAGGATCCAGTTCATTTAGATTTGTTTCTGCATCTGCTGTAACTCCACTTGTGATCACAAAGAGCAGCAGCAGAATAAATGATATTCCTGCTTTACATTTCATGAGCATGTTCCTGATTGGCCTTTTCGTTTGTGTTTTTGAAAGCATTCACGACAAACGGCAGGATGGTCAGAACAACGATCATTCCGATAAGAACAATGATTCCCTGTGTAAACAAGTTATTCGTATCGAATTGGATCGAGATATACACCTTTGACATAGGATCTTCGTAAGTAAAGTTTGGTGCTGCCAAAGCAAGCAGCGGACTAACGAAGAATGCCACAAGACCAACACTTGCAAGCCACCCTGCAAAATTGCCGAGCAAGAATGCCACACGAACAATTGTCGAAGCTGCAAATAACAAGAGAATCGTAAAGATTGACCATTGAATCGCGCGCTCATCCGTAAGAGTATAAATATTTAAACCGAACAAGCTAATAATGAGGCCCACAATTAAATTTAATAGACCAAACATGGATCCTCTCACTAATAAAGGTGCTGCTTTGAAATAGTGGCTAAAGTAACCAATTAACAAACTGCTGATTAGAATAATCACCAGAATCACGACTGGCGGTACAGCCTTTGCTTGTGTAACAGGCGCATCCCCGCTGATTTGGAGCGGATTCGCAAGATGTTCATAAACATAGCCATTGTTCTGACCGTCTACAAGCGTATTGCCAAGAATGCTGAAGACATCGTCTCTTACCAGCTGCGTTGATGCTACATTCGTTGCCCATTTATCATTCAATAAATCTGCCTCTGACTGAACTTCATTTACTTTTTGCTGGAGGGCATCCGTACTGCTGACAACCGTCTCCTGTCTTTCACCAAGCGAGTTCATTAAGTCAGAGATCATCACAATCTCCTGCCCAATACTCTGCTGATTTGTGACTAGCGTCGTTCCGTCTGAATTTTGAAGAGGCATTCTAGAAACCGTCTCATCTGTCTCTTGCACTTGGCTAAGCACGGTATTTGCGCTCTCTTCCATAGAGGCAAGATCCTCCATGATCGCCGTTTGCTGCTCTTCAAGATCCTTACTGTACTGATCCATAAAGGCAAGAGCGGAAGCCTGGACTTCCTTCATTTCCTCTTCAGTAGCCGGGAGCTCCTGATTTAGCTTGTCCCATGCTCCTTGTTCTTCTTCGTTGATGGATAGAATCGTTTTTACTCTTGATTCTTGAATTCTATCCTTTAATACCTCATCTCTTATGGGATTATTTGGATTTTTTATGCGATTTACGGTTGCTTCGTATTGTGACAGATACGAATGATAGGCAAGGACATCACTCATAGATGCGTTCCCAATCGGTGTACTGAATACCTCTTCAAGCCTTTCTTTTCTCTCATCACCTAGAGAGTTAAGGACTTTCTGTTCTTGATTCATAATAGCTTGTGAACCTGAATTCATATTGTTTGTAATTTCTATTAAATCTTCTGTAAGTTCTGCTATTTTATCTGCCAGTTTACCATTTTCAACTTTTAAAATCCGGTTTTCTTCCAATAGTTTTCCATTGTCCGATACAAGCTGATCGTAAAGTTCAAGCAATTTTTCATATTCAGCTCTCCAGGAATTCTGGCTTTCTTTAGCTTTAATGGATTCTTCTACTGCTACAAGCTGTGCAGACATAGTGTCTAATTGAGTTAAAGCTTGAATGACTTGATCTGGTTTTGGATCTGGAATTGTTTCTAAATTTGTTATTAGGCTGTTCATCTGTTCAGAAATAGCAAGAATTTTAGCACGCTCTTCATCCATATTTACTGGATTTTCATTCTCACCAGGTTCCCTTGGAGTGCCAGGTTCGGTAATGTCATCTCCGCCTGACGTTTCTTCATTTCCATTGTCTTCACCGTTACCAGGGCCATCTCCGTTGTCCGTCCCCTCTTTTTGAAGTTTTTTCCTTAAAGGAATCATAGTTGCTTCTAGACTATTTAAAGTATCCTGATAATCCCTCAGGATATACATGTCCACATACTCACTGTGTACGGATTCAAGCTCTCTCGCCTGACGTTCCGTTTGGCTGAGCCTAACATTGCCTAAGTTCTCTGCTGTCTTTTGATTGCGGTCAAGCAACTTCTGAACATCTGTCATCCTGCCCGCAAGCTGTTCCCCTTGTTTATCAAAAGCCGCCTGTGTCTCCTCCTGCTTCTGATCCACTTCCGTTGTACCACCCTGAATCGCTGTGATGCTTTCTTGCTGGGCTTTTGTAAGGAGCTGCTGCTGATCTTCCTGATAGGTTTGATAATCTTCAACATATTTTACGAAGGCTGACAGGCTTTTCTCAAATTGTTCGACGCTGTTTTTGCGTTCAGGCGAATCTTCTTCTGCCTGTTTCATTGTTGATTGTAATTGTTCAAGCATTTGTTTTTGCTGGGTTAACTCACCTGCAAGGTCTTTAGAGCTTGGCTTATAGAAGCCCAGCATGGCTTTTTGAAAGGCAATTTCTTTTTCAAGGATGCGGTCAAACTCCTGGCGCACATTTTCCATGTCTTGAGAGACATAGCTCCAGTAAAGGGAGGACATTTGCTTGTTCACACGATTTGTTGCATCTTCTAGTTCACGGAGCACTCTTTGTCTGTTTTCAGCGTTGAGCTGATTTTGGACCGTATATTCAAATTCAGCTTTTGATGGCTGCTGTTCATCATATGTTAAGATGTTGTTTGAAAAATTAGAAGGAATATAGATGACGGCATCGTATTGCTGACTTTTCAGCCCATTGACGGCAGCACTTCTGCTTAAAACTGTCCATTCATACGGAGAATCCTCATCTAAGATGGAGGCAATTTCCTTCCCGAATTGAACAGGTTCTTTATCGGCATCCTCTGCCGCTGCTTCTTCTGCTCCGATATCTTCATTTACTACGGCAATATTCCGCGTGGCTTTCTCTCTTACTTCCATTGGATTGTCCCCAATAAATTGGAAAAAAAGGGCTGGTACTGCTAAGATCAGCAGCACCGCAGCTATCATTTTGATCATATGTTTTCTTTGATCTGTCATGTGTAAATCTTCCTTTCAATGACACAAAGAGGAATTTGTATTTTCGTTTCTTTGCCATTTTCCACGTAGTATCCGTAGCCCGGATGAATATCGCTTTCTTTTCGGCTATATGGAAGCGTGTAAAACGTTTGCTCTGATTTTTTCATCAGGACGAGTGCCTGGCGGATTTGTTTGATTTCATTCGTAAATGTGTCAAATCCTTTTGTGAGTTCATTGTTATTTCCGGAAACGATGACGTTAAATCCAAGATGACTGTAATTTTTCATAAATCTTGTCAACCGCTCCTGCAGCATGCTGTCAAGTGATTGCTGGAATCTTGAGTAGCCGTCAATGACAAGCATAACTGGCGAGAAGGATAGATTATTTACAACGCCTTGCTGGATCGCTGTAAGGTACGTTTGTTCCCTGTCTATGAGAAGTTCTTCTGTCATATCAAGCCAAGCCGTGATCTGTTCTTTCGTTTCAATGTACGTCACTTTTTCTTCAGATGCATAGCTTGATAATCCGCGATCAATGGAATCAAATATCCCGATCGTTTCAGTTGGCTGAAGCAATGCAGTATTTAAAACCACTTTAAGTACATTGGTCTTACCTTTTTGAGTCTGACCAAGAATAATACAGTGCTTCGTTTTTACAAGATTTACGTAAACAGGCTGTACATGCTCTTCATCAAGTCCAATCGGGATGACTCCTGTTTTCTGAGAATCCTCTGCGAACTGCGTAAAGTTAATCATAGTCAGTTCAGCAGGAAGCATCGGAATTGGAAGTGGACTCTTGGCACCCTTGTACTTTTCTTTCAGCATCTGGATATCTTGCTTGACCGAATCAAGCAGTTCATAGTCATCCTCACCATCGGCCGGCAGGAAGATTTGAGAGAAATATGCCTGATCCTTCTTGATAATAGCTCTTCCAGGTATCGGTTCAGGTGCAAATGGGACCTTTCCGATTGCCATATATGTTTCTGTTGTATCCATGAGATAATGAAGAATCTTTGTTTTCATGCTGTTCATCAGTGACTGACGAACAGATTGAACTCTTGTCGCTGTAAAAATCATATAGATGCCAAGTGATTGTCCATCACGGGCAAATTGAATCAGCTGTGTTTCAAGTTCCTGCATTTCTTCTTTTACAAGATCAAAATTATCAATTGTAATGTATAGAAGCGGCAGTTTGTTTGAACTAAGCGAATTGTACATCTTGATGCTGCTTACTTCTTGATGCTGGAACAATTGCTTTCTCCGCGAAATCTCATCTCTTACAATTCTCATGAATTTATCAATCTTCAGTTCCTGATCCAGCTGGAAATAGTCAGCTGTATGCGGCAATTGTCTGAGCGGAAGCAGTGTCCCATTGCCGTAATCAATGACGTAGAAGTGCGCTTCCTCTGGGCTCATCCTTGATGCAATGCTTAGAAGCAGCATCATGACTGTATGCGATTTTCCATAGCCTGATGATCCGAAAATGGCGATGTTGCCATCGTCCATCAGCTGATAGGAATATGGAGTCTGACTTTGTTTTTCAGGCTCATCAATCACTCCAATATAAATTTCATCATGATGATGTGTGGCATATTGATGTCTGGAAATTCTATTTTCAAGCGGCGGGAGCCACGGGCTATTCAGCTTGCGGATCCCCATTTGAGCCTGAAGCGCTTCTATTTTGTCAACAATGACTTCGATTTCAGATTCTGTCTCTTTTTTATGCGTCTGAGCAGACGAGACATTTGATAAAGGAATTAAACCAAGGTCTGTGACAATGGCTACTTCATCTTCAGACTCTGATGTTTCCTCTAAATAAGGCGCCCCGCTCCATGCTGACTGAAACAGTTCGTACACCTCGTTATTTCCTACCTGCAAATAACCGCGGCCCGTTATGGTAATGGACGCTGCATCAGCATTTTTTAATATTTCTTTACTGTCACTTGCATCCTGAACCTTCAAAGCAACCCTGAATCTTGCGTTGCTCCATATTTGGTCATCAATCACTCCGCCAGGCTTTTGCGTTGCGAGGATGAGATGGACACCTAAGCTTCTACCGATGCGGGCAGCACTGACAAGCTCACGGATAAAATCGGGCTCTTCACTTTTCAATTCTGCAAATTCATCTGAAATCAAAAACAGATGCGGCAGCGGATTTTCCGCTTGTTTTCGCTTGTAAAGATTCGTGTAATCGTTAATGTGATTCACCTGATATTGATCAAAAAGTCGCTGACGCCGTTTTAACTCACTTTTGATTGAAGCAAGTGCACGTGCACTAAAGTTTTTGCTGCCTTCAATATTTGTGATCGTTCCGAGCAAATGCGGCATGTTTTTAAACGGCTGCGCCATTCCTCCGCCCTTGTAATCAATCAGCAGGAATGCTACTTCATGAGGATGAAAATGGACGGCAAGCGACAATATATACGTTTGAAGAAATTCACTTTTCCCTGATCCAGTCGTACCTGCCAGAAGACCATGAGGACCGTGGGCTTTTTCATGAAGGTTTAATTCCACAACATCCTCCTTGCCCTTCAATCCAACAGGAACAGCCAGAGATTTGGATGATTCCCTTGTCAGCCAATTCTGCTCAATCGGGAGCTCATCCACTTCTTTGACATTGACCATCTCTAAGAATGACACGCTTTTCGGAATGGAATTTGTCATTCCAACTTGATGATCAAGCGTTCTCAGCATTCGGGCAAACGACTCATTTCCTTCATGATGATGAACATCGATTTTAAAAGGAATCGATGCTGCTTTTTTCTCCTGAATGAGAATGTCTCCTTCTTGATCATTTACATATCTAACAAGGGTATGGATGTTATCAGACAGGCTCTCTTTTGCTTCAGCTGCAAAGATTACCGAAATGCCTAATTGGGAAAACTCGCCTTCTAGATATTCTAAAATAACATGATCTGAAATCAGCTGCTGATTTGTAATGATAAAGACAATATGCGGCGAGAAACGAAGGTTTTCTTTCTTTTCTTCCAAATCGCGCTCCCTCAGCATTTCATAGATGGAAGTAAGCAGCTGGTCTCTCGTTTGCTCGTTATAAATCATCCCTTTTGCAAACGCATGAGGCAGCTGAAAATGCGGCAGCCATTTCATCCATTCCCAGCTGCTGTATTCTTTTTCGTTGAAAATAAACACAAAACGCACATCGTGATAGCTATGGGAAAAAGCCAGCTGCCCAATTAACTGATGAAGCTCGTTTTTCATAATAGCTTCTTTTCCTATCAGCCCCATTGCACCTTGTGACAGGTTTACACTGATTGGTACAGAATCAATTTCCCGATATACCTTTTCCATTTGCTGTGACTGTTCAAGGAGGTCATCAACTTCCCTGTTCGCCATATCGTTTGAACTCAGTGATAGTTCATAGCTGGATTTAACGGTGCCTGTTCCGATCCGAAGCTCTAAAAAATCATTGCTTTCAGGCGTTCTTTCCCAAATCCGGTCTGAAATTTGCTGCGTCATATATTTCATTTGTTCAAAAGAAGGAAAATGATAGGCCAGAACCTGACGCTGTTTTTCAGCAACCTCCTGAAGTTCATGGCGTTTGCTTTCAAGGTACTGCGTATAGACGCGCAGTCTCCGTTCTTTTCGTTTTTTATAATTTCCTTTTTCTCTGAAGTATTGAGCTGTTGAGGTAATTAAAGTCATTACAAACATAACCATTGAAACAATAATAAAGATGCCTCGCGGTGCAATAAGCGCGACAATTCCCATAGCAAGCATCATAACGAGGGGAGGCAATACAATAAGCCATAGGCTGCGTGACTGGTCTTCTCCTTCTTGTGCTGGAAACGTCAGAGAGATTTTTTCTTTAGGGAGCTCATAAATCATCCGCGGTGTGCGCCGGTAAATCGGATATTTCTTGCTCATTTCTGATCGTGGTCTTTCAGTAAGCGGCAATTTCGAATGAAAGGAATCTGTGCTCGTAATTTGAATCAAGTCTTCTTCGATAAGACGAATGGTCATAAAAGGCCAGAAGAGAATGTCGCCTATTTCTAATTGGGTTCGCATTTCTATCTTTTTACCATTCAAATAGACCTTTTCACCCTCAGGCGAGACTGTCCATTGATTACCTGTATTTAAAAGCGTAAGCGAGCCCTTACCAAGTGACGGTACAGTTCCTTTATCCTTGTATATGTGAGTCTCTTCACTATTTGCAGAAAATGAGATTTCTTTATGAAAACCGATATAATAAGTTTCTGTTTTTTCGGGTTTAAGAGTTAAATAAATAACGAGCTGCTCCGAATTGTCCTCCAGCCGAAAAGGTTCTTGCAGGGTGACCTTTCCGATTGCGTTCTCATTCTGTTTAATCATGAAACCATCTGAGCCTTCTGCTTTTGCAACAGTCAACGGACCAGAAGAAAAAGGAAAATTGCGGATTGTCAGGGTTTGCAAAATATCTGACCCAATGGAAAATGAACGAAACGCTTCTTCATTTACATCAAATTGCTGATAGGATTCACCGTGAAAAAACCAAAGAATACTCATGAATTCACCTCCTGTTGCCTCTGTCTATTAATTAGATCCTGTATTTGCTGATTCGGCTGGTTTTTGCTCTGCGGACTTCGCTTGATCAGCTGCTTCCTGTGCCTTCTTTGCCTCTTCTGCAGCTTGTTGTTCTTCTGCTTTTTTCTGCTCTTCAACTTGTTCTTCTGCTTTTTGTTCTTCCTCTAGCTTCTGTTCTTCTTCTCTCTTTTGAGCCTCTTGCTCTTCTTTATATTGTTTAATTTCCGCATCTATTTTTTGAAGTTCTTCTTGTTTCTCTTCACTTTTCATTTCGGTATCTGCTTTAATTTGAGCTTCGTACTTAATCAGACCAAACATAATCAAATCTCTGTCCTCAAGATTTCTGGCAAGATCGAGGGCTTCTTTTGCCTCGCCTCTTCCAACATGAATCCAATACTCAAGGTATTGGGGATCTGATTGAAGTGTAAGCGTGTTTTGAACGCTTTCCTTTTGTTCTTCCGTTAAAGATTCATTGACTATGTAAGACGATGCCAATTGAAATTTCACTACGTTTGGCATTTCATCAGTGCTATAGCTTGAAAGTGTACTGACAACTTCACTGTAATCGTTGCCTAGATATTGCTCACTGCTTGATACAAACGCCTCTTGTTTAGGATGGAGTGAAAAGAGGGAATATGCAGTATATACTAGTGCTGGAACGAGCAGAATGAGAAACCCAAATGAAACATATCGTGTGAGCTTCCATTTCTTTTCCGGAATGGATACCAGAGCTGCATGCTTTTTGTCCAGCTCTCTCATATTCGTTTCAATCATCGTTATCAGGTCATCATAGGTTGCCGCAGAGAGCAATTCTTTGGACATAGGTGAAATATCTAATGTCTCATTGAATTTTAAATATTGTTCAAATGTAAACTTTGAATCTACGGCTGCAGCAACAGTTGCTTTCAGCTCATGCCATAGCTTCACATGATCCCTCTCATACGGCGGAATGCTTTCTTTTACTCCATAATGCAGAAAGTACGGTGTGAAGCTTTGATCAAATACAAGATTTTCTGGACATACGATCAAATGAATTCTTGATAACGAGTGATTTTTTACCTTTTTTACCAGCTGATAGGAGAAATTCCACTTGCTTCGCTCTTCTTTTTTCATTAAACTAGAAAAACCCAAATAAGATTTAGGCGGCTGAATATGAACCGTTAATTCATCTTCAGTTAAATCAATTTCTCTTTTGATGGATGCATCCATCTCTTTCAGCAAGTCCGTTTCTGCTGCATGATCAAGTTTTACTTTTTCTGTTTGAAAAACGAACGTATATCCATCTTCTTTTTTAATGACAGCGTCAAGCTGCTGCTCTAAATATGTCGGTTTTTTTTCTGACATTGCCAATGACTCCTTCATAGGATCTCAAAACGATCTCCTGTTGTAATTCCGCAATCTACAAGCTTATGGCTGCCGGATAGGACAATCTGCTTATTGGGAACACGCACCCAATACCCTTCTCGAGGTGGGTCAGAAATGCATTTTGCCTGCCATACAATATCTATTACTTTTTTGACAGAGTGATAATTTGATAGACGAAGATCAAATGTTTCTCCTGTGTAATGCTTCAAATCGATTGTCACTTCAATATACATTCCTTTTCACCTCAAAAATGAAGAAGCGCCGTCATCTGGTGAGAATAGGCGCTCCTTTCTGCACTTCATTAGATTGTCAGATGATATTAACCGCGGATTTGGCCTGCAATGTTTGCATCCGCCTCTTGAAGAGCGTGTGCAGTTTTCTCTAATTGTCTTGAAATATCTTCAATTAAATGCTGCATGTCAACGAAAGAAGGCTTTAATTGATCGTATTGATCCTTGAAAGCTTCGCTTGCTTCACCTTCCCACATCGTCGTAAGCTGACCGATCATACTATCTAAGCGGCCGATTAGAAGACCTAACTCTCCACCTTCATTGTTGTAGCGTTTCGACATATCGACAAGTTCAGCTGGTGTAACGCGAATAATTCCTGCCATTTTTCATCTCTCCTTTTACATGAATTTACATTAATTGTATAAACAAAGACCATGGAGGTCAATTGTTACTTCTACAATACTAGTAAAATGGTACATAATATCTACATATATGTAATTGAGGTAGAATATGCCTATAATTGTTGTTTCTATTCATATGTACCCATATATTTCATGTATAAAACCTATTTAAAGGAAATTTTTATAATATTTTTCCAAACATTGATGTAATAGTCACAAGCGTATATCCCGGGTTTCTTAAAGGCAAAAGAAACAGTCTTATGATTAGATGACTTATTCTTTTTTTGTTGTATTTTGTCGTTTGATTTTTAAGTTATATTGTTTATAAATTCTAGTAAAATAAAATGCCCCTGCCAGAAGTTTAATGACAACTCATTGAATTAAAGAAACTAGACGAATAAATTATTTTGCTGAAATTCAGCTTCATTTATTTTAAATTGGGGTACAAAGAAACATAGTAAACAGATCATGACGAAAAGGGGAATTCAGGATGGAACGGAATCACACGATGATGCAATTTTTTGAATGGCATGTAAAATCAAATGGCACACATTGGAACAAGCTGAAAGAATTAGCGCCCCAGCTAAAAGAACGAGGCATTAATTCCGTTTGGATTCCGCCAGTCACAAAAGGACAATCTGCTGATGATACCGGTTACGGTGTTTATGACTTATATGATCTTGGAGAATTTAATCAAAAAGGTACCGTCAGTACAAAATATGGATTGAAGAAAGAATTGATTGCTGCGATAGAAGCGTGCCACAACTCAGGCATAGCCGTATATGTAGATTTGGTCATGAATCATAAAGCGGGAGCTGATGAAAAGGAAGTTTTCCAAGCCATTGAGGTGGATCCTAATAATCGGACAGAAGAAATATCCGATCCTATCGAAATTGAAGGATGGACGAAATTCACCTTTCCAGGACGCAAAAAGAAATATTCCTCTTTCGAATGGAATTTCGAGCATTTTAATGGAACAGACTATGACGCTAAAAATGATAAAATCGGAGTTTTTAAGATTGTCGGTAAAAATAAAGACTGGAACCAAAATGTAGATAATGAATTTGGAAATTATGATTATTTAATGTTTGCCAATATTGATTATGACAACGAAGAAGTTCAGGATGAAATGATTGCATGGGGGAAATGGCTTGCTGACATGCTGCAGTGCAACGGTTACCGCCTTGACGCCATCAAGCATATGAACCATGACTTTGTGCAGAGATTTGCCGAAGAACTTTACGCAGATCGAGGTGAAGATTTTTATTTTGTCGGCGAGTTTTGGAAGTCAGATCTGAAAGCATGCCAGACGTTTTTAGATAATGTCGATTACAAAATTGATCTATTTGATGTTTCCCTTCACTACAAGCTGCATAAAGCGTCCAAGGAAGGCAGAGATTTTGATCTATCAACCATTTTTAATGATACTCTGGTAGAATCACATCCCGATCACGCGGTCACATTCGTTGATAACCATGACTCCCAGCCAAATGAGTCACTCGAGTCATGGGTTGAAGATTGGTTCAAGCAGAGTGCCTATGCTCTCATACTTTTGCGAAAGCAAGGCTATCCTTGCGTCTTCTATGGTGATTACTACGGAATAGATGGTGACGAACCCATAGATGGGAAAAAGGAAGCGATTGACCCGCTTCTTTATGCAAGACAGACAAGAGCATATGGTGAACAGGAAGATTATTTCGATCATCCTAATACAATCGGCTGGGTTAGACGCGGACATGCAGATTTCGATCGATCCGGCTGTGCGGTTGTCATTTCAAATGGCGACGATGGAGAAAAAAGGATGTGTGTCGGTGAAAACCGGGCTGGAGAAGTGTGGGTCGATTTTACAGGAACACGAGAAGAACACATAACGATCGAAGAAGATGGCTTTGCCAATTTCCCTGTTAACGGCAAAAGCGTTTCAGTCTGGGCAAGACCGGATGAAGATGTCAAATAGATAAAAAACAGCCAGCTTCCTGAAAAGGGAACTGGCTGTTTATATCGTTCTTCTGCATATTTTAGGGTAATGCGTGGACTTTTTGGAGTTATCCCGCGCTTTTGCTAATAATCCTATGACTATCCATGAGCAGCTCAATTTGCCTCCAATGTAATGGTTACCTTAAATAAATCTCCGTCCACTTCAATCTCCATACGTCCGCCGTGAAGATCAACAATTGATTTTGCAATTGTAAGACCAAGTCCCGAGCCTTCTGTATGGCGTGAAGAGTCTCCCCGTTTAAACCTCTCAAATAGTTCATCTGTATTTTCACTAAGTTCATATTTGGATACATTTTTAAAAGAGATGATGACTTGTTCTCCGTTTTGTTTCATCGAAAGGTAGACTCGTGTATTTTCCATTGAATATTTGAGGATATTTCCTATCAGGTTTTCAAATACTCTCCACATTTTCTGGCCATCCACAACAGCATACACTGGATGATCAGGATTTGCTGCCCTGAATTGGAGGGTCGATTTGCTGATGGCTTCATTATATTCAGCAAGTGCCTGCTGCAATAGCTGTGTTAAATCCACTTTTTCTTTCACAAGCTCAATATTGCCGCTTGCCATTTTAGAAGCCTCAAATAAATCATCGATGAGAATTTTAAGCCGCTGGGACTTGCGGTCAATGATTTGAATATAAGAATCTCTTTCATCCTTTGACAAATCATGCTTTTTAAGCAATTCTGTGTAGCTGATGATGGAAGTCAGCGGTGTTCGTAAATCATGGCTGACATTTGTAATAAGCTCCGTCTTCAGCCGTTCGCTTTTTACCTGCTTCTGCTGAGATGTTTTTACCCCATGCTTTAGCGCATTGATATTTGCTGATAGTCCGCCAAGCACCGTTTTACCATGTACCGGCAAGTCGTCTTCAAGATTCCCAAGCATGATATCGTTTGTATTTGCCACAATTTGGTTAAAATAGGTAATTTTCTTCAGGATATACATTAATACAGGGATTCCGATAATGAGCATGAACGGGAAATAGATAAGAATGAGACCTGGTTCTACTAATATTCCAGCTGCACCTGCCCCGAACAGAAAGACGATTGATAACAGGATCATAAGCTGGATCCCCATTTTTTGTATAAGGAAAACACCTGCTATTGCTTTTAAACTTCTGTTTATGAGTGATTTCCGCAAATCCGTTTGAATCATTTCCGAGTTCTTCATACGGCTGAAAAAAGGAACAGATTGAATAATGAAAAGACAAGTGAAAAATGCGGATACTGCTAATAAAATGAATGTATAGGCAAATTCATAATAATGCCGATAAGGATAGTAATCAATGCTTTCAAACAGTGAGAATAAAGCTGCCATAAAGGTGAAAAGGATCATGATCATTCGCAATTCAAGCGGTACGCGATTGTATACATGCGCCCATTTGCTTTCTGCAAGCTCATGAAATATATGATTTCTTCTAAATAGGAAAATGCTTGTAAATAATGCAATGATCCCGCTAATCGTATGGCTGTAATAGACCTTTTGACCGAAATCAAACTCATGGTAATTATTCATAATGATGCTGTCTTCAGGTGCAGACTTCGGAAGACCAATCTGACCTGCGAATTTTGCTTCCTTCATTTGCGGGAATGCTTCGAATTCGTTTCCTTCCGAAAATAATAAGATTCCATCAGTTGATGTAAGATATCCAGCACCCGATACAGGATAATTTTTAATATAATACATGTCTTTGTTATTTATATATTTTTTAGGATTTTCACCATCAGCCAGATTTAAATTTGTATACACTTTATCTGTTTCTATGTCTTTAAAATAATAAACGAATAATTTCTTGTCACTTTCAAATTCGGACCGGCTGTATTTCAGCTGGTTATAAAATTCATCAAGCTGAGACTCTTTTTCTTTCATTATTTTTGCACGAACATATTCATCATCTTTGAAATTCTTCGTTATATCCTCAATTTTCTCGTTTCTTTCCTCCGTATAAATCTTCTCAGCCGTCTTGTTCCCTTCATCTTTAGCTGACTGAATCTGACCCTCATATTGACTTTCAATATTCATGATTTGATCAGATAAACTCCCATATCTATAACGGTGTTCCTCAATTTCATCAGCTGAAACAGTGATTGCCTTTTTTGCCTCTTCTTCTGTCATGTCATTTAATTCAAACATGCTTAGCAGATTAGCAAAATGATTCACTTGATCTTCGAACTCATAGGATTGAAAATAAGTTTTAACTAAATATCGATCTCCGTTCAACAATCCGGCAATGACACCGCTTAGCCCATATGTGAGCAAAATCAGGACCATTACAAATTTAAGTTTATTTCTCCATTTTGTACCCAATTCCCCATACCACCTTTAAAAACCTCGGATTTTTAGGATCAATTTCAATTTTCTCTCGTATTTTCCTGATATGAACGGCGACTGTTTTTTCTGCGTTGTAGCCTGGCTCATTCCATACTCGCTCATAAATTTCGTTAATGGAAAACACGCGGCCTGCATTCAGCATCAACAATTCGACAATGCTGTATTCGATTCGCGTCTCTTTTTATTTTCACCATGAACGGTAACTTCTTTTGCAGTCTGATCAAGTGTCAGCCCGTTTAGATCAACCGTTTTTTTCATTCCTTCATATGTACCAAGTGTTACATACCGGCGCAGCTGAGATTTCACTCTGGCTATCAGTTCCATCGGATTGAACGGTTTCGTGACATAATCGTCTGCTCCAACTTGCAGACCGAGAATTTTATCTGTATCTTCACTCTTTGCACTCAAAATAATGATTGGGATGTTTTTTTTCTCACGGATTTTAAATGTCGTTGAAATGCCATCAAGGCGAGGCATCATAATATCTAAAAGAATTAAATGAACAGGGTGTTCATTCAGTTTTTCAAGGGCGTCAATACCATCCTTTGCTTTAATCACAGTTATGTTTTCATTTTTTAAATAAATTTCAATCGCATCGCGAATTTCTTTATCATCATCTACTACTAAAACGTTATAATTGGTCATGTTCTCACGCTCCTTTCAAAAGTATATCTGACACAGACTATAATCTATAGTCTAATAGATAATTCTTAACACTTCGTCTGTGTAATGTTTAAGAATTTCTTAAGAAATACTGCACTGCCAGATAAGATGACTATATTCTATTTAAATATTTTAGGTGATAATGGCAGAAAAGATGAAAATTAGAGGTGAAATTCAAATGGCCGCTTATAAAAATTGCCAAAGCTGCGGTATGCCATTATCAAAAGATGAACATGGGGGCGGTACTGAAGCAGATGGTTCAAAAAGCACCAAGTATTGCAGCCATTGTTACCAAAATGGCTCTTTTACAATGCCTGGGCTGACAGTAGAGGAGATGAAAGAGCGAGTAAAAGGAAAGATAAAGGAATTTGGTTTTCCAGGATTTCTAGCCGGTCTTTTTACTCGCAATATTCATAAGCTTGAGCGCTGGAACAAATAAAATTCAAAAAAGCTGCCTCAGTCTGAGACAGCTTTTTCACATAAGATTATTTTTCTTCGTACCCGATACAAAACGATTCCCGCTCACCCAAAACCTCCATGGATACTCTTTCGCATCCCCGCTGTTATCAATTCCAATCCGCGGTCCTGCTGACATCATCTCAGGTGCTTCGCCTTCAGAAATAAAGAGCGGGCTTTCCCATAATGGCAGTCCATAATCTTCTTTTACAATCCCAAGAGCTTTAGTCAGTTTGCCTGGTCCATTTGTCAGATCTTGCACTTTTTTCACCTGACCCCGCCGTTGATACATAAGTTCTTGGCCTATAACCGGCTCTACTGATCTTATTAGAATGGCTTCAGGAGAATTAACCTCTCCGCTTACGACATTTACGAGACAATGTGTGTGCATGACATAGGTATAAGTATATCCGGCTTTCCCAAACATGATTTCAGTTCTTGCTGTTCTCCGATTATTAAAGCTATGTGCTGCTTGATCGCCTGGTCCAATATAAGCTTCTGTTTCAACAATGATACCTGCTGCTAGTCCTTCATCTGTTTCTTTTACGAGAAGCATTCCGAGCAGAGCTTGTGCTAATTCAATCGTCGGCTTGCTGAAGAAGATGGGACTCACTGGTCTGATGTTCATCCTGTTACCTCTCTTAAAATGATCTTATATACACTTTAACCCTTTTATATCGTTACAAACAGGCATTGCGCATGATTTATTAAATTTCTGGCAATCTACTTTGCGTTTTCCCTTTTTCTTAATATAATTAATTATCAGTTTTTATATTGAAGGGGTGACATGATATGATTCAAGCAGCCATTATTGGATTAGGGGCGATTGGACAGCGGTTAATTAAGAATTTCGCAAGCCATCCTGAGATAAAAGTGACAGCTATATGTGATCAAAATGAAGAAATTGCATATGAAACATCTAAAAGGCTCAATGGGGTATCCTTTTTTACTGATTATTTAACGATGCTGGAGGAAGCTGATATTGATCTCGTATATATCACTGTCCCGCCAAAGTTCCATCACAAAATTGCGTCGGATGTGATCACTAAAAACAAACATGTTCTATGTGAAAAACCATTGGCAAACTCGGGTTGAAGAAGCAGAAAGTCTATACATACTGGCAAAAGAAAAAGGAATCATTCATGCCATGAATTTCCCTTTGAATTATAGTTCTGGAAGCAAAACCTTTGCTAGTCTTATAAAAGAAGGCTATGTTGGGAAGGTAAGACGGCTTGTGCTAAAAATGCATTTTTCGGAATGGCCTCGCCCATGGCAGCAAAACGACTGGATTGCAAGCCGCGAGCAAGGCGGTTTTGTGCTTGAAGTCGGCGTGCACTACATCCAGCAAATTCAAAAGATATTTGGTGAAGTGAATGTTTTGAATAAAATCGTTCAATACCCTGAAGATCCAAATGCATGTGAAGTGGGAATTCTTGCTCAATTGGAACTAGAAGACGGCACTCCGATATTAATTGACGGTTTGAGCCAAATTGCAGGCAATGAAGAAATCCGATTTACAGCATATGGCACCGATGGAACACTCTCTTTACTTAACTGGTCCGAGCTTGAAGGCGGAAAGCTTGGCGAGCCTGTTCAAAGGATAGAAGCAAACCCATTCCTTGAAAATTCATTGCTAAATGAACTTGTAAAAGCGATGAAAGGCGAGAACGCAGAGATTATTGATTTTCATGAAGGATATAAAGCGCAGGTAGTTTTGGAGCAATTACGCGGATAAAAAATAGGAGGATAAAAAAATGAAGAATGAAATTATAGAAAGATTTACTTCTTACGTAAAAATCGATACTCAATCTAATGAAAGCAATGAAACTTGTCCGTCTACATCAGGGCAGCTGACGCTTGCAGAAAAACTTGTGGACGAGCTGAAAACAATTGGTTTAGAGGATGCAGGTATGGATGAGTTTGGCTATGTGATGGCCACCCTTCCGTCCAACACATCGAAACAGGTTCCAGCCATCGGCTTCTTGGCCCATCTTGATACTGCAACTGACTTTACCGGTAAAAATGTAAAACCGCAGCTTCATGAAAACTATGACGGCGGGGATATTCTTTTAAATGAAGAAAAGCATGTTACCTTATCATCAAAGGACTTTCCAAATCTCTCAAACTATAAGGGCCACACACTTATTACAACGGATGGCACAACGCTCTTAGGAGCAGATAATAAAGCTGGAATAGCTGAGATTATGACGGCGATGGCTTACTTGGTAAAACATCCTGAAATCAAGCATGGGAAACTCCGCGTTGCATTTACACCAGATGAAGAGATCGGCAGAGGCCCCCACAAATTTGATGTTGGTGCATTTGGTGCGAAGTACGCCTATACAGTAGACGGCGGACCTCTTGGTGAATTGCAATATGAGAGTTTCAGCGCAGCTGGTGCGAGCATAACCATAAAAGGAACGAACATTCATCCTGGAACAGCCAAAGGAAAGATGGTAAATTCAATCAAAATTTCGATGGAATTACAAAGCAAGCTTCCAGCGGACCAAGCACCAGAATTAACAGAAGGCTACGAAGGCTTCTTCCATCTTCTCTCTTTCAATGGAGATGTTGAACATTCGAAGCTAAGTTATATTATTAGAGATTTTGATAAGGAAAAGTTTGAGCATAAAAAACAAACGATGGTCGCCATCGTAAATGAATTGAAAGAAAAATACGGCAGCGACCGCATTATTCTTGAATTAAACGATCAATACTACAACATGAGAGAAAAAATCGAACCTGTTAAAGAAATTGTCGATATTGCTTACGAAGCAATGAAAAACTTGGATATCGAGCCAATCGTTGAGCCAATTAGAGGCGGCACAGACGGTTCTCAGCTTTCCTACATGGGATTGCCTACTCCAAATATCTTTACCGGCGGAGAGAATTTTCATGGAAAATATGAATTCATATCAGTCGACAACATGCTAAAAGCAACAGATGTAATTGTTGAGATTGCGAGGCTGTTTGAGGAGAAAGCAACTAGCTGATTGAACATAAAACGCTTTGAACAAATGATGTTCAAAGCGTTTTTTTTACTGAGTCTATAGCGGAGTTGTTGATTTGTACATCTCAGATAGAAGCCGCCGATATATTTATTAACCAATATAAAATTTCAACATTCTCTAAGCAGTATGGACAAACGATTAATTTTTTCCGTTTTCCTTATCGCCTTCTAATTCTTTGCCTTCACCTTTTTCTTGCTCCTTGCCTTCTTCTATTTCCTTCTCTTCACCTTTTTCTTGCTCCTTGCCTTCTTCTATTTCTTTCTCTTCACCTTTTTCCTGCTCCTTGCCTTCTTCTATTTCTTTCTCTTCACCTTTTTCTTGCTCCTGACCCTCTTCTACTTCTTTCTCTTCGCCTTCACCTTGGCCTGCTCCTTCACCTGCTCCTTCACCTTGGCCTGCTCCTTCACCTTCACCCTCACCTTCACCTTGGCCTGCTCCTTCACCCTGGCCTCTGCCCTGACCTGCTCCTTCGCCTTGGCCTGCTCCTTCACCTTGGCCTCCGCCTTGACCTGCTCCTCCGTTTGAAAGATTTTTCACCTTGGCATAAGCATACAGAATAGACTGAAACGTTTTGTCATCAACAGAACCTGTAACCGGAAGTCCATGTTTCTTTTGAAAATACTTGACTCCCTGAACCGTTACCTTGTCATAATTCCCTGTGATTTTCCCAGGGTAGCTGCCGACAGATTTGAGCATTCCTTGAATAACTGATACATCAGCACCATGCGCTCCTTTCCCGACTGCTGATCCTGCTAATGGCATGCTGAACAGAAGCACGAGCCCCAAAAAGAGAGTTATGACTGTCTTTCTTAACTTTAATTTTTTCTTGTTTTGATACATAAAAAACACCTTCCTATACTAGATTTTAATGTGACAAACTTACTATTCCCAAAATCTCACTTCTACTCAATTAAAAATAGATAAATTCCGTTTTGATTAATGAGAGAAAAGCCTCATCAAGAATACGCTGCGGCTTTAAAAATATGAATCTGAATCGGATTTCAGACTTAGTATTCAGTGAGCCTTTCATGTATAATTATTTCCAAAATGAAGGTTTGGCTGCAGATTATAAAATAGAAGGAACACAAAAGGGAGAATGATATGACAAACACAATTATTCAGTTTAAGCAGGTTACAAAACAATATGACAATGATCCTGCCGTCCTCAATCATGTCAGTTTTGAAATCGAGCGCGGCAAATTCTATACACTTCTTGGCCCTTCAGGATGCGGGAAGACAACGATTTTGCGGCTGATTGCCGGATTTACTGAAGCTTCTGAAGGGGAAATTCTTTTTAATGGGAAAAAAATAAACGATGTTCCTGCGAACAAACGCCAAGTAAATACCGTTTTTCAGGATTATGCACTTTTTCCTCATTTAAATGTGTTTGAAAATGTAGCATTCGGGCTGCGAATTAAAAAAATGAACAATGCAGAAGTAACATTGAAAGTGAAGGAAGCATTGAACTTTGTTAATCTAGATGGATATGAAAAACGTGAAATCAGGGAAATGTCAGGCGGTCAGCGCCAGCGGGTTGCGATTGCCAGGGCGATTGTGAATGAACCGGAAGTCATTCTTCTTGATGAACCGTTATCTGCATTGGATTTAAAGCTTCGTACCGAAATGCAGTATGAATTGCGGGAACTTCAGCAGAGACTCGGAATTACATTTATTTTCGTGACACATGATCAAGAAGAAGCGCTCGCTATGTCAGATGAAATTTTTGTTTTGGACAAAGGGAAAATTCAGCAAAGCGGTACTCCGACAGATATTTATGACGAGCCGATCAACCGATTTGTTGCTGATTTTATTGGTGAATCAAATATTGTAAAAGGGACGATGCTTGAAGATTATCTTGTGGAATTCACAGGAAGGAAATTTAAATGTGTCGATCAGGGCTTAAATCCTAACGAGCCAGTTGAGATTGTCATCCGGCCGGAGGATTTGGAAATTACTTCTCAAGATCGAGGAAAGCTCCAAGTGAGAGTTGATTCTCAACTATTCCGCGGTGTTCATTATGAAATCAGCAGCTATGACCAGGATGGAAATGAGTGGCTTGTTCATTCTACAAAAAAAGCAACAGTTGGAGATGAAATTGGCCTTTATTTCGATCCGGAAGCCATTCACGTTATGCGTTTCGGGGAGACTGAGGAAGAATTCGACAAACGTCTAGAGTCCTATACGGATGGAGAAGAGCATGGAAAATAAACTGACCCGAAATTTATATATGGTGCCATATGCTCTTTGGATTGTTCTATTTGTAATCGCACCAATTGTTCTTGTTCTTTATTATTCATTTATTGATATAGAGGGAAATCTCTCGTTTGCTAATTATCAAAACTTCTTTACTCCTGTTTACTTAAAAATGACGTTAAGTTCATTTTGGTATGCTTTTTTGATAACAGCTCTTTCCCTGCTTATTTCATACCCGACTGCTTATTTGCTGACTTTTACAAAGCATAAGCACCTCTGGCTGCTGCTGATTATCGTCCCTTCCTGGATTAATTTATTGTTAAAAGCCTACGCTTTTTTAGGAATTTTCGGCACTTATGGAGTGGCTAATAGCTTTTTAGAAGCAATCGGCATTGGTTCGCAGCAATTATTGTTCACCGATTTTAGTTTCATTTTTGTATCGGTTTATATCTTTATACCGTTTATGATTTTGCCTATATTCAATTCATTGAATGAAGTAAATCCAACCTTGCTGGATGCAGCGCGTGATTTGGGAGCATCCAGCTGGACCGCCTTCCGCAGAGTCATTTTTCCGCTTACGATTGATGGCGTCAAAGCTGGCTGCCAGCTGGTCTTTATTCCTGCACTTTCCCTGTTCATGCTGACAAGATTGATTGCGGGAAACAGAGTGATCACACTCGGTACTGCGATTGAACAGCATTTCCTTGTGACGCAGGACTGGGGTATGGGGTCGACAATAGCTGTCTTCTTGATTATTTTTATGTTTCTGATTATCTTCCTAACCGGAAATCGAAAGCGGGGTATGTAAGTTGGATAAAAAAATATCCCCTTTATCCAGGATTTTTTTAATTTTGATTTTTCTCATTCTCTATACGCCTATTTTTTTCCTTGTGTATTATTCGTTCAACAGCGGCGGAACGATGTACAATTTCGAAGGATTTACATTGGATTGGTACAAAGAACTCTTTACTGATACCAGACTGCTTATTATCGTTTTGAACACACTGGTGATTGCTTTATTATCTGCCCTTTTTTCTACAATCATTGGGGTACTGGGAGCTTTGGCCATTCACTCGTTTAAAAGCAGACAAACCAAAAACACATTATTATCACTAAATAATGTGTTGATTGTCAGCCCTGACGTTATTATTGGTGCTTCCTTTTTAATCCTGTTTACGATGGCCGGAATCAAGCTTGGGTTTTATTCGGTTCTTTTATCTCATATTGCATTCAGTGTTCCAATCGTTGTCCTGATGGTTCTGCCGAAACTGATGGAGATGAGCCCTACCTTGCTTGATGCAG
Organism: Bacillus sp. UMB0893; assembly: GCF_002858905.1. Lineage (NCBI taxonomy): Bacteria > Bacillati > Bacillota > Bacilli > Caryophanales > Bacillaceae > Bacillus > Bacillus sp. UMB0893. The sequence continues at coordinate 80,271 of NZ_PKLB01000004.1, read as the reverse complement.
CAAGAGATTTAGGTGCAAGCAGCTGGAATGTCCTGACTAAAGTGACCTTGCCATTTATCACACCGGGTATTTTTGCAGGATTCTTTATGGCACTGACCTTCTCGCTTGATGATTTTGCTGTTACCTTTTTCGTAACCGGCAATGGATTCACCACGCTGTCAGTTGAGATCTATTCTCTCGCACGCCGTGGAATCTCATTGAATATCAATGCTCTATCAACTCTTCTTTTCCTTTTCACAGTCCTGCTTGTAATTGTGTATTACTTCATCACACTGCGAAATAAGCAAAGCGGATTGGGGGTAAGAAAATGAAGAAGCTGGTCCGCGTTTTCTTCGCGATTATTCTCGTGTCAGGCATCCTTTTGTATGCTGTATCCGAATTAAACTCTTCACAGGGCTACTCAAGCGGCAACACGCTTACGATCTTTAACTGGGGAGACTACATCAATTCCGATCTGGTTGACCGCTTTGAGAAAGAAACAGGCATTAAAGTCATCTATGAAACCTTTGATTCCAATGAGGCGATGATGACAAAGATTGAACAGGGCGGAACGACTTATGATATTGCCGTTCCTTCTGAATATATGATTGATAAAATGAGACAGGAAGATTTACTTATCCCTTTGGATCATTCAAAACTTCCAAACTTGAAAAATATTGATGACCGGTTTATGGATCTGCCATTTGACCCTGAAAATAAATATTCCATTCCTTATTTCTGGGGAACCGTCGGCATCGTCTATAATCCAACAATGATAGACGGAAAAAAAATCTCGAGCTGGAATGACCTTTGGGATCCCGATCTGCGAAATGAGATCTTGCTGATTGACGGGGCAAGAGAAGTCATGGGAATGGGTCTCAACAGCCTCGGCTATTCACTTAACGATACGAATAAGGATCATTTAGAGGAAGCAAAACGAAAGCTTGATTCCCTCACTCCAAATGTCAAAGCGGTGGTTGGAGATGAAAGCCGGATGCTGCTGGAAAATCAGGAAGCAGCAATTGGGCTTGTATGGTCTGGGGTTGCATCCGAGATCATGTATGAAAATGAAGATCTCGAGTATGTCGTTCCTGAGGAAGGCTCAAACTTATGGTTCGATAACATGGTTATCCCGAAAACAGCTAAAAATGTGGAAGCAGCCCATCAGTTCATTAACTTCATGCTGGATGCTGAGGTGGCCGCAGTAAACACCGAATATGTCAGCTACTCAACACCTAACAAAGAAGCCTTAAAATACTTGCCTGAAGATATGGTAAACGACGAGCGCTTCTATCCGCCGCCTGAGCTGACGGAAAAACTGGAAGTGTATGAGAACCTTGGCAAAAAGAATTTGGCTTATTATAATGAGCTGTTTTTGAAATTTAAGATGCATCCGAAATAGGAAACGGCAGCTTGGGACCTGATTGATGATCTTTTTTGAAGGTGCGGTTCTTAAGAAAGGGTAAATTCCCCGGATTGACGCCATTTTTGGGGCCTTGCTCCTTTAAAAGTGGTTCCATTCCGGTGATTGATTCCACTTTTTGAACTTTGCTCCTTTAAAAGTGATTCCATTCCGGTGATTGACACCACTTTTTGAACCTTGCTCATTTAAAAGTGGTTCCATTACGGTGATTGACGCCGCTTTTTAAGGCTTGATCCATTAAAATTGGTTCCATTACGGCGTTTGACGCCACTTTTTGGGCTTTGATCCTTTAAAAGTGGTTCCATTCCGATGATTGACGCCGCTTCTAAGCCTTAATTCCTTAATGCCTGTGCTATACACAAACTTGATATGTGCTATGAAAAACTTCAATCCCAAAAAAGCAGGCAGGAACCACATGGTCCCTGCCTGCTTTTATTTTCATACCATAATCTTGCAAATATCGTTCGTAAACTCAACCGGATCCTCGATTGTCAGTCCTTCAATGAGAAGAGCCTGGTTAAACAGCAGGTTTGTGTAAAGCGCAAGTTTTTCCTTGTCATTTGCAAATGCATCTTTTAGTGAAGCAAAGACATCGTGGCTGCTGTTGATTTCAAGGATTTTCTCGGCTTTAATGTTCTGGCTGTTCGGCATAGCCTTCAAAATCTTTTCCATTTCTGTTGTGACTTCGCCTTCTGTTGCGATACAGACAGGGTGGCTTTTCAGACGCTTGGAAATGCGAACGTCTTTTACCTTTCCGGCAAGGATTTTCTTCATTTCTTCGAACAGCTCTTTGTTATCCTGCTCTTCTGTCTCTGTGCTCTTTTCGTTGTCGCTTGCTTCAATACCCAGGTCGCCGCTGGAAATCGATTTAAATTCTTTTTCCTTAAACGTCATCAGCATGCGGATGGCAAATTCATCGACTTCATCTGTAAAATACAGAATATCGTAGCCTTTATCTGCCACAACTTCTTTTTGCGGAAGCTTTTCAAGGCGTTCTGTGCTTTCGCCTGCTGCATAGTAAATGTACTTTTGATCCTCAGGCATCGCTGAAACATACTCATCAAGCGTGATCAATTTTTTCTCTTTAGAAGAATAGAACATCAGAAGGTTTTGAAGATCTTCTTTGTTCGCTCCAAAATCACTGTACACCCCGTATTTCAGCTGTCTTCCGAAAGAGTTGTAGAATGTTTCATATTTTTCGCGTTCATCTTTCAGCAAGGTTTGCAGCTGGCTCTTAATCTTGTTTTTAATATTCTTGGCAATCAGCTGCAGCTGGCGGTCCTGCTGAAGGATCTCCCTTGAAATGTTGAGGGACAGATCTTCTGAATCGACCATACCTTTTACAAATGAGAAATAGTCCGGAAGAAGGTCCGGGCATTTTTCCATGATCAGAACGCCATTTGAGTATAGCTCAAGCCCTTTTTCAAACTCCTTAGAGTAGTAGTCATACGGAATCTGCTCAGGGATATAGAGGATGGCGTTGTAGCGCACAGCCCCGTCTACACTGATGTGAATGTGCTTAAGAGGCTTATCAAATCCGTAGTGCTTTTCTGCATAGAAATTCTCGTAATCTTCCTCAGTCAGCTCGTTTTTATTCTTTCTCCAGATCGGTACCATGCTGTTTACGGTCTGCTCTTCCACGATCTCTTCAAATTCATTTTCGCTGTCTTCTTTTTTCTTGTTTACGGTTGCATTCATTTTAATCGGGTAGCGAATGAAGTCAGAGTATTTTTTAATAATTGACTTCAGACGGTACTCTTCAAGAAATTCATCATAGGAATCGTCATCTGTGTTTGGTTTGATTTTTAAAACAATTTTTGTACCGACCTCGTCTTTTTCGCAAGGCTCGATCGTATATCCGTCTGCGCCATCAGAGTGCCATCTGTACGCTTCGCTGCTGCCGATAGTCTTCGTTGTAACCGTAATCTCATCAGCCACCATGAACGCAGAGTAGAAGCCGACCCCGAACTGGCCGATAATATCGTGTCCGTCCTTCAATTCATTTTCGCTTTTGAAAGCAAGTGAGCCGCTTTGGGCAATCGTTCCAAGGTTGTTCTCAAGCTCCTCCTTTGTCATCCCGATCCCTGTATCGGCAATCGTCAGAGTACGCTTTTCCTTGTCTGCGCTTACTTTTATGTAATACTGGTTTTGATCAAATGACAGGCTGTCATCTATTAAAGCCTTGTAATAGATTTTATCAATTGCGTCACTTGCATTAGAAATCAGTTCGCGCAAAAAGATTTCTTTTTGAGAATAAATTGAGTTGATCATCATGTCTAATAATCTCTTAGATTCTGCTTTAAACTGCATTTTTGCCATTTTGTTATTCTCCTTTCAAGATATCCTTTTAGCACTCTGCATCTGAGAGTGCTAACCCACTAAATAAATAACATATATTCCCGTTTTGTGTCAATAAGGAAATGAAACAGTCTGGTTTACATTCGTTTCTTTCTCTGGTATATTAGTTACCTAGAGTAACTGTTATCAAGGGTAACTATTTATTTAATGAGGTGTTTCCTATAAAAACCTATCAAAAATTTTTTCAGCAGCTTCTGCTGTTATATCGTCCTTTTGAAAACAGACTGAATATGGAGCTTGCCAAACACGATTTATACAGAGCTCAATGGTCTGTTTTACATTATTTATGGAATTACGGAACAGCTACGCTTGTTGAGCTTGCTGATTATCAAAGTGTTGAAAAGCCTACCGTTACAAGAACCATCAGCCGCCTAGAGGAATTGGGATATGTAGAACATATACCCGGCAAAGATAAGCGTGAAAAGAGAATGCAGCTTACGGACCATGGGAGAAAGTTATACGGGATTGTTCGAGTAACAATCGATGAATATGAGCAGGAAATTTTAAAAGGTATTTCAGAAGAAGAACAGCTTGAGGTAATCCGGATCATGGGAGATATTCGGAACAATATTAGAGAGTAAGGTGGCAAAAACGTGAATCAGACAACATCCAAACTATGGACGAAAGACTTTATTGTCGTGTCGTCCATCAATTTTTTCTTAACATTAATTTTTTACTTGTTAATGGTGACTATTGCTGTTTTTGCAGTGGATGAATACAGCGCCTCTACGAGTGAGGCGGGACTTGTAACCGGAATTTTTATTATAGGTGCATTAATTGGACGACTCTTCATTGGACGGCTTATTGTGTCCTACAGCCGAAAAAAAATATTGTATACGGGTCTTATTCTGTTTACCCTGACAACAGCCTTTTATTTCTTTGAATTTGGCCTTGGCTTCCTTCTTTTTAACCGTCTTGTTCATGGAATTACACTGGGTATGGCGAGTACAGCAACAGGAACAATAGTAGCACAGATTATTCCAGCTTCGAGAAAAGGGGAAGGCATCGGGTACTACAGCATGAGTGCAACTCTTGCAACAGCCATCGGCCCTTTCATCGGGCTGTACTTGAGTCAGCATGCAAGTTTTCAAACAATCTTTACCTTCTGCGTTGCATTGGGTGTCATTAGTTTAATCATTGCTTTTTTCTTGTATGTTCCCCCGCTTGATGGTTCAGTAAAAAAAACAGAAGTACGAGGATTCAAACTTTCAAATTTTGTTGAGCCGAGAGCTTTGCCGATCGCATTTATTACACTTGCAGTGGCGTTTTGCTATTCAAGTGTCCTTTCCTTTATTAATTTCTATGCGATGGACATTCATCTTGTCAGCACAGCAAGCTTCTTTTTCATCGTCTATGCCGCGGCTGTATTGGCATCCCGTCCTTTTACCGGCCGTTTAATGGATAAAAAAGGGGCAAATTTCATTATGTATCCTGCCTTCCTCCTGTTTGGAGCAGGTATGTTCCTTCTCAGCACGGCAAGCACAAGCTTCGTTTTCTTGCTGTCCGGAGTGCTGATCGGTCTTGGATTCGGAAACATGCAATCAACGACACAGGCAATTGCGGTAAAATTAACGCCTCCTCACCGTATGGGACTTGCCACCTCGACTTTCTTTATCTTTCTTGATGCAGGTTTAGGTTTCGGACCTTATCTGCTTGGTTTTGTCATTCCGGTGACAGGCTACAGTACTCTGTATGTGATTTTGGGCTTTGTGGTTTTTGCGAGTTCTGTTCTTTATTATTTTCTGCATGGGAAGAGGGAACGGACTGTTCTGGCTGAGGTAAATGCTTCTGCTTAATGATCCTTTTTATTCTGACACCTTTGTGAAGGGTGTCTTTTTTTCAGCTGGAAAATGACCATTTTTTGCTATAAACTTGAACTACTAGAAAGCAGACAGTGTGGTGAAACTCTTGTTCAAACTTCTTTTAATTGAAGATGATTTAACCTTGTTTAATGAAATCAAGGAAAGATTAAATCAGTGGTCTTATGATGTCTATGGTATAACAGATTTTAATAAAGTCATGCAGGAATTTTCAGCTGTGAAACCCGATTTGGTCATTATTGATATTCAGCTGCCGAAATACGACGGCTTTCATTGGTGCCGGATGATCCGGTCCCATTCGAATGTGCCGATCATCTTTCTGTCCTCGCGCGATCATCCGACGGATATGGTCATGTCCATGCAGCTTGGGGCCGATGATTTTGTTCAAAAACCCTTCCACTTTGATGTGCTGATTGCTAAAATCCAAGCGATTCTCCGCCGTGTATACAATTACAATACCGAGCAGGTCAGTTTGAAAACCTGGTGCAATGCTGCGGTTGATTATGAGAGAAATACGGTTACAAATGAAACCGGCTCCGTTGAACTGACAAAGAATGAAATGTTCATTCTCAAACTATTGATTGAACAAAAAAACAAAATTGTCACCAGAGACAAACTTATGAACAGCCTGTGGGATGATAAACGCTTCATAAGCGACAATACATTAACAGTGAATGTCAATCGACTGCGGAAGCGCCTGGATGAGATTGGCCTTGGCCGTTTTATCGAGACAAAAGTAGGTCAGGGATATCTTGCGGCAGAAGAGGAAACGGGATGATCTGCCGTTTCTTGAAAGAGCGCCGCAGCTGGATTCTGTTTTTTATAATGATCCATTTTTTTATACTCTTTATCGCTTTCATTGACTCAGCAATACCCGTACAGTCAGTCCTGTATATTGTTTTTCTTTCCATGGTCTCTTTTATTGTCTTCTTAGCCGTTCGGTACAATATAGAAACTGCTTTTTATAGAAGTCTGGAGGAACGGGAAAACAACCTTGATTTATCAAGCATTCCAGCTCCGGAAAGCCCATTTGAACAATTGGTTGAAAAGGCGCTAAGCGAACAGGCACAGGCGCTGAAAAAAGATGCTTTGCATAACAGAATTTTGCATGAACAGGAAAAAGATGAACTGCTATCTTGGATTCATGAAGTGAAGACTCCGCTTACTGCCATGCATTTAATGATCGAACGCATAGATGACGATGTGTTGAAAACTCATTTGACATATGAATGGCTGCGGATTCACCTTTTGCTTGACCAGCAGCTGCATCAAAAACGGATTCCTTTTATCGAAAATGATTTGTACATTGAAACGGTTGATTTGGAAAGCGTGATTTTCAGTGAAATTAAAACCCTTCAAGCATGGTGTATTCAAAAAGGGATTGGTTTTGACATTCAACTTGAGCAAAAAGAAGTCCTTAGTGATGCGAAATGGCTAGCATTTATTATTAGACAGATACTAACGAATGCGGTGAAATACAGCGAGGCATCAGACATTATCATTAAAAGCTTTCAGCAAAATGCTCAAACGAGGCTTGAGGTGAAAGACTTCGGCCGGGGCATTGATCCAAAGGACCTGCCCCGCATATTCGATAAAAGCTTCACATCGACTGTAAACCATCATGACCATGCGGCTACAGGAATGGGGCTGTATTTGGCTAAAAAAGCAGCCATACCGCTTCTGATCGATATTGAAGCACAGTCAATCACTCACACTGAAACAACTTTTACCCTAACATTCCCAAAAAGAAATGATTTTGCAGCCGTCATTAGCGTGTGACAAGAATGTCACATGCTTTTCTATTTTGTTCGCACATTAAAAGGAAAAGGACCTTTCTCCTTTTTATAATAGAATTAACGAAATAAGAGGAGGAAGAAACGATGGCCATTTTAGAAGCTGCAAAACTTCATAAAAGCTACGGAAATAAATTCAATAAACAGGAAGTATTAAAAGGAATTGATCTCACCATTCAAAAAGGTGAATTTGTCAGCATTATGGGTGCGTCTGGTTCTGGAAAAACGACGCTGCTCAATATCCTGTCATCCATTGATAAAGTAAGCGGGGGAACCATCCAGATTGAAAACAAAGAGATGACTGCAATGAAAGAAAAACAGCTTGCTGAATTCAGAAAACATCATCTCGGATTTATTTTTCAGGATTATAATCTGCTGGACACATTAACCGTTAAAGAAAATATCCTGCTGCCCCTTTCCATTGCAAAAATACCCAAAAAGGAAGCAGACCAGAAATTCCATGCATTAGCTGAAGAACTCGGCATTTACGAGTTAAAAGACAAGTATCCGAATGAAATCTCAGGCGGACAGAAACAGCGCACGTCAGCTGCCCGCGCGTTCATTCATGAACCCAGCATTATCTTCGCCGATGAACCAACGGGTGCGCTCGATTCCAAATCCGCTGCAGATTTGCTGAATAAATTAACTGAACTAAATGAAAAACGAAAAGCAACGATTGTCATGGTCACGCATGACCCGGCAGCGGCAAGCTACTGCAGCAGAGTCATCTTCATAAAAGACGGACAAATCTACACACAATTGAATAAAGGGGAGCAAACAAGACAGGCTTTCTTCAAAGATATCATCAAAACACAAGGCGTCTTAGGCGGTGTGCAGTATGAACATTAATCAGCTCATCTTCCAGAACCTGAAGAAAAATCTGAAGAACTACTATCTCTATATCTTTGCGCTGATTTTCAGCGTGGCACTTTATTTTGCTTTTGTCACCCTTCAATATGACCCGTCAATGGATCAAGTGGAGGGCTCCATTAAAGGGGGAGCGGCGATTCGCTCAGCATCCATTCTGCTTGTCGCAATCGTTACGATCTTTTTGTTATATGCCAATAACATCTTCATTAAACGCCGAAGCAAAGAGATTGGCTTGTTTCAGCTGATCGGCATGACCAAAAATAAGATTTTCCGCATTCTAACAGCAGAAAACTTTCTTCTTTACTTTGGATCACTGATACTCGGTATTCTTACTGGGTTCTCTGTCTCCAAATTAATTATGATGATTTTGTTTAAGATAACGGGTGTCGACGAGGTAGCAGCCCTTCATTTTTCCATGCAGGCCTTCCTGCAGACACTTGCCGTTTTTTTCGTGATTTACCTTCTCATTATGCTGATGAACTATCTGTTTATTAAAAGACAAAGCATTCTGGCTCTATTCAGAGTTCTGTCATCCGCAGAAGAGAAAGTAAAAAAAATGTCTTTCTTTGAGATTGCAATCGGTATCCTTGGCATGATTTTGATTGCTGCAGGCTACTTTGTTTCATCAAGATTGTTTGGCGGAGATTTCAAAACCATGCCCGCTCTTTTTGGTGCCATGATTTTTATACTCGGGTCTGTCATTCTTGGAACATACCTCTTTTATAAAGGATCCGTCAGCTTTATTTTTCATATGATCCGCAAGAAAAAAGACGGATATTTAAAAGTTGGCGAGGTGCTTTCCCTTTCATCGATTATGTTCCGGATGAAATCAAACGCCCTGCTGTTAACGATCATTACGACCGTGTCGGCGCTTGCGATTGGCTTATTGTCTTTGAGCTACATTTCATACTATTCTGCGGAAAAAACAGCTCAGAACCAAGTGCCAGCTGACTTTTCCATTACAGATGATCAAAGTGCTGAACGGTTTAAAAAAGCTCTTGGAGCTGATGACATAGCTTTCAAAGAAGAAAAAATTGAGATTGTCATGGCTGATGTGAATGTAAAGGACATTCTGAATACAAATCTGGATGAAATGAACTTTGATCCAAATAAGATGACTCTGCCTGTCATCAGTGAAAAATCGGTCAAAGGAAAAGATCTATCAAAGAATGAGATTGTCTTTACGGGGTACAGCGATTTACTCCAGAAGTTCATGCCAATGAACGATTCCGGAAACATTGAGCTGATCGGTAAAACAAAAACCATCCCCCAAACCTATTTAGGATTAGAAAAAGACTATCCGATCTCATGGTATTTTACCAATGGGGGATTTCCCGCTGCGATCGTGGATGACTCTGTCTTTAAGTGGCTGAAAAAAGACATAAACCCTGAAATTCAGCAGCCGGCTTCTACCTATATCGGCATTGATATTGCAAAACAAGAAGAAGTAAAAGAAGCCAACACACTGTTTAAGAAATTGAAGCTGAATGAAAACGCACCAAACGATTCTCAGCTCGAAATCAGCAGCAGCCAAAAGAAAAATATGGGACTCGTTATGTTTATCGTCGGCTTCCTTGGTTTATCTTTTCTCGTGACATCTGGCTGTATTCTATACTTTAAGCAAATGGGTGAGAGCGAAGAGGAAAAACCGAACTACACCATTCTAAGGAAACTTGGATTTACTCAGGGAGACTTGCTGAAAGGCATACAGGCCAAACAGCTTTTCAGTTTTGGGATCCCATTAGTGATTGGTCTCTTGCACAGTTATTTCGCCGTGCAATCAGGCTGGTTTCTATTCGGAGCAGAAGTTTGGAGTCCAATGATTATTGTTATGGTCTTGTATACGGGGCTGTACTCGATTTTTGGAGTGCTTTCTGTCCTGTATTATAAGAAAGTGATTAAGGAAGCTTTATAGAAGGAATAGGTAAGGCTCCAGCTGCGGCTGGAGCCTTTGTTTGCCTATATATGGATTTCTTTACTGCTATTCGCCTTTCAGCCGCATTCTATGCAGGCCTTATTTTCTCAGCAATCCATTGGTCTCTAAACAATAAAATGACCTACCCTTTAGGCAAGTCAAGTGCTTGGTATGCTAACTGATACTTTCCGCCTTCTGCAACTTCTGCGTGATACAAAGCTTTAAGGGCAAAGTTTTTCTCAAGACTATGTTCATTCATCAGCTCTTTTAAGCGCTTTTGCAGCTCTTCATTATCTTTAATCAGCTGTTTCATCTGTGATTTCATATACTTCATGCGGTATTTAACTCCTTTTTAGATATCAAATATATCCAGCAAGTATAGCATTAATTATTTTTAGTGCCTCCCACTATTGTTTTGCTATCTCCGGGTTGTGACCATTCGAGCTTCTACCATTATTTTTCCCTGCGATATAAATCCCGGCTCTTGTAACCTTCACCTAGAATCATTTTCATTTCATCACGCCGTTTTGCTTTTGTCGCATCTTGTTTAGCGCTATATACAAAACGAGCCCAATCTTTTCGGTACCCTGAAGTGAGTGATTGATAGAAAGCGAGTAAATCTGGAGCATCTTGCAAATCTTTTTCCACTTCTGAAATAAATTCTATATAATCATCAACACATTGACTTGCTTTTGCAGATGACTGATTTTTGCCTTGAGAGTCCTCTTTTAGACCGACAACCGTAAACACATCATCCAATCCCACCATGCGTGCAAATTTAATGTTGCTTGACCCAACATAACCATTTTCAGAGGCCCCTAACCCACCATGTTTATCCACCTGTTTCAATTATTCTAGTTCTAAAAGTTTTCTCTTGGTTATCAATTTTTATAGTTTCTATAATATGATGCTTTATTTAAGACTCACTTTACCATCTAATACTGTTCCTGAAATCTGTAACTAATGGAAAATAATGCTGCCTCAAGAGAGGGCAGCATTATATAACAAAGTATCAACTTGATTGAGAAAAACAGAAAGAACCGTTGCCAATTTCTCTAATGCTTACATATCATGTACCGCAATAGGTTCGGTAAGGTGTTGCTGATGCAGGCAGTGTGGAGTATTCAGCCTGTTCGGCGGAGTGTGCGTAAGGGTTTGAAAGAACATCCAATAGCCGTTCCATCACGGCGTAGTCTCCTCGTTCCACTGCTGCTTCCAGTGCCTCTTCTACCCTGTGGTTCCGCGGGATTAGTGCAGGATTGCTGTTTTGCATCAACTGATTCGAAGAGGCTTTCGATTCCTGCTGTCTGCCTAGTCTCGCCTGCCAGAGCTCATGCCACTGAGTGAATTCTGGAGTCCCAAACAGGACCGTATCCGGCGTATCAAAAGTTAATGCGCGGAAGGTATTGGTATAGTCGGCACGATACTTCTTCATCATACTGAGAAGACCATTAATAAGAGCTTCATCATTAGTCTCTTCGTTAAATATCCCAAGTTTTGTTCTCATTCCCGCGAGCCAATTAGAGTGATACAACTCAGGAAAATCTGAAATCTTATCCTGAGCCAGTTTGACAGCCTGCTCCTGATTTTCATGCAATAAAGGCAATAGGGTTTCAGCAAATCGAGCGAGATTCCACCCGGCAATATTCGGCTGATTGCCATAGGCATAGCGGCCTTGAATGTCAATGGAACTGAATACCGTTTCCGGGTCATAGGCATCCATAAAGGCGCAAGGACCATAATCAATGGTTTCTCCGCTGATGGTCATGTTGTCTGTGTTCATGACCCCATGAATAAAGCCAACGAGCTGCCATTTGGCAATAAGCTCAGCCTGCCGTTTGATCACTTCTTGAAGAAGCGAAAGATATCGGCTCTCATCAGCTTCAATGTTTGGAAAATGACGCTCTAGTGTATAGTCAGCCAGGATCCGGAGGTCCTCAACAGTGCCCCATTTTGCAGCGTATTGAAAGGTACCGACGCGCAGATGGCTGGCAGCCACACGGGTCAGAATTGCACCAGGCAGGTCGGTTTCGCGGATGATTGACTCACCAGATGTCACCACTGCTAAACTTCGGGTGGTAGGAATACCAAGCGCATGCATGGCTTCGCTGATGATGTATTCGCGCAGCATCGGTCCGAGTGCCGCTCGACCATCCCCCCCTCGGGAATATGGCGTTCTGCCTGAACCCTTAAGCTGAATATCAATCCTCTCACCTTGGGGCGGGATCTGCTCGCCCAGCAGCACCGCTCTGCCGTCCCCTAACATGTTAAAATGCCCAAATTGATGCCCCGCGTAAGCTTGAGCAAGAGGCGCAGCACCTTCAGGAATCTGGTTTCCAGCAAGCACCGCTATGCCATCTTCGCTTTGCAGCACCTCAACGTTCAAACCCAGGGATACAGCCAGCCGATTATTGAGAATAATCAACTTCGGTGAGCTTACAGTAGTCGGCTTGTTGCTGGAAAAAAATAATTGTGGCAGACGGGCATAACTATTATCTAAGTTCCATCCTGCTTCTTTACTCTTTGTCATAGCTTCTCCTTTTCTTCTTTTGTCTTTTTGTTTTTTCTCTTATTATGAGAAACAAAAACCATAAAAATTAATGTTATTTTAGTTATCTACATTCCATAAAAACACAATGCAGCGCCTTTTTAATGTCTACTTCTTCCAGCTTATTATACCGTTTTCCACACATAGAAGGCACCCTTTAAGCAAGTGGACTTATAGCACTTAGTAATCATTTTTTTGCTACTGCTTAGCTTTTTCGATCGCATAAATGGAAACATTACCTGACCCGGATACAACAACTGTTCTGCCTTTAAAGAGCAAGAGCTGGCTGCTCGGTCCGTTTTTTTGTTTGCTGCGGGAATCTGGTTTACTTTTGGGGCACACTATACTTACATCTTCCTTAGAGCAAAAAAAGGGCCTGGCAGTGATCAAGGATACACATAAAAATTTTGAGACGAAGAGCGAATGTGCGAACTGCCTGCATCAATGGGTGGGAAAACACCGACAGTATATGGAGGAAGGAACGAACTGCGAACACCTTTAACCAAAAGGATACGAAGAAATTCCACGGGACTCGCCGGTGAACAGTGAGGAAGCTCGAATATAAATGGAGGTTATTTATGAGCAGAGTGCCCGCGTGCAGCGAATCAGAGGCGACCAGCAGCGAATTGGACGAGAAGTTCTGAACTTATTGGTCAACAGCATGTAATGTTATTTCTTTAAAAGTAGGAAAAAAGGTAGCATCTAGGTACTATAATGCTGGAAAAGCCCTGCTCTCTAAACTCAGAATTGAGCTGGGCTTTCTCTTTTTTTCCGAACCTCAAGTACTAAAAATTTGCGTCATTTGTGATAGGTTCGCCTTGGTGGATGTAAGTGAGGTTTAATTTTTTATATCACTTATAAACATCTAAGTTAATAAGTTAATTAAATACACCATGTAATTAGCATTAATGCATGATGAAGGCCGTCATCCGCAACTGGAAAAGCAGATGGATAGTGTAAATTAGTTAAGCTGGGGTATACATACTGCCTAAAAATATGTATGTTTTGATAGATGAAGTAAATAAAGATGGCTTTCATACATTTCGACTGCAGCTGTTATATCTTTAAGATTAATTTCATAGATATATGGTCTGTTCATTAAAAAAGGAAGAATGGGTTCCCAATTAATCTTTCCAGTTCCGAGTTGTAATCCATCATGTTGCTGACCTTTGCTATCTACAACGTGGAAATATTGAATATATGAATCTAATTTTTCTATCTGCTCTAACAATAATCTATTATCACCTTTGAAGGAGATAAAGGCGTGGCTAATATCATAAGCCAATGGCAAATTTAATGGTCTAACAATGTCTTCGAACCAATTCTGGTTTTGGGCAGTAAAAAGACCATAAATGGAGTTTTCCCATAGAAAAACATCTTTTCCGTAGGATAAATTTGTTCTATTCCCTTTATCATATTATCATTATTTGCTTTATTAATAGCAGAGGTGGAAGTTAATTTATAATGAGGATGAATCACACATTTTACAGAATGTGATAAACAAATATCGGCAAGAATCCTTGTAGATAAATGAAAGAAAAAATAATCTTCTTTCCGTTCGTGGGAAATATCTAAATATCTTTCATTGTATTTTGAAGGGTGATGTAAATATACATCACAACCTTGGTTTGTAAGCATTGAAATGGTATTTTCTAATTGTTTTCTTTTGTCTCTAAATAAATCGTCCTCATTTAAATGCAGTTCAATAATATCTGGCTTATATCGTAAGCGGTCATACAATTGTTCCGGAGAGTACGAACATTTTAAACCTAACTTCAACAAAACATATCACCACTTTCAAATAAAATGTCATTATAAGAAATGAATAGTTGTTTCCATTATAGCAAAATTGCAAATATAATTTTCTAAATTTAAAGTAAACTTTTGGTACGAAACTTTTGCTGCTTGAATTAATTTGAGCTTTTAATTTCTATTAATCCTTTTTGGCTATCAGTAATTTTTATGTTTATTGGCGTCATTGTTGGAATTCTATTATCTTTAACCATTTATAGTGAAGCTTTAAAGATGAGAATTACATCAGAAAGCATTTATATTAGTAAGGATGACCAAGAAAAACAAATAACAAGGTCTCATGCAAAAGCCGTTTTTGCAGACATGCGTCAAGTAGTCGTCATGGATCAAGCAGATCGAGAATAGTTACGTGAAACATCTGATATTAGCCCAAGTAGAATTAAAGATACTTTTTTAATGCACAGCTTCCCATGGGTGGAACAAGATCCTTATAAACAGGAATATAGCCTATGGAAAGTAGAGGATGAGCGATTCAGTTCAAGTGTAAATACTATTTTGTATGAAAGACGAAATGCAATTCGGGAAAAAAATACTAAAAAAGCGAAGCATTTACGAGCTAGGGGTATTTGTAAAAGAACAAGGAGAAGATCAGTATGTCCGTTCCCTTAAACAATAAAACAGCAGAAAGAAAAAAACGTGCCGTTTCATTAGATCTAGCAAGAGGTGCCATGCTACTACTCATTGCACTCGCACATGCCCCACTGTATTTGTACACCTCTGAACCTGGGATTATGCAAAGGGCGGAAAGCATAAGCTTCTTTGATCAAGTCGTGAACCTTTTTGGCATGTTCTTTATTGATAATCGGGCAAGAGCGATGTTTGCAGTATTATTAGGGTATGGTTTCGTACTGTCATTTGAAAGTCAAATCTCTAAAGGAAAAAGAGAAAGAGATGCCTTAAAAACAATACGACGACGTTCTTGGTATTTGATTCTATTTGGGATCATGTTAGCGGTCTTCATTGGCGGTCAAGATATTCTAATGGCATACGGTGTAGCCGGGCTTCTCGTTAGCTGGCTATTAACACGTGAGATCAAAGCACTAATACGAACGTTTACGATTATCACTTTAATCTATTGTCTTTTTACTCCTATAATATGGGGCTTCAACATGCAAGAAATCGGAAGTTATGGTTTTGCTCCAGAGGTTTCAGCCACAGACACATACCTAAGCACAACGATGTTAACCCTGATTTCTTTTCCTATAATTCCGATCATGATTCATTTTATGTTTCCTGTTCTTCCTTCCATTTTAGTAGGAATGTGGATTGCTAGATATCAGTTTTTAACAAAACCTGAACAACATTTAAGAACGCTTTATTTCATAACCTTTATAGGATTGACTGTCTCCTTAGTTGGAGCTTTACCTTTATCCTTTTTAGGGAGCTTATGGTACCCTAGTTTCTTTATAGCAGGTTTAATATCCGGACTCCATATGTTAACAGGAATCGCTGGAGGATTAGCCTATGCGACAATTTTTGGAATAATTGGGGCAAGGTTAAAAAAGCCAGGGCGCATTAGCCATTCTTTAATGGCTTTAGGGAAACGTTCTTTAACATTCTATGTTTGGAATGAGGCCATGCTCGTTCTATTCCTATCACCAGTAGCACTTGATTTAGGAGGACATGTGAGTAACGGTATAGCTGCTATGATTGCAGTGGGGATTTGGACCCTTTCTGTCGTTTTGGCGACTTTATTGGAAAAAAATAATCTGAATGGTCCATTGGAAATGTTATTGAGGCGATTGGTATATAAAAATAAATAAACCAAATGACAACCGAGTAATTTTTGGAGTACCTCGGTTGTCTTTTGGTTTTAAAAGCATCTATAAAAAAACTCAAAAAAAATAATCTTCATCTTAAGTGGGAATTTGTCCAAAATTCTGGTTAATAAAATAGCTGCCTTGTCATATCTTCTTTTGTATTCTGGATGAGGACATCCATACAGCTTGGTATAATAAAAACCTCATTTTCTTATGATACGGTTCACCGAACAAAACATAATAACATGGTTAATTTTGAACACAAAGTATTCATATCTAAATAGCATTTTCCCTAACATTGACTTCATTCAAAAAGCTTATTTTAGATAGCTAATGATGAATTACTTATGTCCTCTTCAGATAAATTAAATAAATTTATTAAATTTAGATAAAATTATTAATTTTTGTTTTATAAAGCCCCTATATTATGAAATCTACCTGTTATGTCCAAACTCAATTTTTTCTTTTTCATATACTACTAAAAAAAGGGGGTGAGAAAGTGAGTAATAATGAGCATAGCTCTTTACGTAAAGATAAAGCAAAAATAGAATCGGCACACCAAGAGTGTATTGACCGTGCTTATCGTATTCCCATATTTTTAAGTACGACAACTCATTTAAATGACAACCAACAACGGTTTCTAAACCGTCTAATTTTAGAAATTGAGAATGCTTTGCTTTTTCCGCGTACATTACCTTTAAGCGAAAGTTATCCCGAATCCATTTTAACTGATATTCGTAGGTTAGTTTCATCAAGCTATGGAATGTTGGCAGTAAACCTTCGTCGTTTTAAAATTCAAACAGTTGACGTTAATGCAGGACCCCTTCCACCATCCACTCCGTTCTGGGTAGGATCGGTTTATTCACAAGTAGAACCTTCAATGGCATTTCAATTTGGTCTACCCTTATTATTAGTAAGGGAAGAAGATACTGACGCAAATAATGGAATTTGGGCAGGAGGAATTGCCCCACTCAACCTATTTATAGTTTGGCATTCTGAAACTCAAACTGTTGATCAATTCTTTAACACTCCTGAATGGAGATCAGCCTTTGCAAATTGGAGTGCACAAGTAAGAAATGCTTTTTATATTCAGACAGAGCCTGAGTTCAAGTACAGATGTGAATGATAAACTGGTACTTTACCATCAAGTCGAAAATATACAAGGTTTTGTTCACCTTTATATATTTTCGACTTATTCACATAAAAACAAATATTTCCATTTGGTTACAAGGTATTTGTGCTTTATTCAGAGGAATTATCAGGAACTCATACTATTAACACCTCATTCACTATTATACTACTGTTATTTATTCCAACCTGTTCTGATTCGGATGGAAAAATAAAAAGGCCCCCAATAAATGGCGCTTTTGATAGATTACTTTTTCCTCTTAGTTTTAGAAGATAGTATGAAAAAGGATAGTGCATTTTTATATGCACCGTTTCTTTTCATATTTACACCTCACCCTTTTACATAAAAACCTCTAATCATAATTAATTACCATTTAAAATTAAAAATATTTATCGGTCTACCCCCAAAATCTTAAAATAGCTATCTAAGATTTTGTTGTTATTCATTTTTTGTCGAAAGTCCGTTGGAAATGCGACGTTTAGGATAAATACTGTTAATATTTATAAGATTTTAATTGTATAAAATCAATTTATTAAAAATAGTTATACATTTTTCGACACTACACCTATGAGGAGGAATCTATGTGAATCGAGTTTTTAGGTGGATTGTCAGATCATTGTTTGCACCTGTCACTGGAAATGCAGGAGCGGTTGCGAGCACACTTGGTTTTTTTCTGGCCTTTTTACCTTTAGATAGTTTAAGAATTCCATTATTACTTGCTTTTTCACTTTTGTTTCGTCTTAATATCATCGCCTTATTCCTTGGAACGTTGATTACTATTTTTATTCCTAATATTCGTGATTTACCCCTTCTAGATTTACTTGAAATGGAAGATTACTGGCTATTTTCTGACCTCAAAACTAAAATACAATCTTCAAAAATCCTTGTATCAGGGGCCTTTGGAGGCTTGATTGGCCTTGTCTGCTACTTTTTCTTCCACTGGTTTTACAATTTAGGTGTGAAAAAAAGGGAGCGAAATCAAGAACATGTTTTCATTGATCCTTCAAAAAGACGCTGGTCCATTATTAAAAGAATGGGTATAGGCTTTGCTGGATTAATTGTTTTAGTTTCAACTTTTTTTATTGAAAGTCTTAATACTAACCCAGTATTCACAGAACTGCAATTGTACAATAAGAGCAAAGTAGAGAGCGGGATTGAGCCGATTAATACAAGTTTCAATGAAGAAGAGCTTGCTTCGCAGGTTCAAAAATCGAACCCTTCCCCTCCTATACAAAATAGTATGGGGCGATTGAACCGAAAACAAATTGATAGCAAACAAGAAGTTTATGGTTTTTATGTCAATTGGGATAAAAACAGTAAAGCGTCTTTCAATAAAAATATAGATTCTATTACAACATTAGTGCCCGAGTGGATGCAGCTAACGCCTGACCTTACCCTTAAAACAAGCATTGACAGGTCTATTGTTACAGAGGCAAAAGCACATGATATTATGATTCTTCCTTTAGTTAGCAATTTTAACAAAAATAAGTGGGATGGCGATATACTGCATCGGTTATTTACTACTCCCGGTGCTGAAGACCGTTTTATTAAAAATATGCTGTCTTATGTGAGAATGAATGACTTTGACGGGATTAATATAGATTTTGAAGATATCAATCCAAATGACAGAGATCATTTCACTCGATTCATGGATAAAGTTGATAAAGCATTTCATCAACATGGCTTTATGGTCACAATGGATGTCCCGCCGAATAACAATAGTTTTGACTATGAAGCTTTAGCAAAAAGCACAGACCGAATGATTGTCATGCTATATGACCAGCACCACTCCATGAGTAACCCTGGACCTGTAGCTCCAAATGATTGGGTGAAAGAGAGTTTAAACCAACTCAATATTCCTTCCGAAAAATTGATTGTGAGTTTAGGAAGCTACGGTTACGATTGGGAAGAAAACTCCAGCAAGCCCGCAGTTGACATGACGTTCCGGGATATCTTGAAATTGGGCAGTGGAACCAATCTCAAAATCCATTGGAATAAGGAAACAGGCAACCCTTATTTACGATACAAGAAAAACGGAAAAAACCATATTGTTTGGTTTTTAGATGCTGCTACATTTTATAATCAAATGAAGTTGGCAATAGATAGCGGCTCAAGAGGAATAGCGCTTTGGCGTCTCGGTTCGGAAGACCCTTCTATCTGGAAATACATTAACAAACCAGAGGATATCCTTAATCCATCCAATGCCCTTAAAACCGTGGAAAGTCCTGAATCTGGCCTCTATACAGGTGCCGGGGAGATTTTAAAAGTTACTCCATCCGAAAAAGGCGAAAGAACGATTCAATTGGATTCAAATGGGTTGGTAATAACTGAAACCTATGATAAATTACCAAAGCCTTTTGAGATGGCCCGGTATGGAAAATCCCAAAAGAAGGAAGTTGTCCTTACCTTTGATGACGGTCCAGATCCAACCTATACACCACAAATATTGGACATTTTGGACAAAAATCATATTAAAGGGACCTTCTTTATTGTTGGAGAGAATGCTTTGATGCATCCAGAATTGGTTAAAAGGATAAATAAGGAAGGCCATGAAATAGGCAACCATACATTTACCCATCCTGATATTTCGTCCATTACGCCATCTCGCTTGAGAATGGAACTAAATGCAAATCAACGTCTATTTCAAGAAATTACAGGCCATTCGATGACCCTCTTCCGCCCGCCTTATGTGTCGGATACGGAACTGGGTAAAAAGAGCCAACAGGTGCCTATATTGCAAGCACAGGAAATGGGTTATACCATGGTTGATAAATCGATTGACTCTGGCGATTGGCAAAAACTTTCTAGTAATGAAATTGTCAATCGGGTATTGGATCAGCTGCCAGAAGGAAATGTGATTTTGCTGCACGATGCTGGTGGTGACCGTTCTAACACTGTAAAAGCCCTGCCTATAATTATTAAAGAACTTAAAAATCGCGGCTACACATTTACCACCATTGCTGATCTAATTGAAAAAAGTAAAAGTCAGGTTATGCCCTCTGCTGATCAGAACAGCCCTTATTCGGTCTATGACAAGGCTGTATTCAAGGTCATGCAAGGCTGGCAATTGGGAATAAGCTTCCTGTTCTACTCAGCTATCCTTTTAGGAATCTTGCGGCTGGCTATCTTCATTTTCCTTTCTAGAAAACAGGTAAAAAGGTATAAAGAGACCCAGATCGACCCTAGCTTTACACCTTTTGTCAGTGTCGTTATTGCTGCCTATAACGAGGAAAAAGTAATTTGCAAAACAGTTAATTCTATTTTATCCAGCGATTACCCCGCCTTCGAGATACTGATTATCGACGATGGATCAAAGGATCATACTGCTGTTATGGTTCAAGAAACATATGCAAACCATCCACTCGTCAGATTAATTAAAAAAACGAATGGAGGAAAATCTTCCGCTGTTAATCTTGGCATTAAAGAAGCAAAAGGGGAAATTGTGGTTACACTTGATGCTGATACTCTCATCGCTAAAAATGCCATCTCATTGCTTGTTAACCATTTTAATAATGAAAATGTTGCTGCTGTTTCGGGTAATGTAAAGGTCGGCAATAGGGGGAACCTCCTCACAAACTGGCAGCATATCGAATATGTAACAGGCTTTAACCTAGAGAGAAGGGCCTTTGCAGCTCTCAATTGCATAACGGTTGTACCAGGTGCGATCGGTGCATGGAGAAAGACGGCGGTAGAAGAAGTTGGATACTTTAAAGAGGATACACTAGCAGAGGATACCGATATCACTCTTACTCTTTTACGCAATGGGAAAAAGATTGAATTTGAAGAAAAGGCTTATGCCTTTACAGAAGTGCCTGAAGATATTAAAAGTTTGGCAAAACAGCGTTACCGATGGGTTTATGGTACGTTACAATGCTTATGGAAACATCGTGAGGCTTTATTCAATAAAAAACATAACTCATTAGGATATATCGCCCTTCCAAACATGTGGCTTTTCCAATATATTTATCAAACAATATCTCCTCTTGCAGATATATTGTTCATTATAGCCCTTTTTAACACACAGCCTGAAATTGCAGTTATTGTGTTTATTCTATTTTACTTGCTGGATTTCTTTACTTCACTATATGCGTTTGGTTTGGAGAAAGAGAGTCCTAAACCACTACATTCATTGTTTCTGCAACGTATCTTGTACAAACAGCTTATGACTTATGTGGTGATAAAATCCATCTTTTCGGCAATAAAGGGAGTAACCGTTGGTTGGAATAAACTAAAACGAAAAGGTAATGTAACTCAGGAAACCTCTATTGTGGAGGTTAAGGAAACTATCTAATGGAAACTTCGCACAGGTCTTTCCCACTTGGGGAAGGCCTTTTTTTATATAATTTAGAACAGAAAAAGGATCACCTTCTTTTGGTGATCCTTTTTGAAAGAATTACATTTCCTTTCCGTTGTTTCCTTTTTGATCCCGAAGACTCGCAGCCTTTTCTTGTACGGCTGTAGAAACTTGTTGTCCACGGTTGGCTGTTGTTGTGGCTGCAGTTGTTGAATTAGTTCCCGTCGGCGTGGGTGCAGTCGTTCTCGTTGGTGCTTTTGGGCTTGTCGCAGGCTTCGTTGGTGCTTTTGGACTTGTCGCAGGTTTTGTTGTTGCCTCAGGCTTTGTGGTTACACTTGTTGTTTTAGTTCCGGTCGCCGTGGATGCAGTTGTTCTCGTTGGTGCTTTTATACCTGTCACAGTTACCTTTTTTACAGCAGGATTTGTTGTAGTACTCTTGCTAATTTTTTCCGTATCCTGTTGAATGTCTGCTATAGCAATATCACTCTTGTCTCTATTTTTAAAAGCATCTTGGGAAGCAGGAATATCATGAGAAATTTTCGTTTGACCGTCTTTCACAATAGATGTTGGCGTTTGATCTTTCACCGTTTTTTCTTCATGGTCAATTACATCCGCTTTTTTTTGGACTCCGGATATAATTAAAGCATTATCTTTTGTTAATCGTTTAGAAGATTCATCGACTAACAACGCGTTGGTGACAGAAAACGTAACAGATCCCGCTAATACCATAGCAAGGGCTCCCTTGGTTAGTTTTTCCATATAATTCCCCTTATGTTTTATGTATGATCGTATTATAAAAATACGATTAATACGAAAAGGATTATGGGGGTAAAATAACGAAATTTTGAAGTCTTTGTATTACTCTATCACTAATTTCCTTCCAATGTCCCTTCCTAATTGATGAACATGAAGAAATATCCAATGCTATAAAGGAAATGGATGGTCAAAAAGACAGAAACTTATGCTGAACCATCTACAGGTTGATCTAGATTTTTGCTTGCACGTATTAAACGATGATAAGTAAAGATAAGTTGCTAGTTTCTTGATTACCATAAAAATAGCCCTTCTGTATTTTATACAGAAGGGCCTTTTTCATAGCAATTACCATGATTTCATCAGCTTGTTTTCCCCCAAAATATCTTCAGCTTGTCCTTTACCGTCTGTTGGCTGTCAATGATCGATTAGCCTAATAGTTACTGGAGAGCATTTATTTCATAGCTACTGGCCAATTTGGAAATGTCGTCTACTGATGGTGTGGTACCATTGTTGCAACACCATCAAATTCAAAAACTGCTGTTGCAATGTAGTAGCAAGACGCTTTGCCTTGGCTGCTAAAAACCTCATTTACTTGTGATACGGTTCACCGTGATGTATCTAAATGAGGTTTTAAATTGTTTTCTTCATTTAAATTTCACTCATAGAATCAATAACAACTTGGTGTATATGGTCTACAATTTCGTCTATAGGAAATTTCTTCGTATCTAACGCAAACTTGTCAACTAAATACGGGTTATACTGTCGAACTTCTTCAATTGTTACCTCGTACCATATCGGCAGAATAATTACTCTCTTCTCATTTATCTCTCGATTCAAGAAGCTTTTAAATTCATAGTCAGACCAACCACTTTTAATGAAGTTTGGAGGGGGAACTAATTTTAGACTACTTTTTTAGAAAGTAAAATAATTGTACATCTTCTGATTGAAAAAACCCTATTCTAAGACAAGAAACTGACCCAATTGTAATTTCTTCGATATATTCTAACCCTAGTTTACTCTGAGTTAAGGCTTCAAGTTCCTTCGGTTCTTCAACTATCACTATTGTTTGATGGTTTTCTAACTGAAACTCTTTTATACATTCACCATTACTATGGTATTCATAAAGGCTGTAAAACTCGGATTTTAAATAATCTAAGAACTCATCCGAAAGTTCAGCTGTAAGGCTTTTAAAATCTTCCAAACACTGTATTATTTTCATTATCGATAGCACCTATTTGGTTTTTGGAAGCAACTGGACGGTTCCTGTGCTTCTGTGCTTCAAGAAGGGCATCCGGAGTTGGGTGGGGAAAAGAAAGTTTTGGCTGAAGCTGGGACGGTTGTGTAAAAGGATCGTTGTATTTGTTGAAAATATAACATTCCTTGGCAATAACGGCTTATCTAACTTCCCATCTAGAATAAGCAAAAAGCGGACTTACCTGTATACTGGGTAAGTCCGCTTTTTTAAGATGTTTCTACTTTATTTGTAATCATTTATCGGACCTGCATCCATTACTACTTCTACCATATTAGATGGTCCCATCCTAAGTTTAGGCCTATACTCTGAGTTCGGGAAACTATACAGCTCCAGCGGACTAATGATCACTCCATCCGGCTTGTTATGAAGGATTCCCGGCACACAGGTATAGATCCGGTCGTTGTCATTGGCATGTTTGGCGGAGATCGTAACGGAGGTTCCATTATGATTATCGATGCTCATCGACACCTTGTATCTGTAGAATGAACCCGTTCCGTTAGACTGGGCAGAGTAAACGACAGGCACGACTGCTAGGATATCGTTAGTTAACCTTAATTTAATCACTTCTGTCTTCGTTGACCGGTTATCCCTCCCGACATCTCCCATATGTTCCACTGCTCCGTTGGCAAACCTTCTGAGCGGAGGTGTTCCGCCTGCCCCAAACATCGCTACATCGATCTGCTTGCCATCCTTCGTATAGACTAACGCATAGATATCATAATCAGTTCCAGTCTTCCAGGACACCGTAGCCGTAATTTCCGGTGTTTTTTCAATGATCACCGGCTTTTGCCCTTTTTCGAGATTGATCTTACCCTTTACCTTTTCAAGGATGATCTTATTTTCAGGAACAGGCGGAGCCTTTTCAGGTTCTTTGAAGGGCTGCTTTTGAACCGGTTTCGGTTCGGATGGCTTAGTTCCTTCTTCCGGTTCCACTTCCACACCGTAATTCTTACATAAACCCTCAAGCCCGGAATCAAAACCGCGCCAGATGGATTTTGCCTTTGTCTGGCCATTCCTCACATATAACTCTAAAACCACAATCCCATTTTCCTTTGAAAAATTGGAGGGAGTTAACTCGATCACCGTATCACCCGAGCCTAACTGGGCTTTTAAATTCCTTACATTCGAAAACCCCGTGTGGTTATCCTCTGTGAGAGTAATGGCTATTTTGCTTATCCCAGCAGGCGCTTTGCTCATATCAAAGCGAAGGTTATGTACGACCGTATTCCCCGCATTCTCAGACGGCAACAGAGCTGCAACACCAGAAGGGCTCTCCGGCTGATTATAAAAAATAATCCCGCTGTCCCCTTGTACTTTATCTGAATCAGTTAAAAGGAATGCAGTTAAAGAAATATCTATCAAATTAGACCGATCATAGCTCACCG
This sequence comes from Bacillus sp. UMB0893, assembly GCF_002858905.1. Classification (NCBI taxonomy): domain Bacteria; kingdom Bacillati; phylum Bacillota; class Bacilli; order Caryophanales; family Bacillaceae; genus Bacillus; species Bacillus sp. UMB0893. The sequence continues at coordinate 55,174 of NZ_PKLB01000004.1, read as the reverse complement.
TCACATATCCTTTTGGGGAACTTAACACTGTATTTCCACCCATTTGCAGCATTGGGTTCATTTGAAACCACTCCCTGTTTTTCTATTAAACTACCGCCTAATCAATACAACGTAAATAAGGACACAGTTACTAAACCTTCAAGGTACTCTTTTTTGCTTCTTTTTGAACAAGCTCTTTTATTTTCTGATCAATCCGCTCAATTTCATTGGATGGGTTCTTCCACCAGTTCCTGCTCCAAATTCTTTCTATTTTCCAGCCTCTTGCCTCCAAATACCTTTGACGATAAACGTCACGTTCCCTCGCACTGGGGGAACTGTGGTACATTGCCCCATCACATTCAACCCCAAGAATGTATTTGGAACGATCATTTGGATGAACGACGGCCATATCAATTCGATAGCCTGACATTCCAACTTGCGTAGTAACTTGATATCCTAAACTACGAAGCTGTTGATATACTTGCTCTTCAAATGGAGAATCAAAATGAAGGCTTTGTTGTACAGCATGTGTGCTTACTGCTTCGTTGACTTCTTGAATAACTGCTTGGATGCCTTCTATCTTTCTTTCAGAAACGGCTTTTGCATACTTTAAATAAGATTTTAAAAGCTTTGGTCCTCGTTCTGTGGAGTTGGCTACATTTAAGTCTTCTGGCTCAATACTGGAAACTACAATAATCCCTTCTTTAGCACGTGTAACCGCAACATTTAATCGGTTTTCTCCGCCTCTTTGGTTGAGTGACCCAAACCGATTGTATACTTTGCCTTCTTCGTTTTTGGCATAGCCTATGGAAAAGATAATAATATCTCGTTCATCACCTTGTACGTTTTCAATATTTTTTACAAATAACCGTTCATCTAGTTCACGAGACATTAATTCATTATAAAGAGTTCTAAATTCTTCATCTTCTGCAGCTACTTGATCAATCACATCTAGTATTTTGGATTGCTGTTTCGCGTTAAAGGTAATGATTCCTAATGTTTTACCAGACTGTTTTTGGAGCATATGTTTTAACTGCGTAACGACTTCCAATGCTTCTATCTCGTTTGATTGGTTGAGCCATCTGCCATCTGCCTTTTTCCAGACTATTGCAGGTGGTTCTTTAAATGGCGTAACGTTTGGAGCAATTTGAACATAACCGTTATAGAAAGCATGATTTGAAAAATTAATTAGCTCTTCATATTTAGAGCGGTAATGCCATTGTAGAATCTTTTCTGGAAACCGTCGTTTCGCTAGATTTAACAAGCTAACAGATTCATCCGTGTCAAATTTCGCTTCTTCCTCATCTTCTTCATCTGCGTATCCTGCTCGAAACATATTGGAAGGGGGCAGCTGCTTTTCATCTCCGGCTACAACTATCTGTTTACCTCGGTAAACAGAAGGCATCCCGCTTTCCACTGTTAACTGAGAGGCTTCATCAAAGATAACGACGTCGAATAATCCCTCGGATAAAGGAAAAATAGAGGACACCATTTCTGGAGAGGACAGCCAAACCGGCAAAATATCAACCAGCCCCTTATCCGCGAAGTCATTAACTAGTTTGCGGAGAGGCCAGATCATTCTCTTTTTCCCTGTCTGGTGTTTTAACTCTTTTGTCGACTTGCCTTGAGCATGTTGAACAGTCTTTACTTTATTTGTTAGCTCATGTACTAAATATTCTGCAGCTACTTGTCGTTTTTCTTCTAATAGATTTGCAAACGATTCGCGTATTCTTCCAAACTCATTTGTAGAAATTTTCTGCACATCTGGATATTTTGCCTCGATTTGATCAATCCAGTGAATATATGCTGAATTCTTAAGAATATCAACCCAAAATTCAGACAAAGACTTCTCTGTATTAGAATCTTTTTTCTGCAGGGCATTGATCACAATCTTCACATCATCATGTGCTAGTTTCCAAAATAAATCCATTAATTTCAGATCATCGAAATCACGATGAATATATTCTAAATAAAGATCCAATTCTTTTAATGGAACGTCTCCTTCTGCAACACGGTCTTGTAATTTTTTCACCTGTTCCTCTTGCATAAATGTAGATAAGGAACTTATTTCGTCTGCCATAGCTTTCGTTAAATTCCCTAAATCATGCATAATCTTCAAGGACTGTTTTATCTTTATCCACTCTGTGGAACTCGTTCCTTTAAACTTTTCACCGCTCATAATTTCTTCGATGATTGATTTTCCTGTAATCGTTGTCCACCAGAAAATTCGAAGCCCTTGGAGTGTACGCTTTTGATTTTCATCTAGATCGGGATAGATTTTATCTAACCGATGCTGCACTTCCCATGTGTAAGCAGGTGTAATCTTTTCGATATCCAGCTCTTTAATATAATCTGCAGCTTGTTTTGCTTTATGAATTAGTCCTTCTAACGTTTCAATCGCTTCTAATTTCGCTTTCATATCGAATGCCGCAAAACTCTTTCGATGACGTAATGGATACATTTCTTGTCCGAATCGTTCGTACCACTCTCCATATTTGTACACAGCGTCTGTCATATCCCGTAAAGAGTCTCTCGTTAGACGATTTAGTACACTGTTTAAGGAAATAATTTTATTCGTATCAGTTACTGGATTTGAAAAACCATAAAGTTCATATAATTTAAATCCATGCGGCTGCGTTTCATAAAGTGCTTTAGCAATTATATTTAGTAATATTTCTTGATTATTTAAACGGGAAGTAACTGCGATCAGTTTTTCTACAGTTTCCGCAAACTGTACTTCGTTTTGTTCTAATACAGTTGAAATCTTTTGATAAAGTAGTTTGCGATCGACTTTTTCATCATGTACCAGAGCAACATGGTCATTAAGCCCCAAACCGCTCAACCGTTGATAAACAACATCTAATGCAGCACGCTTTTGACAAACAACCAGTATCTTTTTCTTCCGATGGAGCGCATCCGTGATAAGATTGACAATAACCTGAGATTTTCCTGTTCCTGGGGGTCCGTGAACGACCAATCCCTTTTGATAAAGAGCTTCTCGCATAATTTCTTCTTGAGAACCGTCTGTTTGTAATAGGTTTAATACGTCCTCTTTTTTACTAGCTTCTTCAATTTCCTCCATTCCATTAGTTAGCACACCTGCTTCAATGGAAAGATCAACTTCTGAACGAATCATCTCTCCTACTAAGGAAAGTGAACTAGTTTCAGAAAGGGTAATTAATTCATCGTAATCACGAACGATGGAAGAGCCGCCTTGTGGAAAATCACCAATAACCGCATTTTCCAGCAGTGTAAGATTGGCTAGTTCGGGAATATCTTGTGCCTTATATTCGGTTAACCTGCCTAAGCCGGTCTCGTTAAATTGAACATTCAACTGATGTTTTTCAAGAAAACCCTTTATTTTAACAAAGTCCATCGAGCTTGCAATGGATACCGCCTCTTCAAAAATTTCCTCTGAGAAGCCTAATTTGTTTAATTTTTTCAATGCTAAAAAGAGTGTCCTATTTAACTGAGGACCACCTTCCTCAATTTGCAGGACCCATCTTTGCCGTGCGATATTATCTTTTTCCAATCGAATAGGGTACAAGAAAAGCGGGGCTTGAATAAAGGTTCCATCTAGAAGAGTACCTGAGAGAAAGGGATATCCTAAATAGAAGTCATGCACACCAGTTTCATCTTCCATGGCTTTGATTTGACGATACAAATCAGTTAGTTTTTTTGATAAAACCATAGATTTTTCGTCATCTAGAGACGGATTCAATAAGGTAATCTTGCCTTTTGTTTTCTGTTGAGCTATTTTGCTTACAATAGATTGTGCATCTTCATTATCCTCAGTGCTATTTAGCGCTACCATGTCAAAGCTCCATTTTTGATAGATCTTCAACAAGCGAATAGAACGATTGCGTTTATTTATATTGTTTAGCTTATCTCGCATGTGGATTAGATGAGCTTTCATTTGTATCACTTCTTTCGTTGATGCTGTATATTGTGCTGCTCTGCTATTGTAAATTATACGTTATATTGTAAGGAATAGTAACAAGATTTGGGAAGCAACGGGACGGTTCCTGTGCTTCCTTATATTATAGGAAGCAGAAGAACCGTCCCTGTGCTTCTTATATTATTACTTAAAGAATACTAAGGAGGCTTTCCGATGATAATAATTGCTAATTAGATTTATCAACAATATTGGCGTAAAGAAATCATTAAAGAGGATAAGGACGTTGTCTATATACCTAATAATGACTACTCTGTTGAAATTAAAACATCTTCTAACCCAAACAATGTATATGGAAATAGAAGTTACGGACAGGAGAACAGTGATAATAACTCTGGTAAATCAAAATCAGGATATTATATAACTGTAAATTTAGAGAAGTTTGACGTTGAAAATCCAAGTAAAAAACCTATGATAAAAAAAATAAGGTTTGGATGGATTGACCATACAGATTGGAAAGCGCAAGTTTCACAAACTGGTCAAGCTGCCCCTATTTCTAAAGAGGCTAGAGACAATAAACTTCTCCTAATATATGAAAAGAAAAAATAAGAAACAATGGGCTTCCCTTTGTTTCTTTTACATTATAGAAAAAATCTCATTTACTTGTGGTACGGTTCACCGTAAGCAATCTAAATGAGGTTTAACCTTTGTTTACCAAAACGAATTTATTAGAAATTCAATAAAGAATAGTACTGATAAATATGCTATTACCCTCTCAAAGTATTTTCAGTATTCATATATATGTATATATCCTGGGTGTGCAAAATATAGGGGAACTGGCAACTGGTCAAACTCAAAATTATTAGAGGTTTTAACTGGCACTGCTTATGGACAGTATAGGAATAATCTCTCTTTCAAACCTTCTAAGACTTCTACTGGCATTTCCCTTACCTTGATATCCCCACCTAGGAAAAGCAGCCAATTTATTATTTCGGTCAATTCTTCTGAATTATTCACATTGATAAAAGTCTTTAGAATGGCTGTAGTTTGGTAAGGATTCGTATAGGATATTGAAACTTTTAAAGGATGGTATTTTTTGAACTGGGCAATCGCCTTTGGACCAAGTTCAAGGACAAGGTTGATTTCTTCTTCCTGCTTACTTATTTTTTCTAAAATCTTTTTCTTACTTAATCTTTTTTTCGTAGGGTATGGTTTGACATTGGTGAGATTGTCGACAGAGAAAATTTGTCTCTTCTCTTCCTTCAAGTCAAAGCCTTCAATCAGCCAAAGGCTTTTTTCACGATAAAGGTGTAAGAGATAAATTGGGTAAGACTTTATTATCTTCACTTCTTCGAGAGTGATCAATAAATAACGATCCAAAAGAAGGATTTGGATAAGTTTTTCTAACATAGGATGGGGGAGGTCTGACAGATCAAGCAGGTCGGGATTATTTGGGTTGGTCCCTTCAAAAAGCAAGATTTGATTTAAAAGAACAAGGTCATCTTGCTGGTTTTCTGAGATGAGACCTAGTAATTTTTCAGCTAAAGACTGACGACTCTTAAGATAAGGGAGTTGTTGATTTCTTGTGGCCATAAAGGCAATAAAGAGAGCTTTAATCTCATTATCGGTAAAGCGGACAGTGGGCAGGACAGAATTGTTCATGACAAAATAGCCCCCATCCCTTCCAACTTCAGCGACAAGCGGCATCCCCATGGCTTCAATTTCTCTGATATCTCTAATAGCCGTCGAACGAGAGATGTTAAATTCTTGCATGATCTCAGAAATTGTAAAGTGGGACCGGTTGTTGATATACCGCATGATGATATTAATCCGTTCAACTTTTTTCATCTGGACCTCCTAAACAGTATCATTTTTTGACACTATTAAAGATTATTATAAACTTATCAAGTGAAAAGACAAATCATTTGATAAATTCTAAAAAAAGGATGGTTTGAATATGACAAATTATACTCTAGAAGAAAAAGAAAGCTTTACCGTTTTAGGTATCGGAACTGAGCTTAAGAGCGACTACACAGACTATGCTGGCATAAACAAGGAAAAGGCAGACTTTTGGTCGGCCGTCAAACAAGATGGAAGGCTCGACATGTTAAAAGCCGTAGCCACAAATGATTACATTTTTGTCGTGAATGAAGCGGTGAATATCAAGATGATGCATTATGCTGGCGTCATGACAGAGGCATCATTACCAGAAGCATCCAGAGTGATTCAATTTCCTAAAGGAGAATACCTGGTTGTAAAAGGGGAAGCACAGACGTCTGAAGAGTTGAGTAATATGCTTACTGGTATTGCCTTTGGTCAAGTCTTGCCAGAAGCAAAGAATTTTGCCTATGTTGGCGGGCCAAATGCATCGGTTGAGATGGGGCAACGAAACGGCTTAGTATTTGGTGAAATGTGGATTCCTGTTGTTAGGAAATAAAGAAATAAAAAGAGGGATGGAAATGTCCTATATCGTTGATTTTAAAAATGTGTCTACGATTGGTTTAGAGTCTTCTCCTGTAGTAGAAGCGCTTGCTGGTTTACGTGCTAATGAAGCCCGTTACTTTATGAACAAATACAAGCATGAATTTACGGTCGTACCAGCTAGCGAAAGCCAGGAGACCCTTGATTATGTGAACCGAATTTTGAAAGAAGAACGAGATATTGAGTTTGCGGCCAAACCTTTAGAAACGTCGCGTTTTCAAGTGGAAAATATCAAATTTGCATACGTCTTTTATGAGGATGGTCTTGGGGTCAACGTCATGTATACGGTTAATGACCCTAAGAAGCGGGCCGTTGGTTTTAAGCTTTCTGAGGGGATGGAGGTACCAAAGGAGTTAGATGGGAAGTTTAAGTTTGCTAGGCAGAAGTCTAAACTAGCTGGAACAATTCGAGGCTCGTTTTTTGTAATTAAAGGAGAATATTAAAGTAAGCAAAAGCACATGTAAGGAATTCAGCCATTTTTTGTATATAGTTTTATTCATTTGGATAAGAGAATCCTAATTGAACAAAAAAATTATGTTCATTGCAAAAGAAAACAACCATTCATGCAACAAATTGTTCATCTAGGCATTCAAATAACAAAACAAAACAGCACTTCTCCATCAAATTAGAGGGTGCTGTTACTTTTTTCACAAAAACCTCATTTACTTATGATACGGTTCACCGTGACACATCTAAATGAGGTTCTTCAATTTATATTTGGCTCTTTTGCGGCTCACTTTTTTTATACACAAAGTTAGCTTTTTTTAGTGATTAACAGTAATTCAATTGAGGCTCATGAGATACACCCTATAGAGCATTTCTTTTTAAAGAGGAATGTTTTTATTTTGGCCTCAATTAATTATTAACAACAAAAATATTATAAAAACTAATAAAAATTTATTGTTTATCAATAAATAAAATGTTAATATCTAATAAACAATTCTTATGAGAGGTGCTTTTCATGAAACCTGAAACACTCTTTCTATATTTAAAAATGGAAAGTCAAAAGCGATTCTATTATCAACTCTAGAGGCGATTTCTAAATCATTAGAATGTCAGCCTGGAGATATTTTAGAATACAAAAGTGACGAAGACAGTCAAAGGTAAGAGAGTTTGATTAATAAACATTGTTGAGGAAAGTAGGACTTAATATGACAATTATTAGGGAGGTATACTCATGGACATTAAAAATTTAATTATTGAAAATATTTCTAATCCCCATGAGCTGGAGAGAATGTTTAGAAATGACCCCAAAGCCTTTAAAAAGTCATTCTCAGACGCATGGGAACAAAATCCTGATTCTCAGGTTCTTGGCATTTGGTATGAAAGATTGCATTTCAAGGAAACGGCACATTCAGAAAAATCTTCCTTGCTTCAAAAAGGTTTCTTATTCATGGGCATTTTAGCCATTCTGGCCGGGATAAGCACCAGAATCATTTTCCATTTTGTCGAACAGGAAGCAATTGCTCCAATTAACCTGGCTTTTGGTATAATTCCCTTTATTGCTGCCTATTTTGTTTACAATAATACTCCGAAAAAAAGTGTTATTTATTCCCTTGCAGCGTTGTTCCTAATTTCCGGGTTTTATCTTAATATGCTACCATTAAATTATAAAGACAGTATTATCCTTGCTTATTTACACCTTCCCATATTCTTATGGGTATTGGTAGGGCTTGCATTTACAGGAAATGAATATTCAAAAGGCAGTACAAGATTAGCCTATATTAAATTTAATTTGGAATTTTGTATTCTCTACGCCAGCATGGCAGTTAGCGGAATGGTGCTAGCGGCATTGACCATGCAGTTATTTAGCTTTGTTGGCTTGGATATAGAAGAATTCTATTTTAGTAATATCGTTTTATTTGGTGCTGCCGCTCTTGCTATTGTGGCTGCATACCTGGTATCAATGAATCTTAAACTTGCTAAGAATATTACACCATATATAGCTAAAATTTTTAGTCCTCTTGTCCTGGTTACATTGTTGGTCTATCTTATAACGGTTATATGGGTCGGAAAAAATCCATTCTTGGACCGCAATTTCCTGATAGCCTTCAACGGAATACTCCTTGGTGTATTGGCCGTTACCATATTTTCTATTACCGAAAGCGACTCAGACGAGAAAAAGAACATTTCAGATTATATAAATTTTTCCTTAATTGCTCTTGCGCTTATCATTGACAGTGTGGCTTTGTCAGCCATCGTGTTCAGACTTTCTTCTTATGGGATTACACCAAATAGACTAGCTGTTTTAGGTGTAAACATACTTATCTGGGGAAATCTTATTTGGATTATGGTCTCATATATGCGTTTTCTACAAAACAAGACCGGACCTTCACCCATTCAAGATGCGGTCACTAAGTATTTGCCAGTTTACGGACTTTGGGCGGCTTTCGTTACATTTACTTTTCCTTTGCTTTTTTAATTAGAAAGGCTATATTAATGTAACGGATGTTGATCTTCCTTATAAACACCAAAAATGAAAAAGTTATACTCATAACTTTTTCATTTTTGGCTTTTTATTTTTCTAAAAAAACCTCATTTACTTATGATACGGTTCACCCCGATTAATCCGAAAAGCCCTGTAAACCTGCTCCACCAAAATCAGACGCATCAGCTGATGAGGAAACGTCATTTTTGAAAAGGACAGCGTATCATTCGCCCGCTTCATTACCTCATTGCTCAACCCCAGTGATCCCCCAATAACAAATGCAACTTTGCTTTTCCCATATGTAGCAAGACGATCCAGATCAGCTGCAAGCTGCTCAGACGATTTCATTTTCCCTTCAATCGCCAGAGCTATTACATGAGTGTCATCCGAAATTTTTGATAATATCCGTTCGCCTTCACGCTGCTTGACTTGCTCCATTTCAGATTCGCTTAAATTTTCAGGTGCTTTTTCGTCTGGAAGCTCAATGATTTCTACCTTTGCATAAGGAGTTAACCGCTTTAAAAATTCATCGATTCCTTGCTTTAGATATTTTTCTTTAAGCTTTCCGATTGTACATATTGTTATATTCACAGCTATCCCCACTTTTAAGAACAGTTTACTAACATTTTTTATCCACAATTGTGCACATCTTATCCACATTTAGTGTGCGAATATTAGTTCCCCACTATATATACAGCAGGGTTTTCACACAATTCACAGGTTGTGGATAACTTGTTGATTTCTCTGATTTTTTCGATTTCTGGTGCAACTTCATGCTCATCTACATACATATCAATGGCAAGTTCAATATGTTCTTCGCAGCACTTCATCGTTTTTCCTCCTTATCCACATGTGGATATATAATAAAAGAAAAAAACAGGAGTATTAACCCTCCTGTTCTTCTCCCAGTTTAAGCTTAACTGATTTCTTTTCTCCCGCCCGGTAAAAAGTAAGACCCACACTTTCGCCAACCTTCTTTTTGTACAACTGCTTTCTTAGGTCAATAATGTCTTTCACTTCTTGACCATCAAATTCAGTTATGACGTCGAGTTCTTTTAGCCCTGCCTGACCTGCTGGAGAAACAGGATTTACACTCATGACAACGACACCTGAAGAAACTTCTTTTGGAAGCTTCAATGTTTGCTCCCAATGATAGCTCGATACTTCATTTAGCGAACGCATGCCGATGCCAAGGAATGGGCGTCTGACTTCGCCGTATTTTTCCAAGTCATCAATAATTGGAGCGGCAAGATTGATAGGAATCGCAAGTCCAATGCCTTCTACTGCCGATTCAGCAATCTTCATTGAGTTAATTCCAATTAATTTCCCGTCAATATTAACAAGTGCTCCTCCGCTGTTTCCAGGGTTAATAGCTGCATCTGTCTGCATGACTTCTGCATTCCAATCAACTTCGCCATCTTGATTGGAATCGACCGGGATGGCTCTTTCTGTACCAGAAATGATGCCTTGCGTGACAGATCCTGAAAATTGCAGTCCTAAGGGATTCCCAATGGCAATAACGGGTTCTCCTGGTTTGACATTGTCTGAATTAGCAAATTCCGCGACTTGCTCAACTGGCTTGCTCTCTGTTCTGAGAACGGCTAAATCCATTAGCTCATCACTTCCGAGAATCTCAGCAGGAATCCTGGTTCCATCACTTAAGCTTAATTCAACTTGAGAAGCTCCGGCTATCACGTGATAGTTAGTGACAACAAAGGCATTGTCGCCTTCTTTTTTGTAAATGACACCTGATCCTGTACCCGCTTCGCCTTTTTCATTCCAAAACCCGGCTTCCTGAATATTTACAACTCCAACAACAGCCTTTGATACTTTGTCTACAGCCTTTGTGACAGCTGTGTTTACGTCAACGGAAATGTTTTTAGCAGGTGCATTTGAAGTCTGATCCTGATCAGTGTCTTCATCATCTTCCCCCATTGAAAAGTCATAAGGCAGGAAGTCCATATTCGCCAAAATAGGCATGGAAAATAGTACGAGAAGCCCTCCTAATATGGCACCAGTCAAACCCGATAAAAACCGTCCGCCCCGATTTCCTTTTTGTTTTCGATTGTACTCCTCATAGTCTTGATCGTAATACCCCATCGATCGTCTCACCTATCCTTTCACACAAACAAACACTGTATGAATAGTGTGTATATCTTAGCAATATTATACTCAAGGATATCCAAAAAAAACGATCTTTAGTACCTTAGACACAAACGAGCGGAGTTGGGTTTTTGGGATCTGTATCGTACAGTTCAAATTGCTCGCCTGACATAAATCCTTTGCTGGCAAGTGTTTGCTGAACAGACATTCTTGCAAGTTCTTTCATATTGTTATCTTTGCTTAAATGCGCAAGGTAAATTCGTTTCGTGTTGTCTCCAATGACATCTGTCATCGCAAGCGCTGCATCTTCATTTGAAACGTGTCCGACATCACTCAGAATACGACGTTTTACACTCCATGGATAATGACCCATTCTCAGCATGTCTACATCATGATTGCTTTCAAATACATAGGCATCCGCATTATTGATGATACCCTTCATCCGATCGCTTACATACCCCGTATCTGTAATAAGCGCAAGTTTTTTTCCCTCATGATGAAAAGCATAAAACATAGGCTCTGCTGCATCATGTGAAACACCAAATGATTCAACATCTATGCCTCCAAATGACTGAACAGTTCCTGTTTGAAAAATAAATTTCTGATCAGGGCTTATTGCCCCAATCAATCCTTCCATAGCCTGCCATGTTTTCTCATTTGCATAGACCGGCAGCTTATGTTTTCTCGCAAGTACTCCTAAACCTTTTATGTGATCACTATGTTCATGCGTTACTAATATCCCGGATAACTGATTGATCTGCTTTCCGATCAGCTGAAATAAAACTTCCATTTGTTTTCCGCTAAGTCCCGCATCAATAAGCAATGAATGCTGATCTGATTGAACATAAATGGCATTCCCCGTACTTCCGCTTGCGAGAACACTGAATTGCAAGCTCATCGTTTCTCACTCCAATTTTTCGTTAGGACGAATAACTTGTCCCTCTAATGCATTCACATAATAATCTTCTTTTTCGTTAACAACGATATGCCAAGTAGGCGCCAAAATCTGCTCTCCCGATAATGGGAAGGGCGAGTAATAGCCAAACTGAACTTCGGTCACTTTGCTGTTTGGCTTTAAATCATTTTTATTGTAGAGCGCTTCTAATGCTTTAAGTGCCGGGAGGATATCCTGTCTTTCTTCTAAATCCTCAATGTTTTCAAGCATCGTTTGCTCATAGCTGACAATTTGGTTTTTATCATTTAAATAAAGGATAAGCATGCCGATTTTTTGGTCAGATAAATCTTGGAAAATCATTTTATCATTGTGCGTTTGAATATAAACAATCGTATTATTCGTTTTATCTGTTTTCCAAAGTACATATTCGTCCCCATATAGGATGTTTTCGCGGATAATCTGATTTAATTTGCTTTTTGTGTTTGTCTCCGGAAGACTAATTGGTTCCTCAAACTCTGCAACTAACCCTTTTGATTTATTGTCAAACTCAAGAATTTCCTGGTCTGATAAAGCTTTTAATTCTTCCTTAGAGAAAACCTTGCTCTCAGCAGCTATATATGCACCTTTTTCTGTTCCTTTTGGGAGTTCACCATAGGTGATTCCTTCAGCTGCCAGCTGCTCTTCTATCATAGGTTTTTGAATAACATCATACCTGCTGTTTGTGATAATAATGTTAAAATATTGAAAGGCCAAAAAAGTATTCAATACGAGAAAAGCAAGTATAAAAATGGATTTTGTCTTACTCCAATCCATCGCTGTTACCTCCAAGCGTTTCATTTCTTGATTCCAATTTTGAGAAATGACCGCTTTCTGTTTCAACATACCAAGAAGGCTTAAGCGTTACAATCCTTGGCTCAGCTGTTGCAGACATTTCATAAGCTGGAAAGACTCGTTTCACATCTTTCAGCTCCAGGTTTTTCTCCTGTTTAAGTAGAGCGATTACCTCTTTTCCATTTGCCATTTTTACTGCATTTTGCCCAATCGGTATGTCCAATTCAAATAATGGACGCAGATACGTGGCAATTTCATTATTGCCCCACCTCATGGATATCTCGGCTGGACCAAATGTATTTGTAATATCTTCAAAGACAGGGAAAAGATTGACCATTAACCGAAATGAGACAAGCTGGCTGTCGGAATCCATGTTATAGAACTGATAATCATCCGTCCAGCCTCCATGATTATTTAAAAATTCAATGCTTTGCTTCATTGCCTTTCCTCGTTCAATAAACATGCTTGGATCAATTGTCGGGTTCACAAAGCGCAATTTTTCCTGACTTGGATAGATGGTTAATAAACTTGTTCCATCTGTATAAATGTTTTGTGTAGGCTTCATTTCTCTTCGCACATAGCTTGGATTGTTGAATAATGCCTGTTTAAAATCCTCACCATCAATTGAGTCAGTAATATATTTCGTTTGGTCCATTTGAATATTGCCTTCAGGAAGCAGCATCGCCTTATCTTCTAAAAGATTCATTGAGACATAAGGATCCAAATTTTCCTTTTTTTCAATAACTGAAGCAACAAAATTCTTAGCATTTACATCGCTTATCGTTGCTTCATAAACAAGACGCTGTTCATATGAAACAAACATAATTTTTTGCTGCTGATTTTCTTTTCCAATTGGCATAACGATCCTGTCAAAGGAAGAGTATATGGTTTTTTGAGATTTATATTGGAAAAGAGATTGAAAGATTTCAAACGGTATTTTATCACTAAAAACAAGCTCTATTTTCTTCGTTTCGCTGTTTCCGTTTATCCAATCATTCAGTTTTGCAGAGCTATATCTGTTTGACACATTCTTTACTTCATTGATATCCCATCGTTTCAGCTCATCCCAAAGCGAATTGATCTCTTTCGCTTGAAACGTTCCATAATGATTTGAATGATCTTGTACGAACATTTGATAGGGCCGGATAACATGATAGGGCTCTTTCTTCTCATTGCTGATTGGTTCGTTTTCTAAGTATTGGCTGCTTTGGACAAAATCGTAGTTAGGTTTGAATGTCCAAAGGTTATACGTAAAAAACACACTGCAGCAGACGAGTATCGCTAAGGTTATTGTTTTTAAATTCTCACGATTCATCCCAATCATCCTCTTGATCCTGGGTAAACGGCAAGGTAAATAGGATTGTTGTTCCTTTTCCCTCAACACTCTTTGCCCATATTTCCCCATCATGCGCACCGATCATCTCTTTTGCAATAGCAAGACCAAGCCCTGTTCCTCCAAGCTTCCTTGTCCGCGCTTTGTCCACCCGATAAAAACGCTCAAATATCTTATGTTCTGTCCCTTTAGGAATTCCCATGCCTTCATCTTTCACACTTATTTGCAATTCGTCATCAAGCACTTCTATTTTGAATGTAATCAGACCACCCTCAGGTGAATATTTAAGAGCATTTGAAATGATATTATCAAGGACTTGCGTAATCTTATCAGGATCAATATCCACATAAAGTTTTTCCTCTGGAAGCATTCGGAGAAACGTAACATGCTGTTCCTTTGTCATCTCAAATCGATCAATAATCTGATTGAAGAAATTTGTGAAATTAATCCACTGTTTATTGATACGGTAATCTTTGCTGTCGAGTTTTGAAAGCTGCAGCAAATCATTGACAAGACGAATCATTCGTTCCGTTTCATTTTGAGTCACATTTAAGAACTGAGGAGCTATTTCCTTATCTTCCCATGCACCTTCAGCAAGAGCTTCGAGGTAACTTCGCATCGTTGTTAAAGGAGTTCTAAGTTCATGTGACACGTTGGCAACAAACTCACGTCGTTCCTGATCAATTTTTTCTTGTTCAGTGATGTCATATATCACAGCGATTAAGCCATTATTTCGATCGTGTTCTTTTTGAATAACAGAAAAGTTCACTCGGAGAATGTATGGTTTTTCAAGCGTACTCGCATCTAAAATGAGGGAATCCTGCTGCTCAATTAAACTATCAAACGTATATTCATCATCAATGCCTAAAAGCTTTGTAATAGGCACTTCATAGACCGTTTCACGTGAAACATTAAGCATTTCCATCGCTGGATTATTAATTAAAATGACTTCCCCTGAACGATTTGTTGCAATTACGCCATCGGTCATATGAGCAATAACAGAAGCAAGCTTCTTTCGTTCTCCTTCAGTTGTTGCCTGAGCCTCTTCTAGCTTATCTGTCAAATTATTAAAGGTAATGGCAAGCTGGCCAATTTCATCCTCACCATAGACTTTAACTTTTCTGGAAAAGTTTCCTTTCGATAGCTCAATTGCCTGCTTTCTCATATCAGACATAGGCCTTGTAATAGTACGCGCCAGAAAAACACCAAGTACGGCGGTAATGGCCAAGGATAGCCCTGTTCCAGTCGCTAAAATCCCGTTGATTACGCGCATTTGAGAAAATACTTCTTCCATGGAAGCAACCAGATATAAGGCACCAATCGTATCTTGGTCAATATTTTTTATTGGTGTTGAAGAAACCCACACACGTCGGCTCGTATCACGGTCAATTAATACTTTTTCATCAGGTTTTTCAAAGACAAGCGTTCGTTTTACAAGAACTTCTGTTGTCCGCTTTCCGATAATATCACTATTATTTGGATCTGATGTTGCAATGACACGGCTATTTTTATCAATGACCCGTATTTCCTGAATTTCATCCTTCGCAAAATCTTTTAATATGGCTGTAATGTCCTCTTCCAAAGTAGGAACAGCAACTGCCGAATCATCCCCTGTGCGCTCTTTGGTCATTTCCTGTTCGATGCTGTAATTTATGAAATTGATCCTTTGAGTAATTGAGGTATTGAAATTTTCCAGCAGAGATCGTTCAAGCTGTTTCACAAAGTACACTCCAATGATCTGCATCGCAATCATGATAAGGAGCACATAGACCATAACAAACTTGAAATGGATGGATCTAAAGAAACCAACTTTGTTCATGAAACCTACTCCTGTTCAGGGTTTCGCAAGTAATACCCGACACCTCTTCGCGTAACGATCCACGTCGGATGGCTTGGATTATCCTCAATTTTTTCCCTTAAGCGGCGAACAGTAACATCTACTGTACGAACGTCACCGAAATAATCATAGCCCCAAACGGTTTGAAGAAGATGCTCCCGTGTCATAACTTGTCCAATATGTTTTGCTAAATAGTGAAGCAGTTCAAATTCACGATGAGTCAATTCAATGGTTTCCCCGCGTTTGGACACAACATATGCATCAGGATGGATGGTCAATGAACCGATCTCAATTTCATTTTTATCTGATTGCTGATCTGTTGCAGGAATTGCCTGCAATCTTCTTAAGTTTGCTTTCACACGTGCAAGCAGCTCTCTTGTACTGAATGGCTTAGTGACATAGTCATCTGCACCAAGCTCAAGTCCAAGCACCTTGTCTATTTCAGAATCCTTTGCCGTCAGCATGATAATGGGTATTTCATATTTCTTCCGCACTTCACGGCAAACTTCCATTCCGTCTTTATTTGGGAGCATAATATCTAAAAGAATCAAATCAGGCTGAATTTCTTCAACCATTTCAAGTGCTTCATTTCCATCATAGGCACAAAATACTTCATAGCCCTCTTTTTTTAAGTTAAATTGCAGAATGTCTGCAATCGGCTTTTCATCATCCACAACTAGGATTTTCTTTTCCATGACCATTCGCCCCTTTTACGTAAGGTGTATCTTCCGTATTCTTAATTTACCACGTCTACTTAACAGAATCATCTTTTCAAGTCATTCTTTTCGAGTAATTTATAGAAATCTTCTCATTAGGTATTTCCTAATGTATGCCCAGCAAAACAGATAGAGATTAAACTTGGAGATTTCAGATTATTGCATGAACCCGATTTCCTCCTATCTTATTCCCTTCCTCATAGACCGCTTAACTGACAAAAACCCGGCAGCTGCCGAGCTTAAAAGAAGAAAACCTCTAGCAAAGCTAGAGGTTATTTTTTCAAATAATCAAGCGGATTTTTTAAGTTGCCATTTTCGTATACTTCAAAGTGCAAATGAACACCTGTAGAGCGCCCAGTTGATCCCATTACACCAATTTTTTGACCTTGAGAGACCGTTTGTCCTACAGACACAGAGATTGAATCTAAATGTGCATAGACTGTTTTCATGCCATTGCCATGGTCAATTTCAATCTTATTTCCGTACGCCCCGGAATTTCCTGCAGAGACGATTTTTCCATTATCCGCTGCTTTTATTGTGCGGTCACTCGGGCGGGCAATATCGATGCCTTTATGCATTTTACCCCAGCGTGTTCCAAGCTTACTAGAAACATACCCGTCAACTGCTGGCCATGTTAAGGAACCATTCCCGCGAGAAGGTACAACCTTGGTGCCTTTTACGATAATCTCTTTCACAGGTTCAGTCAGCGTTTCATCTTTTGTTGTATCACGCTTTACTTCATTCCCATTTTCTTTATAAACCATATAATTCAGCAGCTTTTGGCCGTCTTTTCCTTCTTGCTTTGTTTTCTTGTCGCCTTTGAACATTGAAGCATCTTCAATCACTTCAGTTTCATAGGCGATCGCCTCTTTTTTAGATACTTCTTCTTTCACGAGAACATTTGTAAACGGCTTATACTCTTTTACATTTAGTTCGTCACCGGGTTTAATGACATCGTCTTCTTTTATCCCTGGATTAAGTGCAAGCAAATCATCCAGCGTAAGTTTATATTCAGAAGCTACTTTGCCAAGTACATCTGTTTCTTTGACTTCGTGCTTTTTCTCTTCCAATGTACCTTTTTCTAGAAGCTTTAAACCATCTTCGACAGAAATTAGTTTTTCTGGCGCAACTTTTTCTTCAGATACTGAAACTTTATCAGTAAAGGAAACGTCTAATATACGAGATTCATTTTCTTTAATAGGCTGTAAAGGGACTGAAGTATGTTTCAGAGTTTCTAAATGTTTTAGATCATCTTCAGAAACATATTTGCCTTTAAATTTATTTAATGCAGTTTCTGCCTCTTCTTTGTTTTTAAAAGAAGCAATTGTCTTGTCGTCAATTTTAATAGATGCTGCTTCAGCAACAACCTGAAGATCCGCATTCAGCTTATTTAATGTCTCCTCATTGTTTGAAACAGGACGAAACATTTGTTCAGGAATCAATTCAATCTCTTCAACCGTTAATTGATAATCTTTGTATGTCTTTTTAGCCTCTTCAATTTTCTTCTTTGAAAGGTTATCAATTAACTGCTGACTATCAACAGTGCCAACTCTTTCACCATCTAAATAAACGTGATAAACCGTTTCAAGTGATTCCTCTGCTGATGCTGCAGATCCGAAGCCAAGAGACAGTGTTCCGGCAAAAGCCAAACTAAAAAAAGCTTTTTTCATTATTTTGTTTTTTGTATGTTGAACGTTGTTTCCAATCAATCCATTTATGCGCTTAAACACGATTTAATTTCCTCCCAATTAACCACTGCTAAGTACTTTATCTATCATTATGTAAGCAAATAGTTCTATTTCGACAAAATTCTATTTTTTTACTACCTTATTAAATTATCATATTATCAGAAAATTACCTAGTGATTTTGCAAAATGTAACATTTCTGTATTATTGGTGTCATAATTTACTGTTTCCTGTAAAAATATGCCCATAATTTCTCTGCCACAAAAGTCACAAAGCAAAAAGACATGACCCCCAAAGGGGTCATGTCTTTTTTGAGTGGCTCGGGACGGAATCGAACCGCCGACACAAGGATTTTCAGTCCTTTGCTCTACCGACTGAGCTACCGAGCCATGTTTTAGAATGCAGTACAATGTTGTTTTTGTTTTTGGAACCTTCGCCCAAATCTCAGAAAGCTTAGCCAAGCTGCAGCTCCATTTGTGCGCTGATGCTTATTCTTCGGAGATTATTCGATCGTGCTCTACCGACTGATACCGAGCTATGTATGTGTATGTATGTAAAAACAGTACTTATCGCTGTTTATTACCGAACCTTTATTATTGTACTTCAATGGTAGAAGAATAACAAGGAAAAGTTTTATATAAAAGAAATTATTTATTTCTATCTGTGGGTACTATCATAGGTTTATAAAACTTCAGCACAATAGCAAACCAGGGATTTTATTCGTAATACTGATAAAATCGTCATTTTGACTGATAAACCTGCAGTTTACACAATTTAAAACGCGGTTTACATTGATAAAACTGAAATTTTCACTGATAAAACATGGATTTACACGGATAGAATTGTATTTACACCAATTAAACTCACTTTTCGGTGAATAGAAAAGACTCCGGTGCAGGCAGAGATACTTCCATACTTGATAATAATCGCTTTTCCATGTTTTCAAATTGCCAAAGGCAGCTAGAAAAAGACAATTCTCGGGTTGGTATTAAGTGTAATATCCTCTGTTTTTCAACTGAATTTCTTTCTGTTGAGATTTACCTTTTACTCTATGTACCAGCTTACGAGTCTTCAATCTAAAAAACCGAAAGGAGGCAAGCCCCCTTTCGATTCCGCTGTTTAGCTATATACGCTTCTTACAACATTTGTTTGTGTTCTGTCAGGTCCTACTGAGAAGACGGATAGCGGAATGCCTGTCAGCTGTGATACACGCTCAATATAGTTGCGGGCGTTTTGAGGCAGCTCTCCAAGGTCGCGAACGCCTGTGATGTCTTCTGTCCAGCCTGGAAGCTCTTCATAGACCGGCTCACACTCAGCAAGTACTTTAAGGCTTGCTGGGAAGGACTCCATGATTTCGCCTTTATATTTATAAGCTGTGCAGATTTTCAATGTTTCGATGCCTGTCAGCACATCGATTGAGTTTAATGATAAGTCTGTGATACCACTTACACGGCGGGCATGGCGGACAACGACGCTGTCAAACCATCCAACGCGGCGAGCGCGGCCAGTTGTTGTACCATATTCGCGTCCGACTTCACGAATTTGGTGGCCAATTTCGTTATCAAGCTCTGTTGGGAATGGTCCATCGCCAACACGGGTTGTATAAGCCTTAGAAACTCCGACAACGTGATTAATTTTAGTAGGTCCAACTCCTGATCCGATTGTCACTCCGCCCGCTACCGGGTTTGAAGATGTTACAAATGGATACGTACCTTGATCGATATCAAGCATAACGCCTTGGGCACCTTCAAATAAAACACGTCTGCCGCCATCAAGAGCATCATTTAAAACAACTGCTGTGTCACAAACGTACTTTTTAAATTGCTGACCGTACTCGTAGTATTCATCAAGAATTTCTTCAATCGTGAATCCTTCTGTTTCGTAGTACTTTTCAAGCATGCGGTTTTTTTCTTCTAAATTTCTTGTTAATTTTTCTTCAAAAGCTTCACGGTCTAATAAATCAGCAATGCGGATTCCTACGCGAGCTGCTTTGTCCATGTAAGCAGGACCGATTCCTTTTTTGGTTGTGCCAATTTTATTAGCGCCTTTGCGTTCTTCTTCTACTTCATCAAGCTTTAAATGATATGGAAGAATGACATGCGCGCGATTGCTGATGCGAAGATTATCAGTACTTACCCCGCGATCATGCAAATAAGATAGTTCCTGAATAAGAGCTTTTGGGTCAACAACCATTCCATTGCCGATTACACAGGTTTTATCCTTATAAAAGATACCTGATGGAATTAAGTGGAGCTTATATGTTTCACCATTAAATTTAATTGTGTGTCCCGCGTTATTCCCGCCTTGATAACGAGCAATAACCTCTGCATTTTCTGAAAGAAAATCGGTAATCTTTCCTTTACCTTCATCTCCCCATTGTGTTCCTACAACAACTACTGAAGACATTACGTGCACCTCCGCTTATTTACAACTCTTCTTTTTTCGCACTATCAAACAAGCTAATTTTACCAACGTATCGTCATAAAGTCAACGAAAAGACGAACATTAATGAGATTACATTTTCATTTCGTTCGTAATATTAAGCAAAAAGAAGAGATATTAATATATCTTCACTTAGAGTTCCCCTAATTAGGCATTTCATTCTAAAGGGGTAAAGAATAGAAAAATCAAAAAAAGCCGTCTCAACAGCAAGACGGCTCTAAGCACCTGGCGGAACACCTGCATCGTCAAATCGCCGTTCCAGGTTTACGAATTTATTGTATTCCTTTACGAAAGCAAGGCTCACGGTTCCAACTGGACCGTTACGCTGCTTCGCTATAATAATTTCTATGATATTTTTATTTTCGGATTCTTTATCGTAATAATCATCACGGTATAGGAAAGCAACAATATCTGCATCCTGCTCAATACTTCCTGATTCACGAATGTCAGACATCATTGGACGCTTGTCCTGACGCTGCTCCACTCCGCGCGAAAGCTGCGATAAGGCAATGACAGGGACCTTCAGTTCCCTTGCCAATGATTTAAGCGTTCTTGAGATTTCAGATACTTCCTGCTGCCGGTTATCTTTGTTTCGTCCGCTTCCCTGAATAAGCTGAAGATAGTCAATCAAAATCATGCCTAGTCCGCTTTCCTGTTTAAGCCGGCGGCACTTGGCACGTATTTCACTGACCCGGATTCCTGGTGTATCGTCAATAAATATTCCTGAATCTGATAGACTTCCCATTGCCATCGTAAGCTTTCCCCAGTCTTCAGGAGTTAGATTGCCTGTACGCAAATTTTGGGCATTGATATTCCCTTCAGCGCAAAGCATCCTCATGACAAGCTGGTCGGCTCCCATCTCAAGGCTGAAAATCGCGACATTTTCATCTGTTTTTGTTGCTACGTTTTGTGCAATATTCAGAGCGAATGCTGTTTTACCTACAGATGGACGGGCTGCTACGATGATGAGATCATTTCGCTGAAATCCAGCTGTCATCCTGTCGAGCTCGGTAAAACCTGTTGCAATTCCAGTAATGTCGCCTTTGCGTGTATGAAGCAATTCAATGTTATCGTATGTTTGTACAAGAACATCTTTAATATTTTGGAAAGCTCCAGCATTTTTACGCTGAGATACTTCCATGATGTTTTTTTCTGCTTCATTTAATAAAACATCAACTTCGTCTTCGCGGGAGTAGCCATCCTGAGCAATCGTAGTTGCCGTTCTGATCAGCCTGCGCAAAATTGATTTTTCTTCAACAATTCTTCCGTAGTACTCAATATTTGCAGCAGTAGGAACAGCATTTGCCAGATCGCTCAAATATGAAACTCCGCCGATTTCCTCTAAAATATTGGCATCTGCAAGCTCCGAAGTAACTGTGACTAAATCAACAGGTTCTCCTTTATCCGCTAGCTTCAGCATCACATTATAAATTTTTTGATGTGATGCCCGATAAAAATCTTCTGGAATTAATATTTCAGAAGCGGTGATAAGAGATGCGGGTTCAAGAAAGATAGCTCCAAGTACAGCTTGCTCCGCTTCAATATTTTGTGGAGGAATCCGATCATCAAAGATTTCATTCATGATGATCACCATCCTTTTTTACGATAATTTAAGTGATAGATATGTGATGCTGTAAAATGAAGTTCCTGAGCGTGTCACACATCACATATCATTTTATTACTGCTGTTCTGTTACGTGTACCTTAACTGTCGCTGTAACCTCTGGGTGCAATTTTACCGGCACATTCGTATATCCTAAAGCACGAATGGCATCAGGCAGTTCAATTTTGCGTTTATCTACCTTATGGCCGTGTGATTTCAATAGCTCATCCGCTATTTGCTTGCTTGTGATAGAACCGAACAATCGCCCGCCATCTCCTGATTTAGCCTTCAATTCTACTGTTAAGCTTTCTAGTTTTTCTTTTAATTCTTGAGATTTAGAAAGTTCCGCAGCTGCTTCTTTTTCTTCTTTTTTCTTTTGTCCCTGCAGCTGGCTGATAGCTGATTGATTGGCTTCAATTGCCAGACCTTGCTTGATTAAAAAGTTATGTGCGTAACCGTCCGCTACATTTTTTACTTCCCCTTTTTTACCTTTTCCCTTTACATCCTTTAAGAAAATGACTTTCACGATTTAGTTCCTCCTTCTATATATTCTGCAATCGCAAGTTTTAATTTTTCTTCTGCTTCCTGCAGAGAAATATTCTCAAGCTGTGTTGCTGCATTTGTAAGATGACCTCCGCCATTTAAGGCTTCCATGATCAGCTGTACATTAATATCACCCAGGGACCTTGCACTAATGCCAATGGTTTGCTCATTTCTTCTTGCAAGAACAAATGAAGCTGAAACACCGTTCATCGTCAAAAGTGTGTCCGCTGCTTGTGCAATAGTAACCTGATCAAAATAATCCTCTGAATCAGCATCTGATTTTGCTATTGCGATGCCTTCTTTGTACATATCAGTATTTTGGATGATTTTTGATCGTTTTACATAATGATCAATATTTTCTCTCATGAACTTTTGCACGAGAACAGTGTCAGCACCTTTTGATCTCAAATAAGAGGCAGCATCAAATGTACGCGAACCTGTTCTGAGAGTAAAGCTTTTCGTATCGACAATGATTCCTGCCAGCAGTGAAGTGGCTTCAATCATATTCATTTTCAAACGTTTTGTTTGATATTCCAATAGCTCTGTTACAAGCTCAGCAGTAGAAGAAGCATACGGCTCCATATAAACAAGCAATGGATCTTTTATAAATTCTTCCCCGCGGCGGTGATGATCAATGACGACGACATTATCCACTTTATTCAGCAGCTTTTCTTCAATTACAAGGGATGGCTTATGGGTATCAACAACGATCAAAACAGTATCATCAGTCGAGATTTCTAAGGCTTCTTCCCTTGTAATAAAGCGTGACCACAAATCAGAGTGCTGTCTTACTTCTTGGATTAACCGCTGAACACCTGTGTCCAGTTCATTTTGATCAAGGACGATAAAACCTTCCTTTTCGTTCACCTGCGCTACTTTCAAGATTCCAATAGCCGAACCGATTGAGTCCATATCAGGGTATTTATGACCCATAATAATCACTTTGTCGCTTTCAGAAATAATTTCAGTCAAAGCATGGGAAATCACTCTGGCCCGCACTCTCGTTCTTTTCTCCATCGGATTCGTTTTGCCGCCATAAAACTTCACTTTTCCATTCGTCTGTTTAACAGCAGCCTGATCTCCGCCCCTGCCTAAAGCAAGGTCAAGACTTGATTGCGCCAAATCTCCAAGTTCTATAAGCGAGGGAACACCCGAACCAATACCGATGCTTAGTGTAAGTGAAATATTCTGAACGGTCGTACTTTCCCTTACTTCATCAAGAATGGAAAACTTGCTTTTTTCGAGTTTAATTAATATATTTTCATTTAAAATAGCCATAAAACGCTCAGAAGATGTTCGTTTTAAATAAATCCCATAGTCTGTTGCCCATTTGTTTAATAAAGAAGTCACTTGACTATTAATCGTGCTTTTTGTCTGATCATCAAGCCCCTGTGTTACTTCATCATAATTATCTAGAAAAATAAGGGCAAGCACCGTACGCTCATCCTCATACTGCTTCTCAATTTCTGTCTGCTCAGTGACATCAAAGAAATAGAGCAGCCGCTCATCCCTCTTAATGATCACTTTGAACTTTCGCTCATGCAGCGTAATGGTTTCTGTATCCACTTCTTGCTTTACAAGAGGTACAAGCGTTTCTGCCACGTCGTTCATGGATCGGCCAACTAATGTATCTTCATGGAAGCATGATGTCAGGAACGGATTTGTCCACTCAATATGATATTGTTCATTGAACAGCATAATCCCGATGGGCATTTCCATTAAAGCTTCTTCTCCAACTCGCTTCAAACGATAGGAGAGGGTTGAAATATAACTTTCCATCTCAATCTTTAATTTTTTTTCGGAAAGTTTTAATAGGAATAATACAACAGCCAGAATAAATGTTCCAGCAACACCTATCATCCATTGATAATAAAAGATAACCATAATCGCAATCACGGTTAAGCCAATTAATGCATATAAGGGGTATCGGAAAAACGATTTTTCATAAAAACTAGGCATTTTGTTTCAGCTCCTCACAACAGTGAAACATCCGTAAGATTGCGTTTTTGTTTAGTTGCGCACTGTATAAGTCTATTTTATGCGCATTGATGCTATTTTTTCACGCGTCCTCTCAAATTAAAAGCTAAATCAATTATACCTAAGATTCGCACAATATACATCAGGATTGGCAGAATCAAAGAAAGTATGATTGCCGCAACCGGTAGAGCTTTTGAATATTTCTTCACATAGCTGTAAAAGAAAATAAAGGAAAACCCTTGTACAACTAAAAGGACCTGCAGAACAAACATCAAATTCAGAACAGCAATAAATAGAAAGCTATCATTCTCAAGATCAAAAAATAAGAGAAAACTGACAATTAAATAGTACCAAACGATGCTTGTCGGCAATTTCCACTCTCTGAAAGGCTTGAGCGGCACTACCTGTATTTTCAGCCTTTTAAGGACTGGAATTGTTGCGGCATGTGACAGTAAAGCAAAAATGAATGAAACGCTGACGAGCACACTCGGGATTAAATAGCCTATGTACTTCATTTGCTCTTCTATTTGATTAATTGCTGCTTCATTTGCTTCCTGCCCAATCGCAGCCATCATTGACCTTGCCATTTCAATGGTTTCATCCATGCTTCCTGTTGCTTCTTTAATAGGGTCAATTTGGAAGAAAGCTGCAGAAGCTGCATACATGACGACAAAACTGATGAGAAAAGCGATTGTTCCACCGATAAGCGCGCCCGACGTTTGCTTTTTTTTATAAAAATAGCCCATGACAATACCGCTGATCGCATAGGTTAAAGTTAATGGCAAAGCAAACAAAGAACCAACTAATAATGTAATTAAGATAGAAGCAGCCATAAGAGTCACAGCAGCTTTAATACCATGTCTAACCGAATAGAGAATAAACGGCAAAGGTAAAAATACCATTAAAAAAGCCCCGATTAGCGGCAGATAAAGTGTCATTAATGTTAATACAGTAAATAACGCAAGCAGAATTGCGCCTTCTGTCAATACATTTACCCGTTTCACAGCTTCACCTCGTTCTATACTTCCATGCTTATTTTAAATGAACCATGAATGACAATCAAATGTATAGTCACCGGACCTTGGCGAAGCTAACTTCATTTCGTTATCCTGGTTCACTATTTATTTACTGTGATGACCAAAAGCTAGGCAATCGTACATTCACAGCTTTTATGAACTTCTAAGAATTCCTATACAAATAAAAAAGCAGCAAGGAAACCTCACTGCCTTTTTTTTATTAAAATTATTCGCCAGTTACGTATGGAAGTAAAGCCATTTGACGAGAGCGTTTAATAGCAATCGTTAATTTACGTTGATATTTAGCGCATGTTCCTGTTACACGACGAGGTAAGATCTTACCACGCTCAGAAACGAATTTTTTAAGCAAATCTACATCTTTGTAGTCGATGTTAGTGATTCCGTGTGCAGTGAAGTAGCACACTTTACGACGTTTTGCACGTCCACCTTTGCGTCCGCCTGCCATAGTTATTTCCTCCTTACATTATGGATTGTTCGTTCTATATTTTTTTAAAATGGTAAGTCATCATCAGAGATATCAATTGGTTTTCCATCATTTGCGAATGGATCGTCATCAAAGTTTGAACGGCCTTGATTACGCTGATTCTGATTTTGGTTCTGATATTGTTTTTGGTTTTGGCCAAATGGATTTTGCTGTTCGCCTTGTCCCTCTTGACTGCCGCCATAATAATTGTTGTTTCCGCCACCGCCGCTGTTGTTTCCACTGCCGCTCTTAGGTTCAAGGAACTGAACGCTTTCTGCAACCACTTCGGTTACATAAACACGCTTGCCAGTCTGGTCTTCATAGCTGCGTGATTGCAAACGTCCATCTACTCCTGCCAAGCTTCCTTTTTTAAGGAAATTTGCAACATTTTCAGCCGGACGGCGCCATACAACACAATTTATGAAATCCGCTTCTCTTTCACCCTGCTGGTTTGTGAAGGAACGGTTTACAGCTAATGTAAAAGTAGCAACTGCCGAGCCACTTGGTGTGTATCGCAGTTCTGGATCTTTTGTTAGTCTGCCGACTAAAACAACTCGATTCATCATCAGAATCATCCTTTTTTAAAGATATCTAATCTATATGAATTACGCTTCTTTTCTAGTTACCATATGACGAATGATGTCTTCGCTGATTTTCGCTAAGCGGTCAAATTCTTGAACAGCTTCAGGTTTTGAACCCACTTGAAGCAGCATGTAATAACCGTCACGGAAATCATTGATTTCATAAGCCAGGCGGCGTTTGCCCCACTCTTTCACTTCTTCAACTTCCGCACCATTGTCAGCTAAAACGTTAGTGAAACGCTCAACTAAAGCTTTTTTAGCCTCATCTTCAATGTTTGGGCGGATGATATACATGATTTCGTATTTATTCATCTCTTACACCTCCTTTTGGTCTAAACGGCCCTAAACGGGCAAGGAGCAATTAAACATTTCAATTACTCACAAGTTTAAATTATAGCAAACAAATTGACTTTAAGCAACATGATTAAACATTAAAACGGAAATGAATAACGTCGCCATCTTTAACGATGTATTCTTTACCCTCTAAACGCACTTTTCCCGCTTCACGTGCAGCACCCATTGTTCCTGCACTAAGAAGATCTTCATACGAAACAGTCTCCGCACGAATAAAGCCGCGTTCAAAATCACTATGGATAACACCAGCACACTGAGGAGCTTTCATTCCTTTTCTGAACGTCCAGGCACGAACTTCCTGCACGCCGGCAGTAAAGTAAGTAGCAAGCCCAAGCAGATTGTATGAAGCTTTAATAAGCTGATCAAGGCCTGACTCTTCGATGCCAAGTTCTTCAAGGAACATTTGTTTTTCTTCTCCATCAAGTTCAGCAATTTCAGATTCGATCTTTGCACAAATGACAATAACCTCTGCTTTTTCATTTGAAGCAAATTCACGCACAGCGTTTACATATTCATTATTTGCTGAGTCTGCAACTTCATCTTCAGATACATTTGCAACATATAAAACAGGCTTGCTGGTCAGCAAATGGAGATGCTTCACAATTTTCATCTGCTCATCCGTAAACTCAACAGAACGCGCCGGCTTGTCATTCTCGAATGCTTCTTTAAGCATTAACAGAACCTCGTGCTCATAAACAGCATCTTTATCTTTTTGTTTTGCAAGTTTTCCAACACGATCAATCCGTTTGTCTACAGACTCTAAATCCGCTAAAATTAACTCAAGATTAATTGTCTCGACATCATCAATAGGATCTACTTTCCCTGATACGTGTGTAATATTGTCATCTGCAAAGCAGCGAACAACGTGACAGATTGCGTCAACTTGACGAATATGTGAAAGAAACTTGTTTCCAAGCCCTTCTCCTTTACTTGCACCTTTAACAATTCCGGCAATATCCGTAAATTCAAAAGCTGTAGGAACTGTTTTCTTCGGTTGTACAAGTTCAGTCAATTTCTGCAGACGTTGATCCGGTACTTCAACGATCCCTACGTTTGGATCGATTGTACAGAATGGGTAGTTTGCAGATTCCGCACCTGCTTGTGTAATGGCGTTGAAAAGCGTTGATTTTCCTACGTTCGGAAGTCCAACAATACCTGCAGTTAAAGCCATGGTTTTCCACTCCTCTATATAAACAATAATATTGATTAATCCTTTTTCTAACCAATCTTCAACAATTATAGATAGTAACCCATGAAATGACAAGCTTAAGACAGAGGAACAATAAAGCACAAAAAGTCTTTTTAACCGTAAAAAAAAGGAAGAAAACCATATAAAAGCACGGTTTTCTCCCTCATTCAAGCATTTTCATCTCTTAAAATATCATTCTTCATGTTTGACTAATCTTTTTTTCATTTTCCGGGCGAACTCTCTTCTTGGAATAATTACACTGTGTGCACAGCCCTCGCACTTGATTCGAATATCCATGCCCATTCTGATGATTTTCCAGCGGTTCGTTCCGCATGGATGAGGTTTTTTCATTTCGACAACGTCATTTATCG
This sequence comes from Bacillus sp. UMB0893, assembly GCF_002858905.1. Classification (NCBI taxonomy): domain Bacteria; kingdom Bacillati; phylum Bacillota; class Bacilli; order Caryophanales; family Bacillaceae; genus Bacillus; species Bacillus sp. UMB0893. The sequence continues at coordinate 26,431 of NZ_PKLB01000004.1, read as the reverse complement.
CAAACTCCTTGTCCACTACTCACTCATCCTTTCTTTTTTCTGACCGCTGTTATCGGGTCTCGTATACATCACCATGCGAGGAAACGGAATTTCGATGCCATGCTCGTCAAGCCTCATCCTAATTTCCTTCCTTAGCATACGGGCTATATGGAAATGCTTCATTGGAAGCACTTCACTCACAACACGCAATATAACTTCAGATGCGCCTAGGTTTTGTATCCCAAGCAATTCAGGAGGGGCAACCATTTCTTCATATTTATCAGGCAGTTCAAGCAGCAGATCTTCAATAACCTTTTCAGCTTTTGGAATATCTCCTTCATATGCAATGCTGATATCAACAAAAGCAACACTGTTGTTAACGGAGAAATTCGTTACTTCCGTAATATTTCCATTTGGCAAAATATTAAGTTCACCTGTCCAGCTTTTGATTTTTGTTGTGCGAAGGCCGATTTCTTCTACCGTTCCTTCAAATTGGCCAACTCTAATCATATCTCCAACTGAGAATTGGTCTTCAAAAATAATGAAAAAACCAGTAATAACATCGCGCACAAGGTTCTGTGCACCAAATCCAACGGCCAGTCCGACAATTCCCGCACCAGCCAGCAGAGCTTTTACGTCAAAGCTTAGTGTTTCTAAAATCATTAAGAGGGCAACAAAGTATACAATGTACGTCAAAACATTATCCAGCAGTTTTACTAACGTGTTTTCTCTGCGTTCAGAAATGCGAAGCGGCGATTTCGTTCTCAGCAAAAAGATCTTTTCGATGACAACATTCCCAATTCGAATAAGCAGGGATGCCAAAATCAAAATGCCGATAATTTTTAAGAATCCTTGTCCAACATTCAGCCATAGATCCTCATTAAAAAAGGAAGCAGTTATTTTATCTGTGAGCTTCTTCAAAAAATCCATATCATATCAACCTTCCATTTAGAAAGAATCATTGTATTCATTCATAAAGATAGGTTTTATTTTAGCAACTTTTCGATGTAATTTACAGTGCTTAGCAAAATCTCTTATTATCTCTTAAATATGTATAGATTTCTATATTCTTCCGTATACTGTTACTACTATATTGAAGGAGTGAAAACGATGAATTTCAAATCAGGCCTTTTCCAACCGCAGCGTGACCGAATTTATTATGAAGATGACCATGCTGCCGAGCATTTATCATCGGAAATTAAACTCCTTCTTCCTGTCCGGAAGCCCATTGTTATTCTTTGTATCGGAACTGACCGGTCGACTGGTGACTGTTTAGGCCCTTTAGTAGGGACAAAGCTTCAAGAAGCAAACCTTGAACATTTTCAAGTGTTAGGAACGTTAAAAGATCCCGTTCACGCTGTTAATTTAGAAGAAACAATCTCCAAAATAGAACAAATGTTCTTGAATCCATTTATTATTGCCATTGATGCGTGTTTAGGAAGATTAAAAAGTGTAGGCACCTTTCAAGTAGGAACTGGTCCCATTAAGCCTGGAGCAGGTGTAAACAAAGTACTTCCAGAAGTAGGAGACATTCATATCAATGGCATCGTTAATGTAAGCGGGTTTATGGAATTCTTTGTTTTACAGAACACCAGGCTGCATCTGGTCATGACGATGGCTTCAATTATTGCGGAAAGCATCATCAAGGCAGATCAGCAGACTGAGTTAAAGAAAACTGCAATAAAAACAACTTGGATTACACATGCCCAAGATGCAAATAGAACGATCAACTAAACGAATTTCATTCCCACGATGATCAGGATGACAACGGCAAGACTCGGTAATAGGTTTGCAACACGGATTGTTTTTATACCAAGCATGTTGATTCCAATAGCCAGGATTAAGATTCCTCCTGCAGCTGTAATTTCAGAGATCAGCTCTTCAAGCAGCGCTTCCGGAACATATTGATGGATGACATTCGCAAAGAGTGAAATGCTTCCTTCATATAAAAAAACCGGAATAGCCGAAAGCAATACACCAATGCCAAGCGTGCTTGATAACACCATGCTTGTAAAACCATCAATCATTGATTTTGTATATAAAATATCATGATCCTGTCTCAGTCCGCTATCAAGTGAACCGACAATCGCCATTGCACCAATGACAAAAATCAGGGTAGCGGATACAAAGCCTTGTGCAAAATCCCCTGTCTGGTTTCGGCTCAGTTTTTTTTCAAGCCAATCTCCTGTCTGATGCAATTTCTTTTCAATATCAATGGCTTCTCCAATAACTGCACCGAAGACAAGACTAATAATAACAATAAATAACTGCTCACTTTCTAGTGCCATATCCAAACCAAGCACCATAACAAAAAGCCCAATCCCAATCATAACAGTCTGTTTCATTGATTCGGGAATTCTCCGCAATAATAATCCTAATAAAGATCCGATAATAATACCGGCTGCATTCATCAAACTTCCTAATAATACCAATTTCTTCCATACCTCTCTTTCATAACAAAAAAGAAAACCATCTATGCTGCAAGATGGCCCTTAAGATGATTGCTCTGCTCCTTTAGGATGATTGCTCAACCTCAAGCAATTCTAAAATTCTTTCCAAGTCTTCCTTTGAAAAAAACTCTATTTCAATTTTACCTTTTTTCTTTTGCTGCTTGATCGAAACAGATGTCCCAAAATATTCTCGTAAATAGGACTCTCTTTCTCTAATAAATATGTCCTGCTCGCCTTTTTTCTTATTCGTTTCACGTGGAACATTTTCATTCATTTGCTGGACAAGAAGTTCTACCTGGCGCACGTTCATCTGTTCTTTCATGATTTTTTCAGCCAAAAGATTCAGCTTGTCTTTTTTCTTTAGCCCAAGAAGAGTTCTGCCGTGTCCCATCGATAATTTACCTTCTGAAATAAGGGTCTGTATAGGATCAGGCAATGATAAGAGCCTCAAATGATTTGCAATATGCGGTCTGCTTTTTCCAAGACGTTTTGAAAGTTCTTCTTGAGTCATTTTTAATTGATCGAGCAATGATTGATATGCCGAAGCCTCTTCAATTGGTGAAAGATCCTCGCGCTGAAGGTTCTCAAGCAACGCAATTTCCATCATTTGCTGCTCAGTCAAATCTCTGACGACCGCAGGAACTGTAGATAATCCAGCTTCCTTTGCCGCACGAAAGCGTCGTTCTCCTACTACTATCTCAAAGCCTTTAATACTCTTTCGGACAATAATCGGCTGAAGAATACCGTGCTGAAGAATCGATTCTTTCAATTCTTCAATCGCTCCTGGCAAAAATGTTTTGCGGGGCTGATACGGATTGGGGCGCAAGTCTTTTATTTTTATTTCCTGCAGCGCTTCGTCCTTGCTCACTTCCATATTCGTAAACAAAGCATTGATGCCTTTACCTAATCCTTTAGCCATTTACAACCACTTCCTTTGCCAATTCTAAATATACGTCAGCGCCTCTTGAGCGTGGATCATAAATAATAATCGGCTGTCCATGACTTGGTGCTTCGCTTAAACGAACATTGCGAGGGATAATCGTTTTATAAACTTTATCTCGGAAATATTTTTTCACTTCTTCTATGACTTGAATCCCTAAATTTGTACGCGCATCCAGCATCGTTAAGAGCACGCCTTCTATCATTAAATCGGTATTTAAATGTTTTTGAACTAATCGTACAGTATTTAATAGCTGACTCAAACCCTCAAGTGCATAATATTCGCATTGCACGGGAATCAATACAGCATCTGAGGCCGTTAAAGCATTGATTGTCAGCAATCCAAGAGATGGCGGGCAATCAATAATCATATAATCATAATTATGCTTTACTTTTTCTAATGCACGTTTTAAACGGACTTCTCTAGAAATGGTTGGCACAAGTTCAATTTCGGCACCAGCTAACTGAATGGTGGCCGGAATTGCATCCAAATTTTCGACAGCAGTTGGTTTAATGACTTCTGTTACATCTACATCATCAACTAAAATATCATAAACACAATGTTCTACATCGGCTTTTTCAATTCCAATACCGCTAGTCGCATTTCCTTGTGGGTCAACATCGACGAGAAGAACTCGTTTTCCTATGTATGCTAAGCACGCACCAAGATTAACGGAAGTTGTCGTTTTTCCTACTCCGCCTTTCTGGTTAGCGATGGCAATAATTTTCCCCACAATGTCACCTGCTTTCGATATACATGAACTCTATCATGTTCTCTATTTTATCATGAAACATTGCCAATGGTTTGAACTTTTTCGAAATTTGTAAAAATGACGAACATAATCAAATAAGCACAAGTGAATTGGTCAGTTCCCAGAAAAAAAGGGAATAAAAGGGATATGTTCAGTCGAAAGAGCCTTCACTAAGTTAGGTGGTTGATCCTTTTTTATAAAGTAGTTTGTGCAGATTTATAAATGAAAACGCTATCATTATTCCTTTTGTACCTGTACGTAAAGGATTAAACATCACAGATACAAAACAAAAAACTCTCTACTGATTTAGTAGAGAGCTATTTTGGTATTTTAATAGTGAATTGAATATATTCTTCAAATTCTTCTTCTTCTGCATTTATTTTAACGCCAGTATCAGCAACCATCGTTAAGGATTGACGAATTGTATTCATGGCAATTCTGGTATCCCTGCTGAAAGCTTTGCGTTTTGGTTTTGCTTTAGGGCTGGTTTTTTCCAGCATTTTCACAACGCGATCTTCTGTTTGCTTCACGTTTAGCTGCTTTTCAATGATTTCAGCCAACAGGGTAACTTGCGGCTCTGGTTTTTTTAAAGGAATGAGTGCTCTGGCATGCCGCTCTGTTATTTTCTTTTGGAGCAATGCATCCTGAACTTCTTGCGGAAGTTTTAACAATCTAAGCTTATTAGCAATAGTAGATTGTCCTTTTCCGAGCCGCTGTGCAAGCGCCTCCTGGGTTAAGTCATGAAGTTCTAATAATTTTGCATATGCTACAGCTTCTTCAATCGCAGAGAGCTCTTCACGCTGAAGGTTTTCAATTAACGCAACGGAAGCTGTTTCAGTATCGTTAAAATCCTTTACAATTGCAGGTATGGTTTCCCAGCCGAGCTTTTTAACGGCTCTGAAACGTCTTTCTCCGGCAATAATCTCATATCTACCATCTACTTGACGAACGACGATCGGCTGGATAATACCGTGTGTCCGTATCGTAAGTGATAATTCTTCAATTTTTTCGTCCATGAAAACAGTCCGCGGCTGAAAACGATTAGGCACGATTTCTTCAACGGATATCTTCTTCACTTCATCAAATACTGAATCATCATTTTCTTCTGTATCAATCACTTCTGCTTTTTCTGCTGTATCTTCTTTTTCTCCCAAACCGAAAAAACGAGAGAATGGATGCTTCATGAGCCTACACCACCTTTAAAAACTGCCATCATATTAATTCTCTTTCAAGTCTCTAAATTCCTGCATGCGAAATCAATTTTCCATTTGCTGTTTCTCTAACTCTATTGCTCCAATGGAAGTTTATTCGGTGTCCCTGGCTTGCGGGGATATTTAGCAGGTGTTGATTTTTGTTTATGAATAATAATGATTGAGCGCTCACTTTCCTCAAGAGGAAGAGAAAAAGAAGATTTCCCCTCAATCTTGCCTCCAAGAGTACTAATTGCTTTTTCAGCTTTCACCATTTCTTCTTCAGCTGAAGCTGCCTTCATCGCTACAAAATGTCCGCCTGTTTTAACAAGCGGCAAGCACAGCTCACTCAATACGGATAACCTTGCAACCGCTCGAGCAGTAACAACATCATAAGATTCTCTGAATGCTTTATTCTTTCCAAACGTTTCTGCCCTGTCATGGTAAAGAGACACATTCGAAAGTTTTAATGTTTTCGTAAGATGATCTAAAAAGGTAATTCTTTTTTGAAGTGAGTCTACAATTGCAATGTTTAAATGCGGAAAACAAATTTTGATGGGAAGGCTTGGAAAACCAGCACCTGCACCTACATCACAAATAGATAATGGCTTTGTAAAATCAAAATAAAACGCAGCAGAAATGGAATCATAAAAATGTTTCAGATAGACTTCTTTTTTATCTGTAATGGAAGTCAAATTCATTTTCTCATTCCACTCTACTAACAATTCATAATACGTTTCAAATTGCTGAAGCTGTTCTGCAGAAAGAGTGATCCCCTTTTCCTCAAGCTTTGATTTAAATAAAGAAATGTCCATACTCAAAACCTTTCTGATCTGCATTATTCGTTATGTTTAGACGCACCCGCTTTTATTCGTTGGAGACACGTGCTATTTTGCCTTGCTCCATGTAGACAAGCAAGATCGAAATATCCGCTGGATTAACCCCTGATATACGGGAAGCCTGCGCCATTGAAATAGGTCTGACTTGTTTTAATTTTTGGCGTGCTTCTGAAGCGATTCCTGAAATCGCGTCATAATCAATGTTTTCTGGAATTTTCTTGTTTTCCATTTTTTTGAGCTTTTCAACTTGCTGAAGTGATTTTTCAATATAGCCTTCATATTTAATTTGAATCTCAACTTGCTCGGCTATTTCTTCGGAAATAATTTCTTCTGAAGGTGCAAGAGCATGAATATGTTCATAATTCATTTCAGGTCTTTTCATCAGATCCGATGCTCGGATTCCGTCTTTCAACTCGCTTCCGCCTGCTATGCGGATGAGTTCCTGTGTTTTTTCAGAAGGTTTAATAATAACAGAATTCAATCGTTTTTTCTCTTTTTCAATTGCTTCTTTCTTAAGTAAAAATGCAGTGTATCGTTCTTCTTTGATAAGACCAATCTTACGTCCAACATCCGTCAAACGCAAGTCAGCATTATCGTGACGCAGCAAGAGACGATATTCTGCTCTTGATGTTAACAAACGATACGGTTCATTTGTTCCTTTTGTGACAAGATCGTCAATCAAGACGCCAATATAGGCATCAGAACGGCTTAAAATCACTTCTTCTTTTCCAAGTGCTTTGCTTGCAGCGTTAATTCCAGCCATTAATCCTTGTCCTGCTGCTTCTTCATAGCCAGAGGTACCATTGATTTGTCCGGCAGTAAAGAGGCCTGGAACTTTTTTCGTTTCAAGTGTAGGCCAAAGCTGTGTAGGAACAATTGCATCGTATTCGATTGCGTAGCCTGCACGCATCATTTCTACCTTTTCAAGTCCAGGTATCGTAGCAAGGATTTTACGCTGAATATCTTCAGGAAGACTTGTCGATAAGCCTTGCACATAAACCTCTTGAGTGTTTCGTCCTTCTGGCTCAAGGAAAATTTGATGACGCGGTTTATCATTGAAACGCACCACTTTATCTTCGATAGACGGACAATATCGCGGTCCTGTTCCTTTAATCATTCCTGAATACATTGGAGAACGATGAAGATTATCGTCAATGATTTTATGTGTTTCCTCACTTGTATACGTCAGCCAGCAAGGAAGCTGGTCTGTAATAAATTTTGTCGTTTCGAATGAAAAAGCACGCGGAACTTCATCGCCAGGCTGTATTTCTGTTTTGCTGTAGTCAATTGAATGACTGTTTACACGCGGCGGGGTTCCCGTTTTAAATCGCACCATATCAAGCCCTATTGCTTGCAGATGTTCTGATAATTTAATAGAGGGCTGCTGATTATTAGGACCGCTGGAATACTGTAATTCCCCTAATATAATTTTCCCTCTCAGGAATGTGCCTGTCGTCAAAACAACTGTTTTTGCACGATACTCCGCACCTGTCTGAGTAACGACTCCGCGGCATTCCCCATCTTCAACGATCAGCCGATCAACCATTCCTTGAAGAAGTGTGAGATTTCTTTCATTTTCCATTGTTTTCTTCATTTCATGCTGATACGTAAATTTATCTGCCTGTGCACGTAAAGCACGGACAGCTGGCCCTTTGCCAGTGTTCAGCATTCTCATTTGTATATGTGTTTTATCAATATTTTTCGCCATTTCTCCGCCTAAAGCGTCGATTTCGCGGACAACAATACCTTTTGCCGGTCCTCCAACTGATGGATTACAAGGCATAAAAGCAACCATATCAAGATTAATTGTCAGCGCAAGCGTTTTTGCGCCCATTCTTGCAGAAGCGAGGGCGGCCTCAACACCTGCATGGCCTGCACCCACGACAACTACATCATAATCCCCTGCATGATAACCCATGGTATATCCCTCCTTATTTTATATGATCAGAATTGACACAATTTCTAGCTTTTCTTATTTACCTAAACAAAATTGTGAAAATAACTGATCAATCAGACTTTCATGAACAGCATCTCCAATAATCTCTCCAAGCAATTCCCACGTACGTGTTAAATCAATCTGAACGATATCGATCGGCACTCCCATATCGATTGCTTCCAAAGCGTCTTCAATCGTTCGTTTTGCCTGTGAAAGCAAAGCAATATGTCTTGTATTCGAAACATATGTTAAATCAGATGCTCCAACGCTTCCTTCAAAAAAGAGCGAACTGATTGATTCTTCAAGCTCATCAATTCCCTGTTCTTCCAATAGTGATGTCGTCACTACAGGAGAACCGTTAGCCAGTTCTTTTACTCGAGACATATCCATCTTTTGCTGCAGATCTGTTTTATTTACAATGACAATAACATCCATGCCTCTTATGGCTTCAAACAGCAGTTCATCTTCTTTTGAAAGTTCTTCACTATAGTTTAAAACAAGCAAAATGAGATCTGCCTTTTTCAAAACCTGTCTTGATTTCTCAACACCAATTTTCTCTACGATATCCTCTGTCTCGCGTATACCCGCTGTATCTACTAAACGAAGAGGCACGCCTCGAACATTTACATATTCTTCAATCACATCTCGTGTAGTTCCTGGGATATCAGTTACAATTGCTTTATTTTCATGGATTAAACTATTCAGAAGCGAGGATTTTCCTACATTAGGTCTTCCTACGATAACCGTTGACAGGCCCTCCCTTAAGATTTTACCCTGCTGTGACGTTTGCAGCAGTTTATCTATCTCATTTCTCACAAACGTTGCTTTCTCTACCAGCATACTATGAGTCATTTCTTCAACGTCATCATATTCCGGATAATCTATATTTACTTCTACATGTGCCAGTGTCTCAAGTATTTCCTGACGAAGCCGCTGAATGAGCTTCGACAATCTGCCTTCCATTTGACCGAGTGCAACATTCATCGCACGATCTGTTTTTGCTCTGATTAAATCCATGACTGCCTCAGCCTGAGACAAATCAATCCGTCCATTTAAAAAAGCTCTTTTTGTAAACTCTCCTGGCTCAGCAAGACGCGCCCCATGATTTAAGGCAAGCTGCAGAACACGATTAACAGAAACAATACCGCCGTGGCAATTGATTTCAACGATATCTTCCCTCGTAAATGTTTTAGGGCCTTTTAAAACAGAAACCATTACTTCCTCTACGATGTGTCCTGTGTCAGGATCTGCAATATTTCCGTAATGGATCGTATGTGTCGGAACATTTATTAATTGCTTGCCAGACGGACCAGCATACAGTTTGTTTGCAATTGTGATTGCATCATCCCCGCTGAGTCTGACAATTGCAATCGCACCCTCTCCCATCGGTGTCGAGATCGCTGCAATTGTATCAAATTCCATACGGTTCACCTCGTTTCTTTCAAATTACATCTATATAGAATTCCACCATAAATATAAGTAGCCAAATTTAAAAGATATCATAGTTAATTCTTATTGGAAAGAAAAAAATCCCGAATTATCCACAGCCTTAAATTCCGCCCATCTTCCTTATTTTCATTTTAACTTATCCACATGTTAATAACAATATTTCCAAATGCAGCGTTTCTATAACGATGTTCTTTAGAATCCATTATATAAAGTGTTAGAATTTGTCAAAATTGATGATAAGAGAATACAAAAAAACCGCTGACTTTTTTGTCAGCGGTTTTCACTATTTTTTAGGAGCAATAACTAAATGACGATTCGGTTCTTCTCCTACTGAATACGTGGAGATTCTATGCTGATTAACCAATGCAGCATGAATGATTTTTCTTTCATATGATGGCATTGGTTCTAGCGGAACCTCTTTTGAAGTGCGAACCGCTTGATGTGCAAGCTTTTGAGCGAGCTGAACAAGTGTTTCTCTCCGCCGAGTCCGATAGTTTTCTGCATCTACTGTAATATGCAAGTATTGATTGGAATGACGATTTGCAACGAGCTGTGTCAAATATTGAAGAGAATTAAGAGTTTGGCCGCGTTTTCCAATTAACAATGCGACTTTATCTCCTTCAATTTGAAACGTGACATTTTTTCCTTCTTGGATCGTTTCAACTTCTGCTTGCACGTTCATATTCCTGATCACTTCTATCAGGAATAAACGTGCTTCCTCGGCGGGATTAGGGATTTTTACAGCCTTTACCACTGCCGGCTTTGCACCAAATAATCCTAAAAATCCTTTTTTGCCTTCTTCAAGAATGGTAATTTCAGCTTCTTCTCTTTTTGCATTCAGCTGTTTTAAAGCGGATTGTACTGCTTCTTCGACACTAAGTCCGGTAGCAGTTATTTCTCTCACTTTTTCGTTCCTCCCGATTTTAAAAGTGCTTGTGCTCTAATATCAGGTCCATAGATGATCATTGTCTGCACGATCATGAAAATATTTCCGACTACCCAATATAAAGATAGTGCAGCTGGGAAGCTAACAGCAAAGATGACGATCATAATTGGCATGATATATAAAAGCATAGCCATTTGCGGATTTTGATTTGCTGTTCCCGCCATTGTCAATTTTTGTTGAATGAATGTTGTAATACCTGCAATGACCGGCAGCAGGAACAACGGATCACGTGCGCCTAAGTCAAACCATAGGAAATTATGATCTGCAATTGCTTCTGTTCTCATAATAGCGTGATAAAAACCAATCAGGATTGGCATTTGAACTATTAAAGGAAAACAGCCTGCAAGAGGATTCACTTTATTCTTTTGGAATAAAGCCATTGTTTCCTGCTGAAGTTTTTGCTGTGTTTTTTGATCTTTAGAGCTGTATTTTTCACGCAGTTTTTGCATTTCTGGCTGCAGCTGCTGCATAGCTTTTGAATTTTTGATCTGCTTTATCATCAGCGGCAAGATCGCAAAACGAATGAGCAGCGTAACGACGATTATCGATAATCCGTAGCTGTTACCCATTAATTCTGCAAAATATATGATAAGCCATGATAGAGGATAGACAATGTATTGATTCCAGAATCCCTGGCTTTCTTCAGTGATCGGCTGGTTCACTTCCGTACAGCCTGCAAGAAGCATGATCATGCTGACTAAACCAAGTACTAACAATATTCTCCTTTTCAACCGGTATTCCTCCTAACAAAATAACTAAAACTGCTTAATTCACCGTAAATATTCATCATTTATTTTAACATCTTTTAAAAAAGAAATCTTAATTCATTCTTACCTTTTTGATGTTTTCTCATAGTTTGTTGTTTTACGTATTCAAATTGTTCACGTTTAGAAGTCCGTATCGTTCTCTTTTCTATAAATAAGCAGATACGGGATTATTTTGATAAGATGAATTCTGTAAAAAATCCCAAAACAGATTTTTTACTGACTTGTGAAACAATAAAGTTTACGAAAAGAGCTTACTTTTTATATGTATTTTTCAGGGAGTTTTCACGTTTTTGCCTCATTTTATAAACTTTTGTTTTTCTGAAAAGGTGCATTAAACTGCTCTGCACTTCATGATAATTCATTTCCGATGCAGGGTTTCTGGCAATGACGATATAATCGATGCCTGTTTTCAAGTTTTCCTTTTCTTCCATAAAAACTTGTCGAATAAGACGCTTTATCCGGTTTCTTGTGACGGCATTCCCTATTTTTTTACTGACTGACAATCCTAGACGGAATTCTTTTTCTTCAGGCTGGTCGAGCATGTAGATTACAAATTGTCTATTTGCCATCGATTTTCCATGCTTGAATACTTTTTGGAAGTCCTCGTTTTTTTTGATGCGGTTTTTCTTTTTCATATCCTCACTCCGGATCCTTGCACAAAGATTCTTCAGCCTGCTGAGAGCTTTTCCAACATTATTTCTTTAACAATATCTATTTAAACAGCAATTAGGAAAAACATGGCCCAATCTTAAAGAGATTTGGGCCATGTAAAAAAGACCACTGACATTTTCAGTGGCCTATGCTGATAATACTTTTCTTCCTTTAAGACGACGTGCAGCTAGCACTTTACGTCCGTTTTTAGTGCTCATGCGAGCGCGGAAACCGTGAACTTTACTATGTTTACGTTTATTTGGTTGGTAAGTTCTTTTCATTATAGACACCTCCCTGAGGAATTGCTGTTAAAGACAGTCTTACTAATTATAGAGAGTGACCTAGTGAATTGTCAACCGTCTGTCATAAAAGTTCTTCAAGATCAAAATCATTTAAAAAGATCTGCATTTTTTATCTGTGGGTAATTTTTCGACAAGATTTTTTTATCCACACCCGTTATCGACAGTTTTTTCACAGAACAAACACGTGTGGACAATTTTTTTCAACAATCTTCCCGATATGTGGATAAGTTTTCAAAAACCATTGCGCCTCTTCGTTTAATTTGATATTATATTTGTGTTTTAACTCTGAATATCTGAATGCTAACGTCTTACTTATCCACACACTGTGGATAACATGTGGAAAGTTTATAAACATCATGTTGAAAAACTTGTCCACAATTTAGAGATTATGTCGAAAAGACGTTTTTCTACTATACTATATATTTATGCACATTTTGTTCGTTTTGTATTTTTATTCATTGACATTCGCACATTGTACAAAACGTGTACAATCACATTTTTTGAAGAAGGAGGGAGATGCCGAATATGGAGAATATTGATGAACTTTGGAGCAAAGCTTTATCTGAAATAGAAAAAAAGTTAAGTAAACCAAGTTTTGAAACTTGGCTGAAATCAACAAAAGCTCATGCTCTCAAGGGAGATACGCTAACTATTACAGCTCCAAATGAATTTGCAAGAGACTGGCTTGAATCTAGATATCTGCATTTAATTGCCAACACAATTTATGAGCTGACGGGCGAGGAATTGCTGATTAAATTTATTATTCCTCAAAACCAGAATGAAGCAGATTTTATGCCAAAATCACCTATAAAACCAATGACAAAAGAGGAAGAACAAATTGAATTGCCGCAAAATATGCTGAATCCTAAGTATACATTTGACACGTTCGTCATTGGATCAGGGAACCGCTTTGCCCACGCAGCATCCCTTGCTGTAGCTGAAGCACCTGCCAAAGCTTATAATCCGCTCTTCATCTATGGTGGAGTTGGACTAGGAAAAACCCATTTAATGCATGCAATTGGCCACTATGTTATCGATCATAAGCCAAATGCAAAAGTTGTCTATTTATCATCTGAAAAATTTACAAATGAATTCATTAATTCGATTCGTGACAATAAAGCGAAGGACTTCCGCAATAAATATCGAAGTGTCGACGTTTTGCTAATAGATGATATTCAATTTCTTGCAGGAAAAGAACAAACACAGGAAGAATTTTTCCATACATTCAATACGCTGCACGAGGAAAGCAAGCAAATCGTTATCTCAAGTGACCGTCCGCCAAAAGAGATACCAACCTTGGAAGATCGCCTGCGTTCCCGTTTTGAATGGGGGTTAATAACGGATATTACACCACCTGATTTGGAGACGAGGATTGCGATTTTGAGAAAAAAGGCAAAGGCTGAGGGTCTTGATATACCTAATGAAGTCATGCTTTATATCGCAAACCAAATTGATTCGAATATTCGTGAACTTGAAGGAGCACTCATACGCGTTGTTGCTTATTCATCCTTAATAAATAAAGATATAAATGCAGATCTTGCTGCAGAGGCGCTAAAGGACATTATTCCAAGCTCTAAGCCCAGAATGATTACAATTGCAGATATTCAGAGGATGGTCGGTCAGCATTTCAGTGTAAAACTAGAAGACTTTAAAGCAAAAAAACGTACAAAATCTGTTGCTTTCCCGAGACAAATTGCTATGTATCTTTCTAGAGAACTTACAGATTCCTCACTGCCTAAAATCGGCGAAGAATTTGGCGGCCGAGATCATACAACTGTCATTCATGCCCATGAAAAAATTTCAAAGCTGCTGCAGGTCGATGATCTGCTTGTCAAACAGCTGAAAGAGATTGAAAATATGCTGAAGGGCTCTTAAAAAAATTTCCTGGATTTCATGTTCTTTTCTATTAGACTGACGCGAAATTTTGAATGGCCGAAACAATAAAGTCTTAGAAAAGAGCCTAAAAAAACTTGCACTTATAAAAATTAATATGGATAATGTGAATAACCAAACACGATTCATACACAGTCTGTCCACAGGTGGATAGGCTGTGTTTCCTTTCGTCAACAGAGTTATACACATTTCCACAGGCCCTACTAGTACTTCTACTATTTTTTTCTTTAAATAATATATATATTAAGCGATTCGCTAAAATATGCTCCCATACGAAAAAAAGGAGGATTTTCCTAAATGAAATTTGTTATTCAAAAAGATCGTTTAGTGCAAAGTGTACAAGATGTTATGAAAGCTGTATCTTCCAGGACAACGATTCCAATCCTGACAGGAATAAAAATGGTCGCAACAGAAGAAGGTGTCACACTTACTGGCAGTGATTCAGATATCTCCATCGAATCTTTTATTCCGACGGAAGAAAACGGCAAAGAAATTGTTGAGATAAAACAAACTGGCAGTGTTGTACTTCAAGCTCGTTTTTTTGGAGAAATTGTTAAAAAACTTCCTAAAGATTCTGTTGAAATAGAAGTTGGCGGGCATCACATGACAGTGATTCGTTCAGGTAAAGCAGAATTTAACCTTAACGGACTTGATGCGGAAGAATATCCTCACCTTCCGCAAGTAGAAGAACATAATAGTTTTAGAGTCCCGACAGATCTCTTGAAAGCCATGATTCGCCAAACCGTATTCTCAGTATCCACCTCAGAAACCCGTCCTATTTTGACAGGTGTCAATTGGAAGCTTGAAAACAGTGAGTTAATCTGTATTGCAACAGATAGCCACCGTCTTGCTCTCAGAAAAGCAAAAATCGAAACAGAGACCGAAAACTCATATAATGTCGTCATTCCTGGTAAAAGCTTAAATGAATTAAGTAAAATCCTTGCAGATACAAGTGATGAGATTGAAATTGTAATTACTGAAAGCCAGGTGCTTTTCAAAGCTGAAAATCTGCTCTTCTTTTCAAGATTGCTTGATGGAAATTATCCAGATACAGCAAGACTAATTCCAGAAGAAAGCAAAACAGAGATCGTGCTTACAACACGTGAATTTCTCCAAGCTATAGACCGGGCATCATTGCTTGCAAAAGAAGGCAGAAATAACGTTGTTAAATTTTCAACGTTAACAGACGGGATTGTTGAAGTGTCATCGAACACTCCTGAAATCGGGAAGGTTATTGAAGAAGTTCAATCCCAGGATATAACGGGAGAAGAATTAAAAATTTCATTTAGCGCAAAATATATGATGGACGCATTGAAAGCATTGGAAGGAACAGAAATAAAAATCAGCTTTACTGGTGCGATGAGACCATTCGTCATTCGTACTCCAGAAGATGATTCCATTTTGCAATTAATTCTTCCGGTAAGAACGTATTAATATAAAGAGCCGCTGGCACTAGCTGGCGGCTTTCTTTTCAATTAACGGGACCTTTAGCTTGCATTGTGTACATCTGGAATGGACACCTCTTTCTTTATAAAGAACATTCATAGATGGGAAAGCTTTAAAAATGTATTGTGAAAGTATGAATAAGTTTAGTAATATTAACTGTTAGTGAATTAAGGAAGAAGGCGATCTGAAGTGTCGAGAAAACCAGTTGAAATTCAAACGGAATTCATTACGCTAGGTCAATTTTTAAAGTTGGCTGAAGTCATTCAAACAGGCGGGATGGCCAAATGGTTTTTACAGGAATACGCTATATTTGTAAATGGAGAACCTGAAAATCGCCGCGGGAAGAAACTTGTGGCTAATGATACGGTTGATATACCAGACTTCGGCTCTTTTATCGTGAAAAATTAAGGCTCTTTTCTATAACATTGTTGCTTTTACAACGTATTTAGTGTGTCAATCGTTATTTATAGTGAATGAGCCTGATTACGGAAAACAACAATCAATGCGAAAACAGCCAAAATTAAAGTTGGTGAACGGATTTGTTTATCAAAGAATTAACCTTGCGGAATTATCGGAATTATGAAGAGCTGACAGTCGAATTTGAAAATAAAGTGAATGTCATATTGGGGGAAAATGCTCAAGGCAAAACAAATGTGATGGAAGCAATTTACGTTTTGGCTATGGCAAAGTCTCATCGTACTTCAAATGATAAAGATCTTATCTATTGGGACAAGGAATATGCTAAAATAGAAGGTAGAGTAGAAAAGAACAGAGGCTCTGTGGCCATGCAGCTCGTTGTTTCGAAAAAAGGAAAAAAAGCGAAGCTCAATCATATTGAACAGCAAAAATTGAGCCAATATGTTGGCGCCATGAATGTCATCATGTTTGCACCTGAGGATTTAAATCTTGTAAAGGGAAGCCCTCAAATCAGACGGCGTTTTATTGATATGGAAATCGGGCAAGTTTCACCGGTTTATCTTCATGATCTAAATAGATTTCAAAAAATCATGCTTCAGCGCAATCAGTATTTAAAGCAAATGCAGATGCGCAGACAGACAGATCGAACGATGCTTGAAGTATTAACATCTCAGCTTGCAGAGTCTGCAGCCAAAGTCATTATCAAAAGAATTGAGTTTATAAAAAAGCTGCAAAAATGGGCTCAGCCGATTCACGCAGGCATCAGCAGAGGACTGGAAACATTGACGATCGAGTATAAAGCATCTGTCGATGTATCAGAAGAAGCAAGTTTGTCGAAAATGATAGAAGCGTATGAAGAGAAGTTTGATAAAATAAAAGAAAGAGAAATTGAGCGGGGAGCCACGCTTGCAGGACCTCATCGCGATGACCTCTTATTTTTTGTAAATGATCGGGATGTCCAGACGTTCGGTTCTCAAGGCCAGCAGCGGACAACAGCTTTATCGCTGAAATTAGCAGAAATAGAATTAATTCATGAAGAAATTGGAGAATATCCAATTTTGCTTCTTGATGATGTTTTGTCAGAATTAGACGATTTCAGGCAATCGCATTTATTAAATACCATTCAAGGGAAAGTGCAGACATTTGTTACGACAACCAATGTTGAAGGCATTGACCATCAAACGTTAAAAGAAGCAACAACATACCGGGTCTCAAAAGGCATGCTGACACGCTGAAAAGAGGTGATTTTCTTGTATATTCACTTAGGAGATAATTTTGTGATTCCCTCAAAAGAAGTTGTCATGATTATCGATCATCATTCTTCAAAAACATCCAAGATTGTCACTGAGTTTTTAGAAAAGCAGCAAAATCATGCGGTTAAGCTTGCAAATGGCGAGACAAAGTCAATTGTGGTAACCACAGATAAAATTTATTTTTCCCCGCTTGCATCTGGTACGTTAAAAAAACGGGCGAAATTTACATTTGACATAGAAATGGATTTGGATGAACCATTAAAAAATCATTCTTAATAAATCTTTATAAGCCCTTAGGAAAAGTGTAGGTGATCATAGTGGCGATGGAACAAAAACAAATAGAACAGCAAACTTATGATGAAAACCAAATACAAGTATTAGAAGGCTTAGAGGCAGTCCGCAAACGTCCAGGGATGTATATTGGATCAACAGCCGCGAAAGGTCTTCATCATCTCGTATGGGAAATTGTTGATAACAGTATTGATGAAGCGTTAGCTGGTTACTGTGATGAAATCAACATCATTATTGAAGAGGACAACAGCATAACAGTAAAGGACAATGGACGCGGAATTCCAGTCGGCATTCATGAAAAGATGGGTCGTCCTGCAGTTGAAGTCATCATGACAGTACTCCATGCCGGAGGAAAATTCGGCGGCGGAGGATACAAGGTGTCAGGAGGACTTCATGGTGTAGGTGCATCTGTCGTTAACGCACTTTCCACCGTCCTTGAGGTAACGGTTTACCGTGAAGGCAAAATTCATTACCAAAAATTCGAGCGCGGAGTACCTGCTGGTGATTTGGAAGTGATTGGAGAAACGGAATTAACAGGAACGACAACTCACTTTTGTCCAGATAATGAAATTTTCACTGAAACAATTGAATATGATTATGATACTCTGGCTAATCGGTTGAGAGAACTTGCTTTCTTAAACCGCAATATTAAACTGACAATCGAAGATAAACGTGAAAATAAACGTAAAAATGAATATCTTTACGAAGGCGGAATTAAATCTTATGTCGAACATTTAAACCGCACGCGTGAGGTGATCCATGAAGAACCTGTCTACATGGAAGCTGAAAAAGACGGCATTACAGTAGAGGTTGCTCTGCAATACAATGATTCTTATACAAGCAATATTTACTCTTTTGCCAACAATATTCATACGTATGAAGGCGGAACGCATGAAGCTGGATTTAAAACAGCACTTACGAGAGTAATCAATGATTATGCCCGTAAAAACGGAGCGTTTAAAGAGAATGATGCCAATTTGACGGGCGATGATGTTCGTGAAGGAATAACAGCGATTATTTCTGTTAAACATCCTGATCCGCAGTTTGAAGGACAAACGAAAACAAAATTAGGAAATTCAGAAACCCGAACGGTTACAGATAATCTTTTTGCAGAAGGTTTTGAGAAATTTTTATTAGAAAATCCTTCTACTGCCAAAAAAATCCTCGAAAAAGGATTAATGGCTTCAAGAGCCCGTCTTGCTGCAAAAAAAGCTCGTGAATTGACACGCCGGAAAAGTGCTCTTGAAATTTCAAATCTGCCAGGTAAACTAGCAGACTGTTCTTCTAAAGACCCTTCTATTTCTGAATTATACGTCGTTGAGGGTGACTCTGCGGGAGGATCTGCTAAACAAGGACGCGATCGTCATTTTCAGGCGATTTTGCCGCTTAGAGGAAAAATCATTAATGTTGAAAAAGCTAGATTGGATAAAATTCTATCCAACAATGAAATCCGCACCATCATTACTGCTCTAGGTACTGGAATTGCGGAAGATTTCGACATTTCAAAGGCGCGATATCATAAAATTATTATCATGACAGATGCTGACGTTGATGGCGCGCATATTCGTACTCTCCTGCTTACATTCTTTTATCGTTATATGCGCCAAATTATTGAAAATGGCTATGTCTACATTGCACAGCCGCCTCTATTCAAAGTACAGCAAGGCAAACGTATTGAATATGCCTACAACGACAGAGAGATGGAAAAGCTGATGGCAGAATTGCCGGCTCAGCCTAAACCAGGAATTCAGCGTTACAAAGGTCTTGGGGAAATGAACCCTGAGCAGCTTTGGGAAACAACGATGGATCCGAGCACAAGAACGTTCCTTCAAGTCACACTCGAAGATGCAATGGAAGCTGATGAAACGTTTGACATCCTCATGGGTGACAAAGTTGAACCTCGCCGAAATTTCATTGAAGGAAATGCTCAGTATGTTAAGAATTTGGATATCTAATACGGAAAAACACTAGCTGCAATAAATAACCTGCTGCCTGTGTTTTTCATAATCTTGTAAGAAGGCAAAGCGGAATGCTTTGCCTTTTCTTTATGTTTTCTGCTGAGAAATTAGCATTTAGCCCACTACTTTTAAAGTTGTCCTGCATATCTTTTTAAAGTAAGTAGGCAAATTATCTAAGCAGGAGGCGTAAAAATGAATAATCCTCAAGTGTATCATCAACATGGCTTCAGACGTCCTTTTGGATTCGGGGGACCAGGCTTTGGTTTCGGAGGACCAGGTTTTGGCTTTCCGTTTGCAACTGGCTTCTTGGGAGGCCTTGCGGCAGGTGCTTTATTAACTCCTGGTTATGGCTATGGCTATGGTTATGGATATCCTTACCCTTATTATCCGCCTTACCCATATCCGTATTATCCATACTATTAACAACTTCCAAAAACATCCAAACGGATGTTTTTTCTTTTTGATCAATCCAATTTTTGTGATCTATATCATTTTTCTCTCCGTTAGTCATTGTGTAAATACCCATAAACCAAATCCTTGATACGGCAACTGAAGGACGCTTAAAAGCAGCTGACCTTGAGACCGGCCTTAAAGAACATATCAATCAATTGCTGAATGCATATAACAGCTATACTGGAAAAGATTGCAGAATATGAAAACATCCATGTTGCATACAGCCATACGTTTGGAGTTGGCCAGGCAATTTCAGGTGCTATTGTTGATCAATTCCCTGAAAAATTTGCGGGTGAAAAGCCATCTGAAATGCCTAAAACAGGTAAGGGTGGAATGAGCAAGACGAACAGCAGTGTAATCTTAAGGAGCGTGTTTGGATTTATCTTAGCATCAGTAACGATTGCAATGATCGTTCGCAGAAAAGCAGTAAATAACTAGGCAAGATAAAGAGAGGGGGCAGGGTTACCCTCCTTTTTCTGTCTTATTTGAATGGAAAAAATAGGAAGATTAAGTACATGATGGGCAATTATTCTTGCAGTTATTTTTCTTGCGGGATGCGGAAATTCAGCAGAAAATGGTGAGGCCCGTATCAACAGCGCTGAGGCGGACGACACAACCAGCTGAATTTAATTACATGCACAAGAACATTTAATCAAGATGAGCGGACACATGAAGAAAGATTAGTTGTTTATACAGAATTAAAAGAATCGCAAAACTAGAGAATCCTTGCCCATATAGGCAAGGATTCTTTGTATGTATTGAATTTTCTCTGAATTTGACGTGTAATGTCATAGGTTTATTGATATAATGGAGAGTAGGCTATTATTTATATTCTATTAAGCCATACATAATCAGTTTGATATATTATGCTTCATCAAGATGCGTAATATCAAAAGTTTTCCGGAGATCCTTTAACTCCCGTTTTTTAAATGGAACTATATAGATTAGGGAGGTTCAACCATGGAAGAAAATAAAACTCCTCAAGTAAAAGAGATTAATATTAGTCAGGAAATGCGTTCATCATTTTTGGACTATGCAATGAGCGTAATTGTTTCACGTGCGCTACCTGACGTTCGAGATGGCTTAAAGCCTGTTCATCGCCGTATTTTATATGCGATGAATGATTTGGGAATGACTTCTGACAAACCTTTTAAGAAATCAGCCCGTATCGTCGGCGAAGTAATCGGTAAGTATCATCCTCATGGTGATAGTGCTGTTTATGATTCAATGGTCCGGATGGCACAAGACTTTAACTTCCGTTACATGCTTGTTGATGGACATGGGAATTTCGGTTCTGTGGATGGTGACGGAGCAGCGGCGATGCGTTATACAGAAGCGCGTATGTCGAAAATTGCGATGGAGCTTATTCGCGACATTAATAAAGATACGATCGACTATCAAGATAACTATGACGGTTCAGAACGCGAACCTGTTGTTCTCCCATCCCGTTATCCAAATCTGCTTGTAAACGGTGCTGCAGGTATTGCGGTTGGAATGGCAACAAATATTCCTCCGCATCAGCTTGGTGAAGTCATTGATGGTGTCCTTGCTGTCAGTAAAGACCCGGAAGTAACCATTCCTGAATTGATGGAGATCATTCCTGGTCCCGATTTCCCTACATCAGGGCAAATCATCGGCAGAAGCGGCATCCGCAAAGCATATGAAACAGGTCGCGGATCTATTACTATTCGTGCAAAAGTAGAGATAGAGGAAAAAGCGAATGGTAAAGAAGTTATCATTGTTAAAGAACTTCCTTACCAAGTAAATAAGGCGAAATTGATTGAAAAAATTGCAGAACTCGTTCGTGATAAGAAGATAGAAGGCATAACAGATTTGCGTGATGAATCAGACCGTACTGGCATGCGCATCGTAATTGAAGTTCGAAAAGATGCTAATTCAAATGTTCTTTTGAATAATCTTTACAAGCAGACTGCCCTTCAAACAAGTTTTGGAATCAATATGCTTGCCCTTGTGAATGGTCAGCCTCAAGTGCTGAACATCAAACAATTTCTTGTTTACTATTTAGATCATCAAAAGGTTATTATTCGCCGCCGGACTGCCTTCGAACTTCGCAAAGCAGAGGCTCGCGCCCATATTTTAGAAGGGTTAAGAATTGCATTGGATCATCTGGACGAGGTTATTGCATTAATCCGCAGTTCTCAAACGACAGATATCGCTAGACAAGGTTTAATGGAAAACTTCTCCCTATCTGAAAAACAAGCACAAGCGATTTTAGATATGCGTCTGCAGCGTTTAACGGGTCTTGAAAGAGAAAAGATTGAAGAAGAGTATCAAGGTCTTGTTCAGCTAATAGCAGAGCTTAAAGCAATATTAGCAGATGAGGAAAAAGTGCTTGAGATTATTCGTGAGGAATTAGAAGAGATCAAAGAACGATTCAATGATAAACGCCGAACTGAAATTGTTTCTGGCGGAATTGAGATGATTGAAGACGAAGATCTTATTCCTGTTGAAAACATTGTCATCACTCTAACGCACAATGGTTATGTAAAACGTCTCCCAGTTTCAACCTACCGCAGCCAACGACGCGGAGGAAGAGGCATTCAGGGAATGGGAACGAACGATGATGATTTCGTTGAACATCTATTAACGACTTCCACTCATGACACGATTTTATTCTTTACGAATAAAGGTAAGGTTTACCGTGCGAAAGGGTACGAAATTCCTGAGTATGGAAGAACAGCAAAAGGTCTGCCAATCATAAATCTATTGGAAGTTGAAAAAGGAGAATGGGTGAATGCGATTATTCCTGTTTCCGAATTCGCAGATAATTGGTCTCTCTTCTTTACAACAAAAGAAGGGATTTCAAAACGATCACCGCTTTCTCAATTTGCCAATATCCGAAAAGGCGGTTTAATTGCCGTAAATCTCCGTGAAAATGATGAGCTCATTTCTGTGCGTTTAACAGATGGAACGAAGCACATTATGATTGGAACTAAAAACGGTATGCTCATTCGATTCCCTGAAACAGATGTACGTTCAATGGGACGTACTGCAACTGGAGTAAAAGGGATTACCCTCGATCAGGATGATGAAGTTGTCGGCATGGAAATATTAGAAGAAGATGTCGATGTTCTAGTAGTTACGCGCAATGGTTTTGGGAAAAGAACCCCTGCTTTCGAGTACCGGATTCAAAGCCGCGGCGGTAAAGGAATCAAAACATGTAATGTTACCGAGAAAAATGGGACTGTTATTTCTGTTAAGCCTTCAACAGGAGAAGAGGATCTGATGCTGATTACAGCAAGCGGAGTTCTTATCCGGATGGCAATCGACAGCATTTCTACAACTGGACGGAACACGCAAGGTGTTAAACTTATCAAGCTTGGCGACGAAGAACATGTTGCAACAGTTGCTGTTGTTGAAAAAGAAGAGCTAGAACCAGAGGAAATGGAACTTCTGGAAAACGAAGAAGGAACAGAAGGAGAATCTCCTGCTGAAAAAGATGTAAATGAAGTCGGTTTGAATGAACAAGATACAGAAGAATAAATAGGTTAAGGCATAGCTGATCAGCTATGCCTTTTTTATTTTTAAAAACCATTTTCTTCTAAATGAAATCGTATATAATATGGATGGGGAGGGGTTCATGTGAGAGTCCATATTAATCAGGTATGCGAAGGATGTATTATCTCAAAAGAGGTTTACTCCATTTCGCACAGACCATTAATTCGTAAAAGCACTGTCTTAAATCAAGATCTGCTGCAAATATTGCGGGCTTTTCTAATAGATGAAGTTGAAGTAGAACCTTTTCTTAATAATGGGACGGCATTTAAACCTGCTGGTGCAAGTCTGGTTTCAAGAGCGAGATCCGCTGATAACGATTCTGCAGCTGAAATCAGGCAAAATACTGATTTCTCTGTAATGTATTTACAAGCAGTTCAAGCTTATAAAAAACTATATCTTGATTGGCAATCCGGTGCATTAGTTGATATCTCAAAAATCAGAAGTCTCTTAATACCTGCAGTTGAAAATGGATTAAATCAGCCAGATGAAATTTTTAAAACCTATCATTATTCCAAAACTGACGAGTATCTTTATCATCATTCTGTATCTGTTGCGTTATTAAGTGCATATTTAGGGAAGAGATTAGGATTTTCACATGGTGATACGATTCAGCTTGCAATGACGGGGCTGCTTTGTGACTGTGGAATGACGAAGCTGGATCAGGGGTTTGTCTCAAAAAAGATTGCACTGACAGATAAGGAGTATAAAGAAATAAAGCAGCATCCTGTTTACAGCTATAAGATGCTGAAAAACATCGTTTCTCTTAAAGAAGCGGTCAAAGTGGGTGTTTTGCAGCATCATGAACGTTTGGATGGGAGCGGGTATCCGCTTGGGGTAAAGACAGACCAGCTGCATCCTTTTGGAAAAATCGCTGCACTTGCTGATACATATCAAGCAATGATTTCTGAACGTCCATATCGCAATAGGCAATCGCCATTCAAAGTTTTAGAACAGCTCATGCAAGATGAATTTGGCAAGTTTGATCTGACTGCACTTAATGAACTGAAGAAAGGTTTATTAAAATTCAGTTCCGGAACAAATGTCAGATTGTCAGATGGACGTAAAGCAGAGATTGTTTTTGTAGAAGATCAATATCCTACCAGACCTCTTATTAAGGTAGATGAAACAAGTGAAATTGTTGCATTAAAAGATCATCGGCACTTGTTTATAGATGAAATTATATAAGAGCAATTTTGGTACTGCACCCCAAAAGTTAGAGTGAAATCTGACTTTTGGGGTGTTTTTATTTTATGGCTAAGTATAGTGATGAATTTAAACTTATGGTTGTAAGAGAGTATCAAGAAGGAAAACTTGGACACAAGCTTTTAGCTAAGAAACATGGTATAAAGTCATATTCACAAGTTCAGAGATGGATAGATATATACGAGAAGTTTGGAGCAAAGGGATTAACAAAAAAGCAGCATAGAGAAACTTATTCTGTTCAATTCAAACTTGATGTATTAAGCTTTATGAAAAGAACAGGTTCTTCAGAAACGGAAACAGCTCTTCAATTCGGGTTAACAAATCCTCCTATGATCGCTTCTTGGAAAAAAGCTTTTTTGGAGGGTGGTGCTGAATTTCTGGAAAGACCAAAAGGACGGCCGCCTATGTCTGATAAGAATAAGAAAAGACAGAACAAACCAACAGAAGAAACGAAAATGACTTACGAACAAAAGTTGGAAAGAGAAAATGAACTTCTTCGTTTAGAGGTAGAATACTTAAAAAAGTTGCGAGCTTTTCAGATGGATCCGGAAGGCTATCTCGAAAAGCACAAGCAGCGCTATCATTCGAACTCAAAGAAAAATTCCAATTAAAAGATGTTTTACAGATAGTTGGTATTCCAGAATCTACTTTTCACTATCACATAAAAATGATGAAGAAGAAGAATCCTGATGAAGAACTAGAAGCATGCATTCAATTAATTTTTGAAGAAAACCACGGCAATTATGGTTATCGTCGTGTCCATTTGGAATTAGGAAACCGAGGTTTAAAGGTAAATCATAAAAAGGTTCAACGTATTATGAAGAAACTTGGACTCAAAGGTGAAAAGTTCAGGCGAAAATCACGCAAGTATAGTTCATATAAAGGAACGGTTGGAGCAATTGCGAAGAATCGTATTAATCGTCGTTTTCACACAAATGTAAGCCATCAAAAATTAACAACAGATATCACAGAATTTAAGTGTTTAGATAGTGTTAAATTGTATCTAAATCCAATCATGGATATGTTTAATGGTGAAATTCTTTCGTATGGGATTAGTATGCGCCCAAGCTTAGAACTTGCGTTAAAACCTCTCGAGGAAGCCCTTGAAATCGTAAAAGACTCAAAATACAGGACAACTATACATTCTGATCAGGGTTGGCACTATCAACATATAAAATGGGTAAAGACACTGAGAGAAAACAAGGTATTTCAGAGTATGTCGAGAAAAGGAAACTGTATTGATAATTCGCCTATGGAGAACTTTTTTGGCCTGTTAAAACAAGAGATGTATCACGGTGAGGTCCGATGTTCATTTGAAGATTTAAAAAAGAAGATTGAAGAATATATTATTTATTATAATAACAAACGTATAAAGCAGAAATTGGCAGGCATGAGTCCGGTTCAATACCGTATCCACACCAGCCAATTAGCAGCATAATATAAAACTTTAACTTTTGGGGGTCACATCATTTTTTGCTCTTTTCTTATTGCTTATTTAGAAAGATGCTGATATACTTCTATAAGTCAGTAACAAACCTTCTACATTAAAAAATGTTAATGAAAATTATTTCAAAAAAACAATTGACATTAACCAAGTAGAGATGGTATATTAAAGAGGTCGCTTCAGCAGAAGACGACATCAAAAGTTCTTTGAAAACTAAACAAAACCAAAAGCGTACCAAACGTTTTAAATTTTTGAAGTCAGCAACAAATTGAGTCACAAATTTTCTTCGGAGAGTTTGATCCTGGCTCAGGACGAACGCTGGCGGCGTGCCTAATACATGCAAGTCGAGCGGAC
>NZ_PKLB01000003.1:0-448757 GCF_002858905.1 Bacillus sp. UMB0893 | reverse complement strand
CCTTTAGGGTGTGGTCAGTAACAAAGGCTTTCAGCCGCAGAGAAAACCACCCGTTCTCACGGGTGGTTTTTATTAATGGAGATGGCAGGGAGGCTGAAACTAGATAGGCTGTTGCAAATACACTGAAATTGGAAATGAATTGGATGAACGAGCAGAAATATGGGATAAGCGAGCATAAATTGTTTCCGGGCGGGCACAAATGATAGATAAGCGAGCAGAAAAGGGAAGTGAGCGGGCATAAACTATGTTTTTCTAAGCATAAATTTGTCAGGGAAATGAGATCAGCATAGGGAACATTTGCAAGGTATTAGTGGTTTTCAAAAAACATAAAAAGCGATTCCCTCAGGAATCGCTTTTCCAAATCATCAGCCATTCGGCTTATCTTTCGGTGGAATTGGCGGTTTCCCATTTCCCTCAGGCTTGCCTGGCGGCTGAGGAGGCTTAGGCTCAGCTGGCTTAGAATCTTGAGGTTTAGGTTCCGCAGGTTTAGGCTCAGCTGGTTTTTGCTCTTGATAATCACCATTTTTTACAATGGCTGATGCTGGAGATTCTTTGCCCGCTACGTCAACGGCTACTACATAGTATGCACCAGGTGTATTGCCGATTGAAGCTGACAGGCTTTTTGAAGCAGGAATGCTGGCCACTTTTCGGAAATCCTTTGAGAAGTTTCCTGCTGCATATATCCGGTATCCAAGTACATCTGAATCTGCATTTCGGTTCCAAATCAAGCTGCCTCCGCTAATCCGCGTACCTGAAACTTGTGCAGGATTCGAGCCGTTGTCTCTCAATTCTTTCCCGTCTGTTACAACAATATTCCCCCAATTGGTCTTATTGGGGAGCAGTTCTTTTAAATCGCTGAGACTGCTTAGATTGTGTTTTGAAAGAATTTCTTTTTTTAGCATTAGTCCTTGCTGGACAAACTCAGCAGGCGCTGAAGGAGGGACTTTATATGCTCTGTCTCTGACATATACATATTTTCCAGTTGTTAAGCTGTCATCCACTTTTTTGGGTACAAATTTAGCGTTAAAGAGATCTGTTGCGACAAGTCCAGCCTGTGAACACATTGTTGACGGCAAATCTCCTGACAGGGCACAATATGACTTTTGAACAATTCCGCCTGGCATTTTAAATGTTTCTTTAGGTGCCAGCAGAGACGGGTTTACTTCATGGGCTGCATTCAGGAGCTTTGACCATAGTAAAATATTTCTGCGGCTGTATGACATTCCTTTATAATCTTTTTCAACAGATTTTGGCGTATCATATCCTATCCACGTTCCGAATGACACATTGGGATTCGTTCCGACAAACCAAATATCCTTGTACTCCTGACTTGTTCCCGTTTTTCCGGCCCAGTCAGCGCTAAAGGAGAGGTAATCTTTAACGGACGCGCCAGTTCCTTGTCTGACTACATCACGCATCATATCCAGGGTTAAATAGGCAGTTTGTGGAGTAAATACATCTACCGCTTCTGATTTATGCTGATAAATGACTTCGCCATTTTTTGTTTCAATTTTCTCTATTAGATAGGCATCAATGAATTTACCGCCATTTGCAAAAGTGGCATAGGCGTTGACATTTTCTTCGACAGAGACACCCTCTGTCAATCCGCCAAGCGCAGTTGCTGGACCTCCGTCATTTTTATGTATGGTGGTCATTCCCATCTTTTTAAGATAAGAGAGTGGATCCCGATCCATTATTTTCATATAGGTTTTGACAGCAGGAACATTATACGATTTTTCCAAGGCGAACCTTGCACTTGTAAATCCGTGAAAGCGGCCATCAAAGTTACCAGGTGAATATTTACCTGGTAGGGGTACATCCGCTAAAACGGATCCAGGCTGAATCGCCCCCATTTCCATAGCAGGAGCATATGCAAGCAGCGGCTTCATCGTAGATCCATTGGATCTTGGTGCATCTGTAGCGTGATTTACCTGCGAGTTTTTATGATTTCTGCCTCCTACAAAGCTGATGATTTTACCTGTTTTATTTTCGATCAAAACAGCTCCAACCTCTACAGGCTCTTGAACCTGTATTTCTTTTCCGGTATCTTTGTCAACTTTCATTTCCGGCTTATCGCTGCCGTAATATTCATAGCTTTCGGCCACTGTTTTCATTTTGTCATAAATATCTTTTTGGATCGTTGTATGGATTTTATAGCCATTCTGTCTTAAGTTTCGGTCTGCCAGTGCTTTGTATTCGGCATAAAGCTCTTTGTTCTGCTTCAATTCCTCCATTTTATGTCCATCTTTTTCAGCAAGCTGTTTAAGAATAATTTCTGAAGCACGTTCTTCTATTTCATATGTCAGCCATGGATATTGTTCAATAGAAGAAGGGTTGCTCTTTGTTAAGCTTGCTTTTAAATCAAAAAGACTTGCTTCCTCATATTCTTTTTGAGTAATGAATCCTTTTGCAAGCATGCGATTCAAAACCGTTTTCATTCTAGCTGTCCCGGGGTTAAGGTTTTCTTTAACTTCACCTGTATTGGTAAATGGGGTATACCCAAATGGACTCTGCGGCAGTCCAGCAATAAATGCGGATTGCGGAAGAGTAAGGTCCTTGGCGTCAACCCCGAAAATACCTTGTGCTGCAGCCTGTACTCCAGCTATATTTCTACCTGAAGCATTTCTGCCTAAGTCAGCTACATTCAGATAAGCTTCTAAAATTTCTTCTTTTTCAAAAAAGCGTTCAAGTCTGAGAGCAAGCAAAATTTCCTTTGCTTTTCGGTCAAAGGACACTTCATCCGTCAGGATTTGATTCTTTATCAGCTGCTGAGTAAGGGTGCTTCCGCCAGAACGGCTGGAAGAGTTTGTGAATTCTTGAAAAAGGGCACGCATAATCGCTTTTGGAACTACCCCATCATGCTCATAGAAGAATTCGTCTTCAGTCGCAATCACCGCATTTTTTAAATGGTTTGAAATGTCAGCGCTCTTAACTTCCTGTCTTTCTATATCTGCACGAAGTTTTCCTAAATAGACAGAATCAGAGAAATAAATCTGCGAGGTTTCTTCGTAATTATAAATGTCTTTTTGCATAGAGCTATAAGTGCGGATTGGTTCATCTTTTACAAGTGAGGCAAAGTATCCTGCTCCAAGTCCGCCGCCGAAGGAGGCAGCAATTAAACCGATTACAAAAAAGATCAGCATAAGATTCCAAATGACGCCGTATGTAATATGAAAGCCTTTTAAAGTTTTGTGTCTATAAGGCATAAATTTGCTGTACCAAATTTTGAATTTATCCATAAGTGTATCATCCCCCTATACAATCCTTTCAATTATATCACATAAAAACAGTACTTTTGTATGATCTTGTCAAATGGGGACGAATCGTTTGACAAAGTTAGCGCTATATGATAAAACAGGTTTAGTAGAAAACGATATTGCTTTGAATGGAACGAGTAGTGAACATCTCCCTGTTTTAGAAAGCTGATGGCCGATGAAAATCAGCACATAGATGGAATCATGAATTACCTCCAGGAGCTTCTTTTGTGAAAGGCAGACTGCGTGCCGAATAGCGAAAGACGGTTAGAATGCCGTTATGAATGCCGAGATAGGATAAAGTTTGTCTTCATCCTAAGTAGGGTGGTACCGCGTAATCACGCCCCTTCATTTATTGAAGGGGCGTTTTTGTATTTTTTAAGAAGGTTCTTTTCTTGATTTTTATTGTTTTTAACACAGAAAATCTGCATCCATTATTAAACTTAAGACAATTTATAAGAAAAGGTACCCGAAACCTTAATATTACGAAGGAGCTGATCAGAGTGAGTGAATTACTGAATGATTTGCAGTTTAGAGGATTAATTAATCAAATGACAGACGAAGAAGGTCTGAAAAAGATATTGGAAGAAGAATCAGTAAAGTTATATTCTGGTTTTGATCCTACTGCAGACAGCTTGCATATTGGACATTTGCTTCCGATTTTAACGCTGCGCCGTTTTCAGCTTGCTGGACATCGTCCGATTGCTCTGGTCGGCGGAGCTACAGGTCTAATTGGAGACCCAAGCGGCAAAAAAGCAGAGCGAACATTAAACACTTCCGATATTGTCCAGGAGTGGTCAAACAAAATTAAAAACCAGCTTTCCCGTTTCCTTGATTTTGATCCTTCTAGTGAAAATCCGGCAACATTAGCCAACAACTTTGACTGGATCGGCTCAATGGATTTAATTACTTTCTTAAGGGATGTTGGGAAAAACTTCGGCATCAACTACATGCTTGCAAAAGATACGGTGTCGTCAAGAATTGAATCCGGAATCTCCTACACAGAGTTCAGCTACATGATTCTGCAGTCATATGACTTTTTAAATTTATACAGAGCACAAGACTGCAGACTTCAAATCGGGGGAAGCGATCAGTGGGGCAACATTACAGCAGGTCTTGAACTCATCCGCAAATCTGAAGAGAATTCAAAAGCATTCGGATTGACGGTTCCATTGGTTACAAAATCAGACGGCACAAAATTCGGGAAAACAGAAGGCGGCGCAATCTGGTTAGATAAAGACAAAACAACTCCTTATGAGTTTTACCAGTTCTGGATCAATACAGATGACCGCGATGTCATGAAATACATTAAGTTTTTCACGTTCTTGTCTCATGATGAGATTGAATCCCTTGAGCAAGAGCTTTTAAATGCTCCAGAAAAACGTGCGGCTCAAAAGGCTTTGGCAGAGGATATGACGAAGCTTGTCCATGGTGAAGAGTCCCTGCAGCAGGCCATAAAAATTTCACAGGCATTATTCAGCGGGAATATTAAAGAATTAACAGGATCAGAAATTGAACAGGGATTTAAGGATGTCCCTACTTTTAAAGTGGAAGAACCTGAAATCAGCCTGATTGATTTGCTTGTAAATGCTAAAATTTCTCCTTCAAAACGCCAGGCGAGAGAAGATGTTTCAAATGGTGCTGTTTATGTGAATGGCGAACGTGTACAGGATACAGATAAGGTAATCTCAGCTGAAGACCGCATTGATGATAAATTTACCGTCATCCGCCGCGGAAAGAAAAAGTACAGCTTGATTCAGTACTAAAACGAATTGGGAAGTCTCATAGAGGCTTCCTTTCATTTTTGCAATGATATTTACATAGATTTTTGAATGTTTTTCTTATGAAAATTGTTTGTCACTTTAAGGATGTGGAAGAAAGCTGTAACTTGCATATACAGAAAGAAACGAAGATTGCTTGCATTGGCAGATATATGGAGGAAGTTTAATGTTGATTTTACAACGAGTTTTTTCAAGGTTAGTAAAAATTAAGCTATGGCAAATTGTCGCGTTAACAACATGCATCATTTTTTTGAGCAGCCTCTTTATGTATTATCTTGAACCAGACACATTTCCAGAGTTTCTGGATGCTGTATGGTGGACGATGACAACTGTTGTGACAGTCGGATACGGTGATTTTTATCCGAAAACGGATACGGGAAGGATTTTTACGATGCTTCTGCTGTATACAGTTGGAATCGGAGGAATGGGGGTTATTATCGGTAAAATTTTTGAAAGTTTTACATTGTTCCGCAAACTCAAGGAGGAAGGGAAATTGAATTATTCAGGTCGGGGACATTATATTCTAATTGGTTCGTCAAAAGAAAAATGAAAATGCAGTTGTAGAATTTACTGCCGCGGAAAAGACATGCGGCATTGTTATTATTGATAATGCAGACAGCTGTCCGATTGACGATGATAGAGTTCACTTTATCAGCGGGGATCCGTCAGAAGAAGAGGTACTGATGAAAGCGAATATCCTTGAGTCTAAATCGGTTTCGATCTTTACTGATGAAAGTCTGAACCTCTCGGAATATGCAGATGGAAAAACACTTCTTATTGCCTCAAGAGTTGAGCATATTTCCAAATCGTATGAGAAAAGCATATATACAATAGCGGAAATCAAGAAGGAAAAGCATATTTCGTTATTTGAACATGCAAAAGTTGATGAATTTGTCCTTTCGAACGAGTCTGTTTCAAGGTTAATGGCACAGGCTGCGATTCACCCTGGATCAAGCAGCCTATTTAAGCAGCTTTTAAGCAAGGCTGACGGCGAAAATTTATATGAAATTATTAAAAAGCCTCATTGGCTGACATACAAAGATGCTTCTATGGAACTTTTTGATGCGGGTGCAATTCTAATATCAGATGGGAGCCATTTAGATATAGCACGAAGACATAATGAAAGAATTCCTGAGGATGCAAAAATGTTTGTAATATGCGATGAGCCGACATATCTGAAAATACGTCATTAAAAAAACCCGCCCTGGAAAACCAGGCGCGGGTTCATTTTATTAACGAGAGTAGAACTCAACGATAAGAGCTTCGTTAATTTCAGCAGGCAATTCAGAACGCTCAGGCAAGCGAGTGAAAGTACCTTCTAATTTGTCAGCATCGAATGTTAAGAATTCAGGTACGAAGTTGCTTACTTCGATTGATTCTTTAACGATGTCAAGGTTACGTGATTTTTCACGCAAAGTGATTGTTTGACCAGGTTTTACTTGGAATGATGGGATATCTACGCGACTACCATCAACCATGATGTGACCGTGGTTAACAACTTGACGTGCTTGACGGCGAGTGCGAGCTAAGCCAAGACGGTATACAACGTTGTCTAAACGAGATTCAAGAAGAATCATGAAGTTTTCACCGTGTTTACCAGTCATTTTAGCAGCTTTGTCAAACGTGTTGCGGAATTGACGCTCGTTCACACCGAACATGTGACGAAGCTTTTGTTTTTCTTGCAATTGTAAACCGTACTCAGATAATTTTTTGCGTTGAGTCGGGCCGTGTTGACCTGGCGCGAATGGACGCTTTTCTAATTCTTTACCTGTTCCGCTTAATGAAATTCCCAAACGGCGGGAAAGTTTCCAACTTGGACCTGTATAACGAGACATATATGTCTCCTCCCTACATGTTTTTATTTGGCATAAAATAAAAACAGACTGATCCTGAATGACATGCACATTTTGTTTTCATATATCCTCGCTCCAGCAGCAGAGAGTTACACGATACACCTCACAAATGAGGAACAAAATGAAATCACACCAATGGTATCAATAGGCTGCGAATATTTATTTTACACAACGATCATTATATGATTTTAATAAAACAAAGTCAAGAAAACTTTCATGAAGAATATATGAAAATAATATAAAAAACACATTAAATAGATAAATTGGAAAATATTTTATGTTATACTAATAGAAATCAGCAGGATACGAAAATGTGGGGGATTTTTGGTGACGCATCTTACAGAGTTTACACTTATGTCTATAAAGGGGCTTTTTTTCGATTACCTTAGCAGTGAGTATATGCGGGAAAGCAAATCCTATGAAGAATACCTTGTGAGTTCTCTGCATAAGGCCATGCAAACCGAGTATGTTTCACTGTTTAAAAGCGAGAACAAATCCTTTGTCCTTCAAGCCACAACTGCGGGCTCCTATCACTCCATACGCTTAGCGGATGATAAAGAAAGAGTTTTGATGAATGATCATGAGATTGAGCTGATGCTCACGGACAAATCTCTATTAATGATAAAAGCAAAGCAGACTCTCTATGGCAATGAGTTTTACGAAAAGCTGAAGGAAGAATGCGAGAAATTCTTATTCCATTTTAACACGCTGACAGCCAAGACTCAAAATGAAGCGAAGTATAAATTGCTTTATCAATCAACAGAAAAGTTTCATACAACAATGAACAAAGACGATGTTCTGAATCAGCTTATTACATCTCTGCAAACTATGTTTCCTGAATATCTGTTTTATTTGTTTTTGTCACATGATAATGAAAATAAACAAAACTTGCCGATCAAAGGCTTGGATTATGAAGAGAATAACGGCAATGAAAAAGCACTGGAAGCTTATTTGACTGGCAATGTTCAATGGGAGCACTGTAAACAGGCTAATCAGCTTGTGCTGTATGCTCCGCTTAAAGGCAATCAAGGCGTTTATGGCGTTGTTGAAATCACTCAGCAAAATAAACAGGAATTAAACAAGGATGACCTTCATTTTATTACATCCCTTGCGAAAGCAGCCGGAAATGCCCTTGAAAATGCAAAACTTTACGAACAGTCAAAAAAACTCGTATCAGATCTGCAGCTTATTAATGAAACTTCTCATCAGCTGAATAAAAATTTACGTCTGAATGAAACGATGACGTATATGTCAGATCGGATTATGAGCTCATTTTCAGCAGAAGAGGTTGGTTTTTATTATATCGATCAAAACGGACAAGCACGCATTTTGCCTGGCAGCACGACTTTTTTTCACACTCACGGATCGCAGATGTATCTTGAGCTCGTAAAGAATAGAATACAGCAGGATTTAGAAGGTCTTTTTATAGGGGAAGTGCAAATGGATCATGGGGATTATTCTTCACTGATTGCTGTTCCGATGATACAGAGTGATCAGCTGAAAGGATTTGCAATTGTTCTCCATAAAGATTCGTATTATTTTACGTTTGAAACGTTCAAGCTGCTTCAGTCACTTATTCATCACTCAACACTTGCACTGATGAATTCGATGCTGAGAGAAGAATTAGAGTTTCTAGTTAAGACCGATCACTTAACGAAACTATTCTCCAGAAACTATTTGGATGAAACCGTTCAGCACTCACTGGAAAGAGACCAGCAGGGGACATTTATACTCATTGATATAGATGACTTTAAGCTGGTTAATGATACATATGGACATCAAGTAGGAGATGATGTTCTTATACAGGTTGCTACCGTGCTGAAGAATAATATTCGTGGAAATGATGTTGGAGCAAGATGGGGCGGGGAAGAACTGGCCATCTATTTGCCGCAGGTAGATCTCCCGACAGGAATCTCTGTTGCTGGCCGCCTCGTTGAGATGGTGAGGAAACATACAGAACCTACGGTCACTATATCATGCGGTGTTGCTCATTGGAGGGCAGATCGCAAAGATACAATGAAAAAAATAGTAAGGCGTGCTGATAAAGCTTTATACAGTGCTAAAGAAAGCGGAAAAAATCGCGTTATTTATCAAGAGGATATTGAAATTATACTGTAGGATGCCATTTTTTATGAGGCATCTTTTTAGTCGAGTATTAAGAAAGCGCTTTCAAAAATATTGGAACTGTCATATGATATTGATGAATGGAAAGGGGGAGAGGATACTGGGGAAGGAATTCAGTTTTGAAACAAAAGTCATTCACGGACCAAAAGCAATGAAAGACCCATATAACAGTTTAACACCGCCTCTTTATCAAACCGCAACGTTTATATTTGACCAGGCAGAAACCGGTGAAAAACGTTTTGCAGCAGAAGAAGAGGGATATATTTATTCACGCTTAGGAAATCCAACGGTTCATTTAGCTGAACAGAAAATAGCTGCCCTTGAAAATGCAGAGTCTGCTCTTGCTTTCGGTTCTGGAATGGGAGCTGTATCTGCTGTTCTGATGTCAATGGCCAAGACGGGTGCTCATATTTTATGCTCCAAAGGGATTTATGGATGTACATTCGGATTTTTGAAAATGATGGAAGATAAATTCCAGGTCACACACTCATTTTCAGAGTTAAGGGATGAGGATGAAATAGAAAAAGCGATCACTCAGGATACGGTCTGTATCTATATAGAAACTCCGATTAATCCGACGATGCAATTAATCGATTTGGAAATAGTAAATGCTGCAGCAAAGAGACATGGACTAAAAGTTATTGTTGATAATACGTTTTGTTCACCGTATCTTCAGCAGCCGCTCACTCTGGGATGTGACATTGTTCTGCACAGTGCGACGAAATATATAAGTGGTCATGGAGATGTAATAGGCGGTTTTGTTGCCGGGAAGAAAGAATATATTCACAATCTTGCGATGACAGAAAGAAAAGATATTGGAGCCATTATGTCACCTTTTGATGCATGGCTGCTGCTAAGAGGTTTAAAAACACTGCCGATTCGTATGGACCGGCACTGTGAAAATGCTGAAATCATTGCAGATAGGCTGATTGCCCATCCATCTGTAGAACATGTAACATATCCATTTTTGGGAAATGAAGAGCAGGTTGCAGCTGCAAAAAAACAAATGAAAAAAG
The DNA here is from genome assembly GCF_002858905.1 of Bacillus sp. UMB0893. Lineage (NCBI taxonomy): Bacteria > Bacillati > Bacillota > Bacilli > Caryophanales > Bacillaceae > Bacillus > Bacillus sp. UMB0893. The sequence continues at coordinate 438,729 of NZ_PKLB01000003.1, read as the reverse complement.
GCGGCGGACTGATTACATTCACTCTTAAAAATTGTGGAAAAGCGAAGACTCAATCCTTTTTAAACTCACTGAAGCTCATCAAAATTGCTGTCAGTTTGGGAGATGCAGAGTCTTTGATTCAGCATCCTTCAACGATGACTCATTCCGTGATTCCTGAACATGAAAGAAAGCTGATGGGAATTGAAGATAATATGGTGCGTTTGTCAGTAGGCCTTGAAAGTCATCTCGATATATGGGATGATCTTGAGCAGGCTTTAGACAGACTCTAAAAAACGGAACCGCAGGCAGCGGTTCCGTTTTTTTTGTAAACTATAAAAGTTCTACAGTTCTTAAATATAGTCAACCAGTGCTTGCACAAATTTCTCTAAATATTCTTGATCCATTTCATTGAATCGATTTTGAATAGGACTATCAATGTCAAGAACACCAATCAAACGTCCTTCTTTGATGATCGGAATGACAATTTCTGATTGAGAAGCCGCATCACACGCAATATGGCCAGGGAATGAATGAACATCAGCAATACGCTCTGTACGCTGATTTAATGCAGCTGTTCCGCAAACGCCTTTTCCCATAGGGATTCTGACACATGCTGGCAGACCTTGAAACGGTCCTAAAATCAGCTGATCTTCTTTATATAAATAAAAACCTACCCAATTGGTTTCCTGTAAAAACTGATTTAATAAAGCAGAAGCATTTGATAAATTGGCGATCTGGTCGTTTTCGCCTTCCAGCAGAGCCCGTAATTGTTTGATCAGCATTTTATAGTTATCTTCTTGTTTGCCGCTGTACTTTTCGACATGAAACACGAGGCTTCCCCACCTTTCCTTTTTTTTCTTCAATTTATGAGCACTCAGACAAACTTTGTCGAGAAAACAATAGAGGATAAACCTTCCGCACCTTGAACTACTTATAGTAATGATGAAAGGGGTGAGAATTATGCCAATGCAGCCGAACGCCTCCAATCAAACAAAGGAAAAGATTATTGACGCCGCCATAGGACTATTTAACACACAGGGCTTTAATGGGACTTCTGTCAGAGAAATTGCCAAAAAAGCGAATGTTAATGTTGCTCACATCTCCTACTATTTTAAAGGAAAGGGCGGTTTGCTGGAATATTTAGTCTCCCAGTATTATGAAGGATACCTTTCTGTCATTGAGACAGGCTACATTCGCCTGGCTCATGAAACTCCGAAAAACTGCCTGCTGCTCTTAATTCAGGATATTTTAAACTATCAGCATCAAAATCGTCAACTTGCGAGATTTGTCCTTAGAGAAGTGACATTAGATTCAACCTTAATTAGAGAAGTGATGACAACCTATCTGACAAAGGAAAAATACTTTTTTAAAGCCATTCTCGAGCAAGGCATTAAAACAGGAGTCTTTCGTAAAGCGCCAATGGCGCATATTCTGGTCCAATTAAAGAGTCTGCTGAATATGCCTTATCTTCAGCCGCAATATATGAGTGAAGTGCTGTATTTACAAACCCACGAAACGTATTTTGTAAAACAATATTTTCACGAAATCGAAATTTGGATCGATCATTTGCTGTGCAATTCTGTTCAAAAAGAAGTGATTGTTTAATAAAGGCTGTTTTTGCATAGATTGCTGTTCTGCATAAACCAATATTGTTTTATAAGAGCGTCTTCCTAAAAAGAGAATAATTCGCACCAACATCCTTTGCACTATGGGCGTCAGACCCGTACACGAGAGGGATGTTTTGTTTTTTTGCCTCTTCAATCATCCACTGATCAAGATAAATTGCTCCGCACAAATTCTTCCTCAATCCTGCGACGTTAAAATCAAGCTCCATACCTTCTTTTTTAATGGCATTGAGCAATTCATTCTGCAGGTTCTTCAAGTCAAATTGAACCGGAAACTGTTTTTGGAATTTGTTAATCAAGGTAAGATGGCCCAGCCTTTTCGGTTTGAAAGGACCGAGATTGGATTTCACGGCTGCAAGAAGAGTTATATAGTATTGTTCATGTACCTGCTTTAATGTCCCTGCTGTTTGAATCATTTCCAGATAAGTATCTTCATGAAAATCCAGGCAGTAGTACTGTTTATTAAATTTTAAAAAATGAACAGATAATATCGAATCATCGATATAAGAACCGTAATCATTTAAAAAAGAAGTTGTTTCTTCTTCAAATCCCTCGATATAATCCACTTCAAAGCCAAGGTTAATTTTGATGCTGTCCGAATAATTCTTTTTAAGCTTTGTTACATGTGAGATATAGTCTTCTAATACGCTCAAAGCTATAGCACTGTCCCCATCGGGAACAGGGTCAGAAAAACCTTCAGGCAATGGAGCATGTTCTGTAAAAGTCAGCTCATCAAACCCTTCATTTAGCGCCTGATCAATATACATTTCCAGACTGTCTAAAGTACCGTGAGGACAAAAAGGCGTATGAACGTGTCCATCTTTTTTTCTCAACTGTGTCACACCTCTCGAAAACTGCGAAATATGGCGATAAATTATGTAAAAAAATTTAAATTATGGGTCAAAAATTGTCGTTTACATGGTATCATAAAAACTATGAAATAACATCAATCATAAAAAAATTACTTTACATAAGAAATTCGACAATCGTTACTTACATTCATATAAAAATCTTATACCTTGTTATGACGATTTGCTGGAACACAACGAGGGGGCTCATTATGGAAGTCGTTATTGGACTTATTGTCATTTTGCTGGTTTTATTTGGTGCCGGCTACATGATCAGAAGAAACATATACAAAGAAGTAGATCGTTTGGAAGCTTTGAAAATTGAAATAATGAACCGGTCGATTGTAGATGAGCTCTCAAAAGTCAAAGACTTGAAAATGACTGGGCAGGCTGAAGAATTATTTGAGCGGTGGCGGAAGGAATGGGATGAAATTATTACTGCCCAGCTTCCAGAAGTGGAGGAGCTTCTCTTTGATGCTGAAGACTACGCAGATAAATACCGCTTCAATAAATCCAAGAAGGTTTTGGAGCACATTGAGAAAACCTTAAAGCATGTAGATGAATCAATTGAAATCATTATTTCTGAGATTAATGAACTTATTACCAGTGAAGAGAAAAACACAATTGAAATTGAAGATGTCAAATCGAACGTTAAGAAAGCAAAGAAAACACTTCTCGCTCATAGCCATACATTTGGCAAAGCACACGCTAAACTGGATGCAAAGCTTGGTGAGATCTACGAAGCTTTAAAGCAATTTGATACGGAAACAGAAGCGGGGAATTATTTGGCTGCAAGAGAGATTCTCATTCTGCAAAGCAAAGAGATTCTTAATTTGCTTGCCAAAATAGACGACATTCCAAAGCTTTTGTCCGAGTGCCAAACAGTTATTCCAAACCAGCTGGCAGAGCTTGCTGAAGGCTATCAGGAAATGTTGGATAATGGGTTCCATTTGAAACATATACAGCTGGGTGCCGAACTTGAGAAGATGACTAAACAGCTTCAAGCTTATGTAGAGCTGCTTTCCGAAACAGAAACGGCTGAAGTAAAAGAAAACATAGAAGAAATTCAAGAATCGATTGATACCTTCTATGATCTTCTTGAAAAAGAAGTACTTGCCCATCATTATGTGCAATCTGCAACGAATAAAATTGATCAGCAGCTGGCAGATCTCCTCATGCAGCGAAAAGAAACACAGGAAGAAGCTGAGCTGGTTAAGCAGAGCTATCATATTTCAGATATAGATCTGGATAGACAGAGAAAGCTTGAAAAACAAATGAATTCGCTTCACAAACAATTCTCACTCATTTCAACAAATCTTCAAACGGATCAGCTTGCTTATTCAATCATGAAAGAAGAGCTTGAAGAGCTTGAAAAGCAGATAGACAACGTTAAAATTGAGCATCAGGAATTCAAGGAAATGCTTCAGGCACTTCGAAAAGAAGAACGGGGAGCACGTCAAGCATTGGCTGAGGCAAAAAAACAACTGCTCGATTCAAGCAGGAACATTCAAAAAAGCAATGTTCCCGGATTGCCTGAAAGTCTGGCTCAGCTATTGCATGAAGCGAAAGAATCGATTGCAAAGGTTTCCATTAAAATTGAAGAAATCCCCCTTGATATGCTTGCAGTTAACATGTTATTAGAAGATGCAGTTCAGAACATCGCTATCTTTTCTAAGCAGTCAGAAGAAATGATTGAGCAAGTTTACCTGGCTGAAAAAGTGATACAGTACGGAAATAAATTCAGAAGAAGAAACCGAAATGTTGCCGAACAATTAAAAGAGGCAGAATATCACTTCCGGAAGTATGAATACAGTGAGTCACTGGAAATAGCTGCAGCTGCCCTTGAACAGGTTGAACCAGGTTCACTGACAAGACTCCAGGCTATTCTGGATGAAGAGACAAAATCATAATCAAAAAAGATCCCATACCAGTCTGGTATGGGATCTTTTTTGGGTAATAGTGAGAAGGGGAAGAACAAGCCTCTCTTTTTTCCTTCTTGTCTTATTTACTATATTCCGTTCGATGCCGAGTACGGCCTGATGAGAAGGCCAATCCGATGAGTCCCCCTATCATTGCCGGGACAACAAATCCGATGCCATATTCGTATAAAGGGATGACTGCAATAAGAGATTCATCAATAGAACCTGGTAATAGTCCGCCGGCTTTTAAACCATCTGCAATACTTATGATTGTTGTCAGTAATAAGCTGCCGATATAAACTTCAGGTGCCCCTTTAAAATAATGATGGAGAAAGGATAGGGCAATCAGAACAATAGCAAGCGGGTAAATACCAACAAGAACTGGAACTGAAAAGGCAATCAAATTTGTTAATCCGACATTTGCAACAACTAAACTGAATAAACAAATAACTGTAATGATCATCTTATATGAAATGCCAGGGAAAACCTTTGAAAAATAATTCCCGCACGCTGAAACCAGTCCAATGCTGGTTGTCAAGCAAGCAAACGTAATGGCAGTACTTAAGACTACATTGCCTAAGGAGCCAAATAAAATAGTGACTGATTCAGATAAAACGGATCCGCCATTATCCAGATATCCAATTTGAGACACGCTTGTAGCTCCTAAATACGCAAGTGAGATATAAACAGCCGCAAGTCCTGCAGCAGCTATTAATCCGCATTTGATGCATATTTTAGCAATTTCTGAGCGTTCTGTTACTCCTCTCTCTTTTACTGCATTGATGACAACGATACTGAAAACTAAAGCTGCAAGAGTATCCATTGTCAAATAGCCTTCTAAAAATCCTTTGAAAAAGGACCCATCTGCGTACTCTCCCTTAGGAGCCTGCATTTCTCCCAAAGGTGTAATGAACATCTTGACCGAAATAAGAGCCAGCACAATCAGCAAGATTGGTGTGAGCAGCTTTCCAACAGTATCCACAAGCTTTGTCGGGTTTAGCGAAAGCCATAGAGTTATTCCGAAAAAGATAATGGTAAATAGAAACAATGGCAAGCTGCTTTGACCAGCTGCTTCTGGCAGGAATGGCAGTATACCAATTTCATATGTGACCGTTCCCGTTCTTGGAATTGCAAAAACCGGACCGATGGCTAGGTATAATACAAAAGTAAATACTAAACCGAAAACAGGATGAACCCTGCTTGCTAAAGATTGAACATCACTGCCTGAAATGCCAATTGCGACAACTCCAAGGAGAGGAAGTCCAACACCTGTGATCAGAAATCCGAGAATCGCTTCCCACATGTTTACACCGGCTAGCTGGCCTAAAGCAGGAGGAAAGATTAAATTTCCTGCTCCAAAAAATAAGGCAAAGAGCATAAGTCCTATAGTAAATGTTTCTTTTAATGGTAATGACTTTGTCATGTAAATCCCCCTGAAGACTAAGTGTTAAGTGATGTATCCGTTTTCATACTATCACATTTCCTGAAAAATTTGTCGAAAAATAAGATTGAATCAATTTTTATTATATTCAAAAAATTTAATATGTCAAATAGTAAGATAATTCATTTCATATTTATTGGTTTTATGTTATTATGATTGTTTGTTTCATACTAAATAACCACTATACATAAAATCTAGACTGAAACTCCCTACTTTTTTATTGGAGGACAGAATACCTTGATATATTTAGATAATAGTGCAACCACAAGAACATACGAAGAAGTATTGCATTCTTTTACACATGTTGCAACCCGTTATTTTGCAAATCCTTCTTCTCTGCACGGACTTGGTGCAGAAGCAGAAAATCTATTAACACAGGCAAGAAAGCAGATTGCGGAACTTCTAGGTGCAGAAGCAGAAGAAATTATTTTTACATCTGGAGGTACTGAAGGGAATAATTTAGCAATTAAAGGAACAGCACTTGCTTTAAAAAACAAAGGGAAACATATTATTACAACACAAATTGAACATCCTTCTGTCATTGAAAGCTGCAGGCAGCTGCAAGAGCTGTTTGATTTTGAGATCACCTATTTACCTGTAAATGAAGAGGGAATTGTTTCAATCAAAGACGTTGAAAAACATATAAGAAAAGATACGATTTTAGTTTCCATTATGCATGTCAATAATGAAACAGGATCGATTCAGCCAATTGAAGAAATAGGAAATTTGCTGAGAATGTTTCCGGGGATTTACTTTCACGTGGATGATGTTCAAGGAGTAACAAAAGTTCCTCTTTCACTTGAAAATATTGATTTATGCAGCATCTCTGGGCATAAATTTCATGCACTTAATGGGTGCGGCGCTTTGTTTGTTCGAAAAGGCACTCGAGTAAAGCCTCTTTTAACAGGAGGACTGCAGGAAATGCAAGCCCGTTCAGGTACAGAAAGTATTGCTCTTGCTGTTTCCATGGCAAAAGCATTAAGAATGTCAATTGAAAAATATGATATCTGCAAAGATGATTTGCGAAAGATGAAAAATAAGACAATCCATGAACTAACCAAGATGAATGAAATTGTCGTAAATACACCTGAACAATCATCAGCGCCGCATATCCTCAATTTTTCTGCTCCAGGATTTCAAGCAGAAGTGCTCGTTCACATGCTGGAGCAAAGCGGTGTTTTCGTGTCCACTACATCAGCATGTTCTTCTAAAAGGAAGCGCATCAGCAACGTTCTTCTTGCAATGGGCAAAGGAGATGCGATTGCATCAAGTTCACTTCGGATCAGTCTTTCGTATGAAAATACGGAACATGAACTAAAGGTCTTTATAGATGTTTTAAAGAAATCATTGGGAAAATTAATGAAAGTAACGAGGTAGTTATATGAATTATGATCACATATTAATTCGATATGGAGAGATTTCAACAAAAGGAAAAAATCGCAAACGTTTTATTGATCAATTAAAACATAATCTAAAACTAGTTTTGACTGCATTTCCCGTGCTTGGTTTCAGCAGCAACCGTGATCGGCTCTACATAAAGCTAAATGGGGAAAATCATGAAAAAATTCTAGAAAAACTTTCGAACGTTTTTGGGATTCACTCATTCAGTCTGGCGTTAAAATGCAAAAGTGAATTAGAGGAAATAAAAAATAGTTCACTTCAGCTGATGACTGAAAAATATAAGCCGGGTAATACTTTTAAAGTATCTGCAAGAAGAGCCGACAAAACGTTTCCGCTTCTGACAAATGAAATTAACTATGCAATCGGCAGCCACATTTTGCAAAACACGGATGGTTTAACAGTTGATGTGCATGACCCTGACATTGATTTAAGAGTGGAAGTTCGTTCTGAAGGAACTTACTTGACATGTAAGGATTATCAAGGGGCAGGCGGCCTGCCAGCCGGAGTAAGCGGAAAAGCCGTGTTGATGCTTTCAGGAGGAATTGACAGTCCCGTTGCCGGGTATTATGCTATGAAACGCGGAATCGAGGTTGATGCGATACATTTCTTTAGCCCCCCCTATACGAGTGAACGAGCAAAGCAGAAGGTCATTGATCTCGCTCGCAAACTTACTGCATTAGGCGGTCAGGTCAACCTTCATATTGTTCCATTTACTGAAATACAGGAAACCATTCAAAAACAAGTTCCTGAAAGCTATATTATGACATCGACTCGGCGAATGATGCTTAAAATATCCGACAGGATTCGAGAAAGGCAGGGAGGACTTGCCATTATTACTGGAGAAAGCCTAGGCCAAGTGGCAAGCCAAACATTAGAAAGCATGTTTGCAATAAATGATGTCACAAGCACTCCAATCATCCGTCCGTTAATTACATTTGATAAAACAGATATTATTTCAATCTCTAAAGAAATAGGAACGCATGATATTTCCATTCTTCCTTATGAAGATTGCTGTACTATTTTTACACCTGCCTCGCCTGCAACAAAACCGAAGCTTGAAAAGGCAGAAAGATTTGAAAGCTTTTTGGATTTTGATCTGCTTCTTGATAAAGCCGTTGAACAGACAGAAATAATTAAAATTTCAACTAGTGATAACCAGGATTACGAGCGTCTATTTTAAAAATATATAATTGTGAACAATTACCAAAATTAGTTTGAATGAAGCCATGTGTTTTTACACAATCTAACCTCACAAGGAGGTGAAAACACATGGCAAACAACAACAGCGGCAGCAGAAACGAATTGCTAGTGCCAGGTGCACAACAAGCAATCGACCAAATGAAATATGAAATCGCTTCTGAGTTCGGAGTGAACTTAGGCGCAGAAACAACTTCTCGTGCTAACGGTTCTGTAGGCGGAGAGATTACTAAACGTTTAGTATCTTACGCTCAATCAAACATGAGTGGTTTTTCAAAATAATTGAACTAAATAGATATGGCTACGAAGGGTGGGGAACAAACCCCACTCTTTTCTTTACGCTTTTATATGCTTTCCCGGCATTTTAAATAGAGGAGGCCGTTTTTTATGACTAAAAATCATAATCGGAATGATTCAGAGTTTGGGCGAGAATTTGAGGGCGGACAAGAGCAGAACCAAAAGCTGCAAAAGTCCAAAAAACAAGGAAGAAAACGCAGAAGCGAACCTAAAAATGCAGTAGAATCGAATGAGCAAAGTTAAGTTTATGAGCGCGGACATAGAATCCGCGCTCTTTTATTGGCTGGGAAATAGGAATCAAGTTCCTCATTTAACACTTCTGATAAGATATTTTGCAATAATATTCAAAAATGTTTAAATATTATGTATAATCTAAAAGAAGATAACAAGGAGGGGTCACAATGTTAAGAGATGAGCTAATTGCGCCAGAAAACTATAATCTTGTACAAGAAGTTGAAAAACATGCAAAGGATGCAGATAGAATTGCATTGAAGTGGGAGAATGAACATGGAGATAGAGAAGAACTTACATATGGGCAGCTGCTTGATAAAGCAAATCGAATTGGAAGCGCTTTATTAAGTAAAGGTCTCACGCAAGGTGATAAAATTCTTGTCATCATTCCGAGGTTTCCTGAAGCGTATGCCGTATACTTAGGAGCTTTAAAAGCCGGGTTTGTTGTGATTCCAAGCTCCGAAATGCTGCGCACAAAAGATCTTCAATACCGAGTCACTCATGGAGATGTAAAAGGGATCATCTCTTATGCTGATTTTACAGGTGAATGTAAAGAAATAAATGAATTTCATTCTCTTCATAAATTTTCAATTGGAGGAAAGACAGAGGATTGGCATTCGCTTGAAGAAGAAGCGGACAAACAATCTGGAGAGCTTGCTCTCGCTGAGACTAGAAGAGACAGTCATGCCTTTTTATCATATACATCAGGCACAACCGGCAATCCAAAAGGCGTCGTTCATACACATGGGTGGGCTTATGCCCATTTAAAAACAGCTGCTGCAAATTGGCTCAGCATTGAAGAGAAAGATGTTGTCTGGGCAACAGCTGGGCCGGGCTGGCAAAAATGGATTTGGAGTCCGTTCTTATCCGTACTGGGGTCAGGTGCAACAGGCATTGTCTACAATGGCCGTTTTGAACCAAAGAAATACTTGCAGCTTTTGCAGGATTATCAAGTGAACGTCTTATGCTGTACGCCAACTGAATATCGATTAATGGCTAAAGTAGATAATTTAAAGGATTACTCGCTTCCTGCCCTGCACAGCGCTGTTTCAGCTGGTGAGCCATTGAACCGTGAAGTCATTGACACATTCAGACATTACTTTAACATCGAGGTTAGAGACGGGTACGGACAAACAGAGAATACGCTTTTAGTAGGAGTTATGAAAGGCATGGAGGTAAAACCAGGCTCAATGGGTAAACCGACGCCTGGAAATAAAGTTGAAATTATCAATGATGAAGGCGGAATTTGCAAGACAGGAGAAGTCGGAGACATAGCTGTTCATGTAGATACCCCTGCATTATTCAAGGAATATTATAAAGATCCTGAGCGAACGGCCATGCAATTTAGAGGCAGATACTATATTACCGGAGATAGAGCCAGAAAAGATGAAGACGGCTATTTCTGGTTTGAAGGAAGACGTGATGATATTATCATCAGCTCAGGCTATACAATTGGACCATTTGAGGTTGAAGATGCGCTGGTCAAGCATCCGTATGTAAAAGAATGCGCTGTTGTGGCAAGTCCTGATGAGCTTCGCGGAAGCATCGTGAAAGCTTTTATTGTTCTTCAGGATGAGGTAGACGCAGAATCACCAGAACTAATTGCTGTTTTGCAGGATCATGTAAAAGCGCTGACAGCTCCATATAAATATCCCCGCAAAATTGAATTTGTGGAGGAGCTGCCTAAAACAACTTCGGGTAAGATCAGAAGAATTGAATTACGGCAGCGTGAACATGCAGAAGCATAAGGTGATGAAACCGGGCAGATGACTCTGTCTGGTTTTTAATAGCAGCGAATGATAACATAGATTGAAAAGGCTCATTTCTAAAAGATTGTTGCTAGTACTCAATCGATAAAATAAGGAGTTTCATGTGTTTTCATTAGTAAAGAGCACGAAATCCTACTAATAGACATGAATACATCTAACTGCGGAAACAGCAATCTATTCGAACAAAGCCGATGAAAAAGAAAGCTGGAGGAATGTCACCTTGGGCACGCTTTGGTTTGGCGGAAAAATTTATACTTTAATAGAAGAAAGTGATACAGTTGAAGCTGTCTATGCCGAAAATGGGAAAATCATTGACACTGGATATGTGGAACATCTTCGTTCCGCATATCCTTGTACGGAAGAAGTGAATCTTAAAGGAAACATCATGATTCCTGGATTTACTGATAGCCATATGCATGTAATTGGCCATGGTGAAAAACTGATTAGGCTGGATTTTTCAGAGGTGGATTCATCTGATCAGATTTTGGAGAGTCTCCGTACGAGATCTCATGAACTTGAGCCGGGTACATGGATAATCGGCGAAGGCTGGAACGAAAATCAATTTACTGATAAGAAAATCATACACCGCACAGAACTGGATGAAGTGACAGACTTACACCCTGTCATGCTAAAACGAATTTGCCATCATGCAGTTATCGTTAATACAAAAGCGATGGAGCTTGCTGGCATTTCTGCTGCTACACCTGATCCTGAAGGCGGCGTCATTGTAAAAGACACAAATGGGGACCCGACTGGATATTTGCTGGATCAAGCACAAGAGCTGATTTTTCAAGCTCAGCCGCAAGTCTCCGAAGCTTATTTAAGGGATGCTCTTTCAAAATCGATTGAAGATTGTCATAGAATGGGTCTAGTCGGTGGACATACTGAGGATTTAGCTTATTATGGCAGCCTTGAAAATACATTGCGGGCATTTGATACAGTCATTAACGATGAAAATAAGAAATTCAGAGCCCATCTTCTCGTCCATCATTTAGTTGCAGATGAATTTCAGCAAGAAGACCGAGATCTTGGTCCATATATTGAATTCGGGGCAATGAAGCTATTTGCAGATGGTGCGCTGGGAGGAAGAACAGCACTTTTAAGTGCTCCATATCAAGATGATAACGAGACAAGCGGTGTCAGCATCCATTCAGAAGAGGGACTGCATCAGCTGATTCAAACAGCGAGAAGCTACAAAATGGAAGCGGCGATTCATACAATCGGTGACCTGGCGTTTGAAAAGGCGCTTGATGCCATCGAAGCATATCCGCCGGTGAAAGAAAATCAGCATGATCGTCTTATACACGCTCAAATTTTAAGAAGTGATTTAATTGAACGGGCAAAAAAGCTTCCGATCATATTAGATATTCAGCCAAGGTTTGTTTCAAGCGATTTTCCATGGGTGATCGACCGAATAGGCGAAGAAAGAATGAAAAATTGCTATGCATGGAAAACGCTGATAACTGAGGGACTTAAATGTGCAGGCGGTTCTGATGCTCCAATTGAACCGATTGATCCTTTGCTTGGAATTTATTCAGCAGTGAAGAGGGAAAGCATATACGATCATAAAGTATATATGCCTGAAGAGAAGCTTACTGTATTTGAAGCAGTAGAACTTTACACAAAAGGAAGCGCGTATGCCGTCCACCATGAAGCAGATCAAGGCTGCATTGCAAAGGGATTTTTAGCTGATTTTACAGTGCTAAACCGTGATATCTTCAAAGAAGATGTTCTTCTGGAAACAGAAGTCGTCATGACGGTTGTAGATAATACCATAGTATATGAAAGAAAAAAACACGCAGGCTAATGTCTGCGTGTTTTGTATACAGAGAAAGATCTGACAAAACTGTTATCAGTCTAAACTGAGGTTTTATCAGTTGAAATCCGGTTTTATCAGTCTAAATGAAGACTTTATCAGTTGAAAACATGGATTTATCAGCTAAAATTCAAGATTAATCAGTTAAACGTTTTTTTTTGCTGAAAAAACAGAGTTATCGGCCAAACCTCTGTGTAATCCGGCAACTTACAAAAACGTTCTTTTCACTTTTTCCCAGAAAGAGTTGTCTTTTAATTTGACTGTTTTAATGATCGAAGTGCTTAGTGATAGTTCAATGTTTTCAACATGACGAATGCTTAGTGCATCGTTGTCCATTCCGATTACGGGATGATCATTGCCATCTTGGACTATCTTCAGAGTTAGCTTACGGTTCTGACCTAAGATAAATGGAGATCCCAGTGTTCTGTACTTATTGTTATTCAATGATGCAAGTTCGCTTACTTGCAGACAAGGAAGAAGGGGATCAACTACAGCTCCTTGAACCGATTTATTGTATGCGGTACTTCCTGTTGGCGTAGAAATAATCATGCCATCGCCTCTGAATGTTTCGAAGTGAAGATTGTCGATAAAGACATCAATAACAAACGTTTTAATGATGCCAGAACGAATAGAGCACTCATTCAGACACTGGAAAGTTGTGTGACCGTCAATCGTGACATCGAGAATTGGATAGCGTCTTACTTCAATTTGCGCTTCTTTCATCGCTTCAATGATTTTATCTGTTTCTTCAATTTTAAAATCACAGTAGAGGCTGACGGTTCCTTTAATTGAGATTCCTACATATAGACAGTCATCCCGGAAGTTTGTTTTCCTTACGGCTTGGAGAAATGTGCCGTCGCCGCCGATGCTTACAATTATATTTGCTTGTTTTGAATCGTCAACTACTTTAAATCCATGCTGATCGGCAAGAGAAGTAAGCCCTTCCACTTTATGTACGAGTTCGTCCTCTTTTTTGTAATAAAAATAAACGTTGCGGCGATTATCAGTCATGCTTATCCTCCTTAATGTTGGAAAAGTTACACAATCTTAGCAAATGGTGTTACAATACTCTATGGTGTTTAGTTTACCATTTCTAGCTCAAAGATTGAAAGTATTGAACGATGATGAATACGTTTTTGTGAAAATCAAGGAGGAATCAACATGAATGGGAAACGATGGGGGGCACTTGTCATTGCTGCTGTCCTATTTGGGATTTCAATTGTCATTAGTCTGACAAATATGGCTTTAGCAAACAGCAATGCTTTTACAAATGCTCTTGCTTCAAATGAAGAGTTTACAGAAACGGTTTTGGAAAATGGGAATGAATCTAAAAAGATTGTTGTCCTTGAAGTAAATGGTGTAATTCAGGATACAGGAGAAAATGTCACTTCATTTTTCGAGACAGCAGGATATCAGCATCAGCAATTCCTTAAAATGATTGATGCGGCTGCGAAAGATAAAAATGTACGCGGCATAATGCTTCGCGTGAATTCTCCTGGAGGCGGAGTCGTTGAAAGTGCAGAAATACATAAACATATAATAGATGCAAAAGAAAAATACAAAAAGAAAATTTATGTCTCAATGGGTACCACTGCTGCTTCCGGCGGCTATTACATTTCCGCGCCAGCTGATAAAATATATGCTGCTCCTGATACTTTAACAGGATCTTTAGGTGTCATCATGCAGGGCATTAACTACAGCGGGCTGGCTGAAAAATATGGTGTGAAATTTGAAACAGTAAAAAGCGGAGAATTTAAAGACATCATGTCCCCTGCCCGTGAAATGACAACAGAAGATAGAGAGATTCTTCAAGCAATGGTGGATAATGCGTACCAGGGATTTGTAGATGTAATTGGCAATGGGCGCGGATTGTCTGAAGAAGAAGTTCGAAAAGCTGCAGATGGACGAATCTATGATGGGCGTCAGGCTAAACAATTAAACTTAATTGATGAGCTTGGGTTTCTGGATGATGCGTTAACAGGAATGAAAAAGGACTTGAAAATCGAAGGTGCACAAGTGATCGAGTATGAAGCGGCAGCAGGTTTTGATTCATTGCTTTCATTAGGAGCAAATAAAGTCTTTAATGATGAATTCGAAATGATGGGTTTATACCGCTTTTTCTCTCAATCTAATTCACCTAGAATGATGTATTTGTACTCAGAATAAGAGGAGGTTTTGCAAATGGATGCTACGTTTGAAGAAGAACATAACCACGAGCAGCCTCTTCAGAAATTCGAAGAAAGCCATCCAGTGATGAACGTTCATTACGCAGGCTTCTGGCTCCGGTTTTGGGCATATTTAATTGATTTAATTGTAATTGGAAGCGTAAATCGCATTTTTTTTCATCCTTTATTTACTTGGCTTGATATTCCGACATCTGACCGGTTTATTTTCTCTCCAATCCAAATATGTACCGCCTTATCATTTTATCTATACTTCGTTTTCATGACGAAATATTTAGGGCAAACGTTAGGGAAAATGGTTTTTGGATTGAGAGTCGTTTCTTTGCATCAGGAAAAATTGACTTGGAGCACAGTCCTATTCAGAGAGCTGATTGGGCGATTTATATCTAAATTCACATGGATCGGATACCTTGTCACAGCGTTTACTCCTAAAAAGCAAGGAGTACATGATCTTTTTGCGGAAACAACAGTCACAACCGAATATATGAAAAAAAATGAACCTGCTGCCGAATAATGGCCGCAGGTTTATTTTTTTTACGAAAGGTGATAATGAAAGATTGAAAGGTTGTGAATAATGGTGTTATGGATATGGATCACTGCAAGTGCACTTTTTCTGTTCATTTTTTTGCTTATTTATATGAAGATAACGGTGATCTTCGATTTAAAACATGTTGGTGATGATGATGAGATAAAAGTAAAATTTAAAGCGATTTTCGGAATACTGAAGTACACTATCAAAATTCCTCTTGTAAAAGTAGATCCAAATGGACCTAATATTCTTATAAAAGAAGAAAAAAAAATGGGTGGTACAAGTGAGCCGAAAGAAATAGATGAAAAAATTTCTCCGAATGATATGTTAGCAAGCATTAAAGATTTTAAAGAACTTACTGAGCATATCGTCCATTTAAATAAAATCGTACGCAAATTTTTAAGTCATGTTCAAATTTCAAAGTTTAAATGGCATTCCCAATTAGGAACAGGTGATGCTGCAACCACAGGCATGATCATAGGTCCAGGCTGGACATTAAAAGGTTCTGTAGTTGGCATCATCAGCAGTTATATGAAATTGAAGAGCCGTCCGAACTTATCAATTGAACCGAATTTTTATCAAAAGAGTTCAAAAACGAATCTGTCATGTATGCTTCACTTTCGAATCGGGCATGCTATTGTGGCAGGAATACGCTTGCTCAAATATTGGAGAGGCGGACGTCCAACCTTTATTAATCAGCCATTTTCTTTCCTTTCAAAGGAAAAGAAAAATAAATCAGCTTAGAGGAGGCTTTTTATCATGAGTGATCATCCGATTCAAGGACTTATGAAAACAGCAATGGAAAACCTGAAACAAATGATTGATGTCAATACGATCATTGGAGATCCAGTTGAAACACCTGATGGCAGTGTCATTTTAACTGTTTCAAAGGTAGGCTTCGGATTTGCAGCAGGAGGAAGTGAGTTTAACGGCCAAGGTATTGAAGATAAAAATTATAACGGAGCTGGAAACGGCGGATCCTCGGGCAGCAATAAACTCCCATTTGGCGGCGGAAGCGGCGGCGGTGTCTCTATTACACCAATCGCGTTCTTAATTGTCGGATCAAATGGCGTAAAAATGCTTCACTTAGATGAAAGCACCCATTTGTATGAAAAAATACTGGATACCGCACCTCAGGCAGTTGAAAAAATTCAAGGAATTTTCAAAAAAAATAACAATGATCAAAACCAATCAAAAAATCAGCAGCAGAATAAAGAAGATTTTGATATTTGAACATGGGCGCCAGTTGCTTCAGCAACAGGCGTCTTATTTTTGGCAGAGAATTTCATTTTAATGAATGAAAGATTGTTAATTTTCTTATTAAGACTCAAACACGTTTGTTAGAAAGGTTTCCTGCTCTCTATTAGAAAGGCTCTTTTCGTAAAGTTTGTTGCTTTTAAATGGTTAAAACCTTTTAGTGGATTGTAGCGGAAAGCAAGTGCCTGCAGCGGAAATCCACGGGTACAATTAATAACCAAAACCAGCAATCAATGCGAAAACAGCCTTTAGAAAAGAACCTAATTAATTTAAATATTTCGTAAATTATCAGGCGTAAACATTGCAAACCATCTCTAATCAAGCTATATTTACACTGTACATACTTATTAGGGAGGAATCTTTCATGGCATCTATTACATTTAAACAAAATCCTGTAACGCTTATTGGCAACGAGGTAAAAGTTGGAGACACCGCTCCAAATTTCACGGTGCTTGCAAATGATTTGTCAGAAGTATCTCTTGCTGATTCAAAAGGACAAGTCCGTATTTTATCTGTTGTGCCTTCAATTGATACTGGTGTATGTGACGCACAAACACGCCGTTTCAATGAAGAAGCATCTAAATTGGACAACTTAAAGGTATTAACAGTCAGTGTAGATCTTCCTTTTGCACAAAAACGCTGGTGTGCAGCAAATGGCATTGAAAATGTTCAAACCGTGTCTGATCACCGCGATCTATCTTTTGGAGAAGCATATGGTGTTCACATCCAGGAATTAAGATTGCTGGCGCGTGCTGTATTTGTTGTAGACAGCAATGACAAGGTGACATATGTGGAATATGTAAGCGAAGCAACAGATCATCCTAACTACGATGCTGCGATTGAAGCTGCTAAAGCTGCAAACTAATCACGGCTATAAAGAACCTCAGTGTGAGGCACTGAGGTTCTTTTTTATGCAATGTGAAATTAACAAAGAGCAGGTTTCTGCGCTTTTGTTCTGCTTGAAAAGTAGGACATCAATCAGTAGAATAGTGATACGAACATTGAAGGAGGAAACGACCATGCAAGCCGTTTCGAAAGTAGAGAAGCTGTTTAGTTTAATGAATGAATCAGCTGAATTAATCTCTAAAGAATTAAATTGTACATATATTGAGGCAGTAGCTGAAACAGGAGAAAATTTGTTTCACGGTGACGTCCTTCAAGAGGACATGAGCGAAATCACAAAACGAAGTCTTGAAAAAAAATATGAGCAGGCAAAGATAAGTTCATACGAAAAAGAAGAAATCCGCAAAGCATTTCAGCTTGTCATATTAAAAGGGCTGAAAGAAGGCGCGCATGCCAACCATCAAATGACACCTGACACGGTTGGATTATTTACAGGATATCTTGTTAATAAATTTGCTGCAAATCAAACGGATTTAACGATTCTTGATCCAGCAGTTGGCACAGGAAATTTATTAACAACGGTTCTGAATCACCTTAAACAAAATCAAGCGGAAAGCTTCGGAATTGAAGTGGATGATTTACTGATAAAGCTTGCATACCTGAATGCGAATCTCGGAGAGCATGCTGTTCAGTTTTTCAATCAGGATTCCTTAGAACCGCTTTACATTGATCCTGTTGATTATGTGATTTGTGATCTGCCAATCGGATATTACCCGAACGATGTCGGAGCAGATAAATATGAATTAAAAGCGGCCAGCGGCCATTCTTATTCCCATCATCTTTTTATTGAACAAAGCATTAAGTATACAAAAGCAGGCGGTTATTTATTTTTTATTGTGCCAAATCATCTTTTTGAATCGAAAGAAGCTCCAAAACTGAAGGAATATTTAAAAGAAAATGTGATTGTACAAGGTTTGCTTCAGCTGCCATCATCTCTTTTCAAAGATAAACAGCATGCCAAAAGTATTTTTATCCTTCAAAAAAAGGGCGAGGGAATCAGCGCTCCTAAACAAGCGATGCTTGCTAATCTCCCGAAATTCTCAGATAAAAGTGGAATGCAATCAATCATGAAACAATTAGATAGCTGGTTTCTCGAGAATAAAAAATAAGAATCACAAATGTGGTTCTTTTTCTTTGTTCAAGGACAAAATGTATACTTTAAAAATCAGAATAAATTGAATATAACCTGTAAACGATTGCAAGCGGGAAATGTACTTGAAATGTCTGACATCCAATGTTTAAATGAGAAAGTCAGATAATATTGAGGTTCATTTGTAAAGAATAAAGAAGTGAACATTTTGCCTTAATTCTAAAATATGCAAAGTGCTTTATATATAAAGGAGCGGTAAACATCATGGCAAAAGTAATTGCAATTAATGCAGGGAGCTCTTCTTTGAAGTTTCAATTATTCGAAATGCCGGCTGAAGAAGTTTTAACGGCTGGGTTAGTTGAGCGCATCGGTATGGATCAAGCAGTATTTACGATTTCAGTGAATGGAGAAAAACAAACAGAAATAACGGATATCCCAGATCATGCTGTTGCTGTTAAAATTCTTCTTTCAAAATTGACGGAGCTTAATATCATTCAATCATTAGATGAAATTGAAGGTATTGGACACCGTGTAGTTCACGGCGGAGAAAAATTCAACGATTCTGTTCTTATTACAGATGAAACACTTATAGAAATTGAAGAGCTATCAGAATTAGCACCTCTTCATAATCCGGCAAACGTCGTTGGAATCAAAGCATTCAAAGAGGTTCTGCCGAACGTTCCAGCGGTAGCGGTTTTTGATACAGCCTTTCACCAAACAATGCCAGACCAATCTTTCTTGTACAGCCTTCCATATGAGTATTACGAAAATTATGGAATCCGCAAATACGGCTTCCATGGAACATCTCATAAATATGTTTCAGAAAGAGCAGCCGAATTACTAGGCCGTCCGATTGAACAGCTGCGTCTTATTTCTTGTCACTTAGGAAACGGTGCAAGTATTGCAGCCATCGAAGGCGGAAAATCCATTGATACCTCTATGGGCTTTACCCCGCTTGCTGGTGTAGCAATGGGAACACGTTCAGGAAATATTGATCCAGCTTTAATTCCATTTATCATGGAGAAAACTGGTCATTCTGCGATTGAAGTACTGGACATTTTAAACAAAAAAAGCGGTCTGCTTGGTATATCAGGTTTATCATCAGACCTTCGCGACATTACAAAAGCTGCAGAAGAGGGAAATGAGCGTGCAAGAACTTCATTAGAAGTATTCGCAAGCAGAATCCATAAATATATTGGATCATATGCAGCCCGTATGTCAGGCGTTGATGCGATTATCTTTACAGCCGGAATCGGCGAAAACAGCATCGATATCCGCGAGCGTGTACTACGCGGTTTAGAATTTATGGGTGTATACTGGGATCCTGCTCTTAATCAGGTTCGCGGTGAAGAGGCGTTCGTAAGCTATCCTCATTCTCCTGTAAAAGTAATCATCATTCCGACTAACGAAGAAGTTATGATTGCCCGTGATGTTGAACGAATTGCAAAATAAATAATTAGAAGAGACAGTCATCATTTGGTGGCTGTCTTTTTTTTGAGCTCTAAATTAGCTCCTTTTAAAAGAGCACGAAATACAAGGAAAAACGGGAACTAGTAAAAACCCGCTTCATTCATCCGCAAAAAAAATCCTGTTTTGGAAACACTAAGAAAAGTCCTGAATGACTGCTAAAAGGAAGGGGGAATTTTTTTGGAGTCAGCCTGGCTCTCACTTGTTCCATTTATAATTGTCATAGCGATCTCCATTTGGCTCAAAGAAATCTTACCTGGACTTGTTCTTGGCCTGCTTACGGGTTCAATTATTGCAAAGGGCAATATATTAGAAGGTCTGCAGCAAGTAATAAATTATCTTGTCAAAACATTATCAGATGAGACAAATATTAAAATCATCGGTTTCCTTTATTTGTTTGGCGGACTAGTGGGGATGATGAAAATAGCTGGGGGAATAAAAGGGTTTTCAGAATGGGTTGGGACAAAGGTGAAGTCCAAGCGTGGACTGCTCGGACTCATTTGGCTAACGTTGCCGTTTACGTTTATGATGCCAATGTTTCGCATCATGATGATTGGTCCAGTTGTGAAATCTCTTATGGAGAAAAGCAATCTATCAAAACAAAAAGTCGGTTTTACCATGGATGTTTCAACAGCATCCACGATTGTTCTTTTACCGGCAGGCACTGCCTTTACTGGATTCATGATCTCTCTAGTGGAAGCCGGTATTCAAAGGCATCAGATCGATTTTTCACCTTATCAAGTTTTTTTGCTCAGTATTCCGTTTAACTTCTTTGCTATTGCGATGCTCCTTGTTGGTCTAGTGAATACCTTTTGGCTTTCTCCTAAAAAGAAGAGGCCAGTTCATCAGAAAAACAATGAAAAGATGGAACAGCATCCTTATCACGGCATTGGCATCAAACAAGAATTAGCTCTGGTAAAAGCACAGCCTTGGAATTTAATTGTACCGCTCTTTCTGCTCCTTGGTTTATCCTTATTTCTTTTGTGGCAGGATGGCATTGCAAATGGCGGCAAGTCAGTCTTTCAGGCTTTTTCTAAGGCAGACGCAACATTTGTCATGCTGCTGTCCGTTTTTATCACACTCGTAATCACTTTTATTTTTTATGTCATTCGTCATGTCCCTCTAAAAGAAATTTTGTACCATTTTTACGATGGGGGAAACCAGCTCATGCAGGCGATTATTCTCCTCATTCTAGTATGGTCGCTATCTTTAGCAGCAGAGGATCTTGGCTTTTCAGATTTTATCAGTTCAACGCTTGGTACTTTTTTACCTTCTTATCTTGTTCCAGCCATCATTTTTGTCATCGGTTCTGCAGTCGGTTATTTTATCGGATCTTCCTGGGGGACGTGGGGATTGTTTATGCCGCTTGGCATGACATTAGCTATCTCTTCAGGGGCTTCAATTCCACTTACCGTGGGAGCCGTTTTTGCAGCCGGATCATTTGGAGCGATGACCTCGCCGCTCGGCGATACAACCATTACTACTGCTTCGATCCTGGAAATGCCTCTTGTGGAATATGCAAGGTATAAATTGAAATTCACGGCTATGGGAGGAGCCGCAGCTATTGTTTTATATGTTTCTTTTGGATTCTTTTCAGGTTGAAGAAATCGGGCAGTTTTCAGTCCATCATCTGTTTACCATACTGAAAGCAGATCATCCATTATGATATAATAAATAAATAATGGTGAGGTTTGAAAACGGGAGGGAAGAATATGACGCTGTCAAAACGGGAGAATCAATTGCTCGCAGAAATACAAGAGTGGGAAAAGCACTTGCGTGAAGATCTTCGTTCAGATTTTGGGCGCACATATGACAAATGGCTGAATCGGAAGTTCAATGAGATTCCAGAGCCGGTACAAAGAAAATTCTTTGATAAGCTGGATGGCATTCTCTTTCATTTACACTCATTTATTCAAAATTCACATTTACACCATGATGCTAGACAGCAGTTACTCATGACGGCCAAGACGTTTGATGAAGATATTCAGCAGATTTATGATTTGAAGAGACTCAGTGTCGATCAATTACATTACATATCAGATTTACAGCTGTCCAAGCATCGCCTGTATTCATTTGTTCAGGGCGGACTGGCAGGAACAGGCGGACTATTATTAATGGGAGTTGATCTGCCTGCTCAAATGCTGATAAACTTGCGGGCTGTTCAAATGACTGCATTGAGCTATGGTTTTGAAGTGAATGCTCCTTTTGAAATGATGACTTCTTTAAAGGTGTATAACGCTGCACTGCTCCCGAAACATTTGCGCTATAAACAATGGATTTCTCTTACGGAAGAATTAAATAATCATGAGGATAACCCGTTTTTATATGAAGGAGAAGACAAGCTTGCGAATCAGTCAAGCATTGATCATCTTATGAAGCAGCTTGTTAAGGTTTCGGCCATTTATATGCTGCGGAAGAAGATGATTGGCGGTATTCCTTTAATAGGCATCGCGATAGGGGCGGGAATCAATTATCAGATGACAAGGCAAATTACAGAATTTGCTCATCAATACTATCGTTACAGACTATTGCTTGAAAAAAAAGGATGACTGCCATGAGTTCAATTGAACATAAATTACAATCTCCTGCCAGAGTATCGTGTAAAATTATTACAGTTAGCGATACGAGGACCGCAGATACGGATAAAAGCGGCCAGCTCATTTCAAAGCTAATAAAAGAAGCTGGTCATGAAATCGCTCAATATGAAATCATTCCAGATGAAGAGGCATTAATCAAAAACGCTGTTAAAAGCGGATGTATGTCAGATCAAGTTGACGTCATTCTCATAAATGGCGGCACAGGGATCGCCAAAAGAGATGTAACAAT
Organism: Bacillus sp. UMB0893; assembly: GCF_002858905.1. NCBI lineage: Bacteria > Bacillati > Bacillota > Bacilli > Caryophanales > Bacillaceae > Bacillus > Bacillus sp. UMB0893. Next base: position 415,951 of record NZ_PKLB01000003.1, on the reverse strand, counting down.
TGAAGCTGTACAGAGCTTGCTTGAAAAGGAAATCCCAGGCTTTGGAGAGCTGTTCAGAATGCTCAGCTATCAAGAAGATATCGGTTCTTCAGCTATCCTCAGCAGGGCAGTTGCAGGGGTAGGGGATGATACTGTCATCTTTTCAATGCCAGGATCATCAGGTGCAGTAAGATTGGCAATGGAAAAATTAATCATTCCTGAACTTGGACATACAGTTAGGGAAGTCAGAAAAGACTTAATGGGTTGAATATTTATACGAGTTTAAAAAACATCTCCGGTTCCGGTGATGTTTTTTTGGTCTATTCTAAAACATTGTTGATTTGCGGCCGTATTAAGAGCGTTCAATCGTTATGAAATGTATAAATCTTTTGAATGCAGCAGCAAGAGCACAAAGCGCTGCTAACACATATGTGTCCCAATACAATCTTGGCTAACATACCCTTTTTTAGTGATGAACTCGCTCTGATACATCCTGATGAAGCCTAAACCAAAGCCATAGATCATTGATTATGGATGCATGTTCAGAAATTTCGGCATTAAGCTGACAAGATCTTGAAAAATTTTCTTCGTTATTCAATTCTTCTTGTTTTGCATTAATCAGTTCTTCAATTTTAGCGATTTGATCGGGAATGGAACCGCGGATTTTCTCCCATTGTATTAAAATCAATTCCTGTTCATCTGTATGGATCTTTTCCCACTTACCCTGGATGTCAGGAAGGCTGATTCCCAGCCGCTCACTAAAACGAAAATGTTTCATTCGAATTCCCCCGTACATATGATTTCCTTTATTCTACATGTCACGTGTATAAAACTCACGAATTTTTAATAAAAACTTTTGCGAAAACTATTGAAAAACAAAGAAGAAGTTGTTAAAGTGGTATTTATCAAATGAATAGTTATGTATTTAAATTAATATTTATACATCTGAGAGGGGAAATAATAAGATGAGTTTAAATAAAAAAGTAGTGTTGGCTTATTCTGGAGGATTAGATACTTCAGTAGCAATTAAATGGCTTCAGGATCAAGGATATGAAGTGATTGCATGCTGCCTGGACGTCGGTGAAGGAAAAGACCTCGCATTTGTTCAAAATAAAGCATTACAGGTTGGCGCAGCTAAATCATACGTGATTGACGCAAAAAAGGAATTTGCAGAAGAATATGCTCTGGTAGCTCTGCAATCACATGCATTATATGAAGGGAAATATCCATTAGTATCGGCATTGTCCCGCCCTTTAATTGCTAAAAAACTTGTGGAGGTTGCCGAACAGGAAGATGCAATTGCAGTTGCACATGGGTGTACGGGGAAAGGGAATGATCAGGTCCGTTTTGAAGTATCTATTAAAGCATTAAATCCTGATCTTGAAGTACTGGCGCCTGTCCGTGAATGGAGCTGGTCACGGGAGGAAGAAATTCAATATGCACAGGAAAACAATATCCCGATTCCGATCAATCTTGGAAGCCCATTTTCAATCGATCAAAACTTATGGGGAAGAAGCAATGAATGCGGAGTGCTTGAGGATCCATGGGCAGCTCCTCCTGAAGAAGCATATGATTTGACAAATTCTATTGAAAAAACACCTGATGTGCCTGAAATGGTTGAAATTGAATTTGAACAGGGTGTTCCAGTTTCATTAAATGGCGTTTCTTATCCGCTTGCAGAGCTAATTCTTCACTTAAACACACTCGCTGGAAAGCATGGAGTGGGCAGAATCGATCATGTCGAGAATCGCCTCGTCGGAATTAAATCACGTGAGGTGTATGAATGCCCGGCAGCAATTACGCTGCTTAAAGCACATAAGGAATTAGAAGATCTGACACTTGTAAAAGAAGTCGCACACTTTAAACCTGTGATTGAAATGAAGCTTACAGAGCTCATCTATAATGGCTTATGGTTTTCACCGCTGAAGCAAGCTCTTCTAGGATTCCTGAAGGAGACACAAACACATGTGACAGGTACCGTTCGTGTAAAACTTTTTAAAGGTCATGCGATAGTTGAAGGAAGAAAGTCAGTATACTCTCTATATGATGAAAAGCTTGCAACATATACGAATGAAGACTCTTTTGACCATCAGGCAGCAGTTGGATTCATTTCACTTTATGGTCTGCCTACAAAAGTCAGCAGCATGGTACAAGGCAAGAAGAAGGTGAACATATGAAAAAACTGTGGGGTGGCCGCTTTCAAAAAACGCCTGAAAAATGGGTAGATGAATTTGGAGCATCCATTTCATTTGATAAAGAGCTTGTACTGGAAGATATTCAAGGAAGCCTGGCACATGTGAGCATGCTCGGGCAGTGCGGAATAATTGAACCGATTGAAGCCCAGCAAATTAAGGAAGGCCTGCAAACTTTAAAAGAAAAAGCAGAAAACGATGATCTCGTCTTTTCTGTAGATTATGAAGATATTCATTTAAATCTGGAAAAGCTGCTTATTGATGAAATCGGCCCAGTCGGAGGGAAGCTGCATACAGCCAGAAGCAGAAATGACCAGGTGGCTGCGGATATGCATCTATATTTAAGAAATCACGTTAATGAAATCAGCCAGCTGATTTCGGCTTTTCAGCTGACGCTTATAAATAAAGCAAAAGATAATGTTGAAACGATCTTGCCGGGATATACCCATCTTCAGCGGGCACAGCCGATTTCATTTGCTCATCACCTGTTAGCTTATTTCTGGATGCTTGAACGCGATAAACAGCGGTTTGAGGAATCGTTGAAGCGTGTGAACATTTCCCCGCTTGGCTGCGGGGCACTCGCAGGTACAACGTTTCCAATTGATCGTCACTTAACCGCAGAACTGCTTGAATTTGACGGAATATATGAAAATAGCCTTGATGGAGTAAGCGATCGTGATTTTATCGTTGAATTTTTAAGCAACAGCTCCCTTCTGATGATGCACCTTTCACGGTTTTGCGAAGAATTGATTTTGTGGTGCAGTCAGGAATTTCAGTTTGTAGAGCTTGATGATACTTACGCTACGGGGAGCTCGATGATGCCGCAGAAGAAAAACCCTGATATGGCAGAATTAATTCGCGGAAAAACTGGACGTGTTTACGGAAACTTGTTTTCATTGCTGACTACATTAAAAGGCTTGCCTCTCGCCTATAACAAAGATATGCAGGAGGACAAGGAAGGCATGTTCGATACGGTCCGCACGGTAGAAGGCAGCCTGCAAATATTCATCGGGATGATTGAAACATTGAAAGTAAAAGAAGACAACATGAAGAAAGCGACAACAGAGGATTTTTCAAATGCAACTGAACTGGCTGATTATCTTGCCAAAAAAGGCATGCCATTCAGAGAAGCACATGAAGTTGTTGGAAAACTAGTGTTTACTTGCATTCAAAAAGATATTTACTTGAAAGATCTTTCATTAGCAGAATATCAGGCAGCTTCTTCTTTATTCACTTCAGATTTGTTTGAGGCAATCGATCCGTATACAGCTGTTGCAAAAAGAATCAGCGACGGCGGTACTGGTTTTACGAAAGTAAAAGAAGCAATTGAAAAGGCAGAAAAAACGCTGATCAAAAATATACAGGTTTTACCATCGTAAACATCCTCTTTTTCACAAATGATAATGTAGAGTACAACACTATAATGAGGAGCTGATCTCGTTGGCAAAAGAAAAGGATCCTAAAAATCATTCAGCTTATTATGATTATGAAGGAGAAAATGAAACATCTCAGCAAATTACGGACGCTTACTCTAGCGGGGTAGTTGAACAGCAATACGAGCAAAATTTCCTGCAGGAGAATTTGCAGTCTATAAAAGAAGAGCAAGAGTAGGATTGGATTTTATCCAAATAAATAATAGTAAGAGAAGAAGTCATCGTTATGGTGACTTTTTTCTTATTTTTCCAGTATTAAATACAGCATTCAAAAGAAATAGAGCATTGCAAAATGGTCATCACTATTGGGAGCGTAGCCGTTAATGACTTGCTGTTATAAAAGGATTCAGCTGCTGAAAATAAAATGCACTAAAAGAGCCAAGACAAACGGTAATAAAGAATCCAAACAGATTGCCGGCATATAGACCAAAGAAACTACGCTTCGGTGAAATAGCATATCTCGCCATATCCGCTGATGCACAGACGTCTGAAATGTACTGTACAAACAAAAGGCTTGAATATAGTGCCATTGTCAAAAATGCAGAATCTGAGTCTTGAGGCATATCAATTGATGATAGCTTTGCCGTGTTTGTAGTAAAATACAGGTAAATAATAAATTCCTGTCCTATTAATAACTAAGCTGAGCCAAGAATATTGTAAGATTGTTTTCACTTCAATACAATGAAAAGATAGAAATGACAAAACCCCGGTGTTCCGAGGAGGATTTTAAGTTGAGACATGCCATCATAACAGCTGGTTCAAAAGGTTTAGGAAGAAAAGTAACAGAGCTGTTTCTGGAAAAAGGCTACTCTGTCACTATTAATTACCGCAGTGATGAATCTGCTGTTTTGCAGCTAAAGAAACAATTTGCACATTTAGAAAATCGCATGCTCTTTATAAAAGGTGATGTAACGAAAAAAGAAGACTTAATCGTTTTAGTTGAAGAAAGCTATAATAAATTTGGCCGTATTGATTGTTTAATCAATAACGCTGGGCCGTACATATTTGAAAGAAAAAAACTTGCAGATTATCTTGATGAAGAATGGCATGAGATGATAGAAGGCAATTTGAGTGCTGTTTTTCATCTGCTGAAAAAAGTTATTCCTATCATGCGTGAACAAAAGTATGGGCGTATTATCACCTATGGTTTTCAGGGAGCAGATTCATCATCGGGCTGGCTCCATCGTTCAGCGTTCAGTGCAGCAAAAACGGGCCTTGCTTCTCTGACAAAAACAATTGCAATCGAGGAAGCAGAGCACGGCATCACAGCAAACATGGTTTGCCCTGGCAATATTATAGGGGATATGAAAGAGGCCTCAATTTCAAAGGCAAGAGAAATTACTGATCCTGACACTCCAATCGGGAGATCTGGAACAGGAGAAGATATTGGTCGGCTAATAGCGTTCTTATGTGAAGAAAATTCAGATATGATTACTGGCGCAATTATTGAAGCAACAGGTGCTGTAAATGTGCTGAATCGCCGTCCTGTATGAGATCTGTTTTTAATGCTTTACAGAGTGTTGTATCCTTGGATTCAGATTTGGGGGAATATAGCCTTTTTAATGATTTGAAACACACATTTCCTAGAATAGATTTCCAATTTAAACTTGTTTTCATATGATGAATTAAGGAAATACTTTAAATAGAAACGGAACGAATTGGAAAAGCATACAGGAGGAAAGGCAATGAAAATCGGCATACCTAGAGAAATTAAAAATAATGAGAACCGTGTAGCTATGACACCTGCTGGAGTGATTCCCCTCATCCTGGCTGGACATGAGGTATTTATTGAACAAAACGCCGGGGAAGGATCGGGGTTTCCTGATCATCAATATGCTGAAGCTGGAGCGCATATTGTGGCTACACCAGAAGAGGCGTGGTCGATGGAAATGGTCATGAAGGTAAAGGAGCCGCTACCATCTGAGTACCAATATTTTCGCGAAGGCTTAATTCTATTCACGTACTTGCACCTTGCTGCTGAATCAGAGCTTACACGTGCGCTGATTGACCGGAAAGTAGTCGGCATTGCATATGAAACCGTTCAGCTTCCAAATCGTTCGCTTCCTCTGTTAACACCAATGAGTGAGGTGGCAGGAAGAATGGCTTCCCAAATTGGCGCGCAATTTTTAGAAAAGCCAAAAGGCGGAATGGGGATTTTATTATCCGGTGTTCCTGGAGTAAAGCGCGGGAAAGTAGCGATCATTGGCGGTGGGGTAGCAGGGACAAACGCAGCGAAAATTGCAGTTGGCCTCGGTGCGGATGTAACGATGCTTGATGTGAATCCAGATCGATTACGGCAATTGGATGACATTTTCGGCAAAGAAATTACGACTCTGATGTCTAATCCATACAACATTGCCTATTCAGTAAGCCAATCAGACCTTGTCATTGGCGCTGTCTTAATTCCGGGTGCCCGAGCTCCGAAACTAGTAACTGAAGAAATGGTGAGAAGTATGACAGCAGGTTCAGTCATTGTTGATATTGCAATTGATCAAGGCGGAATTTTTGCAACAACTGACCGAATTACAACACATGATAATCCGACTTATGAAAAACACGGTGTCCTGCATTATGCGGTTGCAAACATGCCTGGTGCTGTACCGAGAACGTCAACGATTGCTCTTACGAATGTGACCGTTCCATATGCTGTTCAAATAGCAAATAAAGGCTATAAAAAAGCTTGTCTAGATAATGACTCGCTTTTAAAAGGCATTAACACATTGAATGGCTTTGTTACTTATGAAGCAGTTGCAGAATCTCATGGATTAACCTATTCTGATGCTAAATCATTGCTAGGCAGTAATTAGAAGCGGGCATCTTAGCGGATGTTCGCTTTTTTTTTGCAGAGATAAGAAAGTATAAATTTCTGCGCATTGATTCCTATCTGTCTGCCGGGGCTGAATGGGCGCTTGCGCTTTTCTCATCATATAGGAAATTATAAAAGTCATTATGTTGTGGGATCTTCGTCAAGCTTCGGCGCCTAGCTTACTATGAAAAAGACAATTGCTCAGGAGAAGGCAAAAAGCGTCTTCTCCGGTTAAATGACACTTGATTCTCAGGTGCGTCAATTAACCCTAGTCAATTCCTATTTTCTTCGCTAGCTGACCAAGGCGCCTGCGCATTTGTTCTGTTAAAGCTTAATTAATGACATCAATCCTCATTTTTAGTACGATAAAACTATCATAAAAAATGGGAGTGAGAAAATGAAAGTTTCATACCACGGACATTCAGTAGTCAAAATTCAAACAAAAAAGCATTCGATCGTCATCGACCCATTCATTAATGGCAATGGACAAACAGACTTGAAGGTAGAGGATTTAAAAGTTGATGTAATTTTGCTTACTCACGGCCACAATGACCACGTGGGAGACACCATTCAGCTTGCAAAACAAAACGATGCTCTAGTTGTTGCTCCTTTTGAACTGGCTACCTATTTAGGATGGAAAGGGTTAAACGTTCATCCGATGCATATTGGCGGATCCCATAAATTCGATTTTGGAACGGTTAAATTTACTCAGGCATTTCATGGCTCAAGTTATGAGGAAGAGGATCAAAAGATCGTATATACAGGCATGCCAGCCGGAATTCTTTTCAAAAATGAAGGGAAAACCGTTTACCATGCAGGTGATACAGCACTCTATTCAGACATGAAACTGCTTGGCGAATTTGAAGATATAGATTTGGCTTTCTTGCCGATTGGCGATAATTTTACAATGGGACCGGAAGATGCTGCAATTGCGGCAAAATGGATACAAGCAAAAACGGTTGTTCCAATGCATTACAATACATATCCTGTCATTGAACAGGATCCAAATGAATTTGTCCGGCTGCTCTCCGAAAATACTGGAAAAGTGATGGAAGCAGGAGAATCTATTAAACTATAATTGTGATGGCGAGGGGAGGTTTCCCTCGTTTTTTTAATGATAGTCATTTTTCTTTGACCAAGTGTTAAACTGATAAAACCGCTATTTAGACTGATAAAAGTCCGGTTTAAATTGATAAAACTGCCGTTTAGACTGATAAAAGACGAATTTTCACTGATAAAATCGCTTTTTCAACTGATATCGGAAACCGACTGTTCAAACGTTCCTTGGCATTTACTAGATTAAACCGCAAATCTTCCAATATTATCAATCTTTCTGCATGTATGCATAGTTCCGCGCATAAAATAGATCAAGCTGTAAGAAGGAGTTGGTAGAAAGTGCGTATTCTTTATATTTTACTAGCGGGGGTTGCAGTATATTTTGCTGTCCCTCGTTTAGATTTTTCAAGCAGCAGCTCACTTGAAAGCCTATTTTCCCTCATTTGGCTCCTATTTGCGTTGCTCGTAATTGGCGGAAACCTGGTAGGGATCATCTATGCACCAAAAAAACGGATCACACGGCATGCTGCCCTGCAGAAAATGAGTGCAAAAACAAAGCAGCGTGCAGCGGCTCGTTGATATAAAGCGTTCACACCCGTATAATGAAATTGGAAGATAAGATGGCTGATGAAAAAAGGGTGAGAAGCTTGGCAACGAAGCATGAGCAAATACTGCAGCATATTGATACCCTCCCGATTGGAGAAAAAATATCCGTCAGGCAGATAGCAAAGGATATGAATGTGAGCGAGGGTACGGCATATCGCGCAATAAAAGAAGCAGAAAATAAAGGATATGTCAGTACAATAGAACGAGTTGGTACAATCCGGATCGAGAAAAAGAAAAAAGAGAACATTGAAAAACTTACGTACGCTGAGGTTGTTAACATTGTTGACGGACAAGTCCTTGGAGGACGGGCGGGACTTCATAAAACGCTGAATAAATTTGTAATAGGCGCCATGAAATTGGAAGCAATGATGCGTTATACAGGTGCAGGCAACCTGCTGATTGTCGGCAATCGGACGAATGCCCATCAGCTTGCGATTGAAGCGGGTGCTGCAGTTCTGATAACAGGCGGTTTTGATACCGATGAGCATGTGAAAAAAATCGCCGATCTAGCCGAACTTCCGATCATCTCAACAAGCTATGATACGTTCACTGTAGCAACGATGATAAACAGAGCCATATACGATCAGCTGATAAAAAAAGAAATTGTTCTTGTAGAGGATATTTTAACACCGGTTGATAAAACGGTCTGTCTGAAAACAACAGATCCTATTGAAGAATGGTATCAGTACAATTTAAATACAGGACACGGACGTTTTCCAGTCATTGACCAAAACTTAAAGGTGCAGGGAATTGTTACATCAAAAGATGTGATGGGATATGATCGCAGAACGCTTACTGAAAAGATCATGACAAAAAATCCGATTACGGTAATCGGCAAAACATCTGTAGCATCTGCAGCTCAAATGATGGTATGGGAAGGGATTGAAGTATTGCCGGTAGTCGATCAAAACAATCGGCTTGAGGGCATGATCAGCCGTCAGGATGTTCTTCAGGCATTACAGATGATCCAAAGGCAGCCTCAAATTGGCGAAAAACTGGATGATATCGTGACAAATCAATTTGTTGTCATTGCTGAGGATACGAAGAAGTCAAATGTGTATCGGTTCCAAGTAAGTCCGCAGATGACCAATCATCTCGGAACCATTTCTTACGGCGTGTTTACTACCGTTGTGACGGAGGCAACAAATCGCTACTTGAGAACACAGAAGAAGGGCGAAATAGTTGTGGAAAACATAACGATTTATTTTATGAAACCTGTCCAAATGGATAGTCTGCTTGAGGTCCATCCTAAAATACTTGAAGTCGGGCGCAAGTTTGGAAAAATCGATGTTGAAGTATTCAACGATGGCGTTGTCGTTGGAAAAGCGATGATGATGGTTCAGCTTATTGAAAGAAGCTGACGATATATTTTTAACGTAAAAAGGACGGTGCAAGCCGTCCTTTTTTGGCTGAATTATGATCGACTCAATAAAGAAAAATGCTGAGTTGTACTGGGCGGTTCCGGTGTTCGTTTTAGCCTTCCTTTGCTTCCTGAACGGCATAAGGCAGATAATGCTTATATGCTTTGTATCCTGCCCAGCTGCTGGCAATCCCAACGATCATAAAGATAATCCCAACGACCAATGATACAGTTGAATTGAATAAGAATAATTGATTCAATCCGAAGAAAAAGACGAAAATTCCAAGGGCAATACTTGATTTAGCTGAAAGCCATTGTTTTTCCATAGGCTTTCTCGTTCTGTAATATTTCACTTTATAAAAGAGATAAAAAGAAAATGCAAAGATAATCAGAATTACGAATACAGGCATTAAGTAAAACCTCCATATTAAACTTACAACCTCTATTTTAATCATTCTTACACCGAATTGCCATAATCAAAGATATTATTCGCTTTTCTGCATAAAGTGTTTGTGTTTTAATTAGTCTATAAGAGCAAGGAACGTAAAGGAGAATACATATGAAAAGTGAAATATTGTCAGTCATTAAAGAATATCAAACGATCATTATTCATCGCCACGTACGTCCGGATCCGGATGCATATGGATCCCAGTGCGGACTCGCTGAGATTTTAAAAGCATCATTTCCTCATAAAAGAATTTTAACGGCCGGATCAGGTGAGCCTACTCTCGAATTTTTGTATAAAATGGATCTCGTTCAAGATCAGGATTTTGAGGGTGCATTAGTTATTGTATGTGACACAGCAAATCAAGAGCGAATTTGCGATCAGCGTTATCATTCAGGAGCAAAGCTGATTAAAATCGATCATCATCCAAACGAAGACCCGTATGGGGATCTTCTGTGGGTTGATACAAAAGCTAGCTCCGTTAGTGAAATGATTTATGAGTTTTATCTTTCTGGAAAAGAAGATGGACTTGTTTTGCCAGATAAAGCTGCTCAATTGATTTATGCTGGTATTGTAGGAGATACTGGGCGTTTCCTTTTTCCAAGCACGACGAAAAAAACGCTGAGATATGCAAGTGAGCTTGTGGAATACAATTTTGCATTCACAGAAATTTATGATGAACTATACAAAACAAAGATAAATGCAGCTAAACTGAGCGGTTACGTTCTGCAAAACTTTAAGCTTTCTTCGTCTGGTGCAGCATCAATGATCCTGACAAAGGAAACTCTTGAAAAATTTGATGTAAGTGCATCTGAGGCTTCACAATTGGTTGGTATGCTGGGAAATATAGAAGGACTTCTGGCATGGGTCTTCTTTGTAGAGGAAACGGATCAAATTAGAGTGCGCTTAAGATCTAAAGGACCGATCATCAATGAACTAGCTAAGAAATACCGCGGCGGAGGTCACCCGCTTGCTTCAGGAGCATCCATTTACAACTGGGAAGAAGCTGAGCAGGTGCTTGCAGATCTTGAAAAGGTGTGTCAATCAAACTAGATTTTTTCAGGAATGAACCAATATCCGAATTCGGTTGAATCTTCATGAAAGGTTAATCCTTGGGCAAGCAGCTCTTTCTTTATTAAAGATGCAAGCTGGTGAGATTCTGCATAAGCTGAATATCCATTCTTGATTCGTTCTACTTTTTCACGGGCAATCTTTTTATGATTTAAAACATACATCACATTCCCTCCTTCTTTTATAATGATAATCGGTCCTGATACTATTACCATTTTACCCGAAAGATGTGAGGGAGTGCGATTTAATTGTTAGAAATTTCAAAAAATAATTCAATTTATTTAGGTATTAATCCTTCCTGCCGGTAAAATAGGTTCATAAGACCTAGGTTTCACTTTGCGAATGATACTTTGAGTTCAATGAAAAGAGTCGTATATATGAACATTTCCTCAATTTCCACTTTATACTGTTTATCATCAATTTTATATATTTTATTTTCAATTGCTTTTTTCAGCAGCTTCCGGCTTTTATATACACTCTCCAGATCCTTTGCAATGACATCTGAAATATCCTCTTTTACATGATCTTGAATCATATAGGTATTTAAGGATGTAAATTGGTATCGTTCTCCATTCAATAGTGTCACATGTATGCTTTGAACTCTCAGTTTTTCCTGATTGATTTTATTTAAAGCAGTTATTTCTTCTTTATAGATTTTGTTTGTTTTTTTTAATTCCTCAATGGAATACGCCTGATCTTCAATTTCCGTTACCAGATCTTCCTGCCATTCCCCAAATGTATAGAGAAAGATACACCAGCTGATAATGGCGCCAAGAACCATGCCTGCGAAAAGCCTTTGCCAGGATGGTTTTTTATATAAAGGCGGAATTCTCATTGCGGCTGCTCCTGTGTCAGCCATGAAATGAGAAGCCAGCCTGTCTGTGCTCCTCCCATTGCTGATATAATGAGAAGGACCTGTTTGATGACATCTCTGGTTTCTCCTTCAAAAAAGCCTCTCTCAAAGCTGTAAAACGCATCGAATGTACCGCCGATCGCAGCAACGAGGGCCCAGATTTTCAATCTGTTTGCTAGACTGTAAATGGTTGACAGCGGGGGCTCTCCGGCTAGGTATGCTCCTAATCCTCCAATGATTGAACCTCCTAATATGACCCCGAGCGCAATGAAATAGCTGTTAATAAATGCTGGTATAAAGGCTTCTTTTACCTCCATTTTCATCATCCCCTTATTATTATGTATATGGACGAACAGTAGGAAGTATGTGACAAGTTAGCTCCAATTTGTGTCACTTTTCATTCAGGAATATAATAAAAAGAAGAGATTGCCGGAAAGGATGGGAACATAGATTGCCATTTGTTCACCTTCAAGTTCAAAGTGCATATAGTCTGTTAAACAGCTCAGCACGATTGGACAAACTTATCGAGAAAGCAAAATCATTTAACAGCAGTGCCCTGGCGATTACAGACTTGCATACGATGTACGGGGCAATTGCTTTTTATAAACAATGCAAAAAGCACGGTATTAAGCCAATTATCGGACTTACTGCTTCTGTCATCCTGGAAGAGATGGATGATGGATTTCCTTTAGTTCTGCTCGCCAAGAATAACGATGGCTATCGAAATCTTTTGAAAATCAGCAGTGTGCTCCAGACAAATTCCCCGCAAGGAATAAAAAGCCGATGGCTGAAATCTTATAATAAAGGCATACTTGCATTTACGCCTGGAAGAACAGGACTCATAGAAAAGCACTTACAGGAAGGGAACACGGAGGAAGCCAGCATCATTGTGAATGCATATCGATCCCTTTTTAATGCCGGTGACTTTTATTTATCGGTTCAAAAGCATTCCCTTCAAAGAGACTTGAAAAATCATGAAGAAATAATTGCATTAGGTCATCAGACTGGACTGCCGATTGTTGCAGCAAATGACGTTCATTATGTTGAGAAAGAGGATGCATTTGCACATAACTGCTTGCTTTCAATTAAACACGGATCAAAAATGGAAGATGACAGTGACTATTCATTGCCGTCAAATCAGTACTACTTAAAATCACCTGCTGAAATGGCGGAGCTTTTTGAAGATTGTCCTGATGCTTTGGAGAATACTCTTACGATAGCAGGTCAGTGCAATGTGGAGCTTGAACTTGGAAAAACTCAGCTGCCAGCGTATCCTGCACCATCAGGGCAATCGGCTGATGAATATTTGGAAAGGCTTTGTCTGCAAGGTCTGAAGCAACGGTTTCCTGAACCGAAAGATACATATTATAAAAGACTTGAATATGAACTTGATGTAATCAAACAAATGAAGTTCAGTGATTATTTCCTAATTGTGTGGGATTTCATGAAATATGCCCACGATCATCAAATATTAACAGGTCCTGGAAGGGGTTCTGCAGCAGGATCATTAGTTGCATATGTGTTAAAAATCACAGATGTAGATCCAATTGAACATCATCTTTTATTTGAACGGTTTTTAAATCCGGAACGCATCAATATGCCAGATATTGATATTGATTTCCCAGATGTGAAACGAGATGAAATCATTGCCTATGTTGCAGAAAAGTACGGATCCATGCATGTTGCCCAAATTGTTACGTTCGGGACACTTGCAGCAAAAGCATCATTGCGTGATGTCGGCAGAGTCATGGGGGCTTCAACAAAAGAAGCAGACGTGCTGGCGAAGCTGATTCCTTCTAAGCCTGGCACTACATTAAAACAGGCTTTATCAGAGTCCAAAGCACTGCAGAACCTGATATCAGATTCAGAACTTTATAAGAAAATTTATGAAACGGCTGTAAAACTTGAAGGATTGCCGCGGCACACGTCCACCCATGCTGCTGGTGTTGTGTTCAGCAGTGAACCTCTGACTGACATTATTCCAATTCAGGAGGGCCATAATGGCATTTATTTAACTCAATTTTCTATGGATTACCTTGAGGACCTTGGCTTATTGAAAATGGACTTTCTTGGTCTTAGAAATTTAACGCTGATTGAAAAAATAACCGGTCTTATCGAACGGAATGAGAAAAAGAAAATCAACTTTGATCACATCTCCTATAAAGATGAAAAAACATTTGAATTGCTCGGACAAGGGGACACAACCGGTGTCTTCCAGCTGGAGTCTGAGGGGATGAGAAGTGTTCTTAGAAGGCTGAAGCCGACAGATCTTGAAGATATTGTCGCAGTGAATGCTCTTTTTCGTCCAGGACCTATGGAAAATATACCTGTATATATCAATCGGAAACACCATAAAGAAAAGGTTGAATATCCACACCCAGCACTTGAGCCAATTTTAAAATCAACAAACGGCGTCATCGTCTATCAGGAACAGATTATGGAGATCGCTTCAAAAATGGCCGGGTTCTCTTTAGGTGAAGCCGATTTATTAAGGAGAGCCGTTGGGAAGAAAATAAAAGAAATGCTTGATAAGGAAAGAGAACATTTCGTATCAGGATGTATAGATAACGGCTACGATCAGGTCTCTGCTAATCAGATTTATGATTTAATTGTAAAGTTTGCCAATTATGGTTTCAATCGGAGCCATGCGGTTGCCTATAGCATGATTTCTTTTCAGCTTGCTTATTTAAAAGCCCATTATCCCGTATATTTTATGGCTGCCCTCTTAACTAGCGTGATCGGCAATGATGAAAAAGTTGCTCAGTATATAAGAGAATCCAAGCAATTGGGCGCGGTCATTTTACCGCCTTCAATTAACCGAAGCGAATACCCGTTTACAGTAGAAAAAGGCAGCATCCGGTTCAGTCTGAATGCGATTAAGAACGTGGGGACAAATGCAGTTAAAGAGATTTATAAAGCAAGACAAAAGAGACAATTCGCAGATCTTTTTGACTTTTGTGTAAGAGTATCAACGAAAATTGTCAACCGCAGAGTGATGGAATCACTAATTTTTTCAGGTGCAATGGATGAATTCAAAATAGAGCGATCAACACTGCTTGCAAGCCTTGATTTAGCCATGGAGCATGCATCACTGTTAACCGCAGATGATGAAAATCAATATGATTTATTTTTAGAAGAGGAAGAATTCAACATCAAGCCGAAGTATATAGAAGCCGAACCATTTAAAATTGAGGAAAAGCTCAAGTTTGAAAAAGAAGCGCTCGGATTTTACTTTTCAAGTCATCCAGCGTCAGCATATTCGTTCTTATTCAATCGATTTCAGCTTTCTAAAATCAGTGATGCACAAACAATGCTTCAGAAGAAGGTTAAAGTAGGCGTATTTATAACAGCCATACGTACCATTCGGACGAAAAAAGGAGAGGTTATGGCTTTTCTTGCTTTAAGTGATGAAAGCGGGGAACTTGAGGCAGTTGCTTTTCCGGCTGTATATACTAAGGCACGTGAATTCTTATCTCAAGGTCAAGTGGTTATATTAAATGGCAAGGTGGAGAAGCGCAATGATCGCATTCAGCTGATTGTTTCTGATGCAGAAACAATAGAAAATCTAGAGAAACAAGCAAAAGCCTCGACTCTCTTTCTTAAAATTGAAGAGTCCCACCTTGCACAAGGAAAGCTGCAAATTGTGCAGGAGACTCTTAAACAGCACAGGGGCAGTTCACCTGTTTTTCTTTATTATGAGAAGGACAAAAAAACGGTGCAATTGCCAAGAGACTATTTTGTGAAGGCAAATGAAGAGTGTTTATCGAAGCTGAAAGGCCTGCTGGGCGAGCGGAATGTTGCAGTGAAAGATTAGTTTTTGGACAACAGTGCTTTGAGTTTTATAAAATACAAGACTTTACAATAAACAAAATTATGTTATGATTTATTATTGGCTGGAGTGGTCAGACCACTCAGATATGACCCTAAGGAGTGAGAAGATGTCATTGCGCGAAGAAGCATTACATATGCATCTAATTCATAAAGGAAAGCTGGAATCAAAATCAAAAGTACCAGTCAGAAATGCTAAAGACTTAAGCTTAGCTTATTCTCCGGGGGTCGCTGAACCTTGTAAGGCTATTTATGACGACAAAAATAAAGTGTACGATTATACGATGAAGGGCAACATGGTTGCTGTAGTCTCTGACGGAACTGCTGTGCTCGGTCTTGGGAATATAGGACCAGAAGCAGCACTCCCTGTAATGGAAGGGAAAGCCGTTTTATTTAAAAGCTTTGCAGGAGTCGATGCATTTCCAATCTGTTTGAATACAACAGATGTGGATAAGATTGTAGAAACGGTAAAATTGCTTGAACCTACATTCGGAGGAATTAACCTTGAGGATATTGCAGCCCCAAATTGCTTTGTCATAGAAGAAAGATTGAAGAAGGAAACGAACATTCCTGTTTTTCACGATGACCAGCACGGGACAGCTATTGTTACTGTTGCAGGATTGGTGAATGCGCTGAAGCTTACAGGCAAACAAATGTCGAATATCAAAGTTGTGGCAAATGGTGCCGGTGCAGCGGGAATTGCGATCATCAAGCTGTTATATCGCTACGGAGTGCGCGATATCATTATGTGTGATTCTAAAGGTGCAATCTTTGAAGGCCGTGCTTTTGGAATGAATAATGTGAAAGCGGAAGTTGCTAAATATACAAATCGTGATCGTGCAGAAGGCACTTTAGCAGATGTGATTAAGGATGCGGATGTATTTATTGGTGTTTCTGTTGAGGGATCCTTAACAAAAGAAATGATCGTCACCATGAAGCAAGATCCAATTATCTTTGCAATGGCAAATCCTAACCCTGAAATTATGCCAAGTGAGGCGAAGGAAGCAGGAGCCATGGTTATTGGAACTGGCCGTTCGGATTTTCCAAACCAAGTGAACAATGTTCTTGCTTTTCCAGGTATTTTCCGCGGAGCATTGGATGTTCGTGCGACTCATATTAATGAGCAAATGAAAATTGCCGCTGTTGAAGCAATTGCATCTTTAATTTCATCTGAGGAACTAACGGCTGATTATGTTATTCCAGCTCCATTTGATGCACGTGTTGCTCCTGCTGTTGCAGCAGCAGTAGCAAAAGCTGCTATGGAAACGGGTGTAGCCAGACTTAAGGTCGATCCAAATGAAATAGCTGAAAAAACAAGACAGTTAGCGATCATTGACCAAAAGTGAGTGGTGTATTGTGACAACACCAAAGTCGAAGGTATATATTGAGATACTTCGTCAAATCAGATCCATTATTCAAGAAGACGGTCTAGGCCCTGGAGATAAAATACCGTCTGAGCGTGAGCTTGCAGAACGCCTGAACGCAGGACGATCTTCAGTCAGAGAAGCTCTCCGCGCGCTCGAACTGCTGGGCATCATTGAAACAAGGCGCGGGGAAGGCACGTATATAAAGGATTTCCGTGATCATGATCTTGTTGAAATATTGGGAACGTTTATTTTACAGGACAAAAAAGCAATAGAAGGCCTTGTTGAAATGAATGTTTTATTAGAAAGAAATGCTCTAAACCTATTGCTTGAAAAAGATTGTGAACTAGAATTAAAAAGTCTGCTGGGAGAAATTCAGCATAACGGTCTTAGTCATCAAGAGGTGATAACCAGACTATTAAAGTTTGCAGACAACTACCTTTTATTCAGAATATGGGTAGTCTTAAATGAATATTTGAAAGTGATTGAACCGAATCAGCCGGTTTTTGAAACAGCTGTTTATGAAAAAATCATTCAAGGATTGCTGTCTAAAGATGAAAAACTGGTTTTCGACTCCTATCACAATCTTAAAAATAAGGCTCTTTTCTAAAAGCTCTAATCGTAAAGTTTGTTGCTTTTAGAAAAAAATGTTTACTGCTATGTGATTGCAGCGGAAGGCACTTGACTCCTGCGGGAAATAGAGCGCAATGGAAGACCCCACAGGCATAGCCGAGGAGGCTCCCATCCCTCACAGTGAAAGCAAGTGCCTGCAGTGGAAATCCACGGTTACGATTTATATCCAAAAACAACAATCAATGAGAAAACAACCTTTCTAAAACATTGTTGTGGATAAGTCATCTATAGTAATAAATAAAGAAAATGTCGAATAGGACATGACACCTTTTTACAAAAAGATTGAAGGTGTTTCGTTAAAGTAGATAAATATTGAAATTTTTAAAAGATAGAATATTTATCTTGTATCGTTGTCCAGCGAAACTGCCTTATTGGGGCTACCGCTGGTCGGGAGAGAACGAATCATTTTCATAGAAAAGGAGGCAGCGTTTTGTTAAAGGATTTATTTTCGAAAAAGAAGAAATATGCATCCATTCCTTCTGAGCAGGCAAAGCACGACGTGCCTGAAGGAATTATGACAAAGTGTCCTAGCTGTAAAAAGATTATGTACTCGAAAGAACTGAATAAAAATTTACGAGTGTGCATGAACTGCGGTCATCATCACACTATGAATGCAAGAGAAAGAATTAAAAGTTTATTTGATGAGCATACTTTTACAGAGTTTGATAAAGAAATGGTTTCAGAAAATCCATTGAATTTTCCAGGTTATATGGAAAAGGTTGAAAAAGACCGCAAGAAAACAAACTTGAATGAAGCAGTTGTTACTGGAGAAGGAACCATTAACGGCAATAAAACCATTGTTGCTATTATGGATGCGAGCTTCAGAATGGGCAGCATGGGATCTGTCGTTGGCGAAAAGATTACTAGAGCGATTGAGCGTGCAAACGATCGGGAACTGCCTTTTATCATTTTTACTGCATCTGGCGGGGCAAGAATGCAAGAAGGTGTTCTCAGCTTAATGCAAATGGCCAAAACGAGCTCTGCACTTAAAATTTTCAGTGATAATGGAGGTCTTATCATTTCTGTTATGACCAATCCAACGACTGGCGGAGTTTCAGCCAGTTTTGCATCACTGGGAGACTATAATTTTGCAGAGCCGAAAGCACTGATTGGTTTTGCAGGAAGAAGAATCATTGAGCAGACCATCAGAGAGGATCTGCCTGAGGACTTTCAAACGGCAGAATTTTTAATGAAACACGGACAGCTTGATGCCGTTATTAATCGATTGGATATGAAGGACACTCTTTCAAACATCCTCGAACTTCATACGTCAGGCGGTGGGCCTTCATGGTAGGAGAATTAGAGTTTGAAAAACCAGTCACAGAGCTAAGAAAGAAAATAAGTGAGCTTAAAGAGTTTACTGAAAATACGGATGTTGATCTTTCAGCTGAGATTGAAAAGCTGGAAGGCCGGCTTGAAAAGCTTGAAAGAGACATCTATTCCAATATTCAGCCATGGGACCGTGTTCAAATAGCAAGACATCCGAATCGTCCTACTACAACTGATTATATAGAAAAGCTGTTCACAAACTTTTTTGAGTGTCATGGCGACCGCTATTATGGCGACGATGAAGCTATTGTCGGCGGAATTGCAAAATTTGATGGTCTGCCTGTCACGGTAATTGGCCATCAGCGCGGCAAGGATACTAAAGAAAATATACGCCGCAATTTTGGAATGCCACATCCGGAAGGCTACCGCAAAGCCTTGCGATTGATGCATCAGGCCGATAAATTCAATCGTCCGATTATCTGCTTTATTGATACTAAAGGTGCATATCCGGGCAAAGCTGCAGAAGAACGCGGGCAGAGTGAAGCAATCGCTAAAAATTTGTTTGAAATGGCGGGTTTATCTGTTCCTGTCATCTGCATTGTCATCGGAGAAGGCGGAAGCGGCGGAGCACTTGCACTTGGTGTAGGCAATCATATTCATATGCTTGAGAATTCAACCTACTCTGTTATTTCTCCTGAAGGAGCAGCTGCACTTTTATGGAAGGATGCAGGGCTTGCCAAAAAAGCTGCAGAAACAATGAAAATTACAGCACCTGATTTAAAGAATCTTGGAGTTATTGATGACATTATTCCTGAAGTAAAAGGCGGCGCTCACCGAAATGTCGCTGAACAGGCGAAGAATATTGACAAAGTCATTCACTCTTCACTGAAAGAATTATTGAAATTGGATGGACCTGCATTAATCCAGCATCGTTATGAAAAGTACAAAAGAATCGGCCAAGTTTCGTTTGCGGACGAAATACTTGGGGTAAAATAGATTAACGTGTAGCCTTCATTAAAGGCAGCACGTTTCTTTTTTTAAAGAATTAGACTTATGCACGTCTAAGATTGGGATTTCATGCTCTTTTATAATAAAATCACTAAAAGGTTTTTGCTTAATAAACAATTTAATCTACTAAATAAAAGTTTGAAATAGTAATACATGGAAAATATATGCCGATATTCATATAAGATTATTCGACAAGTCTAAAAGGAAGCGTTTACTTGATTTAATTTTCAAAGATTCGCTGAAAACCGCTCAAAACATGAGGATTTATTGTATAATGAGGAAGGTTTAAATGTAACGTGAAAATTCGACATTTGTCGTTTCTTGTCTATTGTGTTGCCCATTTCTTCATGTTATTTTAATATCACATACTACTTTGGGGTGAGAAAAATGAAAAAAATTGGCGTGTTAACTAGTGGAGGAGATTCGCCTGGTATGAACGCAGCCGTACGAGCTGTTGTACGAAAAGCGATCTATCATGATATAGAAGTGTTCGGAATTTATCACGGTTATTCTGGATTAATTGCTGGACATATTGAAAAGCTTGAACTTGGTTCTGTAGGAGATATTATCCACCGCGGGGGTACAAAGCTCTATACAGCACGCTGTCCCGAATTTAGAACTGTAGAGGGACAATTAAAAGGCATTGAGCAATTAAAGAAACATGGAATTGAAGGCTTAGTTGTCATCGGCGGCGATGGATCTTATATGGGAGCCAAAAAGCTGACAGAACATGGTTTTCCATGTGTAGGCGTTCCGGGAACCATTGATAATGATATTCCAGGCACTGATTTTACTATTGGATTTGATACAGCTTTAAATACGGTTATCGATGCGATCGATAAAATTCGAGATACAGCAACCTCACATGAACGTACATACGTGATTGAAGTTATGGGAAGACATGCAGGAGATCTTGCTTTATGGTCAGGACTTGCAGGAGGAGCAGAAACCATTCTGATTCCTGAAGTGGACTATGACATGGAAGATATACTTGCCCGTCTGAAGCACGGAACAGACCGCGGCAAAAAGCACAGTATCATTATTGTTGCAGAAGGAGTAGGCAGCGGAGTTGACTTCGGGAGAAAAATCGAAGAGGCTACAAGCCTTGAAACACGTGTTTCTGTTTTAGGACATATACAGCGCGGAGGATCACCGACAGCGTTTGATCGTGTATTAGCAAGCCGTCTAGGTGCTTATGCCGTAGAATTATTGCTTGAAGGCAAGGGCGGGCGTGCAGTAGGAATTCAAAGCAACAAATTAACGAACCATGATATCCTTGAGATTTTAGATACGAAACACACAGTTGATCAAAACATGTATCAGCTTTCTAAAGAATTATCAATCTAAATAAAATCAGTTTGGTATCGTTTTCACAACTATCTATAGGAGGAATAAATCGAATGAGAAAAACGAAAATAGTCTGTACGATCGGCCCTGCAAGTGAAAGTGTTGAAAAGCTCTCGCAATTAATGGAAGCGGGAATGAACGTTTCCCGTTTGAATTTCTCACACGGTGATTTTGAAGAGCACGGAGCACGAATCAAAAATATCCGTGAGGCATCAGGGAAATTAAAGAAAGATATCGCGATCCTTTTGGATACAAAAGGACCTGAAATCCGTACACATTCTATGCAGGATGGTGCAATTGAGCTTGTTGCAGGATCTGAAGTGATCGTTTCCATGACTGAGGTTTTAGGAACAGCCGATAAGTTCTCTATCTCGTACGAAGGATTAATCGATGATGTTCATGCAGGATCTATCATATTATTGGATGATGGACTGATCGGACTTGAAGTTCTTGAAATGAACAAAGAAGCGAAAGAAATCAGAACTAAGATATTAAATACAGGAACATTGAAAAATAAAAAAGGCGTTAACGTTCCGGGTGTGAGCGTAAAACTTCCAGGCATCACAGAGAAAGATGCAAAAGATATCATTTTTGGAATTGAACAGGGAGTAGACTTCATTGCTGCTTCATTTGTACGCCGTGCAGCAGATGTTCTTGAGATTCGTGAATTGCTTGAAAGACATGATGCAGGCCACATCCAAATCATTCCTAAAATCGAAAACCAGGAAGGCGTTGATAACATTAACGAAATCCTGGAAGTTTCAGATGGTTTAATGGTTGCACGCGGTGATTTAGGTGTTGAGATTCCTGCTGAAGAAGTGCCATTAGTTCAAAAAGATCTCATTAAAAAATGCAATGCTTTAGGCAAACCAGTTATCACTGCGACTCAAATGCTTGACAGCATGCAGCGCAACCCTCGTCCGACACGCGCTGAAGCAAGTGATGTTGCTAACGCGATCTTCGACGGTACTGATGCAATCATGCTTTCAGGTGAAACGGCTGCAGGTTCATATCCGGTAGAAGCAGTTCAAACAATGAATAATATTGCTTCACGGGCAGAACAAGCACTTGATTACAAACAAATTCTTGCGAAACGCAGTGAACAAGTTGACATGACAATTACAGATGCAATCGGACAATCGGTTGCGCATACAGGCCTTAACTTAAAGGCAGCTGCAATTGTAGCAACTACAGAAAGCGGCCATACAGCACGAATGATCTCAAAATATCGTCCAAAAGCTCCGATTGTGGCGGTTACTTCATGTGAGTCAGTTTCACGCAAGCTTGCTTTGGTGTGGGGTGTATACCCGCGCACGGGCGAACAAACAACATCAACAGATGAAATGCTTGAGGCAGCTGTACAAGAATCGCTGCAATCCGGCATTGTAAAACATGGTGATTTAGTTGTTATTACAGCTGGCGTGCCAATTGGCGAAACTGGCACTACAAACTTAATGAAAGTTCATGTTGTCGGCGATGTAATTGCTAAAGGCCAAGGAATCGGACGCAAATCCGCTTTCGGTAAAGTTGTAGTTGCCAGTTCAGCTGCAGATGCTGAAGCAAAAATGACGCAAGGAGCCATTTTAGTATCCCAGTCCACGGATAGAGATATGATTGCTGCTTTGGAAAAAGCATCCGCATTAATTACAGAAGAAGGCGGATTAACAAGCCATGCAGCTGTTGTTGGCTTAAGCCTTGGAATTCCAGTTATCGTTGGAGTAGAAAATGCAACTTCAATTTTTAAAGATGGCCAGGAAATCACAGTTGATGGTTCTCGCGGTGCGGTCTACCAGGGACACGCAAGCGTTCTTTAAAATAATACGAAAAGAGAAGGGCTTTTCCTTCTCTTTTTTGCATGGTTTAAATATACTCTTGATAAAAGGATAAATGAGGTGCAAAAGAATGCGTTATTTGCTTCCGTTTTTAATCATCATACCTGCTTGTGAAATTGGCATTCTTCTTTTTTCAGGAAAAACGATTGGAATTATTCCTACAATTCTCCTGATCATTGCTACTGGTATAGCTGGAGCGTGGCTTGCGAAGAAGCAAGGACTTGAGGCGATACGAAAAGTACAGCAGGAAATGAGCTTTGGCAAGATTCCTGGAGAATCCATTTTAGATGGTCTCTGCATTCTCGTTGGCGGATTACTTTTATTGACACCTGGTTTTGTAACAGATTTAACGGGATTTATTTTATTAATCCCGGCAACTAGAAAATTTGTGAAACCTCTTTTGCAAAAAGCGATCAGCAAAAGCATTGACCAAAATCGTTTTAAAATCATACGATAAAAACCGCCGGTGCAGGCTGCATCAGCGGTTTTTTATTCAGTCCGAAATTGAAAAGCTGCCTTTAAACCTTTTTTGCAGCAATAAATCGCCAAATGTCTTCAAAAACTCTTGCATTATGGAGAGCATTAAAGATAACTAAAGCAACAGGTCCTGCAATGAGTCCAAGAAACCCAATCAGTTTAAATCCGACAAAAAGCGAAATTAAAGTGGCGAGAGGATCTAGTCCAATAGTTGTAGATAAAATCTTTGGTTCCATCATCTGACGCTGAATTAAGATAATAATGTAAAGAACCCCTAATCCAATCGCAAGCGGCATATCACCGCTGAAGGCTGAATAAACGATCCATGGAACGAAGACAAGACCAGTGCCAAGATAAGGAAGCAAATCGACAATGCCAATCAATAAAGCGATGGTAATTGCATAATCAACCCTTAAAAAGAGTAACCCTATTAATACCATAATTGTTGTGATGCTGATCAGAATAAGCTGTGCTTTCATAAAGCCCAGCAGTGCTTTTTTTAAGTCATCAAGTACAGTTCTTCCGCTTTTTCTTGCTTTGAGAGGGAGGTATTTTCGCATCATCGCCTTAAACTTATACCAGTCTTTGCTTATGAAAAAAGCAGCAAGCAGTGAAAAGATCGTAACGGTGGCAGCATTAGGAAGCCAGCTGATGAATGCGGGAATATTTTCCAGAAGATTTTTTAAAAACTCGCCTGCATTAGAACTGATTTTTTCACCTGCACTTTGGATATTTGATAAAATAGTTGCTTGCTGATTCGGATCCAGCGTATTAAAAATGGCGGCTATGTCTTCATATACTGGAACCACTCTGTTCGCAATAAACGTTTCAATGTATACAATCAGTGTTTTGAAATGCTCGGGAACGGATGTTGCTAAATAAGTCGTACCTGTTACAAGTTCAGATATCAATAATGTGACGATTCCTGCAAGAATAACGAACAAAAATGAAATGGCAAGAAAAACAGCTGCACCGCGTGCCACGCTTTTTTCAAGGATATTGACAATCGGGTTAATAAGAATTGCAAGAATGAAGCCTATTATAAATGGATAAGTGAGCGCTGAAATATAATAGACGGATGCGATTGAAGCTATTATCACACTTATCACAAGCACTAGTCTTACTGTTACTTGAACAAAATAGGCACTCAAAATTTCCCCTCCCATTATTTTATTAGAAAGGCTCTTTTCGTAAATATTGTTGCTTTTGCTGGTCAGTAAAAAATCGGGTTTTGAATTTTTTACAATATTTTCTGCGTTCAAATCAGTTTGGTAATTTGAGGAAAAGAGCTCGACCGGGAACTTAGCGCGTGTGCGATAACCCTGCGTAAAGCAACACTCAATGCGAAAACAGCCAATAGAAAAGAATTTTAATAGGAAAACACGTTTTGAAAGGATGTAAGAAAATGAATCAACCTGTCCTATTTTTAATCATATTATTGTTCATCGGATTTATTGCCAAAAATCAATCATTAATGTTCGCAGTGGGCTTTTTGCTGCTGATTAAATTAACCGGTCTTGATCATAAGCTGTTCCCTCATATTCAGTCAAAGGGAATAAATTGGGGCGTCACAGTCATAACAATTGCTGTTTTAGTGCCGATTGCAACTGGAGATATTGGGTTTAAACAGCTGACAGAGGCAATGAAATCTTCATATGCATGGATAGCGCTTGGAGCAGGAATAGCTGTTGCACTAATTGCGAAAAACGGTTTGACACTGCTTGCCGAAGACCCCCATATCACGACTGCCCTTGTGTTTGGAACGATTTTGGCTGTATCTTTATTTGGCGGAGTAGCAGTCGGGCCGTTGATTGGAGCAGGGATTGCCTATTTGGTGATGCAAACCGTCAAATTTTTTGGTTAATATAATAAATTCTGATACAATGAGTGAGAAGGCACGCTAAAAACCCATGATTCTTCTTAAATATCATTTTTCTGACAAATTTTTTGGTTCTGGAAATTCTTTTCGTTCACAAAAATCAGATAATTGTTTATAATGGGTATAGGCAGTTTATTTTCGCCTTCTTCTTAAGTAAAGTCACAATTGAAGATAACATTCGATGTGGCTATTATATTGGCTGTAAATGTAAGCATTTTCTTTTTAAAAATGCTTGTGTATTGAGCAAGCGCTCGGTCGTTTAAACGATGAAAAGAAAGGGCAAATAAAAAGAAAAGACCATTTTGTCGAATGCTATCTTTTATTGTTGACGAGAAGAGCGATCAATGGGGATATTTTTTGCAAAGGAGAGATTTACATGACAACAACACGGGGTCTTGAAGGAGTAGTTGCAACTACTTCATCAGTAAGTTCAATAATTGATGATACTCTTACATATGCAGGGTATAACATCGATGATTTAGCAGAGAATGCTAGTTTCGAAGAGGTTGTTTATTTATTGTGGCACAGAAAGCTTCCAACAAAAGCGCAGTTAGAAGAAATTAAAAAAGAACTCGCTGAAAATGCAGAGATTCCGCAGCAGATTGTCGATCATTTTAAATCATATGATCTTCAATCCGTTCATCCGATGGCGGCCCTGCGCACAGCTGTTTCCCTTCTTGGTCTATTTGACAGCGAAGCAGATGTGATGGAAACGGAATCGAACTACCGAAAAGCAATACGCCTTCAGGCAAAACTTCCTACAATTGTGACAGCATTTGCGCGCATCCGCAAAGGACTTGAACCAATTAAGCCGAAAACAGATGTTAGTTTAGCAGCTAATTTCCTGTATACTTTAACTGGTGAAGAACCAAGTGAAGTTGCAGTAGAAGCTTTTAACAAAGCACTAGTTCTCCATGCAGATCATGAACTCAATGCATCTACATTCACTGCACGCGTTTGCGTAGCGACTCTATCAGATGTATATTCTGGTGTAACAGCTGCAATTGGAGCGCTTAAAGGCCCGCTTCATGGCGGAGCGAATGAAGCCGTAATGAAGATGCTGAAAGAAATAGGCGATATTGATAACGTAGATTCGTATGTTCATGAAAAATTTGCTAGAAAAGAGAAAATCATGGGCTTCGGTCATCGTGTTTACCGTCAAGGTGACCCGAGAGCGAAACATCTGAAGGAAATGTCTGAAAAAATGACAAACCTGACAGGCGAGCCAAAATGGTTCGAAATTTCAACGAAGGTTGAGGAAGTTGTAACAAGTGAAAAGGCCATTCCGCCAAATGTTGATTTCTATTCAGCATCCATGTACCATAGCTTAGGAATTGACCACGATTTGTTCACGCCAATCTTTGCTGTAAGCCGTGTATCTGGCTGGCTTGCACATATTCTGGAGCAATACGACAACAATCGCCTGATCCGCCCTCGTGCAGATTATACAGGTCCAGATATGCAAAAGTACATTCCGATTGAGCAGCGCGGTTAAATTTCGGATGAATATGAGACTGACACAGCCTTTTCCTGGATGATCAGAAGGTATGAAATATTCTGCATCCAGACTCACCGCCTAACTCCCTGGCCAGAACAGTTCCGCCGATGAAGTCAAAATCGGACTTCCCCGTCAGATCCCTATCTGTCCAGCGGAGCTAAACAGGCGGTTCCGCTTTACTTGCGATGTCTAGCTCCACCGCCTAACTCCTCGGCCAGAACAAAATCCCCTAAAAAGTCAAAACCGGACTTTTCGGGTGATTTCTTATCTGTCTGTCGGAGCTAAACAGGCGGTTCCGCTTTTCAAATAATACATAACAGGAGGTAATTATTTTGACACAAGGACAAAAAATTACAGTAACAGATGGAGTATTAAACGTACCTAATAACCCGGTCATTCCATTTATTGAAGGAGACGGCATTGGTCCTGATATTTGGGCAGCAGCATCACGTGTTTTAGAAGCAGCAGTTGAAAAAGCATACAATGGCGAGAAACAAATTTCATGGAAAGAAGTATTGGCTGGAGAAAAAGCATTCAATCAAACTGGCGAATGGCTGCCAGAAGAAACACTAGATGTTATCCGTGAATACTTCATTGCGATTAAAGGCCCTTTAACAACTCCTGTCGGCGGAGGAATTCGTTCATTAAACGTTGCTCTTCGTCAAGAACTTGATTTGTTTACTTGCCTGCGTCCTGTCCGCTATTTTAATGGTGTGCCATCTCCGATCAAGCGTCCAGAAGATACTGACATGGTTATTTTCCGTGAAAATACTGAAGATATCTATGCTGGAATTGAGTATGCAAAAGGATCTGTTGAAGTTGAAAAGCTTATTAATTTCTTGAAAAATGAATTAGGCGTTAATAAAATTCGCTTCCCTGAAACTTCTGGAATCGGCATTAAGCCAGTTTCTGAAGAAGGAACACAGCGTTTAGTGCGTGCAGCCATCAACTACGCAATTAAAGAAGGACGCAAATCAGTTACATTAGTTCATAAAGGAAATATTATGAAATATACTGAGGGTGCTTTCAAGAACTGGGGCTACGAATTAGCTGAAAAAGAATTCGGCGATCAAGTATTTACTTGGGCTGAATACGACCGAATCGTTGAAAAAGACGGCAAGGATGCTGCGAACAAAGCACAGCAGGATGCAGAAAATGCAGGCAAAATCATCGTCAAAGATTCAATTGCAGATATCTTCTTACAGCAAATCTTGACTCGTCCTCGTGAATTTGACGTAGTTGCAACAATGAACTTAAATGGAGATTACATTTCTGATGCACTTGCTGCTCAAGTAGGCGGAATTGGCATCGCTCCGGGAGCTAATATTAACTATGAAACTGGACATGCTATTTTTGAAGCTACGCATGGCACAGCGCCAAAATACGCAGGTCTTGATAAAGTAAATCCATCATCTGTTATTCTATCTGGTGTGTTAATGCTTGAGCACTTAGGCTGGAATGAAGCAGCTAAATTAGTTGTTGACGCGATGGAAAAATCAATTTCAGATAAAGTGGTTACGTATGACTTTGCCCGTTTAATGGACGGTGCTAAAGAAGTAAAATGCTCTGAGTTCGCGGATGCTTTAATCAGCAAAATGTAAGTAAACAGGTTAAGGCTATTTTTCACTTGAAAAATAGCCTTAACTATACTTAGTTAAAGGGGATGTTTTGAATGGGTATGAAACGTAAAAAGGTCTCAGTTATCGGTGCTGGTTTTACTGGTGCTACAACAGCATTTTTATTAGCTCAAAAAGAACTTTCCGATGTTGTATTAGTAGATATTCCGCAGCTTGAGAATCCTACTAAAGGGAAAGCTTTGGATATGCTTGAAGCAAGCCCAGTACAAGGATTTGATGCTAACATTACTGGAACAAGCGATTATGCTGACACAGCTGATTCTGATATCGTCATCATCACAGCGGGCATTGCACGTAAACCCGGCATGAGCCGTGACGATCTTGTCCAGACAAATCAAAAGATCATGAAGAGCGTTACACATGAAATCGTAAAATATTCCCCAAATACGATTATCATTGTTTTAACAAACCCTGTTGATGCAATGACATATACAGTTTACAAAGAATCTGGATTCCCGAAAAGCCGTGTAATCGGACAATCAGGCGTTCTGGATACAGCCCGTTTCCGTACATTTGTTGCTCAGGAGCTGAATCTTTCTGTGAAAGATGTAACAGGCTTCGTTCTTGGCGGACATGGAGACGATATGGTGCCTCTAGTGCGTTACTCTTATGCAGGCGGTATTCCTCTTGAAACACTCATCCCTAAAGATCGTTTAGAAGCGATTGTTGAGAGAACTCGTAAAGGCGGAGGGGAGATTGTTAATCTACTGGGAAATGGAAGCGCGTATTATGCTCCAGCAGCTTCATTAGTAGAAATGTCTGAAGCTATTCTTAAAGATCAGCGCCGCGTTATTCCTGCGATTGTGTACTTAGAAGGTGAGTATGGCTTTAATGGAATTTATTTGGGTGTTCCAACTATTCTTGGCGGAAATGGCCTCGAGCAAATTATCGAACTTGAATTAAAAAATGATGAAAAAGAAGCTTTAGCAAAGTCTGCTGAATCTGTGAAAAGCGTTATGAAGGTTCTTTCGTAAAAGAAATATCCTAAGAAGTTGGGGAGAAATCTCTAACATCTTTAAAGCAATTATTGTAAACGTTTTCAAAAAAGGGAGGTGTTTATGGATGCTGCTTGGCAAAAAAAGAAAGCTTGGCAGGCAAGTCGGCGAAATCACAGCAGGTGAGAAATTAACGTTGACCGAAAAGATTGAAGATAAAGATTTGCTCTTGTATCTTGGATTGACGAATGATGCGAATCCGCTTTACATTCAGCATGACTATGCTTCATTAACACCCTATGAAAAACCGATTGTCCCAAGTATTATGCTGACAGGAATCATTACATCCGCTGTTTCAAAATATTTGCCTGGACCCGGAAGCCATATTTTAAAGCAATCTATATCATTTCCAGAACCTGTTTATCACTACAGCATGATCCAATTTTTCTTTGAAGTGACAGAAGTCAATACGTCAGATAATCAAATCACGCTGCATGTCACAGCATTGAATGACAAAGAAGCAACGGTCATTGAAGGAACAATTTCTGTTATGCCGCCAGTTCAATTGACTTCAATGGACGGAAATGCTCTCGAAAATTTCTAAAATTAATCCCAGCACCCTAAATGGTTGCTGGTTTTTATTTTTCAGAAAGGCTCTTTTCGTAAAGTTTGTTACTTTTAGAAAAAATGGTTAAACCTTAAGTGGGTTGTAGCGGAAGGCACTTGTCTCCTGCGGGAAATAGAGGCTCCCATCCCTCCTCGCTGAAAGCAAGTGCCTTGCAGCGGAAATCCACGGGTATAATTAAACACCTAAAACAACAATCAATGCGAAAACAGCCTTCAGAAAAATGAGGATAATAAAGTTAATTCCACGAAACCCCGAAGTTTAAAAAATACTTGCTGAAAATCAGGCGTAACAGCATCTGTCTATTCATGAGCCTGCTCTCTGCAAAGATTGGAATTTGTTGCTCAAATTAGGTCATTATAATAAAAAGAAAACTTTTTTTCGCAGCTAAAACGGCACGAATCCAAAAGAAAACGTTTGTTCAATTGCTTCTATCCTCTATAATGGAGATAGAAAAAGAGAAAAAGCGTTTTGGATCGCTTGGGGTAAAACTATTGGTGGAGGCTTATATGAGTAAGAAAATTTTAGTCGTAGATGATGAACAATCAATTTTAACCTTGCTTCAATATAATCTTATTCAAGCAGGTTTTGAAGTAATTACAGCAATCGATGGAGAAGAAGGTCTTCAAAAAGGATTAAACGAATCACCCGATTTAATGGTTCTTGATCTTATGCTGCCAAAGATGGATGGCATTGAAGTCTGCAAACAGCTGAGACAAAAAAAATCATGGTTCCGATCTTAATGCTTACGGCTAAAGATGATGAATTTGATAAAGTGCTTGGTTTGGAACTCGGCGCAGATGATTATATGACAAAGCCTTTCAGCCCAAGAGAAGTTGTTGCACGGGTAAAGGCTATTTTAAGAAGAACACAAGTGTCAGCAGAAACAGATACTAAAGAGGTTGATACGTCAGAAAGAATGATGATTGGAGATCTGAAAATCCTCCCTGAACATTATGAAGCGTATTATGGTGATGAACGCCTTGAGCTTACTCCGAAAGAGTTTGAATTGCTTGTGTATTTGGCTAGACACAAAGGGAGAGTCCTGACTAGAGACCAATTGCTGAGTGCGGTATGGAACTATGATTTTGCAGGA
Source organism: Bacillus sp. UMB0893 (assembly GCF_002858905.1). Taxonomy (NCBI): domain Bacteria; kingdom Bacillati; phylum Bacillota; class Bacilli; order Caryophanales; family Bacillaceae; genus Bacillus; species Bacillus sp. UMB0893. The sequence continues at coordinate 384,722 of NZ_PKLB01000003.1, read as the reverse complement.
GATACGCGCATTGTAGATGTTCATATTAGCCACTTGCGTGAAAAAATCGAAAGAAACACAAAAAAACCACTTTATATTAAAACCATTCGCGGATTAGGCTACAAGCTTGAGGAGCCAAGAATGGATGACTAGGTTTCGTTCACGCCTAATATTTGCACTCATCACACTAATAATTGCTGTCCTGATTGGACTTGGACTTCTGCTCGGACAAATTTTCGGCAGTTACTATACAAGTTCTTTTCAGGAACATGTGGAAAAAGAAGCGAAGGTAACAGAATTAATGATCCAGGAAAAAGGATTAGCCTCATCAGATTTTAATTCTTTTTTGCAAAAATACAGCTATGCGATAAATTCGCATATTACGATTTATGACAGAAACGGCAATGTATTAAATGATGCCGGTACGTTTCGGCAGAACCATGACGCTATTGCCAAAGAGATTCTGCTGAAGCATCGCAATTCGCAAAAAGGCTTCAAACTGAATATTGATGAAAAAGATCTCTATTATTATGGCTTGCCCATCATAGAAAATGATGAGAAGCAAGGCTACATAGTGCTAACCTCTACTGAAAATTCATTAAAGAAAATCAATCAGCAAATTTGGGGGCTTCTCGTTGCAAGTTTAGGAATTGCTTTGATTGTTATTCTTTTGCTCGCTGTCAGAATTACATCTCGGTACACAAGACCGATTGAATCTGCAACAAAAGTTGCGATGGAACTTGCTAAGGGCAACTATAAGGCTAGAACATATGAAGATCATCTCGATGAGACAGGAATGCTGAGTCAATCGATCAATGTGCTGGCAAGGAATTTGCAGGATATGAATCGTGCCCAGGAAATGCAGCAGGATCGTCTGCAGACTTTAATTGAAAATATGGGCAGCGGGTTGATATTAATCGATGGACGGGGCTATATCAATCTTGTAAACCGCGCCTATAAAGAACTCTTTAATATTGAATCCACTCATTTTTTATATAAACTTTATTATGAAGCATTTGAACATCAGGAAATCATTGATTTAGTAGAACACATTTTTATGACGGAAATTAAGGCTCGAAAACAGCTTCATCTTCCGCTGAAAATTGAGCGCAGGCATTTCGAGGTGTATGGAGCTCCAATTATAGGCACAAACGATGAATGGAAAGGCATTGTCCTCGTTTTTCATGATATAACTGAACTGAAAAAACTGGAACAAATGAGAAAAGACTTTGTAGCAAATGTTTCGCATGAGCTAAAGACTCCAATCACCTCCATTAAAGGGTTTACCGAGACCTTGCTTGATGGTGCACTTGAAGACCGGCAAACACTTGAATATTTTCTATCAATCATTTTGAAGGAAAGCGACAGGCTGAAAACTCTGATTCAGGACTTGCTCGATTTATCAAAAATTGAACAGCAAGGCTTTAAGCTTAACCTTCAAAACTGCAATCTAAAGGAAATTCTTGAAGAAGTCATTATAATGCTCAGAAGCAGAGCAGAAGAAAAAGAAATCAGTCTTACGCTGCATGTAAATGCTGAAGAACTGTATGTATATGGCGATGACTACCGGCTGAAACAAATTTTTATTAATCTTATAAGCAATGCATTGAACTATACAACTAAAGGCGGCAATGTCAATGTGTTCTTAAAAGACGGGGAAAAGCACGTTACCTTTATCGTTAGCGATACTGGTGTAGGAATTGAAAAAGAAGAAATTCCGCGGATTTTTGAACGTTTTTACAGGGTGGATAAAGCAAGGAGCAGAAATTCAGGCGGTACTGGACTAGGTCTTGCCATCGTGAAGCATTTGATTGAAGCGCATAAAGGTCAGATTTTTGTAAATAGCTCTGTTGGTGAAGGAACTACATTTACTGTAAAACTAAATAAAGAGCAGCTAGTTGAATAGTTTTACATTATATTTACATCACATTTAATTTTGCTTAATAATGTACTGATAATATAATAAGTGAAAACCCCTTCATCCAAGGAGCCAATCTTTTGGACGAGAACACTCCAGTTCTCGTCCCTTTTTTTGTTTAGAAAAGGTTATATAAATGAAACCTTTTCATGGAAATTTCGTAAATAATTGTGAAGGTGAAAAGGGGGCAGAGAGTATGGTTAGCATCAAACGCATTTATACAATTATTGGAGCTGTTTTAGTAGTCATTCTTCTTGCTATATTAGCATTTACAACCTGGTATACGGTCGATGAATCCGATCAGGCGGTGATTATTACATTTGGAGAAGTGAAAGAGGGCATTAGTGAACCAGGTCTTCACTTTAAGATGCCATGGCCGATTCAATCTGTAGAAAAATTATCGAAGGAAACGTTCTCCCTGCAATTTGGCTATGAAGAAAAAGAAGGAGATGTCAAATCCTTTCCGAAGGATACAAAAATGATTACAGGGGATGAAAATATTGTCTTAGCGGATATGGTTGTGCAATGGAAAATTACCAATCCGGAAAAATATCTTTTTAATTCAGAGGATCCACAGGAAATCTTATATGATGCCACTTCAGCATCTTTAAGAAGTATTATTGGAAGTTCCATTATTGACGATGCTCTTACTTCTGGAAAGGTAGAAATTGAGGAGCAAGTTCAAGAGCTATTAATCTCTCTGCTAGAAAAATACGATATCGGAATTTCAGTCCTTGCAGTAAAATTACAGGATGTAGATCTTCCGAATGATGAGGTTCGAAAAGCTTTTACAGACGTAACGAGTGCACGTGAAACGATGAATACGAAAATAAATGAAGCCGAGAAATATAAAAATCAGCGCACACAGGAAGCTGAAGGAGAAAAGAATGCACTGATTTCTAAAGCTAAAGGAGATAAAACGGCACGGACTCAGCAAGCAATCGGAGATGTCGCGAACTTCAATGCTGTTTTAGCTGAATACCAGAATGCAAAAGGCATCACTGAAAAGAGATTAATCCTTGAAACCATTGATCAAGTGCTGCCGGGAGCAAGCATTTATTTCATGAAAGATGACGGAAACACAATGAAGTACTTGCCGATTGGTGAATTACAAAAACAAACAGAAGTGAAGCCTAAAGCTGAAGAAGAAGGAAGTGAAAAAGATGGCCAATGATAATATAGTGAATATGAAAGAGCAGCGAAGGGACTTTAGCGGGTACCGAAAGTATTTCCGTGCAGGTATTTGGATCGTCTTAACGCTTGTACTGGCCATCCTTCTCTTTGCGAACCTATTTGTTGTAAAAGAGAATGAATATAAAGTCATTCGCCAATTTGGAGAAGTGGTAAAGATTATTGAAAAACCAGGTTTGCATGTGAAAGTTCCTTTTGTTCAATCTGTATCTTCTATCCCTAAATATCAAATGACATACGACGTAGAAGAAGCTGAAATTAATACGAAAGATAAAAAGCGAATTTTGATAGATAACTATGCGGTCTGGAAAGTTGATGATCCGAAAAAACTAATTGCCAATGCAAGGACACTTGTAAATGCTGAAACAAAAATGGCGGAATTTACGTTCTCGACCGTTCGTTCTGAACTTGGACAGCTGAATTACGATGAAATTATTAATGATGAAAAATCATCCAGGGGCAGCATAAATGATAAAGTGACAGATATCGTAAACTCTCTGCTTGAGAAAGATGGGTATGGCATCAGTGTGACAGATGTTCGCATTAAAAGAACAGACTTGCCTGCAGATAATGAAGAATCTGTTTACACGAGAATGATTTCAGAACGTCAATCAACTGCGCAGGAATACTTATCAATGGGAGATGCTAAGAAAAACACGATCATTGCTGAAACAGACCGTACAGTTAAAGAAATGCTGGCTAAAGCTGCAGCGGAAGCAGATGTGATCAGAAGTCAGGGGGAACAAGAAGCAGCTAAAGTATACAATGGATCCTATTCAAAAGACCCTGGATTCTATGAGCTATATCGCACGCTAGAATCCTATAAGAAAACGATTAATGATGAAACGGTGATTATTATGCCGTTTGACTCGCCTTATGCAAAAACGCTGATGGGTGAGATGGAGTAAGCAAGTCTTCAAGCTCAGATTACTTCTGAAAAATCAACAGCCCTTGATTTTATTTCTCTCTGCCTCTCATGGTAGAATAGAGAAGGAGAAATCTTGGGTTTTTTTATATTGCTTTGTTTGTATAGATTGTTGTTTTTTCGTATGGCTCTTTTCGTAAAGATTGTTGCTTTTAGAAAAAATGATTATAAACTTTGAGTGGGTTGGAGCGGAAGGCACTTGAATCCTGCGGGAAATAGAGGGATATGGGAGACCACACAGGCATAGCCGAGGAGGCTCCCAGCCGGACCGCGGAAAGCAACGGGCAAATTTATACCCATAAACAACAATCAATGCGAATACAGCCTTTCGAATATAGCTTCGTGCTCTTTTCTGCTAATTCACTTGATTGTACTTCGATTAGACGCAAAATTCGATTGTTGAGCAACTTTATTTTGAAAAGAGTCTTTAATATTAAGCAATAATTTAATGGTTTTTGAAGTTATTTAAGCTTGAAAAGGAGGTTTATTATGACCAAAAAACTCGTTCTAATTGACGGGAACAGCATTGCCTACCGCGCTTTTTTCGCATTGCCGCTGCTGAATAACGATAAAGGCGTACATACGAATGCTATATATGGTTTTACAATGATATTAATGAAAATTCTTGAGGATGAACAGCCCTCTCATCTTCTTGTAGCGTTTGATGCAGGGAAAACTACATTCCGCCATGAGACGTACAAAGAATATAAGGGAGGGCGCCAAAAGACTCCGCCGGAACTTTCTGAGCAGTTTCCATTTATCCGCGAGCTGTTGGACGCATACAGCATCTCTCGCTATGAGCTCCCGAACTATGAGGCAGATGATATAATCGGAACTCTTTCCAGACAGGCTGAGCAATATGGATTCGAAGTGAAGGTTATCTCAGGAGATAAAGATTTAACACAGCTTGTTTCTGATCATATTACAGTTGATATTACTCGAAAAGGCATTACAGATGTCGATTCTTATACACCAGATTTTGTTCAGGAGAAATATGGTCTTGTTCCAGCTCAAATTGTGGATATGAAAGGGCTGATGGGTGATAGCTCTGATAATATTCCCGGTGTTCCGGGCATCGGTGAAAAAACAGCAATTAAGCTTTTAAAGGAGTACGAAACACTTGAATTGCTGCTGGAATCGTTAGAAAACGTGAGCGGAAAAAAATTAAAAGAAAACCTCGAGGAAAATAAAGATCAAGCGATTATGAGCAAGGAGCTTGCAACGATTAATTGTGCAGCACCTATTGAAATTACATTATCCGATGTCTTGTACGAAGGCTATGATGTAAAAAAAGTAGTCGGGATTTACAAAGAACTTGGCTTTAATTCCTTACTTGATAAGCTTGGAGCAGAGGCTGAAATTGAGGAAGAACCGATTGAGGACGTTCAGTTTGAAATCGTTGAAGAAATAACAGACGATCTCCTTACTGATGAAGCTGTGCTGATTGTGGAAGTATTGGAAGAAAACTATCATAACAGTTCAATCATTGGTCTTGCCATCGTAAATGATAATGGTAACTTCTACGTACCTACGGATATAGCATTAAAATCAGAGAAGTTTTCAAAATGGGCTTCAGATGATACAAAGCGCAAAACCGTCTACGATGCTAAACAATCGATTGTAGCGCTTCATTGGCAGGGCATTGATCTGAATGCAGTTGAATTTGATGTTTTGCTTGCTGCATATATACTGGATCCCTCTCAATCGTTTGATGATGCGGCAAGTGTGGCACGCCATAAAGGTATACATATCGTTCAGTCGAATGAAGCTGTTTATGGAAAGGGTGCTAAACGGGGAATTCCTGACAGCGAAAAACTTGCAGAACATTTAGTGCGCAAAGCCATTGCTCTAAAAATGGTAAGAGAAAAGCTTCAGCTTGAGCTTGAAGAAAATGAACAGCTTGAGCTTTATCAGGATCTTGAAATGCCTTTATCGATAATTTTGGCTGATATGGAAGCGACTGGTGTTACTGTGGACGTGGATCGCTTAAAAAATATGGGGCATCAATTAACTGAGCGGTTAATAGACCTTGAAGAAAAAATTCATCGATTAGCTGGTGAAGCATTCAATATTAATTCTCCGAAACAGCTCGGAGTCATTTTATTTGATAAGCTTCAGCTGCCAGCCGCAAAGAAGACAAAAACGGGATATTCTACATCAGCAGACGTTCTGGAAAAGCTTGCAGACAAGCATGAAATTGTTCAAGAAATTCTGCATTACCGTCAGCTGGGCAAGCTCCAGTCAACATATATTGAAGGATTGCTTAAAGTTGTACATCATGACTCAAATAAAGTTCATACGAGGTACGTACAAACATTAACGCAAACAGGCCGCTTAAGCTCTACAGATCCGAATCTGCAAAACATTCCAATTCGATTGGAGGAGGGACGTAAAATCCGTCAGGCTTTCGTTCCATCAGAAAAGGACTGGGTAATGTTTGCAGCAGACTATTCTCAAATCGAATTGAGAGTGCTTGCCCATATTGCAGGAGACATCAATTTAATTGAGGCTTTCCAAAATGATCTTGATATTCATACGAAAACAGCAATGGATGTTTTTCACGTTGAAGCAAGCGAAGTTACATCTAATATGAGAAGGCAAGCGAAGGCGGTTAACTTCGGAATTGTATACGGCATAAGCGATTATGGGTTATCCCAAAGCTTAAATATTACCCGCAAAGAAGCTGGAGAATTCATAAAACGCTATCTTGAAAGCTTTGAAGGCGTTAAAGAGTATATGGAAGAGAGTGTTCAAGAAGCGAAACAAAACGGGTTTGTCAAAACACTGCTTCAGCGGCGCCGCTATATCCCCGAGATTACGAGCAGGAATTTCAATGTACGGAGTTTTGCTGAGAGAACGGCGATGAATACGCCGATACAAGGAAGTGCGGCAGATATTATTAAAAAAGCAATGATTGATATGGCGGCACAGCTCAAAGAACATAAACTGAAGACGCGATTATTGCTTCAAGTTCATGATGAATTGATTTTTGAAGCGCCAAAAGATGAAATTGCAAAGCTTGAAAAATTAGTGCCTCAGGTGATGGAGCATGCTGTTGAATTAAAAGTGCCGCTCAAGGTTGACTATTCGTTTGGTCCATCATGGTATGACGCAAAATAAGGAAGTGATAGGATGCCTGAGTTGCCAGAGGTAGAAACAGTAAGAAGAACACTGATCGAGCTTGTAAAAGGAAAAACAATTGCCGCTGTCTACATTCATTGGCCAAAAATCATAAAAAAACCTGATGTGACAGAACAATTTCAGGATGAGCTTATTGGCCAGACGATTAATGACGTAGGGAGACGGGGCAAATTTCTTAAGTTTATCCTTGACGATTATGTCCTTGTTTCCCATTTGAGAATGGAAGGCAGATACGGACTCTACAAAAATTCTGATCCAGTCGAAAAACATACACATGTTATTTTTGCGATGACAGATGGTACAGAACTGAGATATAAAGATGTCCGCAAGTTTGGAACGATGCATCTGTTTAAAAAGGGCGAGGAAGAAATGACTCTTCCGTTATCACAACTTGGAATCGAACCATTATCAGATGATTTCACCGTTCAATATTTAAATGATAAGCTTCAAAAGACAAATCGAAAAATTAAGGTTGTCCTCCTTGATCAAAAAGCTGTCGTTGGACTAGGGAATATCTATGTCGATGAAGCTTTATTCAGAGCAGGCATACACCCCGAAAGGCCTGCTAATGAGTTAACAGAGGAAGAATTGGTAAAGCTGCACCGCGAGATTGTGTTAACACTTAAAGACGCTGTAGAAAAAGGCGGGAGCACAATCAGATCGTATGTGAACACACAGGGACAAATTGGAATGTTTCAGCTTGATTTATTCGTTTACGGCAGAACGAATGAACCTTGTAAAATTTGCGGAAAGACATTAACAAAAACAGCTGTTGGAGGAAGGGGCACCCACTATTGCGGGGACTGCCAAAGCTAATCATTAACAACCAATAGGCCATTGTCATATACTACCGTAGCTTTTTTTCGGAAGGGGCATGGTTTATGGTTGCAGCTGCATCACTCATATTATTAGCATTTGCAGTAAGTTTGGATAGTTTTTCAGTAGGCTTTACCTATGGTTTAAGAAGAATGAGCATGCCATTTAAATCAATTATAATTATTGCCTGCTGTTCAGCAGTCACATTGCTTTTGGCAATGGGAGTCGGTCACTTGCTCACTTCATTTCTCCCGCACAGCCTGACTTCAAAGCTTGGCGGTATGATATTAATTGCGATCGGTGCTTGGGTGCTGTATCAATTTTTCCAGCCGGTAAAAGAAATGACACAGGAAGAATCAGAGAAAACATTGCTTAACTTGGAAATTAAATCGTTCGGGATTGTGATCAATATCTTAAGCCGTCCGGCTGCGGCGGATATTGATAAGTCTGGGACCATTACTGGAGTCGAGGCTTTGCTGCTGGGATTCGCGCTGTCTTTGGATGCTTTCGGAGCGGGAATTGGTGCAGCGCTTTTAGGGTATTCACCGATCATGATGAGTCTATTAGTGGCAGTTATGAGTTCACTCTTTGTTGCGTTAGGTATTAAATCCGGACATCTATTTTCACGATTCAGCTGGATGGATAAACTCTCATTTTTACCGGGAGTGCTGCTGATCGTGTTAGGAATATGGAAGCTATAGCGATTGGTGGGGTTGGAAATGACGTTGACGATAGGATTAACAGGCGGAATTGCAAGCGGAAAAAGCACCGTATCAAATATGTTTAAGGAAAAAAACATACCAGTTATTGATGCAGACTTGATCGCCAAGCAGGTAGTTGAAGTAGGAGAACCTGCGTATCTGCAAGTGACAGATACATTCGGTCCTTCCATCTTAAAAGAAGATGGTTCCATTGACCGTGAAAAATTAGGCACGATTGTTTTTCAAAATGAGACGGAGCGGAAAAAATTGAATAACATCGTTCATCCTGCTGTCCGCATGGAAATGCTCAAGCAAAAAGAAGAAGCAGAAAATAGAAATGAGCCTGCAGTTGTACTCGATATCCCGCTGCTATTTGAAAGCAAGCTTTCTTATTTGTCTGATGTGACACTTGTAGTCTATGTTGATCCACACGTTCAGCTGGAGAGGCTGATGAAACGAAATCATTTTACAAAGGAAGAAGCACAGTGGCGAATTCAGTCACAGCTGCCTTTGCAAGATAAAAAAGACATGGCCGATGAAGTAATTGACAACAATGGATCGCTGGAACAGACGGAAAAACAATTTGAAATGCTCCTGAACAAATGGAATCTAGCTTCTATATGAGGCAGGATTTCTTTTTTTTTGAAAAAAAACATTTTAATTATCCTATTTATAGTTAAATGTGATATACTAATTATGAAATTAAGCATATATTAGTATATCACATAATCCGGAAGGGGTAATGGTATGAAAGCGAAGATTGCCATTAACGGTTTTGGTCGCATTGGGAGAATGGTATTTAGAAAAGCAATATTTGAAGAGAATTTATCGATTGTGGCGATCAACGCAAGCTATCCTGCTGAAACGTTGGCGCACATGATAAAATATGATACAAATCACGGGAAATTCGATGGGGAAGTTATTCCTGGTGATGAGTGTTTAATCGTAAACGGGCAAAAAATTCAGCTTTTAAATTTCAGAGATCCAAGGGAATTGCCTTGGGGATTGTTGGATATTGACATCGTGATTGAAGCTACGGGTAAATTCAATGACGGAGAAAAAGCAATGTATCACGTACAGGCAGGAGCCAAGAAAGTCGTCTTGACAGCACCTGGAAAAAATGAAGACATAACGGTTGTGATGGGTGTAAATGAAGAGGCTTACAATCATGATCAGCATGTTATTATTTCAAATGCTTCTTGTACAACAAACTGTCTGGCACCAGTTGTAAAAGTGCTTGATGAGCAATTTGGAATCGAAAATGGATTAATGACAACTGTACATGCCTACACAAACGATCAAAAAAATATAGATAATCCTCATAAAGATTTGCGCAGAGCAAGAGCATGCGGCCAGTCGATTATTCCGACAACGACAGGAGCAGCAAAAGCGCTGTCACTCGTATTGCCTCATCTGCAAGGGAAGCTGCACGGTATGGCGCTTCGAGTTCCGACGCCAAATGTATCCCTTGTTGATCTTGTAGTCGATGTGAAAAGAGACGTAACAGTTGAAGAAGTCAGCTCAGCATTTATGACAGCTGCAAGCGGATCCCTTCATGGCGTCCTTGATTTCACGACAGAGCCGCTCGTTTCCATTGATTTTAACACAAATCCTCATTCAGCAATCATTGATGGATTATCGACAATGGTCATGGCAAACCGCAAAATAAAAGTCCTTGCATGGTATGACAATGAATGGGGCTACTCATGCCGGGTCGTTGATTTAGTCCAATTCGTCGCTTCAAAAATGAAGCGATTATCAGCTGTATAATATAGGATTCAAAAACAGGCTGCGCTGTCAGCCTGTTTTTTATTGTCTCAAAGTACAGATAATAAGAACTCCATTTCGGATCGTTAATGAAGATTACCGGATAAAAATGGCCTCGGGTCGGATTATTAGAGTCGCTTTCAAGATAGTAAATCAGGATAAAGTGAATATAAAAATAAAAAATTATTACCAAACAGGAATTTACAGTCTAAAACTGAAAAATATATCGATCCAATCCCCAAAAAGAGTAATCTTGTGCTGAAAAGGATTTTATTGAAAATATAGTATAAAAATGCCAATATCATCAGAAATAGAAAAATTAGAAGATAACGCCAACGCTTTTGCTTAAAAATAGGCAAGTAAAACAAAATGAGCAATAGCGGGCACTGCGGTTCTTATGAAATTAAGAGCTTCATATTTTTCGAAAAAAGTTTGTTGCAAAAATAAACTAAAGGAAGTATACTATTTTTCGTGAACTTCTTATTAAGCACGGCCTTGTGGCTACTTAAAGGGTTAGGACCTCTTTGGACTAACTTTCCCCCGTGGTAGTTGAACAAACCATTTGCGAAGAATTCATGTAAACTAATTTTGCTAAAGGGGGATCCATTAAAAATGGAAACAATGGGACGTCACGTCATCTCAGAATTATGGGGATGCGATTTTGATAAACTGAATGATATGGAATACATTGAGAAAACGTTTGTAAATGCTGCTTTAAAATCAGGTGCCGAAGTACGCGAGGTTGCCTTTCATAAATTTGCTCCACAAGGTGTAAGCGGCGTTGTTATTATCTCTGAATCACATTTAACAATTCACAGCTTTCCTGAACACGGATATGCAAGCATCGATGTATATACATGCGGTGACTTAAATCCGAATATTGCTGCAGACTATATTGCGGAAGCTCTTGGTGCGCAAACGCGTGAGAATATTGAGATTCCTCGCGGCATGGGTCCAGTACAAGTTAAACAAGCTCAAGTAAAAGCTCTTTAATGATGATTGATTTTAATGTAAAATAAAAGAGGTGCGAACTGCACCTCTTTTTCTTATTTTATAGTGAAAGTTATGAATAAAACCGCAGATATTGCAGGATATACATATTGAGAGAATCTAGTAAAGGAGCTTTACGCCGATTATGAGTATGCTTAGAAAAATGAAGACGTTCCTTTCGAAAGATCAGGAAACATCAGAGAATCATTATGATGAAGCTTTAAAAAGCCATTATTACAAAATAACTGCTAAAAAAGCGATTGAAGCAGTTGAAAACGTATTCAGCAGACAGCCTGGAGTCTCTATTACCTCTGTATCAGAAGAGCGGGGCGAGATATGCATTGTTTTTGAAAAACCCAAAAAAGCATTGATGACCGTAACCATTGTTTCAGTGAGACCTTATGAAACGGCCATTGATTTTAATGTATCAGCGGATACAAAACTTGCATCTGATTTTGGCTTTAGCCGCAAACTAATTATAGAAGCCTACGAGAAGCTGAATAAAGCTCTTCCGTTTATAGGTACAGGACTGCATTCAAAGTGATTCTTGCTGCTTAAAGATTATTTTCATAAAATAAAAGAACAACCTTGATGCTTGTGGATTGGAGCTGGTAGTATGAAATGTCCTTCTTGTCAGCATAATGGAACAAGGGTGCTTGATTCCCGGCCTGTTGATGAAGGTAAGTCGATCAGAAGACGGCGCGAATGCGAAGAATGCCAATATCGCTTCACTACATTTGAAAAAGTGGAGGAAATTCCGCTGATCGTTGTAAAAAAAGAAGGCGTTAGAGAAGAGTTCAGCAAGGAGAAAATCCTGAGGGGCTTGATTAAAGCATGTGAAAAGCGTCCCGTCCCGCTTACGCAATTAGAAGAAATCGTTCAAGATATTGAAAAAGAACTTAGAAATCAAGGGGTTTCAGAAGTGAACAGTGAAATCATCGGTGAAATGGTGATGGACAGGCTGGCACTTGTTGATGAGGTGGCATACGTCCGTTTTGCTTCTGTTTACCGTCAATTTAAGGATATTAATGTTTTTATACAGGAATTATCAGAACTGATTAAAAAGGTAAAATAAAGAGCTTATGAAGGAATCGCTTCAAGCTCTTTTTTCAACTTAGTAAATGGCTTTTTTCGAAAGTGATTGCTGTTTTCCAAATTCCTCATTTTATTATGAACTTAAACATAGATAAACAACATTAAAAGGATAAAAAAACAGCAGTGCCTTAGAAAAGAGCCTATGAAATAGAGGGAACGAAATGGACAAGCATTGGAAACAGCTATTGCCTGTGGATCGGTATTTGGTCAAAATGAATGGTGTGCTTCAGGATTTTGACCGTAAAATCTTAACGCTGCTCTACCAGCCGCTTTTAGGTGCTAAATGCTATGGCCTTTATATGACGCTCTGGGCGGAACTGGAGCAGGACCGGCTATGGAGCAAGGAAACGACGCATCACGGTTTAATGTCGCTCATGCAAAGCAATTTAAGAGAAATTTATGAAGAGCGGATTAAGCTTGAAGGCATCGGCTTATTAAGAACACATCAGAAAGAACAAGAAGACTCAAATCTATACATCTACGAATTAATACCGCCTCTATTGCCCGGGGAGTTTTTTCAGGACGGTGTATTAAACATTTATTTATATAATCGCGTCGGCAAAACCAAATATAATCAGCTGAAAAAGTTTTTTGCTGACAGCAGCCTGCCGCAAGATCTGATTCAGATTACACGGCCTTTTAATGAGGTATTTCAATCCCTGCAGCCGAGCGAAATGATGTCAAGAATGGCAGACGAAGCAGAAGAGGATCTAAATTTGAGAAAGGACTCAGAATTTTTCCAATCAGGGGAAGCTGCATCTCCGCAGATGACAGACGATGTTTTTGATTTTGACTTATTTTTTGCAGGCTTGTCTGATGCAGTCATTCCGAAAAAATCGATTACGAAAAAAGTGAAAGAAACCATTAAAAAGCTTTCTTACTTATATGGCATTAACGCAATGGAAATGAAAAATGTAGTCATGAATGCTATTGATGCAAATGAAACAATCCAAGTGGAGAACCTGAGAAAGGCTGCAAGAGATTGGTATCAATTTGAGCACGGTGAAAAACTGCCTGCACTTGCGGATAAAATTCAGCCTGTTTTTTTAAAGTCTGGACCTTCTTCAAACAAGGAACTTTCACAGGAGGAAATGATCATCAAACAGCTTGATTCTATTTCGCCAAAGCAATTTTTGATGGACCTGGCGGATGGAATTGAGCCTTCAGCTGCAGATTTGCAAATTGTTGAAGAAGTGATGTTTAAACAAAAGCTGCATCCTGGTGTAGTAAATGTATTGATTTATTATGTTATGTTAAAAACAGATATGAAGCTTTCAAAAACATATGTACAAAAAATTGCCAGCCATTGGGCAAGAAAACAAGTAACAACTGTAAAAGCGGCTATGGACCTTGCCAAACAGGAACACCGTCAATATCAAGAATGGGCCGAGAAGAAAACGACTGCGGCCAAAACGGGCAAAAAGGTGATTCGGAAAGAACGATTGCCTGATTGGCTGAAAGATGATTTGGAAAAACCGGAAACGAAACAGGAAATTGATCAAAAAGAAGTTGACCTGGAGCGAAAGCAGCTTGAAGAAAAATTAAGACAATTCAGGGAGCAGAAGTCTGAATAATAGGGGAGGTGTGATCAGGTGGAATCAATCAATAAAACATTAAATGGACTAGCAAATCGTAAGGATTTTCAAAAACGGATGAGCACGATGAAAGCGCAAATTATGAAACATCCGGATGTTCAAAAATTCCTTGACGAGCATCGATCGGAAATAGACGATGCGATGGTTAATCGAAGCTTAATAAAATTGTATGAATACATCGGGCAAAGCAAACGATGCGCAGATTGTCCCAGCCTGTCAGAGTGCAAAAATTTAGTCGAAGGGTATCATCCTCATCTTATTCTTCAAGGGAAAACAATTGATTTGAAATATGAGGTTTGTCCAATGAAAGAAGCAGAGGATGAACGGAAAAAACATCAGGCTTTGATAAAATCAATGTTTATTCCACGTGATATTTTGAATGCAAAGATGGAAGACATTGATATAAAAGAAGACAGCCGGATAAAGGCTGTCAATAGGGCTCTCAGCTTCAGCAATGATTATGAACCTGGGAAAAATGTAAAAGGGATGTACCTTTACGGATCGTTTGGAGTCGGCAAAACATACATTCTTGGTGCGATTGCAAATGAGCTGGCAAAGAAGAAAATCTCTTCCATGCTCGTGTATGTCCCTGAATTTATGAGAGAGCTCAAAAGTTCATTGCATGACAATTCACTTGAAGACAAAATTGATGCCGTGAAAAAAGTTCCCGTCCTTATGCTCGATGACATAGGCGCTGAAGCGATGTCAAGCTGGATTCGGGATGACATTTTAGGATCCATCCTCCAATACCGCATGCTTGAAAATCTGCCGACTTTCTTCACATCAAACTTCAGCATGAAGGACTTGCAGAGCCATTTATCCGTGACTCAGCGCGGAGAAGATGAACCTGTTAAGTCAGCAAGAATCATGGAGCGTATAAAATATCTTGCCGATTCTTACGAATTAAAGGGACGGAACTGGCGAGAAAGATAAAGAGCAGCCTCTAGTGAACCACAGTTTTTTATAGACTGTGGTTTTGTCATTTTTATGAATTGAAATGTCTTCCTAGCTATTTTGATTGGAGTTAGTAAGGTCAAATCCAGAATAACGTATGGAAATCTGACAGTAATTGACTGAACGGTCACAAACGAAGTTAATCGGTCATAAACAGGAATGAACGGTCATAAATTTGAACCAAGCGGTCAGAAACAATGTTTGAGCGGTCAAACCAATGCATGATCGCGATCACAGTCTAAGAAAGAGTGCTCTTTTGCTAGGAAAAGATATATTCATCGTTTGGATGAGGATAGATGTTCTGAAAGGGGTAAGGGAGCAAAACGGAATCTGGAATTAGGAGTTAAATGTCAGAGCGGGCATAAATTACGTGTGAGCAGACAGAAACCGGTGCAAAGCGAGCACAGTTCCCGGTAAACCGAGCACAAATTGTTAATGAACTGTATTAGCCGCCCATACAGGTCTTTGAGTACAGCCAATCACAATAACATGACGTGCAAGTCCTCAATAGCACAATCCACAATGAAAATTTAGGTTAAACCAAATAGCTTCTTTTCACTTCATCGTTTTAATTTTCCGATTCTAATTTCCCTCTATCCGCCATATACATGAAATCAGGTATTGGCTAAAAAGGGGGGACAACCATGATCGAAATATTTTTCAATTCTCCGTATGAAGCAGAAACAGTTCATAGCATGCTGGATCATGAACAAAAAAAATGGAAAGCTGAGATTGTGAGAATACAGGAGCATGGACTGCAGATTGTAAGCACTGATTTTGATGAAATGATTCAAGTCCTTCTGATTCCTGTGATCGTCCGATATATTTTAAAGTACAAAGAATATCACCTGATGCTCTCTATAATAAAAGACCGATTTTATTTTCATGAGCCTGAGGAGCAGCAGCAAATAATACATATTGCCCAGTCCATCATTGAAGGAGAACGAAACGAAATTCCTAAAGTTAATCAACTTCCTTTAAGAGAAACGCCAATTTATGAAGCGTTAGCTGAATTTATCAAGCCAAATCTATCATTTGCCCTGCCTTCCTTTATAAAATTTCGTCTTCACCAGTATGTGAAGCGTTTAAATAGATATGTTGAAATTGCAATTGAGGAGTACAAGCTTGAGCAGGATTATCAATCTTTCATTCAAAGTTTAAGAGACTTTGTCATGAACAGGGAATCAAAAATGAAGGTGCTTCATATTGTGCATGAAAAAGATCTGATGGTATTTAATGAACATTTTTCTCAGTTGAGTCAGGACGATCTGAGGAAGCATATCGACAGATCATTTTTTCATAAGCATCCTATGTACATTGATTCTGCCCTTTTAGCACCTCTCGTATCAATTGCACCAATCAAAATTTGTTTATATACAGACTTTCCAGACTTTGGAATGGTTCAGACCATTCAGAATATTTTTTTAGAGCGTGTGAAAATTTTTCCGAGAAAAAAGGCAGGTCTTCAAAAAAATAGTGAATAACCTTGATTTCCCCTGGAAATGATTTTATAATACGTAGTAAATACATGATAAGTTATGATGAGGACATGAGCGTGTTATCACGGCATTAGAGAGGGAAGTCAAGGCTGAAAGCTTCCTGGCATGAATAATTCACTTACCACCTCTAAACTTCAGCTGTGAAAGGCAAGGTTGCCAAGTAATTGCTGACGGGTATTCCCGTTACAGATTTTATTGAGCCATTCATCTCTCATTGCTGAATGGAAACAAGGGTGGAACCACGGCGAATAATCACTCGTCCCTTACTATAGGGACGAGTTTTTTATTTTTTAAAAAAATGATAAGGAGTGACAAGGATGTCAGACGCTGTAAAAATTTCATTTCCTGACGGAGCTGTAAAGGAGTATCAAGCAGGCACAACTACTGAAGATATTGCGGCATCCATCAGCCCTGGGCTTAGAAAAAAATCATTAGCAGGCAAATTTAATGGTGAATTAATCGATTTAAAAACACCGATCGAACAAGATGGAAGCATTGAGATTGTGACATTCGACAGCCCTGATGCATTAGGGATAATCCGTCATAGTTCTGCACACGTTTTGGCGCAGGCAATTAAACGTTTATACAAAGATGTGAAGCTTGGAATTGGCCCGGTTATCGAAAATGGGTTTTATTATGATATCGATATGGAGGAATCCATTTCGGTTGAAGATCTTCCGGCAATTGAGAAAGAAATGAAGAAAATCATCAATGAAAATATCGAGGTTGTCCGCAAAGAGGCAACACGCGAAGAAGCGAAAGCGATCTATGAAGAGATTGGCGATGACCTTAAACTTGAACTTCTTGATGCCATTCCAGAAGGCGAGAAGGTGACAATCTATGAACAAGGTGATTTCTTTGACCTTTGCAGAGGAATACACGTTCCTTCAACTGGAAAATTAAAAGAGTTTAAACTTTTAAGTGTAGCGGGTGCATATTGGCGCGGTGACAGCAACAATAAAATGCTTCAGCGTATATATGGTACTGCATTTATAAAAAAAGCGGACTTGGATGAGCATCTTCGTTTGTTAGAAGAAGCGAAAGAACGCGATCATCGTAAATTAGGAAAAGAACTGAGCTTATTTACGACTTCCCAAAAAGTAGGCCAAGGGCTTCCGATCTGGCTTCCAAAAGGTGCAACGATCCGACGCATCGTTGAGCGCTACATCGTAGATAAAGAAGAGCGCTTAGGCTATCAGCACGTATACACTCCTGTTCTAGGCAGTGTAGAACTTTATAAAACATCGGGCCATTGGGACCACTATCAGGATGATATGTTCCCTCCGATGTCAATGGATAACGAGGACCTTGTTCTTCGTCCGATGAACTGCCCTCATCATATGATGGTATACAAGCACGATATCCACAGCTATCGCGAACTGCCAATCCGTGTTGCAGAGCTTGGAACGATGCACCGGTATGAAATGTCAGGTGCACTGAGCGGACTTCAGCGTGTTCGTGCGATGACACTTAATGATGCACATATCTTTGTCCGTCCAGATCAAATTAAAGACGAGTTTATCCGAGTGGTCAGATTGATTGAAGAAGTTTATAAAGATTTCGGAATCAAAGATTATTCCTTCCGTCTTTCTTACCGTGATCCAGAAGATAAGGAAAAATACTTTGATGATGATGCGATGTGGGAAAAAGCGCAAAGTATGCTGAAGTCAGCAATGGATGAGCTTGATCTTGATTATTTTGAAGCGGATGGCGAAGCGGCATTCTACGGTCCTAAGCTTGATGTGCAAGTTCGTACTGCGCTTGGGAAAGATGAAACATTATCAACTGTTCAGCTTGATTTCTTATTGCCGGAACGCTTTGATTTAACGTATGTAGGGGAAGACGGCAAACAGCATCGCCCAGTTGTCATTCACCGCGGAGTAGTATCCACAATGGAACGTTTTGTAGCCTTCTTAATTGAAGAATACAAAGGAGCTTTCCCGACTTGGCTCGCTCCAACTCAAGTGCAGGTGATCCCAGTATCGCCTTCTGTGCATCTTGATTATGCGAAAAAAGTTCAGGAACTGCTGCAGGCAGAAGGAATCCGCGTAGAACTTGATGCACGCGATGAAAAGATTGGCTATAAAATCCGTGAGGCGCAAATCCAAAAAACACCTTATATGCTTGTTGTTGGTGACAATGAAGCAGCTGAATCAGCTGTTAACGTCCGTAAATATGGTGAACAAAAGTCTGAAACAATTGCCCTTCAAGAATTTATTGCTGGGATCGTTAAAGAAGTAAAGCGTTAAAATCTTCACGAAAAAAAGTATTGCACTTCCTTTAAATGTTTGGTACAATTCATTTTGTTGTGATAAACCAACATGACTTGACACCGTGAATTTATTCGTGATATAATTTGCAGGGTAATTGAATAGAAGTTTGTCTTGCAAGCAGAAGCACCCGCTTCTCACCTGATCGACGCATTTGTGCAGTCTGCAGGTTTACGACTATATACTTAGTATACTAAATCGTAGTGTGGGTGTTTTGTGCGCCCACACTTTTTTGTTTTTTCAAGAAAGTGTAGCACAAACAATTCATCTATTCTGTTAAAAATCCTTGGAGGTGGCTAATTATTAGCAAAGACATGATGGTAAACGATGGAATTCGCGCTCGTGAGGTTCGTCTGATTGGTGCAAACGGCGACCAGCTTGGAATTAAATCTCGCCAAGAGGCGTTAGAGATTGCTGCCAGATCGAATCTTGATTTAGTATTAGTTGCTGCAAACGCGAAGCCTCCTGTATGTCGTATTATGGACTACGGAAAATTCCGCTTTGAGCAGCAAAAGAAAGACAAAGAAGCACGTAAAAATCAAAAGATCATCAGTATTAAAGAGGTTCGCTTCAGCCCGACGATTGATGAGCATGATTTTAACACAAAACTTAAAAATGCACGCAAGTTCCTTGAAAAAGGAGATAAGGTGAAAGCTTCTATCCGTTTTAAAGGCCGTGCAATCACTCATAAAGAAATTGGTCAACGTGTATTAGACCGTTTTTCTAAAGCTTGTGAAGATTTAAGTACAATTGAGTCTCATCCGAAAATGGATGGACGAAGCATGTTCTTGGTTCTAGCACCTAAAGTAGAAAAGTAAAGATACGAGGAGGAATACCTTATGCCAAAAATGAAAACTCATCGCGGCGCTGCAAAGCGTTTCAAAAAGACTGGATCAGGTAAATTAAAACGTTCACACGCTTACACTAGCCATTTATTTGCTAACAAATCTACAAAAGCAAAACGTAAACTTCGCAAAGGCTCATTAGTAAGTAAAGGTGACTTCAAACGCATCCGTCATTTATTAGACAATATTAAATAATTCGTTTTCACATAGGAGGGAATTGACATGCCAAGAGTAAAAGGCGGTACTGTCTCACGTCAAAGACGTAAAAAAGTTCTTAAATTAGCTAAAGGTTATTACGGTTCAAAACATACATTATACAAAGTTGCTAACCAGCAAGTAATGAAATCATTAATGTATGCTTACCGCGATCGCCGTCAGAAAAAACGCGATTTCCGTCAGCTTTGGATTACTCGTATCAACGCAGCTGCTCGCTTAAATGGTCTTTCATACAGCCGTTTAATGCATGGCTTAAAGCTTGCCGGCATCGAAGTAAACCGCAAAATGCTTGCTGAGCTTGCAGTTACTGATACTGCAGCATTTGCTCAATTAGCAGACGCTGCTAAAGCAAAGCTTAACAGCTAATATTCATTGAAAGGTCATTCTCACCGTCCCGAGAATGGCCTTTTTTCTCATTTTAATTCAGAGAGGATAATGAAAGTGGCATTGCTGATCAGTTATTACGTTTTACTGAATATTTATGGATTTTATTTAATGGGTGCAGATAAGAATAAAGCAAAAAAGGGCAAGTGGAGAATTAAAGAAAGCACACTTTGGCTTGTTGGATTCATTGGCGGAGCAATTGGACTGACTGTTGGTATGAATGCTTTCCGCCATAAAACAAAGCATAAAACGTTTGTCGCTGGATTTCCTATTTTAATGATGGTTCACATCGTATTGTTCAGCTATTTTTTATATAAAATGTCATAGTACAAACTTGATATAGATACACTTTAGTACGCGAGTTTCTCACAATAAGCCATAAAAGAAATGCGGGAATGAGGTGAGGATAATCGATCTTGCAACTTCTGCAGTCGTTTCAACCGTTCAATCTACTGGTTTCCTGGCGCCGCTCTTTTTCATTTTTATGCATATATTAAGACAGTTTTTGTTTATTCCTGTTGTTGTGATTTGCATAATTGGAGGAATTTTATTCGGGACCCATTTCGGGACATTTTATTCGATCATTGGCCTGACTGTAGCGAGCTTAAGCTTTTATATCATCTCAAAACAATTTCCGTCCTTTTTGCAGCGGTTTTCAGGTTTGAAGAAAAAATGGCTTGGTAAGTATACCAGACTTTCAGTAGGACAAATTACTGTGCTCAGGATGATTCCCTTCGTAAATTTTTCTATTTTATCGTTATGTATCCTTGATAGATCGACTTCTTTTAAAGATTACGCAAAGCTTTCTTTTTGGACTCATATCCCTGCAGCCTTTTGCTTTACTTCATTTGGCGCATATTTCGGGAAGTTCTCATTAATTACAACTATTGTGTTAATAGGATTGCTGATTTTATTTGTTTATTTGTTGAGAGAACGAAGAGTTATCATTAAATGGAACGATTTTTTTATTAAAACAATGCAAAAGCCGTGATCTCATGTCACGGCTTTTGGCTTTTTAATAGAAATTCTTTTACAGGACTTTTCCAATCCAGTGCGGCATGCGGATACCTGTCCTTTACTTTACCTTCTATAAATTCGAAGTCAGAAAGAGTCAGCCCTTGTAATTGACTCGGATTGCCGGTCCACATGAAAATGGACACAACCTCAAATGCCTGATCTGTTGTCCCGAGGTATTTTTCCCCTTCGAATAAAACACCTTTGTACGTTAAAAAGAAGTTTTTACGCACATTGTCTCGTTCGTCCAGCAGGAAAAATTGCTTTTGTTCAAGAGCAAGTTCCAGCTTTCGCTTAGGATTCACCACATATCTCACAAGGGAGTATAGAACAAAGACAATTATTGCAAGCAAAAGTAATCGTAACAGGATTACTATCATGAAAGTGCCTCCCAAACGTATTTTGTTACATTACGAATCAATCATGGATTTGGTTTCAACTTTTTTTGAAATCATTCATTTTTTTTGAAGTAAGGATGTGCAAATGGTACACTTGGCGAGTAAAGGAGAGGTGAACAATGAATTTAGAAAAATTATTTGAGATGCAGAAAAACTTGGATTCGAAAATAGAAAAACAGCACAATCTAGAACATGAGCCGCTGCTTGAAAAGAAGATATTAGCTTTACTTGTTGAGGTAGGCGAGCTTGCAAATGAAACAAGATGCTTTAAATTTTGGAGCTTGAAGCCGCCTGCAGAAGCTAGTGTCATTCTTGAGGAATATGTAGACGGCGTTCACTTTATTTTATCGCTTGGAATTGAAATTGGCATAACAGCTAACATTAAGTATGAGTCTAACGATAGCGAACAAACTTTAACTGAGCATTTTATGCAGGTTTATGAAAAGATTGCACAGTTTGAAAAGAGTCACTCAGAAGATCACTATCTTAAGCTGTTCAGACAGTACCTTATGTTAGGTCAAGCTCTCGGGTTTTCGGGAGAACAAGTAGAGGCTGCCTATGTTTTGAAAAATGAAGTGAACCACGATCGCCAAAAACAGGGCTACTAAGATTTTGTTTTACTTTCCAGCGTTTAGTATAATAGTGGGAAGATGAAAAGGGGGTAAATGAATGGCGAAATTAGATGAAACATTACAAATGCTAAAAGACTTAACAGATGCAAAAGGTATTCCCGGCAATGAACGAGAGCCGAGAGAAGTCATGAAGAAATACATAACGGCATATGCTGACGAAGTAACAACAGATGGCCTTGGCAGTTTGATAGCCAAAAAAACGGGTAAAGAAGGCGGTCCAAAAATTATGGTTGCCGGCCATTTAGATGAAGTGGGCTTTATGGTCACCCAAATTGATGATAAAGGATTTCTTCGTTTTCAGACTGTAGGCGGATGGTGGTCACAGGTTATGCTTGCACAGCGTGTGACGATTGTAACGAAAAAAGGCGATGTAACAGGTGTCATCGGTTCAAAACCTCCGCACATCCTTCCACCGGAAGCAAGAAAGAAACCAGTTGAAATCAAAGACATGTTTATAGATATCGGAGCATCAAGCCGTGAGGAAGCTATGGAGTTCGGCGTCCTACCTGGCGATCAGATTGTTCCTTACTTTGAATTTACGGTAATGAACAATGAAAAGATGCTGTTAGCAAAAGCGTGGGACAACCGCATCGGCTGTGCTATCGCAATTGATGTCTTAAAAGGATTAAAAAATACGGATCATCCAAACGTGGTATACGGTGTTGGAACCATTCAAGAAGAGGTAGGGCTTCGCGGAGCGCGTACGTCTGCTCACTTCATTCAGCCTGATATTGGTTTTGGAGTCGATGTTGGAATTGCGGGAGATACACCTGGAGTCACGGAGAAG
Organism: Bacillus sp. UMB0893; assembly: GCF_002858905.1. Lineage (NCBI taxonomy): Bacteria > Bacillati > Bacillota > Bacilli > Caryophanales > Bacillaceae > Bacillus > Bacillus sp. UMB0893. The sequence goes on along the minus strand of NZ_PKLB01000003.1, from coordinate 361,605 downwards.
GAAGCTTCAAGCAAAATGGGAGAAGGTCCGCAAATCATTCTTTATGATGCATCGATGGTATCTCACAAAGGATTGCGTGACTTTGTTGTTGGTGTTGCTGATGAGCTGAGCATTCCATACCAATTTGATGCGATTGCAGGCGGAGGCACGGATTCAGGTGCCATCCACATGACAGCGAATGGTGTTCCTGCACTTTCCATTACAATTGCTACTAGATACATTCATTCTCATGCAGCGATGCTTCATCGAGATGATTATGAAAATGCGGTAAAATTAATTACGGAAGTTATTAAACGCTTAGACGAAGAAACAGTTAAAACCATTACTTTCGATTAATTAAAAAATGCTGGGCAGCTGCCCAGCATTTATTTCTTTTTTAAGCCTTCTTCTAAAATAGTCAGCATTTCTGTTTTTTCATCCTCGTTCGAATTCTGCCAGATAACCTCGAATAATACACCTAATCCAGGAAGCATTTTTTCTTCTCCGTTTTGAATCGCATCAACAATTGTATCCTCCAGCTGACTTTGATCATTACCAGATACATTTGAGATAATCGCATTTCTTAAATTTAAATCCATCTTAATCACTCCATTATTTATAATATTTACCTGTCTTTATCCTTTGTTATTTTGTGTTTTTTATGTATCTTTAATAAGATATAATATAGAAATGAGGAGCCGTCTTTATCAGACGTAGCCGCCTTTTAAAGAAAAGCAGTAAATAAAGGAGCAAGACACTTGAAACGAATTGAATCTGTACAAAATCAGAAAGTAAAACAATGGCGTAAATTACATACAAAAAAAGAGCGAGAGACAACAAATACTTTTTTAATTGAAGGATTACATTTAGTAGAAGAAGCTTTAAAGGATAAATCAGTGATTAAAGAATTGATTATTTCAGAAGAAACGTCTATTCCTACTCATTGGAATGTGGATGATCTGTCAATCACATATGTCACAAATGAAATTATGAAAGCCATTTCTGAAACCGAGTCCCCTCAAGGAGCTGCGGCTGTTTGTGCCCAATCAGAACAGCAAGAAATTGTTTCGTGGAAAAAGGCTGTATTGATAGACGCTATCCAGGATCCCGGAAATTTAGGAACAATAATCAGGACTGCAGATGCTGCAGGGATAGATGGTATTATTCTTGGGGATGGAACGGTTGATCCCTACAATTCAAAGGTTATTCGTTCAAGTCAAGGATCAATCTTTCACATTCCAATCATTAAAAGGAAGCTGGATCAGGCCATTAGCGAGCTCAAGGATCAGGATGTTGCGATTTACGGAACATCGCTTCAAAATGGAGTCGATTACCGAAAAGCAGAAATAAAGGAATCATTCGCTTTGCTCATTGGAAATGAAGGAAGCGGTGTAAATGAAAATTGGCTGAAGCTGACTAATCAGAATTTGTACATTCCGATTTATGGGAAAGCTGAATCACTTAATGCCGGGATTGCAGCAGGGATCCTCTTGTATCATTGCTTAGGAAATAAGTAAATACAACGGATATGGAAAATAAAAGAGGTTTTCTTTGTCCAGCTCCACCTCCTAGCCCCTCGGCCAGAACAAAATCCCCCAAAAAGTCAAAACCGGACTTTTCAGGTGATTTCTTATCTGTCTGTCGGGTCTGACCAGTCGGTTCCGCTTTTCGATGTTGTCCAGCTCCATCGCCCAACTCCTCGGCCAGAACAAAATCCCCCAAAAAGTCAAAACCGGACTTTTCGGGTGATTTCTTATCTGTCTGTCGGAGCTAACCGGGCGATTCCGCTTTTCGATGTTGTCCAGCTCCACCTCCTAGCCCCTCGGCCAGAACAAAATCCCCCAAAAAGTCAAAACCGGACTTTTCGGGTGATTTCTTATCTGTCTGTCGGGTCTGACCAGTCGGTTCCGCTTTTCGATGTTGCATGAACAAAATCTTTTCATTATAATAAGATACAGTTACATACTTTAACAACCGTGATAGAGAAGAGTAGTTTACGTAAGCGTCAATCAGGGAGAAAATGCCGCAGACTGAAAGCATTTTTATGACAGCAGTAAATGAATTCACCTCTTTAGTTGGCATCAGGACCATTCAAATATTGAATGTAAAGGTGTTCCGGATCAATTCCGTTATCTTAGAACGAAGTGAGCAGCTTATTGCTTTATTAGCTGTTAACAAGGGTGGTACCGCGATATTCAACTCGTCCCTTTTTTGGGCGGGTTTTTTATTTTGGAAAAAAATGAGCATTCATTTGAAATAAAGGAGGAAACAGCATGCAGGAGCAGTTAAAACAGCTTCAATTAGAAGCACTTGAAAAAATCAGCGCTGCAAATGATTTAAAAAGCTTGAATGAGATTCGCGTCTCATACTTAGGTAAAAAAGGACCGATTACAGAAGCACTGCGCGGAATGGGGAAACTTTCTGCAGAAGAGCGTCCGTTAATGGGGGCACTTGCAAACGAAGTGCGGGAAAGCATTGCGACTAGCATTGCAGCAAAACAAGAAGGACTTGAGGAAGCGGCTGTTGAAGAAAAATTAGCTGCTGAAACGATTGATGTTACCCTGCCTGGACGACCAGTCCGCACAGGAAATCATCATCCGATTACTGCTGTTATTGAAGAAATTGAAGATCTTTTCCTTGGGATGGGCTACTCAGTTGAAGAAGGACCCGAAGTTGAAACAGATTATTATAACTTTGAAGCATTGAATCTTCCAAAAGGACATCCGGCTCGTGATATGCAGGATTCATTCTACATTACAGAAGAAACTTTGCTTCGTACCCATACATCCCCTGTACAGGCAAGAACGATGCAAAAATATAAAGGGCAAGGACCAGTTAAAATCATTTGTCCAGGAAAAGTATACCGCCGCGACAACGATGATGCGACACATTCCCATCAGTTTACACAAATTGAGGGCTTAGTCATTGATGAAAACATCAGCATGAGTGATTTAAAAGGAACACTTGAAGCTTTTGCGAAGAAAATGTTTGGCGAAGACCGTGAAATTCGTTTGCGCCCAAGCTTCTTCCCATTTACAGAGCCTTCAGTTGAGATTGATGTTTCATGCTTCGCATGCGGAGGACATGGCTGTAATGTGTGCAAAGGCACAGGCTGGATTGAGATTTTAGGAGCAGGAATGGTTCATCCAAATGTTCTTGAAATGGCTGGATTTGATTCGAAAAAATACAGCGGATTCGCATTTGGAATGGGACCGGAGCGCATTGCAATGCTAAAATACGGCATCGATGATATTCGTCACTACTACACAAATGATGTTCGTTTCTTAAAACAATTTAAAAGAGCATAAAAGGAGGGCTACCGATGTTTGTTTCATATAAATGGCTGCAGAATTACGTTGATTTAAACGGGATTTCAGCTGAAGAACTTGCAGAAAAGATTACGAGAAGCGGAATTGAAGTAGAAGGTGTGGAAACACTGAATGAAGGCATGAGCGGTGTTGTTATCGGCCATGTCCTTGAAAAAGAACAGCATCCAAATGCTGATAAGCTGAACAAATGCTTAGTCGATATTGGAGCAGAGCAACCTGTACAAATCATTTGCGGAGCTGCAAATGTGGACAAAGGCCAAAAAGTAGCGGTTGCAACTGTTGGAGCCGTCTTGCCTGGAAACTTTAAAATTAAAAAAGCAAAGCTGCGCGGTGAGGAATCAAACGGCATGATTTGCTCCCTGCAAGAGCTCGGAATTGAGTCTAAGCTTGTTGCAAAAGAGTTTTCTGAAGGAATCTTTGTCTTTCCGAATGAAGTTCAGCCAGGTGCTGATGCACTTGCCGAGTTAAGCCGTGATGATCAGATTCTTGAGCTTGGTTTAACGCCAAACCGTTCAGATTGCTTAAGTATGCTTGGTGTCGCTCACGAAGTGGCAGCGATTTTAGGAAGAAGCGTAGCATATCCTGATCTTACACACGAGGAATCTTCTGAAAAGGCATCTGATGTCATCTCTCTTACAGTAGAAGCAAAAGAAGAAAATCCGCTATATGTGGCTAAAGTGATCCGCAATGTGAAAATTGCACCATCACCTTTATGGCTGCAAACAAGGTTAATGGCTGCAGGCATTCGTCCTCACAACAATGTCGTGGATATTACAAACTATGTATTGATTGAATATGGCCAGCCATTGCATGCTTTTGACTATGACCGTTTAGGTTCAAAAGAAATACTTGTTCGTCTTGCTAAAGATGGAGAAGAGCTTATTACATTAGACGGTCAAAAACGAACTTTAACTGCTGAACATCTTGTAATTACAAATGGTACAGAACCTGTTGCACTTGCAGGAGTTATGGGCGGAGAAAACTCTGAAGTACACTCTGATACAACATCAATCCTGCTTGAGTCTGCTTATTTCAATGGTCAAACCGTTCGTAAAGCGTCAAAAGATCATGGACTTCGCAGTGAAGCAAGTGCCCGATTTGAAAAAGGTGTAGATCCGAATCGTGTCCGTGCTGCTGCAGAGCGTGCAGCACAATTAATGATCGAGCTTGCTGGCGGAGAAGTCTTAAATGGATCTGCAGAAGTAAATTACTTAGAAGCAGAACCGGCTGTCGTGAGCATTCATGAGGATAAAATAAATAAAGTGCTCGGCATGAACATTTCAACGAATGAAATTCAATCTATTTTTACCCGTCTTGGATTTGAAGTGAAGGAAGACAACGGAACATTCACTGTTACAGTACCGACAAGACGCGGGGATATTACAATTGAAGAAGATTTGATTGAAGAAGTAGCTAGACTGTATGGATATGATAATATTCCCTCTACGTTCCCGGTTAGTGCATCTTCACCAGGGAGATTGACTGAATATCAGGCAAATCGCCGGAAAGCACGCCGTTATCTTGAAGGGGCTGGACTATACCAAGCCATTACGTATTCATTAACGAGTGAAGAAAAAGCATCACAATTTGCTTTGGAAGTATCAGATTATACTCGTCTTGCAATGCCGATGAGCGAGGAGCGCAGCGTGCTTCGTTTGAGCTTACTTCCGCATTTGCTGGAAACACTGAAATACAATCTTGCCCGTCAAAATGATCAAGTAGCCCTTTATGAAATGAGCTCAGTTTTCATTTCTAATGGTGCAGGAGAGCAGCCTGTTGAAAAAGAACGCCTTAGCGGTGCGGTTACTGGTTTATGGCATCTGAATCAATGGCAGGGAGAGAAAAAACCTGTTGATTTCTATGTTGTAAAAGGTATTCTTGATGGATTGTTTGATGTACTTGGCTTGACAGAGCATGTGACCTACAAGCAAGCAAAGCGAGATGGTCTTCACCCAGGACGCACAGCTGAAATCGTGCTCAATGGCCAGACGTTCGGATTCATCGGCCAAGTTCATCCGAAACTTCAAAAACAAATGGATTTAACTGAGACTTACGTGTTTGAACTTGCTTTACAGCAGCTTTTGCAAACGAACTTAGAAGAACTAAAGTTCGCTGTGATCCCTCGTTTCCCTTCGATGACACGAGATATCGCACTGGTTGTTGACAGGGAAATTGTTGCTGGAGATCTTAAAGAAGCGATTTCTGAAGCGGGCGGAAAGCTTTTAAAAGAAGTATCTGTATTCGATTTGTATGAGGGCGATAAATTGGAAGAAAACAAAAAATCTCTTGCCTTCTCTCTGCGCTACTTCGATCCAGAACGTACATTAACTGATGAGGAAGTAACAAAAGCGCATGAAAAAGTACTTCGCGCAGTTGAAGAAAAATTTGCAGCTGTGTTAAGAGGATAATTTAAATATGAAAAAGCAGTGAAATCCAGTTAGATTTCACTGCTTTTTATTTATGATTTCTCTGTTACTTCAGAAATGGATAAATAAAGTATGTCCAGCATCACATCTAATTCTTCTTTTGAAGCTGCTAGAGGAGGCATAAAAACGATCACATTCCCTAGTGGTCTGAGCAGCATTCCAAGCTCTTTTGCACGGCGGCAAACTTTTACACCTATTCTTTCTTTCCAGTCAAACGGTTCAGCATTGCCCGGATCTCTGACTAATTCTATCCCTATCATAAATCCTTTTTGACGAATGTCACCAACATGAGCTAACTGTGAAAACCCGGTTAATCTGTCTGCTAAATAATCTGACAGGAACTCCACTTCTTTCACTAGATTACGTTTTTCCATTAATTCAAGATTTGCTATCGCAACAGCACAGCCTAAGGGATTTCCTGTATAGCTATGGCCGTGGAAAAACGTTTTTTGCTCCTCATAATCTCCTAAAAATCCTTTATAAATCTCATCAGTGGCAACTGTAATCGCCACAGGGAGATACCCCCCTGTTAATCCTTTTCCCGCTGTCAAAATATCTGGAGTTACTTGCTCGTGTTCACAGGCAAACATTTTCCCTGTTCTGCCAAAACCAGTAGCCACTTCATCGGCTATCATGAGAACGTCATATGTAGTGCAAAGTTCTCTCACACCTCTTAGGTAACCTTCTGGCATTACTATGATTCCGCTGGCACCTTGAACAATCGGCTCAATAATTAAAGCAGCTATTTCATCCGATCTTTCACTTAAAAGCTTTTCTAATTCTTTTAACGATTCGTTCACTATTACGCTCTTCTTAATTCCGTATGGTGAACGATATGTAGTGGGATAAGGCATTTTTATGCATTCAAACAAAAGAGAGCTATATGCTTTATGAAACAGGTCAATTGCCCCAACTGAAACAGCGCCAATTGTATCACCATGATAGGCTTCTTTCATTGTAATGAACTGCTTTTTTTCAGTTTTGCCACGATGCTGCCAGTATTGAAAGGCCATTTTAATAGCTATCTCAACAGAAGTTGCACCTGAATCTGAATAGAAAACTTTTGTGAGTCCTTTGGGCATAAGAGCTACTACTTTTTCAGCCAATAAAATCGCAGGAACATTTGCCATTCCAAGCAGAGTTGAATGTGCTACTTTACCCAGCTGCTGTTTAATGGCTTCATTTAATTCTTCTATATTGTGCCCATGTACATTTAACCAGATGGAAGAAACGCCATCCCAATATTCATTGCCGTTTACGTCAATTAATTTTCTGCCTTTTCCTTCAGCAATAATGACAGGATTATCTTCCAAATAATCTTTCATTTGTGTAAAAGGATGCCAAATATACTTTTTGTTCATTTCAGCAAGTTCTTCGTAGCTGAACTGTGTTTCTAAAGTGCTTCTGCTCATGAGTTGCCCCCTTCAAGAATGTGTCCTATAGATCTATCGTAAAGATAGAGCGGATTATATGTCAACTAAAAAAAAATTAAGTTGACATATATATTTGTGTAGATCTAAAATTAAATCAAATTAAGAGAAAGGAAGAAGAAGGATGAGACGTTCATTATCGGTTTATTCAATTTCGGTTGTATCTATGTTTGCGGCCTTAACAGCAGTGGGTGCGTTTATAAAAATACCATTTCCGGTTGTTCCATTTACTTTGCAGATTTTATTTGTTTACCTTGCAGGGGCTCTGCTTGGCAGCAGGCTTGGAGCTTTAAGTCAATGTCTGTATGTTGGGATCGGATTAGCGGGATTACCGGTTTTTTCAAGCGGAGGAGGACTCTCTTATATCTTTCAGCCGACATTTGGCTACTTAATAGGTTTTATAGCCGCAAGCTTTGGTATTGGCTTAATAATTGAGAAATTCGAGCAGCCAAAGCTGAAACATTTCCTTTTTGCAAATTTTGCTGGTCTCTTAATTGTTTATTTATTTGGAGTAGGATACTTATATTTGTCGTTAAACACTTGGATTGGAACAGGCATTTCATTTAGCGCTGCATTTTACAGCGGCTTTTTGTTAAGTGTTTTCGGTGATTTTCTTCTTTGTTTTGGTGCGTCATTATTAGCTTTGAGATTGTATAAAGCGATACGCAGACCCATTCAAAGGGCCGATGTATCCTATACTGGGTCTGTAAAGGGATGAGCGGAATTTTTATTACAGGAACAGATACAGGAATCGGAAAAACATTTGTAACAGCCTATTTAACTGGTATTCTCCAAAGGTCTGGTGTGAAGGCTGTTCCGTATAAACCAATTCAGAGTGGAGGCAGACGGGAAAATGGTGAATTGATTGCAGAGGATATTGAGATATATCAACAGGCTGCTCAATTGCCATATCGGCAAGAAGAGTTGTGTACATACTGTTTGGAAGCACCCGTTTCCCCGCATTTAGCCGCGAGAATTTCAGGTGTGAAAATAGAGAAGGATAGAATGATTAATCACTATCATAAGCTGCAAAAAGAAAATGAAGTAGTGATTGTTGAAGGTGCAGGCGGACTTGCAGTGCCATTAGCTGAAAATGAAGATGGTGTATACTTAACGAAAGATTTCATTAAAGAACTGAACATTCCGATTATAATTGTGACTCATCCGTCTCTAGGAACGATCAATCATTCTATTCTGACAGCAGAGTATGCAATAAAATATGGGATTTCCGTTCTTGGATTTGTAGTCAATAAAATGCCGAGTGCAGATTCTCTAATGGAGCAAGACAATTTGAGAATGCTGAAGCTTTTGAGCGGGGTACCTGTTATTGGGAAAATTCCATATCTGGCAGGGCAGACAGAGTTTGAAAGATTATTTACTGAAGAGTCACTTATCAGCCTAAATCAAATAGTGAAAAAACAGCGGCAAAATCAATGAGATTTTGCCGTTGTTTTATTAAAATCCTTTTTTCTTCATAGCAAGCTTTTTTGCTTTCTCCGAGTTCGCAAAATGAAATTTTGTTAAGCTTTTTAACGTGCTTTCTCCTTTTTTAGCTATAATAGCAGCTGCCGCTTCGTCAACCTTCGCACCTGCACCTTTAGGAAGAGTCATACCGGCTTTTACAGATAGCAGGTCCATTTCCTTAAGGAAAGAATATCTTGCTAGAATCGAAGCTGCCGCAACTGCCAGGTGTATTCCCTCTGCTTTTGTGCTGAAAAAGGTATTTTCCGTTCGGTATTGATGCCCATTAATATGTTTGAAATAGATGGCTGGCTCAGCGAATTGATCAATCAAAACCCCATCTGGCACTTCTGGTGCAATTTTATCGTAAAGTTTGTTGATTGCCTGATTATGAAGGATGGCTTTCATTTTCCCTTGAGACATTCCTGTGCTTTGGAGCTGGTTGTATTTTTCATTATGTAAAATCAGCAGACTGTAAGGAATGGTGACAAGCAAGTCTTTAGCGATAGATGTAATCTGTTTATCATTCAGGTGCTTTGAATCTTTCACCCCTAATTCCTGCAGCAGCTGGATCTGTTCTTTTTTTACATAGGCTGCAACCACTGTAATCGGCCCGAAGAAATCCCCTGTTCCAACTTCATCTGATCCAATTATAGAGAGAGTAGAAATGTTCGGCGGCGGACTAAAAACAGTAAGAGGTTTCGAAGGTTTCTTAGTAGTCTTTTGTTCCGGCTTGGACCACTTTTCTGCTTCTTCTGAAGCCCGATTCCCTTGAAAAAGAACTTTGCCTGATTTATAGGCAGTAATTGTACATCCATTCGACTTGGCAGTAAAAACGGCTCCAGGGGGTACCTTTGCTCCCGAATCGGCAGAGTAATAAGATTTCATTTTCAGGATTGTCGGCTGATCAATTTTAATAACGGCATTGGACAAGGAATGACACCTCTTCTAAAATAGTGATTGATGCTAGATATTGATTGGTATTATCTTTCCATTATACTAGATATCATGTTATGATAAAGATTAGGATTCTCAAGAATGGAGGATTTTTCGTTGAATAATCACTCAAAAAAGAAAACGACAGTTGATATATATGGACAGCAATTTTCAATAATAGGCACGGAGAGCACAAGTCATGTGCGCTTGGTAGCTTCTATTGTTGATGATAAAATGCGTGAAATAGGCAGCAAAAGTCCAAATCTTGATATAAATAAGCTGGCAGTTTTAACTGCAGTCAACGTCGTACATGACTATTTAAAATTAAAAGAAGAATTTGAAAAACTAGAGAAACAAATTACAGAAAAGGATTGACGCAGTAAATGCTTGATATTGCACTCTTTATCATCCTGGCAATGGGCCTATTAGTCGGACTTAAACGCGGCTTTATTCTTCAATTCATTCATCTTACAGGATTTATTATCGCCTATATTGTAGCATATAAATACTTTGGTGTTTTAGCACCAAAGTTAGAGCTATGGGTTCCGTATCCAACACTTGGAGAAGGTTCATCTGCGATATCATTCTTCACAGGCGGGAATCTTGAAGATGCCTATTATAGAGCTGTAGCGTTTGTCATATTATTTATCGGTACAAAGATCTTACTTCAAGTTGTAGGATCGATGCTTGATTTTGTTACATATCTGCCAATCCTGAAGCAGCTGAATAAATGGGCTGGCGCTATATTAGGATTTCTAGAAATCTATTTAATTCTTTTCATCCTGCTGTTCATTGGCGGTCTCCTGCCGATTCCAGAGGTACAGTCAGCGATGGGGAATTCAGGACTTGCAAAATTAATTGTACATCATACGCCATATTTTTCTGATAAAGTTCAGGAATTATGGATTCAATATGCTCCGAATTAACTTCTCCTCCAATAAGGAGAAGTTTTTTAGTAAAGATCTTTCTAAGGCTCTTTTCGTAAAGTTTTGCTGCTTTTAGAAAAAATGACTAAAACCTTGAGTGGATTGTAGCGGAAGGCACTTGACTCCTTCGGGAAATAGAGGGGTATGGGAGACCTCACAGGCATCATAGCCGTGGAGGCTCCCATCCCTCACAGCGGAAAGCAAGTGCCTGCAGCGGAAATTTACGGGTACAATTTATAACCAAAACAACATTCAATGCGAAAACAGCCTTTCTAAAAGATTAATCCTCTCTAATCGTATTGCCAATGGGCAATTTGCAATTTCAATTTTGAGTAGAGTACGAAATCATGCAAACTTGGATGAAATCGATAAAAATAATCTTTGCGAACGCATCCTTTTAGTAAAGATCTGACTTTGTAAAGGAATTAAGTGTCTTTCCTAATTAATTCGGGCACTTTTTGGAATGATTAAAAGACTTTCCAAACCGTTTACATGAGATTTTGACAATAGCAGCTTGCCTTGCTGTTGTACTTTTTATGAAAATATTTGTATCATTTTATATAGATAAACATATGAGCTGATCTAAGGTGGGAAAAAAATATGAGTATCCATAAAAAAGATGTGATTAAATTACTTGAAAATATAGCCATATACATGGAGCTGAAGGGTGAAAATCCTTTTAAAATTGCCGCTTTCCGCAAGGCTGCAAATGCACTGGAGACCGATGACCGCAGTTTATCTTCGATCGAAGATTTTACAAAAATTCCGGGAATCGGTAAAGGCACAGCTGCAGTCATAACAGAATTTATAGAGGCCGGGAAATCTGAAACTTTAGAACAGCTTCAATCAGAAGTTCCGCAAGGCTTGATTCCTTTATTAAAGCTGCCTGGACTTGGCGGCAAAAAGATTGCAAAGCTTTATAAAGAGCTTGGAGTAACGGACGTGGATTCTCTTAAAACAGCCTGTATGGAGGAAAAAGTGCAGGGGCTTGCCGGTTTTGGCAAAAAAACAGAAGAGAAGATCTTGGCTGGGATTGATGAGATTGGTACTCGTCCTGAGAGACTGCCGCTTTCTTTTGCTCTGCCGATTGCAGAGGAAATTGAGACGTATTTGGAATCATGTGAAGACATTCAAAAATACAGCAGAGCAGGCAGTTTGAGACGCATAAGAGAAACCGTTAAAGATTTGGATTTTATTATTGCAACAGACCGTCCGCAGTTTGTGAGAGATCAGCTTTTAAAGATTCCGAATGTATCTGAAATCATCGCAAACGGTGACACAAAGGTATCTGTTCAGCTTCAATACGAATATGAAATTGGCGTTGATTTTCGTTTAGTCACTCTTGATGAGTTTGCTACAACGCTTCATCATTTCACAGGTTCAAAGGATCATAATGTGAAAATGCGGCAGCTGGCAAAAGAGCGCGGAGAAAAAATCAGTGAATATGGTGTGGAGAATATAGAAACGGGTGAAATCACTACTTTTCAATCAGAAGAGGAATTCTATGCTCATTTTGATCTTCCTTTTTTCCCGCCTGAAATTCGGGAAGATGGGACAGAAGTTGAAAAGTACAGCCGGGATATCAAACTGATTTCTGCTGAAGATATAAAAGGTGATCTTCATATGCATTCAACTTGGAGCGATGGTGCTTTTACAATCAGTGAAATGGCAGAAGCATGCAGAACAAGAGGGTATCAGTATATGGCGATTACAGACCATTCCCAATATCTTAAGGTTGCCAATGGCTTGACACCTGAAAGATTGAAGGCTCAAAGAAAAGAGATTGACAAATTAAATGAGCAATTTGCTGATTTTAAAATCTTTGCAGGCGTTGAAATGGATATTCTCCCTGATGGGTCACTTGATTACGATGACGAAGTATTAGAAGGCATGGATTTTGTCATTGCTTCCATCCATTCCAGTTTTTCGCAGTCACAGGACGTAATTATGAAGCGATTGAAAACGGCTTTGCAAAATCATCACGTTGATATGATTGCCCATCCTACTGGGCGGCTAATCGGCAAGCGAAGCGGATATGAGCCAGATGTAGAGATGCTCATTCAGCTTGCAAAGGAAACTGATACTGCACTTGAACTGAATGCTAATCCAAACAGACTGGATTTAAGCGCAGAAAATATAAAAAAAGCACACGAAGCAGGTGTGAAACTAGTCATCAATACAGACGCACATAATATAGATATGCTCGATGATATGAAAACTGGGGTTTCTACAGCGATTAAAGGCTGGGTAAAAGGCGAGAACGTGATCAATACATGGGATCTGAATCAGCTTCAATCCTTTTTTAACCGGCATAATAAGTAGCCCGCAGACAGCAAGGAGGCTGTAAATAGTGCAACAGCGCGTGTTTAAAGTATTAGAATTTAATAAAGTAAAAGAACAGCTTCTAAAACATACTTCATCTTCTTTGGCGAAGGAAAAAGTGGAAAAGCTTGTTCCCTCAACGGATTACGAAGAGGTCCGAAAACTGCAGGAGCAGACAGATGAAGCAGCGAAAGTTTTACGTCTTAAAGGGAATGCTCCGCTTGGAGGACTTGTTGATATTCGTCAAAGCGTCAAACGGGCTCAAATCGGCGGGATGCTGAACCCTCATGAGCTGATGGAGATTGCAGGCACCCTTTATGCAAGCAAGCATATGAAACGATTCATAGAAGACATGATGGAAAACGGGATTGAGATCCCTCACTTAGATGAGCTTGCATCTGAAATTCTGCCCTTGCAGGATTTAGAGCATCACATCCTTCACTGTATCGGCGATAATGGGGAGGTTCTTGACGGGGCAAGTGATACGCTTCGTATGATTCGAAATTCATTGAGAACAACAGAGGCGAGGGTAAGAGAAAAACTGGAGTCAATGATTCGCTCATCGTCTGCTCAAAAAATGCTTTCTGATGCGATTATTACTATTCGAAATGATCGGTATGTCGTGCCTGTGAAACAGGAATACCGTTCAGCATATGGCGGAATTGTTCATGACCAGTCATCATCTGGTGCAACCTTATTTATAGAACCTCAGGTAGTTGTTGACTTAAACAATACGCTGCAGCAAGCGCGTATGAAAGAGAAAATAGAAATTGAACGGATTTTAAGAGAAATCTCAGAAAAAGTGGCCGAGGAAGCAAGCACACTTTTAGTAAATGTTGAAGCACTTAGCGAAATGGATTTCATGTTTACGAAAGCTGCATATGCTAAAAAAATTAAAGCTTCCAAACCTGAAATGAATGACAGCGGCAGAATTAAACTGTTCAAAGCAAGGCACCCCCTTCTGAATGATGAAGAAGTTGTCGCAAATGACATCGAACTAGGAGATGAGTTTACAACAATCGTCATTACCGGTCCAAATACAGGCGGGAAAACGGTCACCTTGAAGACAGTCGGTTTATTTACATTGATGGCGCAATCTGGCTTGCAGATTCCGGCACTTGACGGGTCAGAAATGGCTGTGTTTGAAAATGTATATGCCGATATCGGGGACGAGCAGTCAATCGAACAAAGCTTAAGTACATTTTCTTCTCACATGGTGAACATCGTGGATATATTAAAGCGGGTTGACTTTAACAGCTTAGTGCTGTTCGATGAACTTGGCGCTGGTACAGATCCACAAGAAGGAGCAGCACTTGCGATCTCCATACTGGATGAAGTTCACAACCGCGGCGCACGAGTTATCGCAACAACGCACTATCCTGAACTGAAAGCTTACGGGTATAACCGAATAGGCGTTGTGAATGCAAGTGTAGAATTTAATATCGAAACATTAAGTCCAACCTATAGGCTTCTGATTGGGGTGCCTGGCCGAAGCAATGCATTTGAAATTTCAAAGCGTCTGGGATTAATGCAGTCTGTCATTGACCGGGCTAAGTCTCATATGACAGCAGAAAGCAATGAAGTAGATACAATGATTGCATCGCTCGAAGACAGCAAAAAACGTTCTGATATAGAATTAAATGAAGCAGAACAGCTTCGAAAGGATGCCGAAAAGCTTCATACAGATCTGCAAAATCAAATCCTTTCGTTTAATGAAGAACGGGATAAACTTTATGAAGAAGCAGAGAAGAAAGCGTCTGAGAAAGTTGAAGCGGCAAAAGCTGAAGCAGAGTCCATTATCCGCGAATTAAGAAAAATGCAGAAAGAGCATCGTACAGGTATCAAAGAGCATGAATTAATTGATGCAAAAAAACGTCTTGAAGAAGCAGTGCCCCAATTTGAAAAAAGCAGTAAACAGCCTAAAATCAAGCCTCAGAAGCATCAATATGCAGAAGGGGATGAAGTGAAAGTCATCAGCTTTAATCAAAAAGGACACTTACTTTCAAAAGTCGGTGATCAAGAATGGCAGGTGCAAATCGGCATTCTGAAAATGAAGGTTAAAGAAGATGATCTTCAATATATCAGCAGGCCTAAACCTGTCGAACACAAACCTCTTGCTATGGTGAAAGGCAAAGATTATCACGTTTCTCTCGAACTTGATTTAAGAGGGGAACGATATGAGAATGCCCTTCAGAGGGTAGAAAAGTATATGGATGATGCCGTTTTGGCAGGCTATCCAAGAATTTCAATTATTCACGGCAAAGGAACTGGCGCGCTGCGGACCGGTGTTCAAGAATACTTGAAAAACCACAGAAATGTGAAGAGAGCCCGTTATGGCGAATCAGGCGAAGGCGGATCAGGTGTTACGATTGTCGAATTAAAATAATCGATTTGGGAGATAGGAAATGAATCAATTTTGGGAAAATGAATTCGTTCAGACTGCAGCGTATTATAGTGTCGTTGTATTGTGTGTTGTCCTTTTTTTAACGATATTTGAATTGGTGACAAAATATAATAACTGGGATGAAATTCAAAAAGGGAATTTAGCGGTTGCGATGACAACAGGCGGTAAAATTTTTGGGATTGCAAACGTGTTCCGTTTTTCGATTGGCCAGCACGATACGCTGCTTGAAATGGTAGGCTGGGGGATGTTTGGATTTGTTTTATTGCTTTTGGGTTATTTTATTTATGAGTTTTTAACGCCTAAATTCAGGATCGATGAAGAAATACAAAAAGACAATCGTGCGGTAGGCTTTATTTCAATGGTGATTTCCGTTGGCTTATCATACGTCATTGGCGCAGGCATTTAAGGGGAGAAAACAGTGGAAACATTGGCAAAAGTACTGCTTGGAGTATGCGGTTTATTTATTGTAGTCGGCATTATCTTTATGGTTTTTTTCGCTTGAAAAATGAATAAATATGAGGGGAAATCCGGATTTCATGACATGATTCCGGATTTTTTTATATACATTAAGATGATAAGTCTAAAAATATTCTATATTCTGAATATAACTTTGGTATACTTTCTTTATAAGCCAAAAGTCATAATGGCCACAAAAGGAGGAATTGAAATGGAAGTTCAAAAACCCTGGCTTCATTTATATCCGGAAGAAATACCTCATTATGCAGAAATTGACAACATGCCTCTTCAATCTTATCTCGTGCAAGCAGCTCAAGAATTTCCGACAAAAACAGCCATTCACTTTTTAGGGAAGGAACTGACTTTTACAGAAGTTCACGAACAATCATTAAAACTTGCAAGTTATCTTCAGGAACTTGGATTAAAGAAGGACGAAAGAGTATCCATCATGCTGCCGAACTGTCCACAGGCTGTTATTGCCTATTACGGAATCTTATTTGCAGGCGGAATTGTTGTCCAAACGAATCCATTATACATGGAGAGAGAGCTTGAATATCAGTTAAATGATTCTGATGCGAAATACATTATTACACTGGATCTGCTCTATCCGAAAGTCTCAAAAATGAAAGCGTTAACAGGACTTGGCCACATTATTACGACCAGCATTAAAGATTACTTGCCATTTCCGAAAAATCTTCTGTATCCTTTTGTGCAAAAAAAGCAAAACCAAATTGTAGTGAAAATAGAGCATAGAGGACACACACATTTATTTAAAGAAATAATGAAACGTACAAATATGTCAATTAAACAAATCGAAACAAATCCTAAAGAAGATATTGCATTATTGCAATATACAGGAGGCACAACCGGATTTCCAAAGGGAGTTATGCTGACGCATGAAAATCTTGTGGCGAATACTTCCATGTGCACGGCCTGGATGTATAAGTGCAAACGCGGAGAAGAATCAGTGCTTGGAATTTTGCCGTTTTTCCATGTTTACGGGATGACAGCTGTTATGAACCTTTCCATTATGCAAGGGTTTAAAATGATACTTCTTCCTAAATTTGATGCAACTGATACCCTGAAAACGATTGATAAGTTAAAACCGACACTCTTTCCAGGCGCACCTACAATCTATATTGCATTACTGAATCATCCGGATTTGAAAAACTACGATCTTTCATCCGTAGAATCATGTATAAGCGGATCGGCGCCTCTTCCGGTTGAAGTGCAGGAAAAATTCGAACAGGAGACTGGGGGAAAGCTGGTTGAAGGCTACGGATTATCAGAGGCTTCACCTGTAACACACTCTAACTTCCTATGGTCTCATAGAAAAAAAGGAAGCATCGGTGTGCCATGGCCGAATACTGACTCCATCATCCTCTCCTTTGAAACAGGAAAACAGGCAAATTACAATGAGCTGGGCGAAATTGCTGTAAGAGGCCCGCAGGTTATGAAAGGATATTGGAAGAACCAAGAAGAAACGGATGCCGTTTTAAAAGACGGATGGCTTATGACCGGTGATATTGGCTATATGGATGAAGAAGGCTATTTTTATGTCGTTGACCGTAAAAAAGATATGATTATCGCAGGCGGATTCAACATCTATCCGCGTGAGATTGAAGAAGTTCTGTATGAACACAAAAAAGTTCAGGAAGTTGTAGTAGCAGGCGTACCAGACCCTTATCGGGGAGAAACCGTGAAAGCTTATATCGTCTTAAAAGAAGGAGCTCAAGCAACCGAGCAGGAGTTTGATGAATTTGCACGCAAGCATATGGCAGCATATAAAATTCCGAGAATCTATGAATTCAGGAAAGAGCTGCCAAAAACGGCAGTCGGAAAAATATTAAGGCGTTCACTTGTAGAGGAAGAAAAAGATAAATTAAAAAATGCAAATTAGTGTTTCGCTGCTTTCAATTGTCATGAATTATAAAACCTCAATGATAGTCAATAACGAGTTTTATTCGAAAAACAGCAAAACCTCAATGAAAGAAGAACTGTCTCTTTCTGTTGCTGAGATGGTTCTTTTTTGTAAATGATATATGGAGGTTTATGCTTGACAGATTCGACATGTACTTTTATGATTGAAATATGAATGATGATTCATTCAGTTTGAAAGGAAGATTTCCATTGAAACAGAAAAGACCAAAATATCTCCAAATAATAGATGCAGCTGTCGTCGTGATCGCTGAAAACGGCTATCATCAGGCACAGGTTTCAAAGATTGCAAAACAAGCAGGAGTCGCAGATGGAACGATTTATCTTTATTTTAAGAACAAAGAGGATATCCTCATTTCATTGTTTCAGGAAAAAATGGGTGTATTTATCGAAAAAATTCAACAAGAAATAGCAGGAAAGGACACGGCGGCGGAGAAGTTATACATGCTGATCGAAAAACATTTTTCGCTTTTAGCAGAAGATCATCATCTCGCAATCGTTACCCAGCTTGAACTTAGGCAGTCGAATAAAGAATTGCGACTGAGAATCAATGAGGTCCTGAAAGGATACTTGAATATTCTTGATTCCATTATTCAAACAGGGAAAGAGACTTCCGAATTCAGAGAAGCGCTCGATGCGCGGTTAGCCAGACAGATGATTTTCGGAACCATTGATGAAACGGTAACAACATGGGTCATGAATGAGCAAAAGTTTGATCTAATTGCTCTTGCTGGAAATGTTCATGAACTTTTAATCAAAGGCTGCGGAAGGGTTTAGAGCCCTCTATGTGCCTTATTGTAAAAAAATTCAAGGAGGCTGCGTTGTGAGCTATTTAAATGTCAAAGTAGAAGATTATGTTGCGGTCGTAACCATTCAACAACCTCCCGCAAACGCACTTTCGTCTTATGTTTTGAAAGAGCTTTCATCCCTCATGGATGAGTTTGAAAACAACAAAGAAGTCAGAGTCATAGTCATCAAAGGCGAAGGCCGGTTCTTCTCAGCAGGCGCTGATATTAAAGAATTTGTTTCTGTGCCGAATGGAGAAGAGTTCTCGAAACTGGCAGCATATGGCCAAGAACTGTTTGAAAGAATTGAAACGTTTTCAAAACCGGTAATCGCGTCCATTCATGGTGCAGCGCTTGGCGGGGGACTTGAGCTTGCAATGAGCTGTCATATAAGGCTTGTGACAGAAAATGCTAAACTTGGATTGCCTGAGCTTCAGCTGGGGCTTATCCCTGGATTCGCCGGTTCACAGCGACTTCCTAAATATGTAGGAGAAGCAAAAGCGCTTGAAATGCTGTTAACAAGCGAGCCGATAACGGGTTTGGGAGCTGTAAACTATGGACTTGCCAACCATGCTTTTGCAGAAGAGTCTTTAGCTGATGAAACGATGAAGCTTGCAAAAAAATTCGCTGCCAAAAGTCCAATATCAGTAAGTGCAGCCATTGATCTAATCAACGCTTCTAAAACTCTTTCCTATCATGACCGGGTGAAAAAGGAAGCGGGATATTTCGGGACAGTCTTTGAAAGTGCCGATGCAAAAGAAGGAATCAGCGCTTTTCTTGAGAAACGGCAGCCGCAGTTTAAAGGCGAATAACTTTGTATTAAAACGTTCAAAACGTTTTATATATAACAACTATAATAAATGCTTAACGTAATAGGGGGATGGACATGAATATTTATGTAATCATGAAGAAAACGTTTGATACGGAAGAAAAAATAACGCTTCAAAACGGCAAGATCAATGAAGATGGTGCAGAATTCATTATTAATCCTTACGATGAATATGCGATTGAAGAGGCTATTCAGATTCGCGATGCAAACAGCGGAGAAGTAACGGTTGTAACGATTGGCGGAGAAGAGTCACAAAAAGAATTGCGTACAGCTCTTGCTATGGGGTGTGACAAGGCTGTTTTAATTAATACTGAAGACGATCTTGAAGATGGAGACCAATACACAACTTCCAAAATTCTTGCTGAGTATTTCAAAGATAAAGATGCAGACCTGATCTTAGGGGGAAATGTAGCGATTGACGGCGGATCTGGTCAAGTAGGGCCTCGTCTGGCTGAGCTCCTTAATATTCCTTATGTAACAACGATCACTAAGCTTGAAATTGAAGGAAATAAAGCGACTGTTGTGCGTGATGTTGAAGGAGATTCGGAAGTAATTGAAACGACATTGCCATTATTGGCTACGGCACAGCAAGGTCTGAATGAGCCGCGCTATCCTTCTTTACCGGGTATTATGAAGGCGAAGAAAAAACCATTGGAAGAACTTGAACTGGATGATCTTGATCTTGAAGAAGAAGATGTTAAACCTAAAACAAAAACAATTGAAATATATATGCCGCCTAAAAAAGAAGCGGGTAAAGTATTGCAAGGCGATTTAGATGCACAAGTAAAAGAATTAGTATCACTTCTTCGCAATGAAGCTAAAGTAATCTAATGCTTAACCAATAAAGCGGATTTTTTCAATCAAACGTATAACAGGGGGACTTTATTATGGCAAGAAAAGTACTGGTATTGGGAGAAGTACGTGATCAATCACTGCGCAATGTTTCTTTTGAAACAATCGCAGCAGGCAAAACAATATCTGAAGGCGGCGAAGTAACGGCTGTTTTACTTGGAGACAGCGTGACATCACTTGCTGAAGAAATGATTCATTATGGTGCAGATCGAGTGATCACTGTTGAGGATGAAAAATTGAAAACGTATACACCTGATGGCTATTCTCAGGCATTGCTTGCTGTAATTGAAGCTGAGAAGCCAGAAGGAATTATATTCGGTCATACGGCTTTAGGAAAAGATTTGTCGCCGAAAATTGCAGCTAAAATTGGGTCCGGACTCATTTCAGATGCTACAGAAATTGAGATTGCAGGAGACAATGCTGTTTTCACACGTCCAATTTATTCAGGTAAAGCATTTGAGAAAAAGATCGTTACAGATGGAACTATTTTCGCAACGATCAGACCAAACAACATTGCTCCTCTTGAAAAAGATGAGTCTAGAACAGGTGAGGTATCTTCTGTTTCTGCTGAAATCAAGGATCTTCGCACAATCGTGAAAGAAGTAGTCAGGAAAGCATCAGAAGGTGTGGATTTATCAGAAGCTAAAGTGATTGTGGCAGGCGGCCGCGGTGTTAAGAGTACAGACGGCTTCAATCCTCTCAAACAGCTTGCGGATGTCCTAGGAGGAGCAGTAGGCGCATCCCGCGGGGCATGTGACGCAGATTATTGCGATTATTCACTGCAAATTGGTCAAACAGGAAAAGTTGTAACACCTGATTTATACATTGCTTGCGGAATTTCTGGTGCGATTCAGCATTTAGCGGGAATGTCCAACTCTAAAGTAATCGTTGCGATCAATAAAGATCCAGAGGCCAATATCTTCAAAGTTGCCGATTATGGAATTGTCGGGGATCTTTTCGAAGTAGTCCCTTTACTGACAGAAGAATTTAAAAAGTTAAAAGTGCATTCTTGATCCATTAAAAACACGCTCCCAGCGGCGTGTTTTTATTATGAAAGAAAGTATGTTTTTCATTACACAGATAGGGAAAAGTAAACTTGAGCAAAAAATTAGCAGGTCAGATTCTTTAATGCTATACTTTAGGCATTCAATAACTTAAACTATTAGGAGGAAAATATAATGGCAATTACAAATGTAACAGATCAAACCTTTTCAACTGAAACAAGTGAAGGCGTAGTATTGGCTGATTTCTGGGCTCCTTGGTGCGGACCTTGTAAAATGATTGCGCCAGTACTTGAAGAGCTAGATCAAGAATTAGGAGATAAAGTTAAAATCGTAAAACTTGATGTAGACGAAAACCAAGAAACAGCTGGTAAATACGGAGTAATGAGCATTCCAACATTGCTTGTCTTCAAAAATGGCGAAGTTGTTGATAAAACAGTTGGCTTCCAGCCGAAAGAAGCTTTAGCTGAATTATTAAATAAACATGCCTAATAATTGATTTGATTTAAAAAGAAAATGGGGCCCTGATCTGGGCCTCTTTTTTATCCCCTTATACAATCCATCATGACCTCTCCTTGCTGAAAAAAATGTCAATTATTGCTCAGGAAATGATTTTCGCCGCAGTTCGAAACAGACGAGAAAGTTCTTAAATGATACAATATAAGGAATAGGAGTAAATAGTAAAAAAGATAACTTCGAAAATTTCAGTTAAAAGATTAAGACAATGGAGTGTCCGCTATGGAGCAATTAATAAAAGAGAAGCTTGCACTTCTGCCAGATCAGCCGGGCTGTTATTTAATGAAAGACCGTTTCGGCACAATCATATATGTGGGAAAAGCGAAAGTACTTAAAAATCGGGTGCGGTCTTACTTTACGGGATCCCATGATGGAAAGACATTAAGACTTGTAGGTGAAATTAGAGACTTTGAATATATTGTAACTTCCTCAAACATCGAGGCTCTGATTTTAGAATTGAACTTAATCAAAAAGCATGATCCTAAATATAATGTCATGCTGAAGGATGACAAAACGTATCCTTTTATCAAAATTACAGCTGAACGGCATCCGCGGCTTATCGTGACAAGAAATGTCAAAAAAGATAAAGGGAAATATTTTGGACCATATCCAAATGTTCAGGCTGCCAGAGAAACGAAAAAGCTTCTTGACCGACTTTATCCGTTAAGAAAATGTTCAACTCTGCCTGACCGGGTATGCCTGTATTATCATATGGGACAATGTCTGGCACCTTGTGTTTATCAAGTAACACCTGAGCAAAACAGGCAAATGGTCGAAGAAATGACCCGATTCCTGAATGGCGGTTTTAAGCAAATTAAAGAAGAACTATCTAAAAAAATGCTGACTGCTTCTGAGAACTTAGACTTTGAACGGGCGAAAGAGTATAGAGATCAGATCGTGCATATTGATGCGACAATGGAAAAACAGAAAATGACCATGAATGATTTTGTGGATCGCGATGTATTTGGCTACTCCTATGATAAGGGCTGGATGTGTGTTCAGGTCTTCTTTATCCGACAGGGGAAATTAATTGAACGGGATATCGCAATGTTCCCGCTTTACCAGGAACCAGATGAAGAGTTCTTAACATTTCTCGGCC
The DNA here is from genome assembly GCF_002858905.1 of Bacillus sp. UMB0893. Lineage (NCBI taxonomy): Bacteria > Bacillati > Bacillota > Bacilli > Caryophanales > Bacillaceae > Bacillus > Bacillus sp. UMB0893. The sequence goes on along the minus strand of NZ_PKLB01000003.1, from coordinate 338,916 downwards.
AATTTTATTCAAAAAACAATCATTTTCTTCCGAAAGAAATCCTTCTGCCTGACAGCGTAGACAATGAAATGGCAGAACAGCTTCTGCACGTTACTGCTATTCATCCGAAACGGGGAAAGAAGAAGGATTTAGTGCTGCTTGCTCATCAAAATGCAAAAATTGCGTTAAAAGAAAAATTCTCACTCATTGAACGGGATGAAGAAAGAACGATAAGAGCGATCGACCAGCTTGGAGAGAAAATGGGTATCTATACTCCTGCAAGAATTGAAGCTTTTGATAACTCCAATATTCAAGGAACAGACCCTGTATCAGCAATGATTGTGTTTATAGACGGCAAGCCTGCAAAAAAAGAATACCGAAAGTATAAAATTAAAAGCGTACAGGGACCAGATGATTATGAATCCATGCGAGAAGTTGTACGAAGAAGATATTCAAGGGTTCTTAAAGACGAGCTGCCGCTTCCTGATTTAATCATTATTGACGGGGGAAAAGGGCATTTGGCCGCTGCCCAGGATGTTCTTGAAAATGAGCTCGGTTTATCTGTTCCAGTCGCAGGATTAGTTAAAGATGATAAGCACAGGACCTCAAACTTATTGTTGGGAAGTCCGCCAACTGTCATTGAGCTTGAGCGGAACAGCCAGGAATTTTATCTTCTTCAAAGAATTCAGGATGAAGTGCATCGTTTTGCGATTACTTTCCATAGACAGACAAGAGGGAAAACTGCCTTTCAATCCATTTTGGATGATATACCTGGTGTTGGAGAAAAGCGCCGAAAAACACTATTAAAGCATTTCGGTTCTGTGAAGAAAATGAAAGAAGCCAGCCTTGATGAGCTGATTGCAGCAGGTATGCCCGCAAACACGGCACAGCTGATCTTAACAAAATTGCAAGAATAGATTGCATGAATCGAAAATCTTTGCTACAATTCTAACTAATTTCATAACCAGATCGTTTAGTTCGTTAAATGATGGTAGAGGTGCGACCTTCAAGAGTAGCTCATCAGAGGAAAATGGATTCCTGTGAAGCTGGGTGAAAGGGAAGAGTCGCCGAAGTGATAATAGAGCCATTTCTTTTATTGCTGGTTTTGCGTTAAACAAACGTAAAATTGTCAAGAAGATGTTTTTCTTGGAGTGCTATCTCATTGTATGAATGAATTCCCAATATTCGTTTATGCAAGCAATGAGATAGAGAATCTCATTGCTTTTTTTGCGTTTTCTGAGATTCTCCCTTTTACCTGCTGACGATCAAACATACTAGAAAGGTGAGAGGCTGATATGGGATTAATTGTACAAAAATTTGGAGGAACATCTGTTGGATCTCCTGAAAGAATTATGAATGCTGCACAAAGAGTAATTGAAGAGAAAGAAAGAGGCAATGATATCGTAGTAGTGGTTTCGGCAATGGGAAAAACAACCGATCATCTAGTTTCTCTTGCAGGAGAAATCAGCAGTAAACCGAGTAAGCGTGAAATGGACATGCTCCTTACAACTGGTGAACAAGTGACCATCTCTCTTTTAACGATGGCTCTTCAAGCACAAGGCTTTGATGCAATCTCCTATACTGGCTGGCAGGCTGGAATTCAAACTGAACATATTCATGGCAATGCAAGAATTACTGGGATTGATTCTGAAAAAATAAAAAATCAGCTGCAGAAGGGAAAGATTGCAGTTGTTGCCGGATTTCAAGGATTTGCAGACGGGAGTGAGATTACGACACTCGGACGAGGCGGTTCAGATACAACGGCTGTTGCACTGGCAGCTGCCCTGCAAGCTGATAAATGTGATATCTACACAGATGTAATGGGAGTCTTCACGACCGATCCCCGTTTAGTGAAAACTGCAAGAAAGCTTGACGGCATCTCCTATGATGAAATGCTCGAGCTTGCTAATTTAGGTGCTGGTGTTTTACATCCGCGAGCAGTTGAATTTGCAAAAAATTACGGAGTTCCTTTAGAAGTCAGATCCAGTTTAGAATCAGAAAGCGGCACGTTAATTGAGGAGGAAACAATGATGGAACAAAATTTAGTAGTAAGAGGAATCGCGTTTGAAGACCAAGTATCAAGAGTGACTGTTTGCGGATTGCCTAATAATTTATTGTCGCTTTCCACTATCTTTAAAACACTGGCAAGCCATGGACTTAATGTTGATATTATTATTCAAAGTTCAACGGACAGCAACACAGCATCATTATCTTTTTCTGTAAAAACAGGTGATGTAGCAGAAACAGTCGACGTTCTTGAAATGCATCAGTCAGAATTGGGCTTTGAAAAAATAGAATCGGAAAATGGTCTGTCTAAAGTATCAATTGTTGGTTCTGGCATGGTTTCAAATCCTGGTGTTGCAGCAGAAATGTTTCATGTGCTTGCACAGGAAGGAATCGAAGTTAAAATGGTCAGCACTTCTGAAATCAAGGTATCAACGGTTATAGGGCATGATGATATGGTAAAAGCAGTGGAAGCCCTGCATGATGCCTTTGAATTATCCAAACAGCCTGCACCGGCCGTATAAAAAACTTCGCACAGATAGTTGTTTTCCTTAAAAATCCTGTTCATTTCTAATAAGTTGTATAGAATCATCGGCAGAAAACAGGTTTAACTTCCTAAAAAGGATTTCTGTCTTAGAAAAGTGCAAAAAAATTAAAGGGGTGGGCCGCAATGACCCATCCCTTTAATCATTGTTAAATTCCATATCTTTGTAATCCCATTTTACTGTAAAGACAACTTTATCCGCCCGTTTTTTCACTTGTTCATACGTTTCAGTAATTTGCTTATTCATGCGCTGCAGCTGCTGTGCTAAAAATCCTGCTTCCAGCTGGAAGGAAGGCTCTTTCATCGCTTTGAATCTGGCTTTGATCAATTCGCTCTCCAATTGAAATTCCATTTCATCTTTTTTCTTATGTACCAATGAAAGAGTTCCAAAGCCGGCTGCAGAAAAGAAAGCGATGAGCTCCTCGATGGATTCAGCGGGGTACTTTCGGGCAAGACTTTTTCCAGACCAGTAAAGCATGGATGCTGAGTCCCGTCCCAGAATATCAGGAATGAGCACCTCTCTTAGCAGCTCATATGCGAAAGCAGGTACTTCCATATCCCGCAGCTGTGTCATGTCAATTTGTTCGCTCGTTTTTTTCACATTCTTCCCCCTCTTTCTGCATTTATTATATCTCATGTTGAGTGAATAAGAACATGCAATATTAGTAAATCGCATGAAACAATCGTGCCCTGAAAGTATTTTAAGAAAATAAAAATAGGTGAAAAATACGACTTGTCACAAAATTAAAATTTATGAACGCGTTTTCTTGACGCTGTAACTTGTTGGGAGTACAATAAATTTGTCACATTTTATCATACAATGTTTATTTACTTAAAAGGTTGCCGGGAATAGGAGAAACATTAAAAAAAAGATTTTAAGATTACTAGGGGGTAATGTCAGATGGCTGGAAACAGAGAATATTTAAACCGAAGACTTCATTCTTTGCTTGGAGTTATCCCGGTTGGCGTCTTCTTAATTCAGCATCTTGTTGTAAACAACTTTGCAACAAGAGGAGAAGAAGCGTTTAATAATGCTGCACATTTTATGGAAAGCTTGCCATTTAGAATTGTTCTGGAAACATTTATTATATTCCTGCCGCTTTTATATCATGCGATCTACGGAATTTATATTGCTTTTACAGCTAAAAACAATGTAAGCAAGTTTGGCTACTTCCGCAACTGGATGTTTATGCTTCAGCGAATCTCAGGTGTTATCACACTTGTCTTCGTTTCATGGCATGTATGGGAAACAAGAATTGCAGCCGCATTTGGCGCGGATGTTAATTTTGATATGATGGCATCCATTTTCAGTAATCCATTTATGATTGTCTTTTATATTGTCGGTGTTGTTTCTACAATTTTCCACTTTGCAAACGGACTGTGGTCATTTGCAGTCAGCTGGGGAATTACAGTAACTCCAAGATCTCAATTAATTTCAACGTATGTGACGATCGCACTTTTCCTAGCATTATCCTACGTTGGAGTAAGCACTATTTTTGCATTTGTTTGATGAGTACAAGAATCAAAGGGAGTGGGCCAGATGAGTAAAGGTAGAATTATAGTCGTCGGCGGCGGTTTAGCGGGCCTCATGGCTACGATTAAAGCTGCAGAAACCGGCGTTCATGTAGATTTATTTTCTTTAGTTCCAGTTAAGCGTTCTCATTCTGTTTGTGCACAGGGCGGGATTAATGGAGCTGTAAATACAAAAGGTGAAGGAGATTCACCTTGGGAGCATTTTGATGACACTGTATATGGCGGGGACTTCCTTGCGAATCAGCCCCCTGTTAAAGCGATGTGCGAGGCTGCTCCTTCCATTATTCACTTGCTTGACCGTATGGGAGTTATGTTTAACCGTACACCTGAAGGTCTTCTTGATTTTCGCCGTTTTGGAGGAACACAGCATCACCGTACAGCATTCGCAGGTGCAACGACTGGCCAGCAGCTGCTCTATGCGCTTGATGAGCAAGTGCGCCGTTATGAAGTTGCCGGTTTAGTAACGAAATATGAGGGCTGGGAATTCCTTGGCGCAGTTATTGATGATGATCGCGTATGCCGTGGAATTACTGGACAAGACCTGACAACGATGGAAATTAAATCGTTCCGCTCAGATGCTGTCATTATGGCTACTGGCGGACCTGGAATCATTTTCGGAAAATCTACAAATTCAGTCATTAATACTGGATCAGCGGCATCCATTGTCTATCAGCAAGGTGTAAATTACGCAAACGGAGAATTTATTCAAATTCATCCAACAGCCATTCCGGGAGATGACAAGCTTCGACTTATGAGCGAATCAGCCCGCGGTGAAGGCGGACGCGTATGGACATATAAAGATGGAAAACCGTGGTACTTCCTTGAGGAAAAATATCCTGCATACGGAAACCTTGTACCGCGTGATATTGCGACACGTGAAATTTTTGATGTGTGTGTATCACAGAAGCTTGGAATCAATGGCGAAAACATGGTTTACCTAGACCTTTCACATAAAGATCCAAAAGAGCTTGATATAAAGCTTGGCGGTATTATTGAAATCTATGAGAAGTTCATGGGCGATGATCCACGAAAACTTCCTATGAAGATTTTCCCTGCTGTTCATTATTCAATGGGCGGATTATGGGTTGATTACGATCAGATGACAAACATTCCTGGCTTATTTGCTGCGGGAGAGTGCGATTATTCGATGCATGGTGCAAACCGTTTAGGAGCAAACTCATTGCTGTCAGCTATCTACGGGGGAATGGTAGCTGGACCGAAAGCAGTAGAATATGTCAGCGGCCTTGATGTGTCTGCTGAGGACCTTTCTTCGTCCCTATTTGATGGACATGTTGTGCAGGAAGAAGAAAAATGGCAGGGCATTATGAACATGAATGGTACAGAAAATGCCTATGTTCTTCACAAAGAGCTTGGTGAGTGGATGACTGACAATGTAACAGTTGTACGCTACAATGATAAATTGTTAAAAACAGATGAAAAAATTCAAGAGCTTTTAGAGCGCTTTGACAATATCAATATTAATGACACAGCGCGATGGAGCAACCAGGGTGCAACATTTACGAGACAGCTGCAGAACATGCTGCAAATGTCCCGCGTCGTAACTCTAGGTGCATATAACCGTAATGAAAGCCGCGGTGCTCACTATAAGCCTGATTTCCCAGAGCGTAATGATGAAGAATTCTTGAAAACAACGATGGCAACGTTTGCCGGCCAAAAAGCTGCACCTCAGTTCCATTATGAAGATGTGGATGTAAGTTTAATAGAACCGCGTAAACGTGACTACTCGAAGAAGAAAAAGGGGGAATAAAAAAATGGGCTCTGAGAAAAAATCAGTTCGTTTTATTATCACTCGCCAAGATCAGCCAGGAGAAGCCCCTTACGATGAAACGTTTGAGATTCCATACCGTCCGAATATGAATGTCATTTCAGCCCTTATGGAAATCAGAAGAAATCCTGTCAATGCACAAGGGAAAGAAACGACTCCGATTACTTGGGATATGAACTGCCTTGAAGAGGTTTGCGGTGCATGTTCCATGGTCATAAACGGAAAGCCCCGTCAGTCTTGTACAGCACTTGTCGATCAGCTTGAACAGCCAATTCGACTTCAGCCGATGAGAACATTCCCTGTCGTTCGTGACTTGCAGGTGGACCGCAGCCGCATGTTCGATTCCTTGAAAAAGGTAAAAGCATGGATACCGATTGATGGAACATACGATTTAGGTCCTGGTCCGCGCATGCCTGAGAAAAAACGCCAATGGGCTTATGAACTTTCAAAATGCATGACTTGCGGCGTTTGTTTAGAAGCATGTCCAAATGTAAACAGCAATTCAGATTTTATCGGTCCTGCTCCACTTTCACAGGTTCGTTTGTTCAATGCACATCCAACAGGAGCGCTGAATAAGTCTGAACGCTTAGAGGCTCTTATGGGAGATGGCGGTCTTGCCAATTGCGGAAATTCGCAAAACTGTGTGCAGTCATGTCCAAAAGGAATTCCTTTGACAACATCGATTGCAGCACTTAATAGAGATACGACATTCCAGGCATTCAAAAACTTCTTCGGCAGTGATCAAGTTTAATTTATTTTATAAAAAGAGAACACCTCTTCATCACGATGAAGAGGTGTTTTTTAGAATTGAGGAGAGAAAATGAAACAAATATCATACATACATTCACCTTTGAATCAATGGAGAGAATCCTTTTCGTTCTATTATTCTTTAAAAGTCCGTTTTTCCGAAACAGATATGTTCGGACACATGAACAACACTTCATCCATTTCATATTTTGAAGAAGCACGGATTGAATTTTTTAAGCATGCCGGACTCATGCAAAACTGGCTAAAAAAAGACAGCGAGCTTATTCCTGTTGTTGCAGACATTCAATGTGATTACGTGAAGCAAGTCTTTTTTGATGAAACGATTCGCCTTTATGTAAAAGTTGCTTCAATCGGCAATTCTTCATTGGACCTTCATTATTGTGCAGTTAATGAAAAAGATGACGTTTGTTTTACAGGACGAGGCACCGTTGTGCAAATTTCGAAATACAATGGAAAAAGTGTACCGTTTCTTGAATTGGAAAAGAAGATGCTCACGCAATCTGAAGTATTTGCAACCTGAAAAATGGACTCGGAAATAAAAGGATTTCAGCCAAGATTCCTGTCACCCCATTTGCAGTGAGCACATACTATATGTTGACTAATCTTATACCCATTCGTTAGATCGGCTCGCACCTAGCAAGGAGGGTTACAATTCTTGAAAGAGAAAGAGTTTCAATCAAAGCCATTACTCACGAAAAGAGAGAGAGAAGTTTTCGAATTATTAGTTCAGGACAAAACAACGAAAGAAATAGCGGGCGAGCTCTTTATTAGTGAAAAAACAGTTCGGAACCATATTTCCAATGCGATGCAAAAGCTTGGGGTAAAGGGGAGATCACAAGCTGTTGTTGAGCTCCTTCGTATGGGTGAACTTGAGCTCTAATACGTACCGGCTGACCTTGATTTAAGGGTAGCCGGTTATTATTTTCGTTAAAAAAGAAGACTGTGTTCGCATAAATGGATGTTTTCCGAAGATAGACTTATTCACGTCTATCATTAGGATTACGTGATCTAAAACATAAAGGGCAATCTTAATATAAAGATTGAATACAAAAAGTATGAATGAAAGCAAAAGTGGGTTTGAAAAGAGCCTGCAATTCCAATTTCCCATATCGGTTAAATATATGAAACTTGCATTTTTCCTCAAAAACATAGAAAATGTATGTGATACGCACAATCGCAGAATTTGTTTTATTTCGTGCGGTCAGATTGAATGAGTGAGGGTTGCAGATGACAGTTCATAATGATGTATTAAGTGATAAAATGGTAGCGGATATGGAGAAGTCACTAAGGCATATTTCTGTAATGGTTAAACAGAAGGGCCGAGAAATTCTCAATCAATTTCCGATTACACCGCCTCAGTTTGTGGCCCTGCAGTGGCTTTCCGAATTTGGTGACATGACGGTTGGTGAATTATCAAATAAGATGTATCTTGCTTGCAGCACCACAACGGATCTGGTCGATCGCATGGAAAAAAATAAGCTTGTCGTAAGGATAAAGGATCCAAATGACCGCCGTGTTGTGCAGGTGCATTTGCTTGAAGAGGGGCAGCGCATCATCGAAGAAGTAATTCATGAACGTCAACAATACTTAAAAAATGTCTTAAAAAATTATGACATGCAGGAAATAGTAGAACTTGAAAAGTCGTTATTGAAATTACATCAAGAAATGAGAGAAGAATGAGGCGATTTTTTGAACAGAGCGATTGGCGTCATTGATTCCGGTGTCGGCGGACTTACCGTTGCACGCGAAATCATGAGGCAATTACCAAATGAAGACATCATCTATTTGGGTGATACGGCAAGGTGTCCATATGGACCGAGGCCGCTTGAAGAGGTACGATCATTCACGTGGGAAATGACGAATTATCTCTTATCGAATCATCATATAAAAATGCTTGTTATTGCATGTAATACAGCTACCGCTATTGCATTGAAGGAAATTCAGGATGAACTGGACATACCAGTTGTAGGTGTCATCTTCCCCGGAGCCCGTACAGCCATTAAAGTAACTAGAAATAATCATATAGGCGTAATCGGAACGGTTAATACGGTTGCAAGCAAAGCATATGAGAATGCTCTCAAAACAATTAAAAATACCGTTGAAGTGGAAAGTCTGGCATGTCCTTCTTTCGTACCGTTAGTTGAAAGCGGCGATTACGAAAATGAGTACGCGGTATCCATCGTTGAGGAATCTCTTTTTCCATTAAGGGATCAGCCAATTGACACGCTTATCCTTGGATGTACTCATTACCCGGTTTTAAAAACAATAATTGAAGAGTATATGGGACCTAAGGTAAAAATTATCAGCTCAGGAGACGAAACGGCTCGTGAAGTCAGTACAATCCTGTCTTATAAAGATGCTTTAAATCAAACGCGGGCTGAAAATCAACATTTGTTTTTAACAACAGGATCAAAGGAGCTTTTCCAGCGAATCGCTTCTCAATTATTTGAGCAGCCTGTTGAAAATGTAAGATCTATCACATTATAGTCAAAAAAGGAGCCGATATCGGTTCCTTTTTCTTTTTGGAAACATCTTAAGGTCTTAATTTCCTCTAGAAAACGATTTAAAACATACTCCATCTGCTCGTACAAAATTTCTTTTCAAATTCGGTCTAAAACATCAATGAGCTCGTATACATAGTAGTACAAACTGCCTTAGGAGGGAATTGTATGTCTCAAAATAGAAACATGAAGATTGCTGCTACAGTTATTACCTCGACGCTGCTCATGTCAGGATGCGGATTATTCGGCGGAGAAAAACCAAAAGAATTAGATCCTCCGCAAGATGTTTCGTATGTAGAAGATGGTGATAAAGTAAACGAAGATACACTGAAAGAAGAAGAATCAGCTGCAGGTGAAAAAGGAGAAGAAAAAGCTCAAACGAATACTAGGCAGTTATACTTAATTGACAGCAATGGATTGGTCGTCGCCCAATCATTTGATTTGCCTAAGCAAGAAGGCGTAGCAAAGCAAGTGCTGGAATACCTTGTTGCAGGCGGACCGGTCAGCAATATCCTTCCTGATGGTTTCAGAGCTGTTATTCCGCAGGATACTCAAGTTGATGTAAATGTAAAAGATGGAACAGCTATCGTTGACTTTTCAAAAGAATTTAAAAACTATCAAGCTGAGGATGAGCTCAAAATCCTTCAATCCATTACGTGGACGCTGACGCAGTTTGATTCTGTAAAAACGGTTAAGATTATGATCAATGGTCATGAACAGAAGGAAATGCCGGTTAATGGCACGCCTATCAGCAGTGAATTAAGCCGTGCGGATGGAATTAACTTTGATACAGCAGATGTCATGGACATTACAAATACAAAACCGCTGACCGTATATTTTACAGCACAGCACAATGATCAGGAATACTATGTCCCTGTTACAACAAGGATCAGCAATGATGAAAAAGATCCAATCGCAGCTGTTGTCAAAGAATTGACAGAGGGCCCTTCGATTGCAAGTGCACTGCTCAGTACATTTGAGCCTAGTGTGAAACTGCTGGATGAACCTAAGGTTGAAGATGGAACGGTAACACTTAATTTCAATGAATCAATCTATGGAAGTGCTGATGAAGAGAAAAAGATGGTGTCTAAGCATGTTCTGAACTCTCTTGTTTTATCACTGACAGAACAGCCTGGTATTGAAGAAGTCGTTTTAACGGTTGATGGAAAAGCGGATTTAGTGAATGAAGACGGCAAAAAAATTGCAGAGCCGGTCTCTCGTCCAGTCAATGTGAACACAGGTAGTTTTTAATCATCCATTTTTGATATACTATATAAAGAGAACAAAAGAGGTAGTCATAAGCGCTGCCTCTTCTTTATTGTTTATACATAAATAGTTTGATCAGCACTAGGATTGATCGGAGGAATAAGATGAGACATGATGGACGCAAACAAGATGAGTTAAGAAAAGTTCAAATAGTGGCGGATTTCGTGAAGCACCCTGAAGGTTCTGTGCTAATCAGTGTTGGCGATACGAAAGTCATTTGCAACGCAAGCATTGAAGACCGGGTACCTCCTTTTATGAGGGGGGAAGGTAAAGGATGGATCACAGCGGAATATTCGATGCTGCCCCGTGCAACGGAACAGCGCACAATCAGGGAATCTTCAAAAGGTAAAATAACCGGACGCACAATGGAGATTCAGCGTTTAATTGGACGAGCCTTGCGTGCAGTTGTCGATCTGGATAAATTAGGCGAACGAACGATTTGGATTGACTGTGACGTCATTCAGGCAGATGGCGGGACAAGAACAGCATCCATCACTGGAGCTTTCGTAGCCATGACACTAGCACTTGGAAAGCTTATATCTCAGAAAAAAATAAGCACACTGCCAATTACTGATTTTCTTGCAGCAACTTCAGTCGGAATTGATTCAAAGCTAGGTGAGATCTTAGATTTAAATTATATCGAGGATTCATCGGCTGAGGTGGATATGAATGTCATAATGACATCTTCAGGAAAGTTTGTAGAGCTTCAGGGAACTGGGGAAGAAGCAACTTTTTCAAGAGAAGAACTCAATGAATTGCTTGATTTAGCTGAAAAAGGGATTAAGTCACTCATATCAATTCAAATGGAGGCCCTTGGAGATTTAGCTCTAAAAATCATCGATCAAAAAGATGGAAAGGGATGAGTCTATGAAGGAAGTTATTATTGCAACGAAAAATGCAGGAAAGTTAGTTGAATTCCAGTCTATTCTGTCAGCGTATGATTTGAAGGCAATTTCTTTGCTTGATCTTGAAGAGTCGCCTGATGTCGAGGAAACAGGCTCTACTTTTGAAGAGAATGCCGTACTTAAAGCTGAAGCCATTTCAAAAATGTATGGAAAAATGGCGATAGCGGATGATTCAGGTCTATCTGTCGACTTTCTTGGAGGGGAACCGGGTATTTATTCAGCCCGTTATGCAGGTGTTGATAAGAACGATGCTGCAAATATTGAAAAAGTGCTGAATAAATTAAATGGCATTACAAAAGAAGAACGGAATGCAAGATTCCGATGTGCGCTTGCACTTGCAGAACCAGGCCGGGAAACGATTACAGTAGAGGGATCTGTTGAAGGTTATATTACGAATGAACCAATCGGGGAAAATGGATTTGGCTATGATCCCATTTTTCTAGTAAAAGATAAAGCTAAAACGATGGCGCAATTGACAAAGGAAGAAAAAAACAAAATCAGCCATCGTGCAGTTGCGCTGCAAAAGCTTGCGAAACTGTTACAAGCCTGACGATGGGGAGTTTTAACCATGAAAGTATTAATTATCAGTGACAGCCACGGATTAACGGATGAGCTTCAAGAAATCAGGGAACGGCATCAAAGGGAAACAGATGCGATGTTTCACTGCGGGGATTCCGAGCTAGAGGCCGATCATTCTGCTATACAGGGGTTTGCTGCTGTCCGAGGAAATTGTGACTATGAAGAGCGGTTTGCAAATGAAGTCATTGAAGATGTCGATGGATACCGTTTCTTTGTTGTTCACGGACATCTGCACAATGTAAAATCGACCCTTATGAACTTGAAATACAGTGCGGCTGAACATGCTGCGAAGATTGTCTGCTTTGGCCATTCCCATGTTGCTGGAGCGGAATATGTCGACAATATTCTCTTCATCAATCCTGGCAGCATCAGACTTCCGCGGATGCGAAATGAAAAAACATATGTTATATTAGAAATACAAAATAAAGTAGCGGAATTGACCTTTTACGAGCCAAATGGTTCTCTTGTAACCAGCATGACTCAAAGGTTTGAGCTAGTATAATCATGAAAGAGGGATATTTTTCCCTCTTTCATAAAAATATTGAAAAAGTTATTGACTTTTATCGTGAAGGAACATATAATAAAAAATGTCGCTGATACATTATCACGATGTTCACAAATGAAGATGTCCCAGTAGCTCAGCCGGATAGAGCATACGCCTTCTAAGCGTACGGTCGGGAGTTCGAATCTCTCCTGGGACGCCATACTAAATACATACAACTTCTTTCGATTTGATCGGAAGAAGTTTTTTGTTTTATTTTTTTTGGTCTGATCCGTTTCTTAATTCGAAATCCACTTTTCTAGCTGCACTTGGCCATTTGTGAAAGAAAGTAATATGAAAGCACATACTTCAAAGTATCAGGGCATCCATCCGAGCAAAATCCACGGCTTATTATCCTAAATCGAGTACTTATTCTCCGCGTGATGTATTTTATAATCTGAATACCAGTTTTACTATTTTAGATGCTTGTTTTGTAATCCTGCGGAAGTATAAACTCAGGTGTTCAAATTTACCAGCTCCTAGGCCAAACTTTAAAACTAAAATAATGATCACCTTTTTTCTGCTAAATACAATCTCAGTTAAAAGGGCTACTTTCCCTAACAATCTATCTTGTGTTCTTCATAAAGAATCCTCGAAAATCGATATCACTAAAACAAATTTGCCACTCTTTTTACCCTGAAAAAACACTCAAAACTCTGTCAGACAATCTCACAGAAAAAAACTTCAAAAAAACTTCAAAAAAATGAATTCCCTATTGTGACAGGCATGTAAGCGTATACAAATAAACAAACAAATCTAAATTATCTAATAATTCACAAAAAGACGGTTGACACCGTTATTTAATGGGCGTAATATAGGCTCAAATATAAGTTACATGAACATGTGAGGTTCATTTAAAAGAGTCCATAACAAACGTTATACGGATTTTTTTTACACACTATATTTCAACTGATTAACGCGTTTAGACTTTAAAAGAAAGGTGTGCTCTTTGTGGGTGACCAATGGATTTTTCTTAATAATGAATTTGTAAAAAAAGAAGATGCTAAAGTTTCAGTTTATGATCACGGGTTCCTGTACGGAGATGGAATTTTCGAAGGAATCAGAGTTTACAGCGGTAATATTTTCAGATTAAATGAGCACATGAAACGCCTTTACGAGTCTGCTAGATCCATTTTACTCAACATGCCATATACGCAAGAGGAAATGACGGATTTAACAGTAAAGACGGTTGAGAAAAATGGCTTAGATGACGCATACATCAGACTGGTTGTCTCAAGAGGAGTCGGTGATCTTGGGCTTGATCCATATAAATGCAAAGAAGCGAACGTCGTCATTATTGTAGAACCGCTGTCAATCTTCCCAAAACATTTGTATGAAACAGGGATAGACATTGTAACAGTTCCTACAAGACGCAATAGACCGGACGTTCTCAGTCCTAAAGTTAAATCTCTGAACTACCTTAACAATGTCCTCGTGAAAATTGAAGCGCATCTCGCAAATGTAAGCGAAGCGTTAATGCTGAATGATCAAGGCTACGTCGCAGAAGGATCTGCTGACAACGTCTTTATCTATAAAAATAAAAAACTTTTAACTCCGCCAGGCTACTTAGGAGCACTTGAAGGAGTTACCCGCAATGTCATTATCGAAATAGCAGAAGAACTTGGCTACGATGTTCGTGAAGAACCTTTCACCAGACATGATGTGTATACAGCGGATGAGGTTTTCTTAACTGGAACTGCAGCTGAAGTCATTGCAGTTGTAAAGGTTGATGGAAGAGAAATTGGAGACGGGCAGCCAGGAGAACATACAAACAGATTGCTTGAGTGTTTTAGAGAAAAAGTAATTTCAGATGGCGTGAAAGTAAAAGGCAGCAATCCAAGTTTACATGTTAGTTAAGGATACTATAAATTAAAACGCTGAAGAGGAAAAGTAGCCCAAAAAACAAGGATCTAAAGAGAGCTGGTGGAGCTGAGAACCGGCGGTCCCTTTTTAGGTGAACTCACCTCTGAGTGCTGATTTGAACGTTTAGTAGAATCAGCCGAGTGCCATTTACACAGCACTCGTTATCAAAAGAAAGTCATCGACTTTCATAAGGTGGCCAATTAATGGCCATGAACAAGGGTGGTACCGCGAAAAGTGTTCTCAAACCTTCTCGCCCCTTTGACTCACATGATACGTGGGCAATATTGGGGAGGGAAGGTTTTTTATTTTGAAATAATTAGAGAAAAATAAAAAAAGGCTTAAAGATGCAAGCGGGAAAAAGGAGGCAAAATCAATGAGTATGAAAGTACAATTGGATGCACAGTCTGCCAAATGTACGAAAACGATGTCTGGGGCTATGATGATGATTGAAGCTTTAAAACAGGAAAGGGTAGAGGTGATTTTCGGATATCCAGGCGGTGCCGTTCTTCCAATCTATGACAAACTCTACGATTCCGGCATGTATCACATTTTAACTCGTCATGAGCAAGGCGGAATCCACGCAGCAGAAGGCTATGCAAGAGTTTCAGGGAAACCTGGGGTTGTTATTGCAACTTCAGGACCAGGAGCGACAAACCTGATTACAGGACTTACGGATGCCATGATTGATTCTCTGCCTCTGGTCGTATTCACAGGCCAGGTCGCATCTTCTGTTATTGGGACAGATGCCTTTCAGGAAGCAGATGTTTTAGGAATTACAATGCCAATCACAAAGCACAATTATCAAGTAAGGGATGTCAATGATTTTCCGCGAATCATCAAAGAAGCTTTTCACATCGCAACAACGGGAAGACCGGGTCCGGTACTCATAGATGTTCCAAAAGATATTGCAGTCGCAGAAGGGATCTTTAATTATGATAATCCTGTTCATCTGCCGGGCTATCAGCCAAAAATGGATCCGAATTACCTTCAGATCAGAAAGCTTGTCGAAGCAGTAAGCAGTGCTAAAAAGCCAGTTATTCTAGCAGGTGCAGGCGTTCTGCATGCCAAGGCAAGCGAGCAATTAAAAAAATACGCAGAGCAGCAGCATATTCCAGTCGCAAATACATTGCTCGGACTCGGAAGCTTCCCGGCAGATCATCCGCTCTTCCTTGGGATGGCAGGTATGCATGGTACATATACCGCAAATACGGCGTTATATGAATGTGATTTATTAATAAGTGTTGGAGCAAGGTTCGATGACAGGGTAACAGGAAATTTAAATCATTTTGCCAAAAGTGCGACGATTGCTCACATTGATATCGATCCCGCTGAAATCGGTAAAGTAGTAGAAACGAAAATACCAGTAGTTGGAGATGCAAGACTTGTTCTTGAAAATTTAATTCACCAAAATGGGAAACGCGGACAGCATGATGAATGGTATGCAGCCCTGCAGAAGAATAAAGCGGAAGCACCCCTCTGGTATGAAAAGTCTGAAAAGGAATTAAAGCCGCAATATATGTTAGAGCTCATTCATGAGTGGACAAACGGGGAAGCCATTATTTCAACAGATGTCGGACAGCATCAAATGTGGGCGGCACAATATTACCGGCTGCAGCAGCCAAATCGCTGGGTAACGTCGGGAGGGCTTGGCACGATGGGGTTCGGATTGCCGGCAGCTATCGGAGCCCAGCTTGCTGAAAAAAATGCAAATGTCGTCGCAATCCTTGGAGATGGTGGGTTTCAGATGACACTTCAGGAATTATCTGTTATCCACGAACTGAAATTACCGATTAAAGTGATTTTGCTTAACAATGGAGTGCTTGGAATGGTCAGACAGTGGCAGGAAATTTTCTACGAGGAACGCTACTCACAATCCGTATTCCAGTCACAGCCTGATTTTGTGAAATTAGCGGAAGCGTACGGGATGAAAGGACTGAAAATTCAGACTGAAAAAGACTTCCCAGCTTTCAAACAGGCACTTTTATCAGATGAGCCAGTGTTAATCGACGTAAATGTATGCCAAAAAGAAAATGTTTATCCAATGATTGCCCCAGGCAAAGGACTGCATGAAATGGTGGGTGTTAGACCGTGAAGCGAATCCTTACTTTAACTGTCAATAATCGCTCAGGTGTCCTAAATCGGATTACCGGTTTATTTACAAAGCGGCATTACAATATTGAAAGCATTACAGTTGGGCATGCAGAAATTGAAGGAATATCGAGAATGACCTTTGTCATCCATGTTGAAGACGAAAAAGAAGTTGAACAGATCACAAAGCAGCTAAATAAACAGATTGATGTTTTAAAAGTTCAGGATATTACGAATCAATCGATTGTCGCAAGAGAGCTTGCTCTTATAAAAGTGATTGCAGCTCCAGCAACAAGAATGGAGATTCAAGGTGTGATTGAGCCATTCCGTGCAACAGTCATCGACGTCAGCAAAGACAGCATTGTCATTCAAGTGACAGGAGAATCGGAAAAAATTGAAGCAATCATCGACCTATTGAGACCATACGGAATCAAAGAAATTGCGAGAACTGGAACAACTGCATTCCCAAGAGGCACACAGCGTGCTGCAAATGGTGCAAAAACATATTCAATCGTCTAACTAATTGAAATTAAAAGGAGAGAATGGACATGGTAAAAGTTTATTATAACGGTGATGTAAAAGAGGAAGTATTAGCAGGGAAAAAGGTTGCAGTTATCGGCTACGGTTCACAGGGTCATGCACATGCACTGAACTTAAAAGACAGCGGCGTAAATGTAGTTGTAGGTGTCCGTAAAGGCAATTCATTTAATAAAGCAGCGGCAGATGGACTGGATGTTACAACAGTACAAGAAGCAGCAGCTCAAGCGGATGTTGTGATGGTGCTATTGCCTGATGAACAGCAGCAAAAAGTGTATGAAGCTGAAATTAAAGACCAATTACAGCCGGGAAATGCATTAGTTTTTGCTCATGGATTTAACGTTCACTTCAATCAAATTGTTCCTCCAGAATTCGTTGATGTATTCCTTGTTGCACCGAAAGGACCAGGTCATCTAGTAAGAAGAACATTTGAAGACGGAGCCGGTGTTCCTGCATTATTCGCAGTCCATCAGGATGTTACAGGAGATGCAAAAGATTTGGCATTAGCCTATGCAAAAGCAATTGGAGGCGCTCGTGCAGGAGTGCTGGAAACAACGTTTAAAGAAGAGACTGAAACAGATCTATTCGGAGAGCAGGCTGTTCTATGCGGAGGGTTAACTTCCCTTGTAAAGGCTGGATTTGAAACATTGGTAGAGGCAGGTTATCAGCCAGAACTCGCATACTTTGAGTGTTTGCACGAGCTGAAGCTGATTGTTGACCTTATGTATGAAGATGGAATGGCCGGAATGAGATATTCCATTTCAGATACGGCCCAATGGGGAGATTTTGTATCTGGACCTAGAGTTGTAGATGAGAGAGTAAAAGAATCAATGAAGGAAGTCTTGAACGATATTCAATCTGGTAAATTTGCAAAAGACTGGATCATTGAAAATCAAGTGAATCGTCCGCAATTCAATGCAATTAACAACAGAGAAAATGAACATCAAATTGAAGTTGTAGGCAGAAAGCTTCGGGAAATGATGCCATTCGTTAAGCCAAAACGGAAAGAAGTGGTCGTAAGTGCGAAAAATTAACTTATTTGATACAACCCTAAGAGATGGTGAACAATCAGCAGGAGTCAATTTAAATGCAAAAGAAAAACTGCAAATTGCCCTTCAGCTTGAGCGTCTAGGAGTTGATATTATGGAAGCCGGATTCCCGGCTTCCTCAAAAGGAGATTTTTCAGCAGTTCAAGAGATTGCAAGAACCATTAAAGACTGCTCTGTTACAGGACTTGCCAGATCAGTAAAAACAGATATTGATGCTGCCTGGGACGCCCTGAAAGATGGTGCTAACCCAAGGCTGCACGTATTCTTGGCTACTTCACCCATTCATATGAAATATAAGTTAAAGCAATCACCAGATCAGGTCATTCAAACAGCTGTTGATTCAGTCAAATATGCGGCTAAATATTTCCCGCTAATCCAATGGTCTGCCGAGGATGCATGCCGAAGCGAACTTCCGTTTCTTGCAAAAATCGTCGAAGAGGTCATTGCAGCAGGTGCAAGTGTCATTAATATTCCTGACACGGTTGGCTACATTAATCCGAAAGAATACGGTAATATCTTTCAATATTTAAAATCGAATGTCAGAGGCATTGAAAATGTGATTTTATCCGCGCATTGTCATGATGATCTAGGAATGGCCGTTGCAAATTCCTTAGCTGCAATTGAAAATGGCGCTGGTCAGATTGAAGGAACGATCAATGGAATAGGCGAGCGGGCAGGAAATGCTTCTCTTGAGGAAATCGGCGTAGCTCTTCATATCCGATCCGATTACTTTGGTGCTAAAACAAATATGAAGCTTGATGAAATCAAAAAAACGAGCGATTTGGTGAGCAAGCTGACTGGGATGATGATCCCGCCAAACAAAGCAGTTGTTGGAAAAAATGCATTTGCACATGAATCAGGCATTCATCAGGATGGTGTGCTGAAAGAAAAAACAACGTACGAAATCATTTCACCAGAGCTTGTAGGAGTTGCCTCCAACTCAATGGTGCTTGGCAAGCATTCCGGACGTCATGCATTTAAAAGCAAGCTGATCGAACTTGGTTTCAGCCTGACAGAAGAAGAAAGCCATAAAATCTTCAAGACGTTCAAAACGTTATCTGAGAAAAAGAAGGAATTCACAGATGAAGATATTGCAGCACTCGTCATAGAAGAAAAAGTTGAAAAAAGTGAAGACATGTTTGAACTTGTTTCCTTACAGGTTCAATACGGGACAACGCAAGTGCCGACTGCTACTGTGACTCTTAAAAATCAGCAGGGAGAACTCGTGCAAGAAGCAGCAACCGGCGGTGGAAGTGTAGAGGCAATCTATAATACCCTTGAGCGGTGCACAGGTTTTTCAATTAAACTGCTGGACTATCGAATTCAATCAAACAGCAGCGGGCGTGATGCCTTTGCTCAAGTATATGTAAAAGTCATTGTCGGAGGTACGGAATCGAGCGGAAGAGGAATGGCTCAGGATGTGCTTGAAGCATCTGCAAAAGCATATCTGAATGCAGTTAACCGCATCCTCATTCTGCAATCACAAGTTCAGGATTCGCTAACAGCAACCGTTTAATACAAATCATGAAGGAGGCAGAATAATATGGAGAAGAAAATTGCGTTATTGCCGGGAGACGGTATTGGAAAAGAAGTTATGGATGGTGCTGTTGAAATTTTAAAAGCGATCGAAGAACATTACTATCATCGTTTTCATTTTCAATATGGATTGATTGGAGGAGCAGCGATTGATGAAATGAATTCTCCGCTTCCAAACGAAACGCTGCAAATGTGCAAGGATTCAGATGCTGTTCTGCTTGGTTCAGTCGGAGGTCCGAAATGGGATTCAAATCCCTCTCACTTAAGACCTGAAAAAGGATTGCTTGCACTTCGCAAAGAATTGGATCTTTATGCAAATCTTCGTCCAGTTCAAACAGTTGAAAGCCTGCTCGATTCTTCGCCTTTAAAGCGTGAATATGTGGAGGGTGTCGACTTCATGATTGTAAGGGAACTAACAGGCGGATTGTACTTCGGAAAACCAAGTGAACGAAATGTGAAAAATGGCGAGCACACAGTAGTGGATACGCTGTTCTATAAACGTGATGAAATGGAGCGCATCATTGAAAAGGCGTTTCAGCTGGCGCAAGACCGAAAAAAGAAAGTGACATCTGTGGATAAAGCAAATGTTTTAGAATCAAGCCGAATGTGGAGAGAAGTTGCAGAGGAAGTTTCAATGAAATATCCAGATGTTGATCTTCAGCATATGCTCGTTGATCATGCAGCGATGGCGCTAATACACAACCCGAAACAGTTTGATGTGATCGTAACGGAAAACATGTTTGGTGATATTCTAAGCGACGAGGCTTCTATGCTGACAGGATCACTTGGCATGCTCCCATCAGCAAGTCTTTCAGCAACAGGACTTCACCTTTATGAGCCGGTTCATGGTTCTGCTCCTGATATCGCTGGCACAAACAAAGCAAATCCTGTTGCCATGATTTTATCAACAGCTATGATGCTGAGACATTCATTCCAAATGGCAGAAGAAGCAGAAGCAATTGAAAATGCAGTAAAGCATGTACTGGATTCGGGGAAAAGAACAGCTGATTTAACAAGAAAAGGGGAAACACCTTTCTCCACATCCGAGCTTGTGGAAGAAATTAAAGCAGCACTTGCTGATGATCACACAATCTTCAACATTATGGAAGCTTATGCATAAGAAAAACCGGCGCTTTTCTTCTATATAAAAGCGCCTGTCTCTTAATTGAAATTGAAGAGGGGGTATTTTTTTGAAAGCCAGAACGATCGTAGAAAAAATTTGGGATGATCATGTTGTTTATCATAAAGACGGTCAGCCAGATCTGCTGTATATAGATCTTCATCTGATTCATGAAGTTACATCCCCGCAGGCATTTGAGGGTTTAAGGCAGAACGGAAGAAAGGTAAGAAGACCTGAAAATACATTTGCGACAATGGATCATAATATCCCCACAGTGAACCGATTTGAAATAAAAGATGAAATTGCCAAAATGCAAGTGAGTGCGCTTGAAACCAATTGCCGGGAATTCGGAATCAGGCTTGCTGATTTGAACAGTACGGATCAGGGAATTGTGCATGTAATCGGGCCTGAACTTGGTCTTACCTTGCCTGGAAAAACAATTGTATGCGGAGACAGTCATACATCTACACATGGAGCCTTTGGCGCGTTAGCTTTTGGAATAGGAACAAGTGAAGTGGAACATGTACTCGCAACTCAAACTTTATGGCAGCAAAAACCGAAAACATTAAACATTCATATTAACGGATCTTTGAAAAAAGGGGTTACGGCAAAGGATGTTATTTTATATATTATCGGAACTTTTGGTGTCCGTTTCGGTACGGGGTATGTGATTGAATTTTCAGGTGAAGCCATTGAACAAATGACGATGGACGAACGAATGACTGTATGCAACATGTCAATCGAAGCTGGAGCTCGTGCAGGGCTGATCGCACCGGATGAAAAGACATTTGAATATATAAAGAATCGTCAATATGCTCCGAAGGGCGAAGATTTAACGGCAGCTATTTCCTATTGGAAAGAACTTAAAAGCGATCCGGGAGCAGAGTATGACGACAGAATCACAGTCGAAGCTGCCGACATTTCGCCGATGGTCACTTGGGGAACGAATCCTGGAATGGCTGTCCCTGTTCATGAAAAAGTGCCTAACACAAGCATGTTCAATAAACATGAAGAAAAGCAGGAAGCAGAAAGAGCTTATTTCTACATGGGACTTGAACCTGATACCCCTATCCAGGAAATTGAGATTGATTACGTTTTTATCGGATCGTGCACAAATTCAAGAATAACGGATTTAAGACAGGCTGCTGAAGTCATTGAAAACAAGCGTGTCAATCCATCAGTCCGTGCGATTGTCGTTCCAGGGTCTCAGCAGGTCAAACTTCAAGCCGAAGCAGAAGGATTGCATACCAAATTTATAGAAGCAGGATTTGAGTGGAGAGAATCTGGATGCAGCATGTGTTTAAGCATGAATGATGATATTGTGCCTGATGGAAAACGCTGTGCGTCAACATCAAACCGCAACTTTGAAGGCAGACAGGGAAAAGGAGCGCGAACACACCTAGTCAGTCCTGCTATGGCAGCAGCAGCAGCTTTATTCGGGAGATTCGTTGATGTAAGAGAATTGGCAGGAGGGATTGCTAATGGAAGCATTTCAAGTGCACAAGGGTAAATTGGCAGTATTAAACCGTTCAAATGTTGACACAGACCAAATTATTCCGAAGCAATTTTTAAAAAGAATTGAACGGACCGGATACGGAAGATTTGCATTCTTTGACTGGCGGTATTTAAATGACGGCTCCGATAATCCAAAGTTTGAATTAAATAAGCCTGAAGCAGCAGGAGCAAGCATTTTAGTGGCAGGTGAAAATTTCGGCTGCGGTTCATCAAGGGAACATGCACCTTGGGCTCTCGGAGACTATGGTTTTAAAGTGATCATCGCACCTTCCTTTGCCGATATCTTTCATCAAAATTGCTTAAAAAATGGATTGCTTCCTATTAGAGTGGAAGAAGAATTTCATCAGAAATTAATTGAGAAGGCGAGGCAGCCTCATTTTGAGTGTATGATTGACCTTGAGAAGCAGGAAATATCCGAAGGAACAGACGTCCTGTATTCGTTCTCAATCGATCCATATTGGAAAGATATGCTGATTAATGGTCATGATGAAATTTCCCTGACTTTCATGTATGACGAACAGATTAAAACCTATGAAAAAAGAAGAAGAGTCTGGCTGGCATAATTGCTGGACTCTCTTCTTTTCTTGTTTTCTAAAGGATCCATTGGTACACTTGAAGGCAAATAGCATGCCGGAGATGATTCTTAATGATGGATGAAAAGAAAAAGAGAAAAGTCATTCCCTTCCCTAATTTAAGCGAACGTTTAGTTGATAAAGGATTGGAAGCGCTGAAAAATAAACAATTTAAAGAAGCACTCAATCTTTTTTATGAGGTTCGTGAGCTAGGAGAGGAAAGGGCTGAAATTCATCTCGGAATTGCCTTATGTTTAATGGAACTTGGGGAACTGGAAGAAGCGAAAGCTGTTTGCCGCAGAATGCTTCACGAAGACATTGGTGATTATTTTACTGTCCTGCAGGTATATTTAACGATATTGATCCAATTGAGGCAGTATGGTGAAGTGCAGCAGACGATTGAAGCTGTTCTTCAAGAAAATCATTTGCCTCATGATCAGGCGGAGCATTTTTATAAGCTGCTTGATTTCAGCCGGAAAATGAACGAAGACGAAGAATTGCATTCTTTAGAGGACGAAGAAAACGAAGAATGGACAGAACCAAGAAATTTGCTGGAGAATATTAATCAGCAGGTTGCCTATATTCAATCGTTAAAGGACAGAAATGTATCAAGGCATATGATGCAGCTGCAATCAATCTTAAAGGATGCAAGAAGCCATCCTGTTGTGCAATCGATGATTCTTCATCTTTTAATGGAAAATGAAGTTTCAAAAGAGGTCAAGATCGTTAAGTTCGGAAAAACGATGTCGCTTATCCCTGCAGAGCTTGAGGATTTATCAGAGCTGCCATTTACTAAAAAGGTCCTTAATGTATTGGACGATATTCTTGGTGCAGAGAACCCTTCCCTTTTTGAAGCTGTCAAAGAATTATGGATTCGTCATTTGTACGTATTATTTCCTTTTTTGCCAGAACCTGCAGAAGCAAAATTGTGGGCGGCTGCACTTCATTCTGTCGGCTACGAAATGCATGGCATTGCAGCGCCGCCAGAAGAGGTCTCTTATACATACGAAGTAAAACAAAGCATGCTCGCGGAAGCAGCGGGAAAAATTTATGAAATAGAAGAAATTTCTTATTTGCAAATCTAACGTATATGTTGAAAGGAATTTTTTCTATGTTATAATAAAATGGTTGTAAAATGATGATTCCCTGTCCATGCGTAAAGCAGGCGGGCTTCATATACTACACTGGCCGATTTAGTAATTTATCTACATAGAGGTATAACAAATTTATCACTTGTTCAAAATGGACAAGGCATACTTTGTTCGTACCTGACTTAGATTATGACACTATTTCAATAGATTTTTTGGAGGGAAACATATGTCTGCAAAATGGGAAAAGTTAGAGGGTAATCAAGGCGTTCTGACAGTAGAAGTTGATGCGGAAACGTTCAGCAAAGCCCTTGATGAAGCATTTAAAAAAGTATCAAAACAAGTAAATATTCCTGGTTTCCGTAAAGGTAAAATTCCGCGCGGAATGTTTGAACAGCGTTTTGGCGCAGAATCACTTTATCAAGATGCTTTGGATATCATTCTTCCAGAAGCATATCCTCAAGCAGTTGAAGAGGCTGGCATTGAGCCAATCGACCGTCCTGAAATCGATGTTGAACAAATCGAAAAAGGCAAAAACTTAATTTTCACTGCAAAAGTGATTGTTAAGCCCGAAGTGAAATTGGGCGAATACAAAGGTCTTGAAGTAGAAAAGATCGATGCTGAAGTATCTGAAGAAGATGTAGATGCTGAATTGAAATCATTGCAGGAGCGTCATGCTGAACTTGTTGTAAAAGAAGACGGCGCAGTTGAAGATGGCGATACAGTAGTGATTGACTTTGAAGGTTTCGTCGATGGTGAAGCATTCGAAGGCGGAACTGCAGAAAACTACACACTTGAAATCGGTTCAGGTTCTTTCATTCCTGGCTTTGAAGAGCAGCTTGTAGGCTTAGAGGCTAACGGAGAGAAAGATGTAGAAGTAACATTCCCTGAAGAATATCACGCTGAAAACCTTGCTGGAAAACCTGCAACGTTTAAAGTGAAACTTCATGAAATCAAAGCGAAAGAACTTCCTGCTTTAGACGATGAATTTGCTAAAGATGTTGACGAAGAAGTTGAAACTCTTGAAGCATTAAAAGAGAAAACAAAAAATCGCTTAGAAGAAACTAGAAAAGCTGAAGCAGAAAATGCACTTCGTGATGCGCTTGTAGACAAAGCTTCTGATAATGCTGAAGTGGACATTCCTCAAATATTGATCGAAAACGAAGTAAACCGCATGATGCAAGAGTTTGAACAGCGTTTGCAAGCTCAAGGCATGAACCTTGAATTATACTTCCAATTCTCTGGTCAAGATGAAGATGCTTTAAAAGAGCAAATGAAAGAAGATGCTTCTAAACGCGTGAAGTACAACTTGACTCTTGAAGCAATTGCTAAAGCTGAAAACATCGAAGTAACAGATGAAGAAGTTGATGCAGAAGTTGCTAAAATGGCAGAAATGTACAACATGCCTGTTGACAGCATCAAGCAAGCTCTAGGATCTGTTGATGGATTAAAAGAAGATCTTAAAGTACGCAAAGCAATCGACTTTCTTGTTGAAAACAGCAAAGATGCTGCATAATAGATAAAAAAGAAACAAGGCGCGAGATGATCGTGCCTTGTTTTATAAATAAGATTTATTTTTACCGGCAATGGGTACTATATAATTACCGCATGCTACATACATATAAAGGTAACAAATGATTACATGAATAAAACATGTTCTATTTTTTTCAGGCAGGCAAGGATTTTGAAACGGGAAAGCGAATACTATATAAACACTCTAACTTCGTGAATTTAAAAACTGTTTTGTCAGAGTGGTTTTATTTCCAGTAATCTACATACTTATGGTACAATGCAATACATACCAAATTTCAAGTTTTTGACCGCTGCGGCCGGCGGACGAAGGTAAGTTACGTGATATTCATTCCCATTACCTTTATACTTATGGATAGAAAGAAAAAAGATCATCCAGAAATGCAGCTCCTATAGATGAAGATGTATGGGTACTTTGATGATACAAAGATATAAGGGGTGAAAACATGTTTAAATTTAATGACGAAAAAGGTCAGCTTAAATGTTCATTTTGCGGTAAAACTCAAGACCAGGTTCGTAAATTAGTTGCAGGACCAGGTGTCTATATATGTGACGAGTGTATTGAACTTTGTACAGAAATTGTTGAAGAAGAGCTGGGAACAGAAGAGGAAGTTGAATTTAAAGATGTTCCAAAACCGAAAGAAATTCGCGAAATTTTAGACGAATATGTTATCGGTCAGGAACAAGCAAAAAAGAGTCTTGCGGTAGCGGTTTATAACCATTACAAACGAATCAATTCAAACAGCAAGATCGATGATGTGGAATTGTCTAAGAGCAACATCGCAATGATTGGTCCTACAGGAAGCGGTAAAACATTGCTTGCTCAAACATTGGCCCGTATTCTTAATGTTCCTTTTGCCATTGCAGATGCTACATCTTTAACTGAAGCTGGATATGTCGGGGAAGATGTTGAAAACATTCTCTTAAAATTGATTCAAGCTGCAGATTATGATGTAGAGAAAGCTGAAAAAGGCATTATTTACATTGATGAAATTGATAAGGTTGCCCGCAAGTCTGAAAATCCATCGATTACACGTGATGTATCTGGTGAAGGTGTTCAGCAGGCGCTTCTTAAAATTCTTGAAGGTACGGTTGCAAGTGTACCTCCACAAGGCGGACGCAAACACCCGCATCAAGAATTTATTCAAATTGATACAACAAACATCTTGTTTATCTGCGGCGGAGCTTTCGATGGCATCGAGCAGATTGTCAAACGCCGTTTAGGCCAAAAGGTTATCGGCTTTGGCTCTGAGAAAAAAGAAGATGAATTGGATCAAAAAATGCTTCTTTCAAAAGTGCTGCCGGAAGATCTGCTTCGTTTTGGACTTATTCCGGAATTCATCGGCCGTTTGCCTGTCATCGCAAGCCTTCAGCCTTTAGATGAAGAAGCATTGGTTGAAATTTTAACAAAACCTAAAAATGCTTTAGTGAAGCAATATCAGAAAATGCTTGATCTAGATGGCGTAGAACTTGAATTTGAAGAAAATGCGCTAATGGAAATCTCGAAAAAAGCGATTGAACGTAAAACAGGAGCACGCGGACTGCGTTCTATTATTGAAGGACTAATGCTAGAAGTTATGTTCGAGCTTCCTTCACGTGATGATATTACGAAATGTGTGGTCACTGCTGAAACAGTAACAGATAAAGTTCCCCCTAAGCTTGTGCTGAATGATGGCACGATCATCGAGGAAGACACAAAAACATCTGCATAATTAGAAAAGCGCAAGCGCCCGTTTCGCACAGGCATGACAGAAAAGAATCCGTCAGAAAAGTCCGGGTTTGACTTTTCCTGCGGATTTGTTCTGGCCGGAGAGTTGGGTGATTCCGCTCGTCATCAATGCGCAAAATTTTATACATTATAACCATTTTAAAAAGCCTTGCAGAATAATTCTGCAAGGCTTTTTTTGTTTTGGAAATAATAAAAGGAAATGATCTGCCACAGCTATACGATTATCCACTGTGAAAAAGACAATTGCTCTGAAAAAGCAGATTAATTGATGCTTGTATTCTCAATGCGCAAATTAACCTTGGTCAATTCCTGTTTTCATCTCGAACTGACCAAGGCGCTTTTGTTCTATGTGTGAAAGACTGATAATTTTTATACATAAATCTCGAAATTATAGTTAATATATTCACGTTTATTCAAGAACCCCCTCGGAGATACTAGCTTATAAATATGACATCGCAGTAGGAGGGACCACTATGAGCTGGACTGGAATTGCATTATTTGTACAACTTTTTTTCGGGGTAATTATCGGCTTGTACTTTTGGAATTTATTAAAAAATCAGCGTACACAAAAAGTATCGATCGACCGTGAGTCACGAAAAGAAATGGAACAGTTAAAAAAGATGAGATCGATTAAATTATCGGAGCCTCTTGCTGAAAGAGTCCGCCCTAAAAGTTTTTCAGATATTGTCGGTCAGGAAGATGGAATTAAGGCTCTTAAAGCAGCTCTTTGCGGACCCAATCCCCAGCACGTAATCATATACGGTCCTCCGGGAGTAGGAAAGACTGCTGCTGCAAGGCTTGTTCTCGAGGAAGCTAAAAGAAATACAAAGTCGCCTTTTAAACCAGCAGCGGTTTTTATTGAATTAGATGCAACGACGGCCCGTTTTGATGAAAGAGGAATTGCAGATCCGCTCATTGGCTCTGTTCATGACCCCATCTATCAAGGGGCAGGTGCCATGGGACAAGCCGGAATTCCTCAGCCAAAGCAGGGAGCTGTCACACATGCACACGGAGGCGTTCTTTTTATTGACGAAATAGGTGAATTGCATCCGATTCAAATGAACAAGCTGCTGAAGGTGCTCGAGGATCGCAAAGTGTTTTTAGAAAGCGCCTATTATAGCGAAGAAAACACACAAATTCCAAATCACATTCATGATATTTTTCAAAATGGCCTGCCTGCCGATTTCCGCTTAATTGGAGCCACGACACGAACTCCAAATGAAATACCTCCAGCGATTCGATCACGCTGTCTGGAAGTCTTTTTTAGGGATCTAGAGCAAGAAGAGCTTGCCATTGTAGCAAGAAAAGCAGCGGCTAAAGTGAATATGAAGACAAGCGAGAAAAGTATTTCAACTTTGACCTCCTATGTGAGGAACGGCCGTGAAGTCGTCAACATGATGCAAATTGCTGCCGGCATGGCGATGACAGAGGATCGAAAAGAAATTACAATTGAAGATATTGAATGGGTCGTAAGTTCAAGTCAGCTTTCACCCCGATATGATAAAAAAATATACGGCAATGCAAAAATTGGTCTCGTCAACGGGCTTGCTGTTCACGGTCCAAATTCTGGTTCCCTCCTAGAAATTGAAGTGACCGTTATTCATGCAAAAGACAACGGAACCATCAATATAACAGGAATTGTAGAGGAAGAAAGCATTGGTGACAGAGGGAAATCAGTAAGACGCAAAAGCATGGCAAAAGGCTCGATTGAAAATGTTATTACGGTTCTGCGATCAATGGGAATCAAAGCAGATGATTTTGATATCCATGTCAATTTTCCCGGTGGCATTCCTGTTGACGGTCCTTCAGCGGGAATCGCGATGGCAACAGGGATTTTCTCAGCCATTCATAAGATCCCCGTTGATCATACAGTTGCGATGACAGGGGAAATCAGCATTCATGGTAATGTCAAGCCAATCGGCGGTGTCGTTCCAAAAATTAAAGCAGCTAAACTTGCTGGAGCCAAAACAGTTATAATTCCAGCTGAAAATATGCAATCTATCTTAAAAACAGTTGAAGGTATTCGCATCATCCCCGTTGATCATTTACAGGAAGTTTTTGATATAGCCTTGCTGAATCCTCCGACTGAGGTGCCGGCGCCTATTACCGCGTTAATAAAACAAGACCTCGGGTAATCTCGGGGTTTTTTTATGCAAAATATGAGTGAATTCGTTAGTCTTATGTCAGTGTAAAGGGTATACTACATAAGGTAACCTCATTATGTTTACAAATAGACACTGTTTTGACAATAAGATAGAATTGTACAAGAATGAACTCATTATATTATAATGATTGATACTATAGTCACGGAGGTGTATGAAAGTTGGCGAAAAAAGAAGAGAAAATCGTCCCCCTCCTACCTCTTAGAGGATTGTTAGTGTACCCGACAATGGTACTTCACCTTGATGTAGGACGCGAAAAATCCGTACAGGCGCTTGAGAAAGCGATGATGGATGATCATATAATCTTTTTAACGACACAACGGGATATTTCAATTGACGAACCGACAGAAAGCGATATCTTTCCAGTAGGAACATTGACGAAAATAAAACAAATGCTGAAGCTTCCAAATGGAACAATCAGGGTGCTTGTAGAAGGCATGCAGCGCGGTAAAATTACAAACTATGTTGATGAAGGTGACTATTTTGCAGTCAGTGCGACTTCTTTGGAAGAACGCTCTGATAAAGATGCAGAAGATGAAGCACTTATGAGAACGCTGCTCGATCACTTTGATCAATACATAAAGCTTTCTAAAAAAATATCTGGTGAGACACTTGCGACTGTGACCGATATTGATGAGCCTGGAAGAATGGCTGATATTATCGCTTCCCATTTGCCTCTGAAACTGAAAGAAAAACAGGAAGTACTTGAAACTCTCGATATTAAAGAACGCTTAAATCGTGTAATTGAAATCATTCATAACGAAAAAGAAGTTCTTCAGCTGGAAAAGAAAATCGGCCAGCGTGTAAAACGGTCGATGGAGCGAACACAAAAAGAATACTATCTCCGCGAACAAATGAAGGCCATTCAAAAGGAACTTGGCGATAAAGAAGGAAAAACCGGCGAAGTCGAAGTGCTGAATGAAAAGATTGAAAAGGCTGGAATGCCGGATCATGTCAAGCTTACAGCATTAAAGGAACTTGAGCGCTATGAGAAAGTGCCTGCTACCTCAGCAGAAAGTTCAGTTGTGCGCAACTACCTAGAATGGCTCACTTCGCTGCCATGGTCAAATGCGACCGTGGACCGTCTTGATTTAAAACGTGCAGAAACGATTTTGAATGAAGATCACCATGGGCTTGAGAAAGTAAAAGACCGTGTCTTAGAATACTTAGCTGTCCAAAAACTGACAAATTCACTTAAAGGTCCGATTTTATGCTTATCAGGACCTCCAGGCGTCGGAAAAACATCTCTTGCCCGTTCTGTAGCCAAGTCTTTAGATCGAAATTTTGTCCGTATTTCCCTTGGCGGAGTTAGAGATGAGTCTGAGATCCGCGGACACCGCAGAACGTATGTAGGCGCTATGCCAGGCCGGATTATCCAGGGCATGAAAAAAGCGGGAACAATAAATCCAGTCTTTTTA
Source organism: Bacillus sp. UMB0893 (assembly GCF_002858905.1). Classification (NCBI taxonomy): domain Bacteria; kingdom Bacillati; phylum Bacillota; class Bacilli; order Caryophanales; family Bacillaceae; genus Bacillus; species Bacillus sp. UMB0893. The sequence continues at coordinate 308,303 of NZ_PKLB01000003.1, read as the reverse complement.
TTAGATGAGATTGATAAAATGTCCAGTGATTTCAGAGGAGATCCTTCTTCTGCAATGCTTGAAGTGCTTGACCCTGAACAAAACCATACGTTCAGTGACCATTACATTGAAGAGACATATGATCTGTCAAAGGTAATGTTTATTGCAACCGCCAATAATTTATCAACTATTCCTGGCCCTCTTCGTGATCGAATGGAAATTATCACAATTGCTGGGTATACAGAAATTGAAAAAATTCATATTGCCAAAGATCACTTGCTGCCAAAGCAATTAAAAGAGCATGGTTTGAAAAAAACACATCTGCAGATTCGTGATTCAGCGATTCAAAATGTGATTCGCTACCACACTCGTGAAGCTGGCGTACGAAGCTTGGAGAGACAGCTTGCTGCTATTTGCCGTAAAGCAGCAAAACAAATTGTCTCAGAAGCAAGAAAAAGAATAACTGTGACAGATAAAAATCTTGCAGACTATCTTGGCAAGAGCAAATTCCGTTATGGCCAAGCAGAGCTTGAAGATCAAATCGGCGTTGCAACAGGCCTCGCATATACAACAGTAGGCGGGGATACATTGTCGATTGAAGTGTCTCTTTCTCCTGGGAAAGGAAAACTGATTTTAACAGGTAAACTTGGAGACGTCATGAAAGAATCTGCTCAGGCTGCATTCAGCTTTATTCGCTCCCGTGCAAAAGAGCTGAATATTGACGAAGGTTTCCATGAGAAGCAGGACATTCATATTCATGTTCCAGAAGGTGCTGTACCAAAGGATGGACCTTCTGCAGGTATTACGATAGCTACTGCTCTGATTTCAGCATTAACAGGCCGGCCTGTTAGAAAAGAAGTTGGCATGACCGGAGAAATCACGCTAAGAGGAAGAGTACTGCCAATCGGTGGATTAAAAGAAAAGACGCTGAGTGCACACCGGGCAGGATTAACGAAAATCATTATGCCGAAGGACAATGAAAGAGATATTGAAGATATCCCTGAAAGTGTCCGCAATGATTTAACATTTGTACCTGTATCACATCTTGATGAAGTGCTGCAGCATGCGTTAGTGGGAGAAAATCAATGAAAGTAACAAGTTCCGAGATTGTCATCAGTGCCGTAAAGCCCGACCAGTATCCAGATTTGGACTTGCCGGAAATTGCCCTTGCCGGACGATCAAATGTAGGAAAATCATCTTTTATCAATAAATTGCTGAATCGAAAAAATCTGGCCCGTACTTCTTCTAAGCCAGGGAAAACACAGACACTGAATTTCTATATCATTAATGAAGTGCTTCATTTTGTCGATGTGCCAGGGTATGGCTACGCAAAAGTCTCTAAATCAGAGCGTGATGCATGGGGAAAAATGATCGAAACATACTTTACAAAGCGCAGACAGCTTTGTGCAGCTGTTTTGCTGGTGGATCTCCGTCATGCCCCATCAAAAGATGATGTGATGATGTATGAGTTTCTCAAGCATTATGAGATCCCAGTAATCGTAGTCGCAACCAAAGCTGATAAAATACCAAAAGGCAAATGGCAGAAGCATATGAAGGTTGTAAGGGAAACACTTAACAAAGATCCTGATGATCCGCTTATCTGCTTTTCGTCAGAAACAGGACAAGGCAAAGTAGAAGCATGGTCTATGATTGAGCAGTATACGAATTTGAAGAAATGAAAGAAAGAGTGCCCAAAGTTTATCTTGGGCACTCTCTTTTGTGCGTTTTCATTAATTAGAGGAAGGTAACTTCGTCTGCTTTTTATATTAAACAGTCACACAATGTTCTTTTCTCAGATGCTCTGGGAGGATAAAATTGCAATCATTCTTTTGGTGGCGCTTTCAATTAAAAGAACCATCTTTCAATAACATGTTTCCAGCTCTATTATCTGGAAAACGGCTCTTATTTGCCGAACCAGTCTTCTTATTCTCCGGAACACATAGTTTATTATCTAAAATTGGTATTTTATAATCCGACGAGTCTCTTCAAGCGAGAAAAAGAGTCTCTCAATCGCCGCAGCATCCGTATTATTTACCATAACCTATCCTTTACTCAGACTGAATCTATTTTTACAGCAGCACCTCAAAATCAAAAGCCAGCCGCATTCTGCGACTGGTCATTCACCTTTTATCTGGTTCATCTTACATATTTTACTTTCTTTTTATAAATAATAAGTAAAAACCTCCAAGAATTAGCAGGACTGGCCAAAATCTCTGAATGACCTGCATGCCTTGTTCGACCCATCCAAGCCCATTGATGATGGAGTCGAATGAGTGGAGGAAAACGGCAAGCAAGAGTAAAATGAAGCTTTGAAAGGTCCCTGATTTTGTTTTTGCAGCACGAAGCAGCATGCCAAGTCCGATAATAAACGTGATGGCTGGTGCATGATCAGGCCAATTTGGAAAACGTTCGATGCCAAGAAAATGAGTGCCAAGGCCAAGCAAGAGAATGCCAGGCAGGATGGCATTGTCATCCTGGTCGAAATGACCGCCGATTAAAAAAACGAGTCCAAACAGGATAAGAAGAGTCTGCCAGGATTGCTGATTTTCAAAAAGCTGAATTTGAAAGGTTTGGAGAAAATAGTAAAATCCGATAGCCAATAGTGTGAGTGCAGAGAATTTTGTCGATTTTTTCAAGATTATTCACCTCATAATAGAACGATTTCCTTGATTGTAAGCACTTTTTTTGGTATTGTTCAAGGTGGACGAATTTGTAATAACTTTTGTAATCATATATCTAGCTTCAGTGCCTGAATCCCCAGTCAGATCGGCTTCGCCAGTAAAGTCAAATCTGTCCTTTTCTGTCAAATCCTTATCTGCCTTTTGGAGCTAAACAGGCCTTACGCTTTTAAGTAGTATCATACCATAGACGAACAAGCTTTCAAGAACTGTTCACATTTATAAAAAGAGAAAAATGCAGGTCATGGTATAATGGTAATAGTATTCTTGTATGTGGGGTGTATAGAATCATGCATATTTTAGTTGTTGGCTTAAATTATAAAACTGCCCCTGTCGAAATCCGTGAAAAATTAACGTTTAATCCAAATGAGCTCGGAGATGCGATGAAAGCACTGAAAGGCAAGAAAAGCATCTTAGAGAATATCATTGTTTCGACTTGTAATCGGACAGAAATTTATACCGTTGTGGACCAGCTTCATACTGGCCGTTATTATATTAAAGCATTTTTAGCTGAGTGGTTTGGAATCGACAAAGATTCATTTTCTCCATTTTTAACAATGTACGAGCATGATGGAGCGATTGACCATTTGTTTAGCGTTACGTGCGGCTTAAATTCTATGGTTCTTGGAGAAACACAGATTCTCGGACAAGTGCGTACAAGCTTTATGCTTGGGCAAACAGAAGGTACAATTGGAACGGTTTTTCAGCATTTATTTAAACAAGCGATCACTCTTGCTAAAAAAGCTCATTCCGAAACAGATATCGCCGCAAATGCCGTCTCAGTGAGCTATGCAGCAGTAGAGCTTGCAAAGAAAATATTCGGAGATTTATCAAACAAGCATGTTCTTATTCTGGGTGCAGGGAAAATGGGTGAGCTTGCGGTGCAAAATCTGCATGGCAGCGGTGTTCGAAAAGTTACTGTAATGAACCGCACCTTTGAAAAAGCAGAACAGCTTGCTTTGAAATTTACAGGCGTGGCGAAAAGCATGAATGAACTGCAATGTGCTTTAGTTGAAGCCGATATCTTAATCAGTTCAACTGGTTCTAAGGACTTCGTCATCACGAAAGACATGATGGCAGGTGTTGAAAAAATACGAAAAGGCAAACCATTGTTTATGGTTGATATTGCTGTTCCGCGCGATCTTGATCCAGGTCTTGATGAGCTTGAAAGTGTTTTCTTATACGATATAGATGATTTGCAGGGAATTGTGGATGCAAATCTGCAGGAAAGACAAAAAGCAGCTGAAGAAATCGGATTGATGGTCGAAGGAGAAATTGTTGCCTTCAAACAGTGGCTCGGAACTCTTGGTGTTGTCCCTGTCATCTCTGCTCTTCGTCAAAAAGCACTTGGCATTCAAGCAGAAACTATGCAAAGCCTTGAACGTAAAATGCCGAACTTAACAGAACGTGAATTAAAACTTTTAAATAAACACACGAAAAGCATAATAAATCAAATGCTCCGGGATCCAATATTAAAGGTAAAAGAATTGTCTGCTGAACCTGATGCAGACCATACACTTGATTTATTCATGAAAATTTTTGATATAGAAGAAGCGGTAGAAGAACAGAAAAGACTTGAAAACTCAATGCCGCTCGGCAGCTCAAAAGAAACGATTGAGCCATTAAGAGCATCACTTCAATCGTAAGTGAGAGGAATTTGATTTATGCCAGAGATGAGTTTAACAAGAATAAATGAATTGATTATTATTATTTATGCGCTTAGCGTCCTGTTTTTTTTCATAGATTTTATTCATAACAACCGGAAGGCAAACAAAGTTGCCTTCTGGTTGCTTTCTATTGTTTGGCTGCTGCAAACAATTTTTTTATTTTATCAAATGTTTACGACTGGCAGATTTCCGATTTTAAATATATCTGAAGGTTTATATTTCTATTCATGGGTGCTGGTCACTCTGTCTGTTGTGTTAAATCGGTTTTTGCGAGTCGATTTTATTATTTTTTTCACAAATGTATTAGGATTTATTATGCTCTCCATTCATACATTTGCTCCTTCGCAATATGAATCAGCGGCAGTTTCCGGCCAGTTGATCTCTGAACTGCTGTTTATTCACATTACGATGGCGATTTTGTCTTATGGGGCTTTCACGCTGTCATTTGTTTTTTCTTTGCTTTACTTAATTCAATATAACTTGCTGAAAAAGAAAAAGTGGGGTAAACAATTACTCCGAATCGACGATTTGACAAAGCTTGATCATATGTCCTATGTATTAAATGTCATTGGAGTACCGATGCTGTTATTAAGCTTAATTCTAGGAGTTATTTGGGCGTATTTAAAACTTCCAGATTTTCATTGGTACGATGCTAAAGTACTCGGATCCTTTATGATGCTTCTCGTTTACAGCTTTTACTTATATTACCGGATCGTGAAAGAATGGCAGGGCAAACATGTAGCATATTTAAATGTCGCATCCTTTTTAATTCTATTAATAAACTTTTTCTTATTCGGAAGTTTATCCCGTTTTCACATATGGGATTCATAAGGATTCATCATACATCAGGTTAAAGTTGGAGGTACTTATGCGTAAAATTATCGTAGGCTCAAGACGCAGTAAATTAGCATTAACACAAACCAATTGGGTCATTGACCAGCTGAAGAAGCTCGAGCTTCCATTCGAGTTCGAAGTACGTGAAATCGTGACCAAAGGTGATCAGATCTTGGATGTAACGTTATCGAAGGTTGGAGGCAAAGGGTTATTTGTCAAAGAAATCGAACAGGCAATGCAAAATCGTGAAATTGATATGGCTGTACATAGCATGAAAGATATGCCTGCGGTGTTGCCTGAAGGCTTGACAATTGGCTGTATCCCTTTTAGAGAAGACCCAAGGGATGCGTTTATTTCTAAGAATCATGTAAAGCTTGCCGAGCTTCCAGCTGGTGCCATTGTGGGGACAAGCAGTTTAAGAAGAAGTGCCCAGCTGCTTGCGGTGAGACCGGATCTTGAAATTAAGTGGATTCGAGGCAACATTGATACTCGTCTTGCAAAGCTTCAGCATGAAGAGTATGATGCCATCATTTTAGCGGCTGCGGGCTTGGCAAGAATGGGCTGGAGTCAGGATGTTGTCACAGAATTCATAGATGCAAATATATGTGTTCCTGCTGTTGGACAAGGTGCGCTTTCCATTGAATGCAGAGAAGACGATCATGACCTGCTTGAGCTTTTGTCACATTTTAATGATGAAGCGACAAACCTTGCTGTTCGTGCTGAAAGAACATTCCTTCAGGTCATGGAGGGGGGCTGTCAGGTTCCGATCGCTGGCTATGCAACAGTCGATTTTAATAAAGAAATCTCACTTACTGCCTTAATTGCGTCACCAGACGGAAAAGAGATTCACAAAGAGCGGATTATAGGAAAAGATCCGGAGGTCATCGGCAGAGAAGTATCAGAACGGCTAATCAAACGAGGTGCTAAAGATTTAATCGATCGTGTGAAAGAGGAGCTTAACATATAATGGCCGCCGCACTCTCCGGTAAGAAGATTTTAATTACGAGAGAGCATACGCAGGCGACCACATTTGCCGAGAAAATAAAAAACGCTGGCGGAGTTCCCATTGTAACTCCGCTTATCCGTTTTGAAAAAGCAAAGAATGAAGAACAAATCCATGAGATTATAATGAGCATCAAGCCGAATGATTGCCTTGTTTTTACAAGCACAAATGGTGTTTCCTATTTTTTTGATTTCTTAAAAAATCACCAGATAAATAAAAGCAAACTATCATCTTGTACATTTGCAGCTGTTGGCAGAAAAACGAAACAATTGATTGAAAATAACGGCTTTCCTGTTACAATCATTCCGCAAGAATATGTGGCGGAAAAGCTGGTAGAAGAAATTACGGAGAAAACGGTATCAGCACAGCATATTTTTCTTTTCAGAGGCAATCTGGCCAGGGAAATTCTCATTAAGGAGCTGCGGCACAAGGGTTACTCCGTGACAGATGTAACACTATATGAAACAATACATAATATAGAAGATGGACAGACTATAGAGCGATTATTAAAGCAAAACGAGCTGGATTATATTACGTTTACAAGCTCTTCAACCGTTGATGCTTTTATGAATGTCATGCAAACAAAAGATCTGGTATCCTTACTTGGCCGTGTCACATTGGTCAGTATCGGACCAATTACAATGCAGACACTGTCACAATATGGATTTAAGGGCATCGTTTGTGAAACTTACACAATCGATGCCATGATAGATAGAATCAAAACTCACATCGAATCGAAAGGAAATGATTAATCATGGATCTTCAGTTTTCAAGACATCGCAGACTTCGCAGTACAAATAGCATGAGATCAATCGTTCGTGAAACACATTTGCATGCAGAAGACTTCATTTATCCTATTTTTGTAGTAGAGGGAGAGAAAAAGAGAAATGAAGTGAAATCAATGCCAGGCGTTGAACAAATTTCGCTCGATTACTTGAATGCAGAAATGCAGGAAGTAACGGATCTTGGAATAAAGTCCGTCATTGTGTTTGGTGTTCCTGATGAAAAGGACGAGGCTGGTTCTCAAGCTTATCACGATCACGGGATTGTTCAAAGAGCGATCACTCAAATTAAAGAGAACTTTCCGGAGCTTGTTGTCATTGCTGATACATGCCTCTGCCAATTTACAGACCATGGACATTGCGGAATTGTAAAAGAAGGCAAGATTCTAAATGATCCCACATTGGATTTATTAGCGCGTACAGCCGTCAGCCAAGCAAAAGCAGGCGCCGATATTATCGCTCCATCTAACATGATGGACGGATTTGTAGCGGCTATTCGTCATGGGCTGGATGAAGCTGGCTTTGAAGATGTGCCGATTATGTCATATGGCATTAAATATTCAAGTGCGTTTTACGGGCCTTTCCGTGATGCTGCTCACAGCACACCGCAATTTGGTGACCGCAAAACGTACCAAATGGACCCTGCAAACCGTTTTGAGGCACTTAGAGAAGCTGAATCTGACCTAATGGAAGGTGCGGATTTTCTCATTGTGAAGCCGGCTTTATCTTATCTGGATATCATCCGCGATGTAAAAAACAATTTCAATGTGCCAATCGTTGCTTATAACGTGAGCGGAGAATACGCTATGATCAAAGCGGCTGCTCAAAATGGCTGGGTTGATGAAAAAGCGATCGTGATGGAAATGATGATCAGCATGAAGCGTGCTGGAGTAGATATGATTATGACTTATCATGCAAAAGATGCTGCCCGCTGGCTCAAGGAACAACAATAATCGGAAGGGGGAATTCTTTATGCGCACTTATGAAAAATCAAGACAAGCCTTTCAAGAAGCGCTGAATTTAATGCCCGGCGGTGTAAACAGCCCTGTCCGCGCGTTTAAATCTGTAGCGATGGATCCGATTTTTATGGAACGAGGAAAAGGTTCTAAAATCTATGACATTGATGGAAATGAATATATTGATTATGTGTTATCATGGGGACCGCTTATTTTAGGCCATACAAATGATGAAGTAGTTGAAGCCATTAAAAAAGTGACAGAATCCGGGACGAGCTTCGGTGCACCTACATTAATTGAAAACGAACTTGCTAAGCTTGTCATCGAACGCGTTCCTTCAATCGAAGTCATCCGTATGGTAAGCTCTGGCACAGAAGCAACGATGAGCGCATTGCGTCTTGCCCGCGGTTTTACAGGACGAAATAAAATTCTCAAGTTTGAAGGATGCTACCACGGCCATGGTGATTCTTTATTAATTAAAGCTGGATCTGGGGTGGCGACACTTGGTTTGCCTGACAGCCCAGGTGTACCTGAAGGCATTGCGAAGAACACGATTACGGTTCCTTATAATGACCTTGAAAGCGTAAAGTACGCATTTGAACAATTCGGCGACGATGTTGCCGGTGTAATTGTCGAACCTGTTGCAGGAAATATGGGTGTCGTTCCTCCACTTCCTGGATTTTTAGAAAATCTGAGAGAGATCACGAATCAATATGGATCCCTGTTAATCTTTGATGAAGTTATGACAGGATTTCGGGTTGATTATGGCTGTGCACAAGGATACTTTGGTGTAACGCCTGACATTACGTGTCTTGGTAAAGTGATTGGCGGAGGGCTTCCTGTTGGTGCCTACGGAGGACGTGCTGATATTATGAAGCAAATCGCTCCAAGCGGACCGATCTATCAGGCAGGAACATTGTCCGGAAATCCTCTTGCGATGACAGCGGGGTACGCGACATTAAAACAGCTGACACCTGATTCATATAAAGAATTTGGCAGTAAAGCAGATCTCCTTGAAGAAGGTTTAACAGCAGCAGCTGAAAAATATGAGATTCCTCTTACTGTTAACAGAGCTGGCTCGATGATTGGCTTCTTCTTTACAAATGAAAAAGTCACGAACTTCGAAAAAGCAAAAACGTCAAATTTAGAATTTTTCTCGAAATTTTATCGCGAAATGGCAAACGAAGGTGTTTTCCTCCCGCCGTCTCAGTTTGAAGGTCTTTTCTTATCAACCGCTCACACGGATGAAGATCTTGCAAGAACGCTTGCTGCCGCAGAAAAAGCTTTTTCTGTATTAAAATAAGCAAACGAAAGCCCCTGCTTGCATGGCGGGGGCTTGTTTTTATTTCTTTTCATAACCTGATTTGCGGCTTAGCCATTTACTCATTAATATAATTGCTAAACCTATTGCTCCGACTGCAATCATCAGCCAGTCAGCGACAATACCTAGCCATAATGGTATTTGCAGTAAAAATATTACGCCTATGATAATAAAGAATAAGGGTTTCATAATAACTCCTGTGTTTTTACTCTAGTATAGCTCGTACTCATAGAATTAAAAAGAGAACGGGCCTGTGCCGATTCTCTTTTTATGAAAGGCTCTTTTCGTAAAGTTTGTTGCCTTTTAGAGAAATGGTTAAAACCTTTAGTGGATTGTAGCGGAAGGTACTTGACTCCTGCGGGAAATAGAGGCTCCCATCCCTCCCCGCGGAAAGCAAGTGCCTGCAGCGGAAATCCATCTGGTGAAATTTATAATCCAAAAATAACAATCAATACGAAAACAGCCTTATGAAATTAATTAATAGCGGTGTGAATCATCCTTCGCTTTTCCTACACCCTCTTGAATGTTCCCTTTGAGTTTATCTTTTTTGCCTTCGCGCTGCAGATTCGGATTATCTGTTGCATTGCCAACTTGATCTTTTACCTCACCTTTAGCCTGATTCACTTTACCTTTCACTTTATCGCTTAAACCTTGATCCTTTGACATTGCAATCACTCCTTTTAGTTTGTTAATAGTTACATTCCCGGTAAATGTTTTTGCAAAACCTCTCAAAAGCTGTGTACTCAAAAATTGTATAAGAAATATTTACGTCTATCATTTGGATATCGTGCTCTTTTAGAATAAAATCGCTCGAAACAATCCTTGAAAAAACGATTGAACATACTAAATACAATTAAAAAGGATCAATGTTTTAGAAATGAGACCAGAAAAATTACTCATAATCTTTGATTCTGTCACATAAACCTTTAATGTCACAGCTATTTGGTTAGGCCATTGAAAGGAGGAGTTTATGTTGTCACAGGATCAACAATCATCATTACGGTTTTCTGTTGAAGAATCCGTTTGGTTTCAAAAGGGACAGGAAGTAGGTGAGCTGTTATCCATCTCATTAGATCCAGACATCTCCATCCAGGAATACGATCAGTACATCTCCATTCGGGGTGCACTGCAACTAACGGGTGAGTACAAAATAGATGAGGATTACAACGAAGAGGGATTTGAATATGCCAATCTCAGGTTTATCAGTGATGTTGAAACACGAGAAGATGGCATATCACAGCTGCTCCACCGCTTTCCTGTCGATATTACCATCCCTAGAAACAGAATTGGTAATCTAGAAGAAGTGTATGTAACCATTGAATCGTTTGACTATGATTTATCAGAGAGCCGCAATCTGAAATTGGTTGCTGATTTGGAAATAAGCGGGATTGCAAGCCAGGATACAGAAGAAGGGTATGAAGAGGAAGAGCAATCAGAAGATCACAGCAGTTCTGAAGAAGAGCTTGAACCTCTCTTTCGCACACCTCAAGCACTCCTGTCTGAGGAAGATACACAGGAAGCTTATACAGAATCCTATGAAGCTGTCTTAGTAAATGAAAATGACAAAGATGATGAATTATATCAGCCGTTTGATGTAGAGGTCAGAAAACAAGCCATTCAGGAAGAAATTGCCCAGCCGGAAATTCATTATAACTTCAGCAAACCTCAGGATGAGCATGAGCATGAAGAAGCATATGCGGCACCGCCTAAACTAAGCCCGCGGAGCAGAAAAGAAGAAGCAAAACAACAGGAACAGCCAAAGCAAACCGAAAATTCCCTTTACTTAACAAAGCTTTTTGGCCGTGAAGATGAAGAAGAATTTTCAAAGCTTAAAATCTGCATTGTTCAACAGGGAGAGTCAATTGACAGTATTTGCGACCGCTATGACATTACTGCCCAGCAGCTGCATCGTGTAAATCAATTAAATTCAGATGCAGATGTTCATGAAGGGCAGACTTTATATATTCCGGTTTATGCGAACACGCGTTAAAATGTTCAGAACAGCTCGGGGGAGGAGCATTCCTCAGCTGTTTTTTTTGTAAAGCTCTTTTTCAAAATGTGATTGTTTCATTGTTCCTTCTAAAAGGGAGGTGAGTCAAAAAGTGGTGAGAGACCAAATGGAAAAGCTGATTCCGGTTATGAATCAATACGATTTGACAGCAGAGTATGCGGAATCAATCAGTGACAAACTTGTAAAAGTCTATACAAGTTCAGGAGCGGCGTACGCTTTGAAAAAAGTCTCTGCACATCGTAATGACCATTTTATAGAAACGCTTCATACAGCGCATCAAAAAGGGTTTTCTGCCTATGTTCCGATCTTCAGAAATAAACATCGGCAGTTTTTCACATCCGATGGCGAGAATTGGTATTACATCATGCCTTGGCTCCACAATGAATCAGCAGATGAGCGAGATGAACGGCATAAGAATATGTTCAGGGAATTAGCTTCTCTTCATCAGAAAACGGTCATTACGGAAAAATTGAATCAGGATCATCTGAAATTTCATTATGAAACGTTATCGAAACAATGGGCTGATAACAAAGACATGTACGAGAAATATGTAGAGGAATGCGAAAAAAGATGGTACTTGTCTCCATTTGAACTGCAGGCTGTCACTTACTATTTTGAGACAGCAAGAGCCACTGAGTTTGCAAGGAAAAAGCTTGACGAATGGTATGAGATCATGAAAGAAAAAGAAGATGCACGCCAGGTCATCATACACGGCAGAGCTTCCATTCATCATTTTTTATATGATGAACAGGGCACAGGATTTTTGACAAACTTTGAGCAATCAAGAGTCTCATCTCCGATTGACGACTTGCTTCTCTTCTATCACCGTACGTTTCATACGTACCCATTTGCCGGTGATGAATGTGTGGATTGGCTGTATACGTATCAGCAGAATTTTCCTTACCGCGCTGAAGAGATGATTTTGTTTATGAGCTATTCTGCTTATCCTGATTTCATCTACAGAAACTTAAAAAAACATATGAATCAGGGAGATCGCGGCGCCACACAGCTGAAAAAAAATCAGGATATCATAAAATCGTACTGGACGTTTAAAAATATCGAATATTTTATAATGAAAGTAACACAAATAGAAGAGAATAAAAAAATAGCTGCTGAGCAGCAATCAACATAAAAGAATCCCAATCAATAAGCTGATTGGGTTCTTTAAATCCAGTCCATATGAAGGGCAACACCTAGGAAAATCAATAATGCCAATAAAATGATATCAATGGGTGTCGGAAATATCAGTGTCCGTACAGCTTGAAAAATTGTAATCGGAACAATAAATTGAACTCCAATCCCGCGGAATTGCTTCACCCAAGGGGTAAAGTTATAGGAATTAAATTTTTTTCGCATCTTAAATCTCCTTACTAAAGCCTTTTCTTGCTAACAAGGTATGTGTATATACCCATTTGTGTGCGCTTGTCGTGTATAAAGGTGAAGAAAAATGGAGAAGATGATTGACGTAAAAAGGAAAGATTGTATACAATAATACATATATGCTTTTTATCATTACAAAACATACTTTGACAGGGAAGAGTAAAGCCTAAAGCTGTTTTTAGAGAGAGAAATCATTTGCTGAAAGATTTCTTAAACAAGCTCGCTTGAAGGTCGCCCTTGAGTAATTCTCTTGAACTTGAAGTAGAGAGAATCGGCACGAAAGCCGTTATCCCATTTGAGAGCATAGGCTGCAGTATTTTGCCTATGAAAAAAGGTGGCACCGCGAAATCAACTCCTTTCGTCCTTTTATTGGATGAGAGGAGTTTTTTATTGTTTTTTCTGGCTGATATATAAGGAGGAAGAAGAATGGAGAAAAATGAACAAACTCTCTCAACAAAATACGATCCGCAGGCAATTGAACGTGATCGCTACGATTATTGGCTAAAAGGCAAATACTTCGAAGCAACAAATGACCAGGAGAAGCAGCCTTATACTATTGTCATTCCGCCGCCAAACGTAACAGGAAAATTGCATCTTGGGCATGCATGGGACACGACGCTTCAAGATATTGTTACCCGCATGAAAAGAATGCAAGGTTATGATGTATTATGGCTTCCTGGAATGGACCATGCAGGAATTGCCACACAGGCAAAGGTAGAAGGCAAACTGCGTGAAGAAGGCAAATCACGATATGATCTTGGCCGTGAAAAATTCGTTGCAGAAACATGGAAATGGAAAGAGGAATATGCTTCCCATATCCGCGCACAATGGTCAAAGCTTGGGTTAGGATTGGATTACTCCCGTGAGCGCTTCACGCTTGATGAAGGCCTTTCAAAAGCAGTAAATGAAGTATTCGTATCTCTTTATAGAAAAGGATTAATCTACCGCGGCGAGTACATTATTAACTGGGATCCAAAAACGAAAACAGCTTTATCGGACATTGAGGTAATTCACCAAGACGTACAAGGTGCCTTCTACCACATGCGTTATCAGCTATCAGACGGATCAGGACACATTGAAATTGCAACAACGCGCCCTGAAACAATGCTTGGAGATACAGCTGTAGCTGTTCATCCTGAAGATGACCGCTACAAGCATTTAATCGGCAAAACCGTGATTCTTCCTATCGTCGGCCGTGAAATTCCAATCGTAGGCGATGATTATGTTGATATGGAATTTGGCTCAGGTGCTGTAAAAATCACACCTGCACATGACCCAAATGACTTTGAAATTGGCAACCGTCACAACTTAGAGCGTGTACTTGTTATGAACGAAGATGGAACGATGAATGCAAATGCAGGCAAGTATAATGGTCTTGACCGTTTTGAATGCCGCAAGCAAATCGTAAAAGATCTTCAGGAAATGGAAGTTTTATTCAAAATTGAAGAGCACATTCATTCTGTTGGACACAGCGAACGAAGCGGCGCAGTTGTTGAACCTTACCTTTCAACACAATGGTTTGTTAAAATGCAGCCGCTTGCTGATGCAGCGATTGAGCTTCAAAGTAAAGAAGAAAAAGTAAACTTTATTCCAAACCGATTTGAAAATACGTACATGCGCTGGATGGAAAACATCCGCGACTGGTGTATTTCAAGACAGCTTTGGTGGGGACATAGAATTCCGGCCTGGTATAACAAAGAAACAGGAGAGGTTCATGTTGATCACTCACCGCCTGCAGATATTGAAAACTGGGAACAGGATAAAGACGTTCTTGATACTTGGTTCAGCTCTGCGTTATGGCCGTTTTCTACATTAGGCTGGCCAGATACAGAGTCGATCGATTATCAGCGCTTCTATCCTACGGATGTACTTGTAACGGGTTATGATATTATTTTCTTCTGGGTTTCTCGCATGATTTTCCAAGGCCTTGAATTTACAGGACAGCGTCCATTTAAAGATGTGCTGATTCACGGACTTGTACGCGATGAACAAGGACGTAAAATGAGTAAATCGCTTGGAAATGGCGTCGATCCAATGGATGTAATCGAGAAATATGGAGCAGATTCATTGCGCTACTTCCTGTCAACAGGTAGCTCTCCAGGCCAGGACTTGCGTTTCAGCTATGAAAAAGTGGAAGCAACTTGGAATTTTACCAACAAGATCTGGAACGCTTCACGCTTTGCTTTAATGAACATGGATGGACTGAAAGTTGAAGAGATTGATATTACTGGTGAAAAATCGGTAGCGGATAAATGGATTCTTACTCGCTTAAACGAAACAATCGATCAAGTGACAAAACTAGCTGATAAATATGAATTCGGTGAAGTAGGCCGCTACCTTTATAACTTTATCTGGGATGATTTCTGTGACTGGTATATTGAAATGGCGAAGCTTCCATTATACGGCGACAATGAAGAAGCGAAGAAAACGACTCGTTCGATTTTAGCTTATGTCCTTGATAACACGATGAGACTTCTTCATCCCTTTATGCCTTTCATTACCGAGGAAATATGGCAGAACCTTCCTCATAAAGGCGAATCCATTACAATAGCGAAATGGCCTGAGGCAGATGCTTCATTAACAGATCAGGAAGCAGCATCAAATATGAAATTGCTTGTCGAAGTGATTCGCAGCGTACGTAACGTTCGTGCAGAGGTTAACACACCGATGAGCAAGCAAATTCCGCTTTTCATTAAAGCGAAAAATGCAGACATTCAAATACAGCTTGATCAAAACCGCGCTTATATTGAACGCTTCTGTAACACGAGCAGCCTGACAATCAGTACAGATGCTGCAACTGGTGAAAAAGCGATGACAGCAGTAGTAACTGGAGCAGAGCTTATTTTTCCGCTTGAAGGTCTAATTAATTTAGACGAAGAAATTTTACGTCTGCAAAAAGAGCTCGATAAATTGAATAACGAAGTTGAACGTGTTCAAAAGAAACTGGGCAATGAAGGCTTTGTGAAAAAAGCACCTGAAAAAGTCATTGAAGAAGAACGTGCAAAAGAAAAAGACTATGTTGAAAAAAGAGAAGCTGTCCTTTCAAGAATCAGTGAGTTAAAGGGATAATTATCATACAGGCTCGGGTGTGATTGTTAGAATCACACCCGAGTTTTCATATATAATCAGAGCGAATAATAATAAGTTTAGCTAAAAGCACCTGTCAGACAGGGAGCTTGGCTTTTCTTATAAAGAGAGAGAAGGGGCTGTTACAGATGTTTCAAACCTACGATGAAGCAGTAGATTGGATTCATTCGCGCCTTAGATTCGGAATCAAGCCAGGTTTAAAGCGAATGAAATGGATGATGGAAAAAATGGATCACCCTCACAAGCAAGTTCGTGCCATTCATGTAGCAGGCACAAACGGAAAGGGTTCAACCATTGCATATATGCGAAACGTATTGCAAGAGGCTGGTTATACGGTAGGTACGTTTACCTCTCCTTTTTTAGAAACCTTTAATGAAAGAATCAGTGTGAACGGCAAACCGATCTCTGATGAAGAAATGCTGTTTTTAGCGAACATCATTAAGCCGATTGCGGCTGGACTTGAGCAGACAGAACTTGGCGGACCAACTGAATTTGAAGTGATTACGGCCATGGCTTTCTATTATTTTGGAAGACATGAAAAAAGCGACATTGTTTTGCTCGAAACAGGTCTTGGCGGTACATATGATTCAACGAATATTATCGAACCGATCTTAACGATGATCACGAGCATCGGATATGATCACATGAATATTCTTGGACATGCAATCGAAGATATCGCGAGGGAAAAAGCGGGTATCATAAAGCCAGGTATCCCTATGCTGACTTCTGTCACAAATGAACTGGCCCTAAATGAAATCAAGGAGAAAGCTGAAGAAAATCAATCCGCGCTTTACCACGGCTGCTTCCCTGTATTGAATCATCAGCCGCTTAACAGGGGGGAAAGGTTTGAAATGGAAACACCTTTCAGCCATTTTGAGAACCTTGAAATATCCATGCGGGGAGAACATCAAGTCCAGAATGCCGCGCTCGCAGTCATGGCGCTTGATTATCTGCGAGTGAACGAATTGTTTGCAATCGAGGAACAGCATGTCATAAAAGGACTCCTGCAAACGAGCTGGAATGGAAGATTTGAGCAAGTCTCTGAATATCCGGCTGTTATCGTTGACGGTGCTCATAACAAAGAGGGAATAGACAGCTTAGTTTCTACAATGCAGCGGCATTTTGAAGGCAAAACGATACATATCCTCTTTTCTGCATTAAAAGATAAGGAATATGATTATATGATAGAGCGCCTTTCTTCCATAGCAGACACCATGCACTTTACAACCTTTGATTTTCCGAGAGCAGCTCCTGCAGCTGAGCTTTTTGAGGCATGTATGCATGCAAAAAAGGATTTTGATGAAAATTGGGAAACTGCTTTTCAGAAAATGATAGAAGCTGGAGAACAAAATGATATCTACCTTGTAACAGGTTCCTTGTATTTTATATCAGAAGTTAGGCCTTTTTGTCGGAATTATTTATCGGAATATTAGGTTGATAGTCCTAAAACAAATGACAGATAACTGAATTTTTGTTAAAATAAGAAAATAAAAGATTGAGAGGAGGCAATACATGGAAAAAAATCTTAAAGTTGTATTGTGGGTATCGTGGGCAGCTCTATTTCCGTTTACCTTGTTTGCAGCTTACTATTTTTGGCCGCCGATGATCACAGGTAATGAATGGGATATCGCGGCATTTCTTATTCTCATGTGTATTGTCTCCGTCTTTCCGATAATTGTGAACGATACACCCGTTTTTTTTGCACAAGGGATATCGATTTCAGTTTTTTTACTATTTGGCCCGTTTGTTGAAATGATTCTAATGCAGATTGCACTTACTGTCCTTCTTATTAAATTAAGAGTGGGTATGAAGTCAATCTTCCGCTATCCTACGAATTCCTTAATGTTTTTAGTTGTCTCGGTTATTGGTGCAGGTGCATACTACATGGCCGGAGGAACACATGGCAACAATGATTTTACTTCCGCTTTTCTTGCGCAAATCCTTGTTTATTCATTTTCGATTTGTTTAGCCAATCATTTTTTCCTACAGCTTGTGATTCGGAGATTTTTTTATAAAAGGTGTGAAAAGTTCTTTTCGAAAGATTTCTTATGGGAAATATGTACAACCTTAATGTTTCTTCCTGTCGGAATTATCTTGTATCTGCTTTATGTTGACCTTGGATTAGCTGCTGTTCTCTACGTTGGTGTGCCTTTTGTCGGAATATCCTTCATTCTGATTCTTCTATCGAACAGCCAGCGACTAAATACATATTTAAGACAAGCCAGTGAAATCGGCCATCAGCTGACAGAACGCCTTGAAGTAAAAGAGGTGCTGAATGTATATATTGAAAAGTTAACATCCATGATCTCGGCGGATTATGCTTATATCATTGATGTTGTTGATGAATACGAGCTGAAGGTTATCCGTAAGCTTGAGGATGGGCAGATTATCAACAATACTGAGGAAAAGCTTTCTGTACATCAGGGAATCAGCGGATTAGTCTATGCAAAAAAGAAAAGTGTTTTATACCGCAAACGGCAGCATTGGGCAAAACTTGAAAAAACACTGCTTCCCGAATCAATTGAAAGCATGATTGCCGTACCCATTGTCAGAAATCAAAAAGTTGTAGGAATTGTGGTTCTTGCTTCTGACAAAAAACGATCCTACGACAATTCACAGCTGATGATTGTTGACTTATTAACTGCATATCTCGGCGTTGCGATTGATAATGCAAGAAGCTATGAAGAAACAAAAAAACAAAGTGAACGCTGTGCACTGACTGGCCTCTATAACTATAGATACATGGAGAAATTGCTCGAATCCGAATATCTCAAGCTTAATACGATCCATCTAAACCATTTATCGCTCATTCTGCTGGACATTGACCACTTCAAAAAAGTGAACGATACATATGGTCATCAGGCTGGGAACGAAATACTTATTGCACTTGCAGAACGGCTTGTAAAATTTATCGGTGACCGCGGAACGGTTGCGCGCTATGGGGGAGAAGAATTTGTCGTTCTTTTGCCTAACGTAGACAAAATGGCCAGCTTCGCCGTCGCAGAAGGAATCCGGCAAACAATTGCCAACAGAACATTCATCATCGAACAAGACATCCAAAACATCGGCAAACGCCAATCTGTCACCATCACAGCAAGCATCGGCTATGCCACCGCCCCATACGACGCCGATGGACCGCTAGACCTGATAAGGCATGCTGACAGAGCGATGTACATTGGTGCTAAGCAGGCGGGGAGGAATAAGGTAGCTGAGTATGTGAAGTGAAATGAATGTGAAAAACCAGCATCCTGATGGGTGCTGGTTTTTGGGTTATTCGATTTTTTGGTCGATTTCGGTGATTTGCAGTTTTTCCACGGTTGGGATTCCAACTGGAGGATTTTGAATTAAATCGGGTTCAAATTCTATTTGAAGCCGAGATGGCAAGTTAGGGTTAGATTGATTTTTTTCTAGATACAATTCTCCGATTGAACTAAAGTTACTTAAGTTGAGATTTGGGTTATAAGCAGAATAGCCTCTTGTAGGATATGTCTCCCCCTTAGTAGCGTTCAAAATTATATTTTTGCCAAATATTCCTCCGTTTATTTTTATGTTTGAACCTACTCCATAGATTTCAAGGTCTTGATCTGAATATAGATAGGCGTCAATTTGTCTTACATTTTTTTCGTATAAATTATTATTGGAAACAGTTAAATTACCTTTGCTTAGGATGACAGCAGTTCCTCCGCTTTCGTTTGATAAATTTTCAATCGTGCTTTCTCCCGATGCGTATATTGTCCCATTCATATTTAAATTATGTTTTATGTCAACATTGCCTGAACTGTATATGTGGGAATTGATGCTCAAATCAGTAATACTTGTATTTCCATCTATATAAATAAAATTTTCTTCATTATCTAAAGTGATTGTTCCTGATAAATAATTTTTCATATGTTTATTCTCTTTTATATAAATATTGCCGGATATTTTCAAACTGCCTTGTGAAGTCATAATAATTCCATCTTCTAAAAATAGATTTCCTTTCACTTCTAGGTTTTTATCTAAATAAAGGAGATTTTTAAAGGTAATACTTTGATCTATTTCCTTTGAAGAATTAAAATAGGATTCTCGTGAGACGATTGTCGTATTATTCTTATCATTGTTGTAGATTTTTTTCTTATCATTAATAATGTTTGATATATTAAACTGATTGAATTGAACAGACCGGTCCTTCATTGTTGGTTTATTATTCAAAAATGTATATAGTGTATTCAAATCCTTGACAGGATGCCAGGTAGGATCAATGCCTTCAAAAAATTTCATTCCTAACGCTGTTGCTTCTTTAACGGTTATATTCCCATCGATGACTGGGTATGCTGAGAGTGGTCTATAAATATCTCCATTGATGAATTTTGCATATTTGCTTAAGTAAATACCGTTATTAGCGTAAATGTCTCCCTTAATAGAAGCAGCACCATTAAATGTTAGCTTGCCTTCTGTTACTGTACTAAACCTGAAAACATCGGCAGCAGTCGTAATTGTTACCGTTTTTATTATGTACCGATGTGAATCGCCTATTTCAACTTTTATAGTGACCATTTCTGAGAAACGATTATCTTCTGAAGTAATATTTCTTATATTTTGAGAAGAAAATTTAATATCTTTACTAGTATTTAATGACTCAATGAGATTATTTATTTTTAATGTTAATAACTGTGCAGTTACATTATTTAAATCTACCTCATTATTAAGCTGGTCTATCTCATTTTCTAATCTAATCATAGACTCATCAAGTTTCATTTCCGCTAGTGAAAGATTTGCTGTATATTCCTCAGAGTAAGCGATAAACTTTTGAGAACTTAATGTCATTCCAATTAAAGAAAGTCCAAATATCGTAATGATAGTAAAAATAAGCAGTACATTTAAAAGGGCATATCCTTTTTGATTATTTAATTTCATTTCCAATTCCCCCATCAGGACAAATCAAATATTTTAATAATTTCATAAGAATCTGTCTTAGATTCCTTGTTATTGAGGCTGATGGTGCAAACTAATTGATTCTCTTTAATGAAAAATTTAGTATCTTTTAGGGTATAGCGATCATCGCTAACCTGCTTGCCATTAATAAAGAGTGTATTGCCTTTTATTTCAATAGGAATAGTCACTTTTTGCTCAATAAATTCTTTTTTATTTTCGTCATAAACTTTTTCTATATCCACAAGATATATAGCTTTGAGCTCTGTATCACGAAGACTATCCTCTGAGAATTGATCTGCATTCTCCATTGCTTTATTTAATAAATCGATAATAAGAATGGATTCATTTCTCAAATAAGTTTCATTTAGAGTACGATTCCCCGCTTTAAACATTCCAGCTTGAAATGTAACTCCTAACATAATAACCATTGAAGATAATGCAAGCACAAGCAGCAATTCAATTAATGAAATCCCTTTTTGATTCATTACATATTGCTTCATTTTCGAATATACCCCTTTAGCTCAGAAGAAGCTGATTTATTTCCGGTTTTAGCTGAAACGGTAACTGTAATTTTGATTAATTTATCTGTTTGGATTCGATCTGGGTTTTGGAATGAAACAGTAGCTTCATAATAAGAGGTATCAAACATTTCTGAAGTTAATCCTAATTTATCTGCAATTTCTTCACCAGATAATTTTTCAGGAAAAAGCCCAATTTTATTGTCTGCTATGTCAAATCCCTCAGCTTGATACTTCTCCAAAAGACTCTTACTCAGCTGCACAGCAGTCAGTTTTTTATCAAATGTATTTGAATAAGACGCACTATTTACAAAAAATCCGCTTAATACTGAAAACATGATTGTGAGGATGACGATGGATGCTAAGACTTCGATTAAGGTAAATCCGCTTTGCTTGCTGCAATCCTTTTTCATCAAGAACACCTGCTTTATAAAAAAAATTATTGGTAATTATGTCATTTCTTTCTTTTCTTCTCTTCTAAGCTATTATACAATAAAACTAGTCGAAATTTGTCTAGTATTTGGAAAAACTTAATACTAATTTCATGGGTTTATTTAACTAGAAAAGGATGTTGGAATTGTGAGTGCTTTAGAAATCATTTTAGCTTTGGTTGGTGTTCTTCTTGTCGTTCCGTTCGTTTTGAGACAACAGTTGCCTATTAAGAAAGAAAAGCTATGGATGGTTGCCATTCTTTCATTTTTGCTTGCCTTGACAGGATTAGCAGCTAGTTATTTTTTCTCATTTTATATCGGATTGCTTATTTTAATCACTTTAACTGGAGCAGCAGGTTATTTATTTGTAAATTCTTTGAAAATTGTGACCTCTGCACCTGTGTTTGAACCACAATATCAATCTTTCCAAAAACCATTCCAAGTACCTTTTACAGAAGAAATCGAAGAAGTTCGCAATGAACTAGTTTCTTCTGTTAATCTTCAAGTTCCAGAACCCGAATTTATTATCAGTGAAGATACTGATTTTCTTACTGACCGCGCCAGTTCCCCGTTTGAATCGTCTTCAAGTTTATTAGAGGATGATTATATTCCTGAGCTTGCTTACGTCTCTACAAAAGAAAATGAAATAGAAATTGATTTTGAAGAATTGCTGAAAAAAACAGATTTAGTGAAAGGAGGATCCTGAATTGGAAAATACAGTTAAATTAAAAATGTTTATCCTGTTAGCAGGCTGTGTTTTCTTTGTTTTTGGATTCTCCTTTTTCGGAGCGAAAGCATACGGAGCATTTTTTACTAAAGATACAGTTCCTGAAGGCGTGACAGTCAGCGGAGTTGAACTTTCAGGATTATCTGAAAAAGAAGCAACTGACAAACTCGATGCAGCGATTAAATCCTGGTATGAAAATTCCTTTTATTTTCTCCAAGCTGATAAAGAATTGAGTCTGGATTTAACGGTTGTGAAATTTGATGTTGATAAAACGGTTGACCTTGCTTTAGAAAACAAAACAGCGAACATTTCAGCAAAAATAGATGGTGCAGGACTCAACCAGCTTTTGCAAAATGAAATAAGCTCAGAGACATTGAAAGCACTGGATAGAAAGGCGCTATCAAAAGAACTGGCAGCTGCTGCATCAGAGCTTGTGGAAGGGATTTATTCGATTAGTCTCGATAAATTTTACATCAAGGAAAAACTGCCTAAAACGATCCTTTTAAGCACTAGTCTTCCAAATGAGACGTTTACCTTGGAAAATTCTCTTACGGTAACGATTGATTCTAAACAGACTTTTTCACTTCATTCTTATATAGAAGAAAACAAACTGAAAACCCTTGATGAACATACATTAAAATGGCTTGCAACGGCAATTTACCAGACGATTTTACCCACTAACTTTGTGATTTTGGAGAGACATATAAGTCATGTCCTGCCGTCTTATGCAGAACTGGGAAAAGAAGCGAGTTACATAGCAGGCAAGCAGGATTTCATTTTCTTTAACCCGAACGAAACAGCTTATGAACTGAAACTCACACAAGACGAAAACTTTTTAAACATAACGCTTGAAGGTATAAACCTTCAAAAAGCATACAGTTTAACGATGGAAAATGATAAAAAATATAAGCCGAAAAAAATTGTCCAATATGATCCTAAATTACCTGAGAATACGACTCGAATCGAACAAGAGGGCATAGATGGACAATCTATTACGGTATATCGAAATGAATTAGATAAAAACGGCAACATTGCAAACACAGTTTTAATTGCAGATGATTATTATGCACCAGTCCATCAGATTGAAAAAACAGCATTGCAATCTATTGAAGAAGTTCCTGATCTTCAAGATCCATTGCTGCCTAATGATAGTGAAAACCCGGATTTCGACCAGTCAGAAGATGATTTCAATAATGGAATGTCAGAGTATCCTGAACAAAATACAAACTTAAATCAAAATCCGAATTTAAACCAAAAACAGGTTCCAAATCAGCAAACGCCAGCTGAGAAAAATACAGTTGAGGAAAATGAGTTATGGGAAGAGCCGGCATTCGAAAAGGGAGAGGGTTGAAGTCATGAAGCAAATGAGAAAAAGACTTGGTGACCTTCTCGTCGAAACAGGTCTTATATCGGAAGAGCAGCTGCAAACAACATTGCGGGAAAAAAGCGAAGTGCAAAAGCTCGGTGATGCACTGCTGCAGCGCGGATATATAACTGAACAGCAGCTGATTGAAGTGCTGGAATTTCAGCTCGGCATTCCTCATGTAAGCTTGTTCCGTTATCCCTTTGATTCGAAACTGTTTACGCTGATTCCAAAAGAAACCGCAAAGCGTAATTATATGATTCCTTTGAAAAAAGAAGGAGACAAGCTATTTGTAGCAATGGCGGACCCGATGGACTTTTATGCAATTGAAGATCTAAGACTGTCAACAGGCTTTCAAATTGAGCCGGCGATTGCAACGAAAGATGATATTCTAAGAACCATTACGAAATATTTTGATATGGAAGAGGACATTGATCAGCTGATTGGAGCGCCAGAAGAGGCTGTGCAGGATGACAAGCTGGCTGAAACCGATTCGCCGATTGTAAGGCTTGTCAATCAGCTGCTGCAAAATGCCGTACAGCAAAGAGCGAGTGATATACACATTGATCCTCAAGAAACGAAAATTGCCATTCGCTATCGAATCGATGGTGTCCTGAAAACAGAACGAACGCTTCCAAAGCACATGCAAAGTGTGTTAACTGCACGGATTAAAATTATGTCAAATCTTGATATTACTGAACAGAGAGTGCCGCAGGACGGGAGGATTAAGCTGAATCTTGATTTTCATCCGATCGATTTGCGTGTTGCAACCCTTCCGACAGTCTTTGGAGAGAAAATTGTATTAAGGGTGCTTGATCTTGGAAGTGCGCTGAATGATATGAATCAGCTTGGATTTCATAAAGTAAACCTACAGCGGTTTACACAGCTGATTGAGCGTCCATCTGGAATTGTCCTCATTACCGGGCCAACTGGATCAGGTAAATCGTCAACGTTGTATGCAGCACTAAACAAGCTGAATTCAGAAGAAGTGAATGTCATTACAATTGAAGATCCAGTTGAATATCAGCTTGAAGGCATAAACCAAATTCAAGTCAACACAACAGTCGGAATGACGTTTGCAAAAGGACTCAGGTCCATTTTAAGACAAGATCCGAACATTATTATGGTCGGGGAAATTCGCGATAAAGAAACAGCCGAGGTTGCCATTCGTGCATCGCTTACTGGACATCTGGTGTTAAGCACACTGCACACGAATGATTCAGTCGGCACCATTACTCGGTTAATTGATATGGGAGTGGAGCCATTCCTGGTTGCAACTTCATTATCTGGCGTGGTTGCTCAGCGCCTTGTCAGAAAAGTTTGCAGGGATTGCGCAGAAACGGTTCAACCGACAGTTAGGGAAAAAGAGATTTTTGCCAAACGCGGAATGACGGTTGAATCTATTGTCAGAGGAAGAGGATGCGGGACGTGCAACATGACAGGGTACAAAGGCCGAATTGCCATCCATGAACTATTGGTGATGTCAGATGACATGAAAAAAGTCATTATGAACGGTGAATCTTTCTCTAGACTTCGTGAGCTTGCCATAAAAAATAAAACGCTTTTTTTAATCGACGATGGTCTGCTGAAAGTAAAGCAAGGAGTGACAACAACAGAAGAAATTCTGCGTGTTGCGATATCGGAGTGATGAAGCAATGAAAACAAAACTAGAAAGTATTATGAGGGCAGCCTTTGAACTAAAAGCATCTGATATTCATTTAACGGTAGGAATTTCACCAATGCTGCGGATTAATGGGGAATTAAAAAAGTACAGCAATACGATTCTTCATCCGGAAGACACGGAACAAATGGCAAGATCGATTCTACCGCAGGCAATGTGGGACAAGTTTCAGGAAAGAGGCGAACTTGATTTTTCTTACGGCTTTCAAGGTGTCTCAAGGTTCAGAATCAATACGTATAAGCAGCGTTCTTGCGTAGCGCTTGCCATTCGAATCATTCCAACCTCTATACCTACACTGCAAGAGCTGCAGCTGCCTGAGGTGTTAAGTGCGATTTCTCATAAGCCTCAAGGTTTGATCTTAGTTACAGGTCCAACGGGAAGCGGGAAGTCTACAACACTTGCAGCTATGATTCACTATATGAATCAGTCAAGCAGAAAACATATTATTACACTTGAAGATCCTATTGAATACTTGCACAAACACGGATCATGCATTATCGATCAGCGTGAAGTAGGCTTTGATACGCTTAACTTTGCGAATGGATTAAGAGCGGCGCTGCGCCAGGATCCTGATGTCATTTTAGTTGGAGAAATGAGAGATTTAGAGACCGTGCATACGGCGATTACGGCAGCTGAAACAGGGCATCTTGTCCTAGGGACGCTGCATACATCAAGCGCACCATCTACTATTGATCGGATTATCGATGTGTTTCCTCCAAATCAGCAGGCACAGGTGAGAATTCAGCTAGCTTCTGTGCTAGTATCCATTGTTTCTCAGCGACTGTTTCAAACAGTTGATTTTAAAGGGCGCAGAGCAGCCACAGAGGTGCTGGTGAATAATCCGGCGATTACCAATTTAATCCGCAATGAAAAAATTCACCAGATTCATAACATCCTGCAGACGAGCCGGGATCAAGGGATGATGACTCTTGAAGCAAGCATCAAAGACCTCGTTCAATCTGGAGTGATTCTGCGTGAAATTGCAGAACCTTTTCTACAGGAGTCGATAAGTTAATGGCCAGGTTCAAATATGAAGGCAGGGGCAAGACCGGGCAGGCAAGCGGAGTCATTGTCGGCACATCAAGGCGTGACGCGATTTTAAAGCTTCAGGAAAAAGGTGTGCGGATTACAAAGATTGAGGAGCTGCAGGAAACGCTGCTTACAAAAGAAATCAGCATCGGAAATCCGGTAAAACTCCAGGATTTTGTAATCTATTTAAGACAGTTTTCCACGTTATTGAAGGCAGGAATATCTGTTGTAGATGCAACGAATATTTTGGCAAGACAGACGGACAGCAAGGCGCTGAGCAAAGCTCTGTTTGATGTCGAAGAAGAACTGAGATCCGGAAAGGCGCTTTCAGCAGCAACGAGCAAGCATAAGAAGATCTTTACCTCGATGTTTACAAACATGGTGAAAGCCGGCGAAGCAGCCGGGAATATGGATGAAACACTTGACCGTTTAGCTGTCCATTACGAAAAACAGCATAAAACAAAGCAGAAAATCATCTCTGCATTAGCTTATCCGGCTGTCGTTGGGATAGTAGCGATTGCTGTTGTGATTTTCTTGCTTGTTGCTGTTGTGCCAACCTTTGTAACGATGTTCAGTGATTTTGGAGCGGATCTTCCGTTGATCACGCAATTCGTGCTGGGAGCAAGTGAATGGATGCAATCGTATTGGTGGATCGTCATTTTAGCAATTATTGTAGCATCTATTACGCTGATTGTAATGAAAGGACAGCCATCAACTAAATATTACCTGGATGTGATGGCTCTTAAAACACCTATCTTCGGGAAAATGCTGCAAAAAGCAGCGCTCGCAAGAATGACCCGTACGTTAAGTTCATTGTTCTCAAGCTCAGTCCCAATCTTACAGGCGATCTCGATTGTTGAAAATATCGTAGAAAACGAAGTCATCAGCCGTGTGTTAAAAGAGTCAAGAAATGCATTGGAAAAAGGAAACTCGCTGACAGAGCCAATGAAAGATCACTGGGTGTTCCCGCCGCTTGTCACACAAATGATTGCAATCGGAGAAGAAACCGGATCACTTGATGAAATGCTCTCAAAAGTAGCGGATTTTTACGAAGATGATGTGGAACAGGCAACTGATCGGCTTAAATCATTAATTGAGCCGCTTATGATCGTTTTTTTAGCTGGAATAGTCGGAGTAGTGGTGACTTCTATCCTAGTTCCAATGTTTGATATATTCAACAAAATTAATTAATTTCGACAAAATATTTACATTATACCCATTTTTTCTATGATATAATGACAGCAGTATACATACAAAGGACTATATACTAATTTACTAGTTGAGGAGAGAAAAACATGTTCAAAAAAATGTTAAAGAATGAACGCGGTTTAACGTTGATCGAGCTGCTTGCTGTTGTTGTTATTTTGGGGATTATTGCTGCGATTGCTGTGCCTAGTATTGGTGGGATTATTAACAAATCAAAAGAGGATGCAGTTCACGCTGAGGCTTTACAAGTTCTTGATGCTGCAAAATTATATGTATCTACAAATAATCCTACTGCAACTACTACTACTTTAACAAACGATGGTGCAAATTCGAATAAAGAGCTTGATGAATACTTAGATGGTGTAGGAACTTACTCAATAACAGTTAACTATGCAGATGGAAAATATTCTTATGCAGACATTGAAGTTACAAAAGATTCTAAAACTGTAGAATATGAAACTGAAGCTAAATTACGTTCAAAAGATACATCAAAAACACCAGCTAGTGGTGATTCAGGATCATAATAAAAATGAACGAAATGTATCTCCTTCTTCTTATCTACGGCCTCCTACTAGGCTCCTTCTTCAACGTAGCAGGCCTGCGTATACCAAAAAAACAATCCATTGTGGCGCCTCGGTCCTCTTGTCCGGGGTGTCATCATACGTTAACAGCAGGTGAGCTTATTCCTGTTGTTTCTTATCTTTTACAGGGCGGGAAGTGTCGGAAGTGCAAAGCGCGGATTTCTCCCCTTTATCCATTTGTTGAGCTGATGACTGCAATTCTTTTTACGATATCACCGCTGCTGGTGGGATGGTCAAAAGAATTGGTTATTGCATTAACGCTGATTTCTTTGTTCATGATTTTGTTTGTTTCAGATATTAAATTTATGATTATTCCAGATAAAGTGCTGCTGTTTTTTGCAGGTTTGTTTATAATAGAGAGAATTTTTATTCCGCTTACACCGTGGTGGGATTCGCTGATTGGCGCAGCTGCAGGTTTCTTTTTGCTTTATGGGATCGCTCTTTTAAGCAGAGGCAAAGGAATGGGCGGAGGAGACATCAAACTGTTTGCAGTTCTGGGGCTTGTTCTTGGCTGGAAGCTTGTTCTGCTTTCCTTCTTTTTATCTTGTTTTGTCGGATCCATTGTCGGTGTTGTTGGCATTTTGATAGGCAAGGTGAAACGAAAGCAGCCGATTCCGTTTGGTCCGTCTATTATGGTTGGAACGTTAGCGGCCTATTTCTTTGGTGTAGAGCTTCTTAGATGGTATGTCAGTTTGATTGGTTATTAGGCTTGGAGGGGAAGTCATGGGTTTATCTGCATTTTCATTCAGTAAAAAAATAGGGAATTTCACAATAAAGGATGAAGTCATCCGCTACGTTGAGATGAAACAGGCTAAGCCGTTTGTTTTGCAGACCTGCGAGGAGCGCTGGCTGCCTGAAGGGCTGATTCGTGGCGGCGTGATTCAGGATTTTGATACGCTTTCGATGATAATGGATGAGTGTGTTCAGGATTGGGGCATTAAAGGTAGGAAGGTCCGCTTTACGGTTCCTGATCCGTTTGTCGTCATTCGAAAGCTCTCTGTTCCTGGAGACTTGAAGGATGATGAGATTAGAGGGCATCTTTATATCGAAATTGGATCTTCAATTCATTTGCCGTTTGAAGAAGTTGTGTTTGATTATATTGTTTTGTCCCGCAATGATAAACTGATTGACATTCTGCTGTTCGCTTCTTCGGAAGAACTGGTCAAAGCGTATTCTGATTTATTGGATGGAGCAAGGCTTAAGACGATTGCAGCAGATATTTCTCCCCTATGCAACTATCGCCTTTACTCGTATGGAACGGTTCCTCACCAACAGTCAACGATGCTGATTCAATTTGACTTGACGTCTGTTAATTTAAGCATTTTTCAAAATGAGCAGCCTGTTTTTATGCGCAATATTGAAATCGAAAAAAAACACATGATTCTCGACCGTGGAGAAATAACATTTCAAGAAAATAGAGAGCTTGTTTTTGAGCAATCCGGTGATAAATACGTTAAGCTAACGGTTTCAAAAGAAGAATTTCTGCTGCAAGTAAATGAGATTGTGAAGGAAATTGATCATGTGCTGAATTTCTATCGCTTTTCTTTAAACCAAGGGAGTGATGAAGTGTCGTCTTTCCTTTTAGCTGGTGATCATCCTATGCTTCAGCACGTTTATCAATCGCTTACTGCCCGCTATGACATGAAAATAGATACAATGCAGCATGTCCAAGCTGAACTTGCAGATAAATCTTCCCTGCCTGCATCTTTCTATTTAACTGCGGGTCTCGCATTAAAAGAGGTGCAGTAAATGCTTGCGAATATTAATTTACTGCCAAAAAGAGATTCTAGAAATGTTGCGAATCTTTCAATCTGCCTAATTGTTGCTTTTATTACCCTCATCCTGGCGGGTCTCTTTTTCATTCAGCAATATTCTGTTGAAAAAAAACGAGTTGAAATCGAAAAAGAAGTCTCGCAGCTTGAAGAGCAAAATGCTGCACTGTCATCGAAAAATTCTCCTACAAATGGGAACACTTCACAGTCGTCGATTGCATCACTTCAGTCAGCAGTTGATTATTCAAACGGAGTTTCACTGGATACGGTTCCGATTTTAAATGAACTCACAAAGCAGCTACCGGAGCGGGGGTTTTTCAAAGCTTACTCTTATAATGACTTAGGTGAAATAACGCTTGCTGTTCAATTTGATACAAATCGTGAAGCTGCATACTATTTGGCCAGATTAAAAGAATCAGCTTATTTTACAGATGCAGATTTAAACAGCATTACGACTTTATCGCAGGATGAAACAGTCGTAAATCCGGAGAATCCAATTACAGAAAGTGTGCCTGAAAGGGAAGAAGACGATCAAAGTATGCCGAGATCAGAAGCTCAATATTTTTTGAAAATTAATCCTGATTTCGTTAATCCATCAAGTGAGGATGAAACCGATGACAATCCATCTTCATAAAAAACATATTATTATACTGCTTGCAGCCGTCCTATTGCTTGGTTCGCTGTATGCCGGTGCTTATTATCTGTTCATCAAGCCAAAGAACGCAGAAATCGAAACTCTGCTCTCTTCGAAAAAAATGCAGAAACAGCAGTATAAGGAGTTAACAAGCGGCGAGACTTCGACAGAAAGCAAACCGGTTGTAAATTCTGTAGAATTACAGCGAAAAGTGCCGGTTTCCCCTATGGTTGAGCAGCTCGTTTTAGATCTCGAGAAAGCAGAAACCGTGTCAAACAGCACCATACAGAATATGACATTTACTGAAAGTGAAGATGCTCTGCTGCCGCTTGGCGTTCCGTCAGAATCTGATGCAGATCAGGAACTTCCTGATGACGCAAAAGATCAGTCAGCAGAAGCTCTGGATGCGGAGCAAGCACAGGGAACAGCTGAAACAGAGGAAGGACCCGAATCGGATCAAAATACAGACCAAGCAGCTCCAGAAGCCTCTGCACCCCATCCTAATGCACCAGAAGGACTAAAACGAGTGATCATCACGCTTCAAATTACTTCAAACAATTATTATGATATGAAAGCATTCATTGAAACACTGGAACAGCAGCCCCGAATTACGAAAGTAGACATTTTAGCGTTTGAAGGTCTTCCTGAGCTTACCTTACATGATCAGGAGGCAGAACCGCTAATTTACTCTTTGCAGGTTTCCGCTTTCTATATGAATGCTTTGCAAGACTTAAAAGAAGAAACACCAAAGGTCATCGCACCGGAGGCAAGTGATAAAACCAATCCTTTGACTCCATCGCTTGATGATGAGGATGACGAATAGAGTGTTTATTTGACGAAAACCTTTCTGAACAAGACGACAAATGTCTTGTTCTTTTTTTTTATTCATATGCTAGCATTGGGTTCAGGACGTTTTAGATGGGCGGTGTTGAATTGGACAAGCAGCAGACAAACACGATTAAGATTAAGATCAACGGTAAAGAACGAAAGTCGTATGGTCAGAAAAAAGATCAGCAGCCTGAATCAGCTGAAGAAATACAATCTCCGGCATTTCCAGTTACAAGCTGGGAGGAGAAGGTCATGGCAGAAAAAGAAGTAGCTGCTTCAAGCTCAAGAAAAGAAGATGAATTTTCTTGGGTCTTGCCAGAGGATGATGGAGAAGTCTTTGAGGATGATCCAAAGGTTGTTGTTGCGAAGAAACCATCTGCTAAGCAAAAGGGCTCTCCTTATTTTAGTTCATTTAAGAAGAACTCATTAAGCGGATATCCATTTAAACAGTATGCTGTAACAGTAGTGTTGGCGATTGTGCTTGGGGTAAGCTTTGGCTTCATTGCCCTTAATTTTATCTCAAATGATGATTTGCCGGCTGCTTTTCAGCCTGATGGAAGTGACACTGAACCAGCTGCAGCTTCACCAGATTCTAAAAGCGGAGATAAAGCTGCAAATCCAGCCCAGGCTTCAGCAGACATTCAGATGTACTTCGCACAAATCGGTAAATTTTCATCAAAAGATGGAGCAGATGCAACGGTATCTGATTTAAAGAGCAAAGGTTTTCCAGCAATAGCCGTTGAAGAAAGTGGATCATTTTTTGTATATGGCGGAGTGGGGAACGAGAAGAAAGAAACAGATGGTCTGAGCAATG
Organism: Bacillus sp. UMB0893; assembly: GCF_002858905.1. NCBI lineage: Bacteria > Bacillati > Bacillota > Bacilli > Caryophanales > Bacillaceae > Bacillus > Bacillus sp. UMB0893. The sequence goes on along the minus strand of NZ_PKLB01000003.1, from coordinate 276,107 downwards.
TGTATTTATCAAATGCAATTGAACCTTGGAGCGGAAAAAAGGCCGCTTTTTCACTAAAATCGAGTGAGGATGCAAGTGCACTTATCAATCATCTTAAATCATTGATAACATTATCTTCGTCAGCAGTTGTCAGTCCATCAGATGAGATTGGAACAAAGTCTGAAGCGATTCTGAAGGAATTAAACAAACTGAAGCCTAAAGATGAATCACTTGCTTCTATGAAGGAGAACCTATCGGATGCCTCAACCCTCTTAAAGGAAGATGCAAGCGAAAAAACAGGCTGGGCAGCACAGCAGAAGCTAATGGATCTTTTAGCATCATTAAAATAAAGATTGTCCTTCGCGGGCAATCTTTTTGTTTACCAGGAATAAATAAAATATGTATTTCTGCATTCAGCTCCGGTGCCTAACTTCTAAAGCCAGAACGGAGCTGCCAGTAAAGTCAAAACCGGACTTTTTTGTCAGCTTCTTTTTAGCCTGCCTGCGCTTTTGTTTATTTTGCGATATAAAATCGAATTTTTCACATTTGAATATCCTCAAAGTGTTTGCTACGATACCAATGTATCTCCCTTTTTATACCGAATGAGAGGAAGTTGAACGATGCACCAGCACCTTATATTGGCATCAAGTTCCCCGCGCAGGAAAGAGTTGCTTGAAAATGTTAAAGTTCCATTTAAAGTCGTTGTCAGTGATGTCGAGGAGGTTGTTGATCCAAAGCTGCCGCCTTCTGAAATCGTCATGTCGCTTGCAGAACAAAAAGCTGCCGCTGTAGCAGACAGGTTTAAAGAATCGTTTGTTCTTGGCGCAGATACGGTTGTTGTCTATGAAGGAAACATTTTAGGCAAGCCTGAAAATACAGAGGATGCAAAGCGGATGCTGACTGCACTTTCAGGTAATACTCACCAAGTTTTAACTGGAGTTTCCATCATTTTTCAAAACGAGAAAATCGTATTTTATGAACAGACAGATGTTACGTTTTGGCCAGTGACTGAGGACGAAATCGAAAATTACATTTTAACCGAAGAGCCGATGGACAAGGCTGGATCATATGGGATTCAGGGGCTCGGCTCGTTATTTGTAAAAGAAATAAAAGGCGATTATTTTACAGTGGTTGGTTTGCCTGTATCCCGTACCGTCAAAGAGCTGAGAACGGCAGGGTTTAAGCTGAAATAACAGATAGAAAGCAGAGAGGGAAACAAGGAGGAACCGATCTTGGAAGCCGTTAAAATCCATGATTTCCCTGAGGAAGACAGACCGCGCGAACGATTAATGAATGATGGTCCGGCAAGTCTTGCTAATCACGAATTACTCGCCATTTTGCTTAGAACGGGCACGAAAAAGGAGTCTGTCCTGCAGCTTTCAAACAGACTTTTGAATCATTTTGAAGGCTTAAGACTTCTTAAGGAAGCAACTGTTGATGAAATGACGTGCATTTCTGGAATTGGTGAAGCAAAGGCCGTGCAAATTCTGGCGGCCCTTGAGCTTGGCAGAAGAATTAACCGTCTCGCCTATGAAGACCGATATGTCATAAAATCGCCACAAGATGGCGCAAATTATGTAATGGAAGAAATGCGATTTTTATCTCAGGAGCATTTTGTCTGCCTTTATTTAAACACCAAAAACCAAGTGCTTCATAAGCAGACTGTATTTATCGGAAGTCTGAATGCCTCGATCGTCCACCCCCGGGAAGTATACAAGGAAGCTTTGAAACGCTCTGCCGCCTCTATTATTTGTATTCATAATCATCCATCTGGGGACCCATCTCCAAGCCGTGAAGATATTGAAGTCACAAAAAGATTAACAGAGTGTGGTAAAATGTTAGGGATTGAACTTTTGGACCATCTTATTATCGGTGAGCAAAAATATGTGAGTTTAAAAGAAAAAGGATATTTGTAACACTTTTATTTTTGCGTAATTACGCTATAATAGTGTTTATGAGTTTTTTTAGATCTCAAATAACCACTTTAAAAAAATAGTAGAAAGTAATTCGGTTTTTAGAAAGGGAGATACATCTGATGTTTGGAATTGGGACAAGAGACCTTGGTATAGATTTGGGTACTGCTAATACCCTTGTTTTCGTAAAAGGAAAAGGAATTGTGGTTCGTGAGCCATCTGTTGTAGCGATGCAGACTGACACTAAGTCTATCGTAGCAGTAGGGAATGATGCAAAGAATATGATTGGACGTACTCCTGGAAATGTTGTGGCACTCCGCCCGATGAAAGATGGCGTAATTGCCGATTATGAAACAACTGCAGCAATGATGAAGTATTACATAAAACAAGCAACAAAAGGTAAAGGTATTTTCTCAAGTAAACCTTATGTTATGGTCTGTGTTCCTTCCGGCATTACAGCAGTAGAAGAGCGTGCAGTCATTGATGCGACAAGACAGGCAGGCGCACGCGATGCTTATACGATAGAAGAGCCATTTGCAGCTGCAATTGGTGCAAATCTTCCTGTATGGGAACCGACTGGAAGCATGGTCGTTGATATCGGCGGCGGTACAACAGAGGTAGCTATTATCTCGCTTGGCGGTATTGTTACTTCCCAGTCCATTCGCGTTGCCGGTGATGAAATGGATGATGCGATTGTCAATTACATCCGCAAAACGTACAACTTGATGATTGGAGACCGCACTTCCGAATCTATTAAAATGGAAATCGGATCTGCAGGTTCTGCCGAAGGTGTCGAGAATATGGATATCCGCGGCCGTGATTTGCTGACAGGTCTGCCTAAAACGATTGAAATTACGGCAAAAGAGATCGCTGAAGCTCTTCGCGACACTGTGAACTCAATTGTTGATTCTGTTAAAAACACACTTGAAAAAACACCGCCTGAACTTGCGGCTGATATTATGGACCGCGGGATTGTTCTGACTGGCGGGGGTGCGCTCCTTCGCAATATTGATAAAGTAATCAGTGAAGAAACAAATATGCCTGTTTTAATTGCAGAAAACCCGCTTGATTGTGTTGCAATCGGTACAGGGAAAGCTCTTGAGCATATTCATTTGTTCAAAACAAAAGCAAGAGACAGCCGCTAATTGTGAAATAAACATTAGGCTCTTTTCTAAAACACTGTTGCTTTCGAATCGTATTCATACGTTCAATTGTGATTTCATGGATCAAGTCAAATGAATGATTAGAAAAGAGTAAGAAATCCTAGTGAGAAACGTGAATAAGCCGGTTTCGAAAAAACAACAATCTTTGCGAAAACAGCTAAACATTAAGAGGGTGTAAAGTCACATGCCACAGTTTTTCTTGAATAAACGACTTATATTGTTGCTGGTTAGCATTATCTTTTTAGTGGCATTGATTGGTTACTCGTTAAAAGAGGACAGACAGCTGACATGGCCAGAACAATTTGTTAAAGATTCAACAGGACTATTCCAAACCGTTTTTCATAAGCCCGCACAATATGTAGCGGGCTTCTTTGAGAATGTCGGCGATTTGAAAAATACATATGAAGAAAATAAATTGCTGAAAAGCAAGCTTGATGAGCATATGAAAATCGAGACAGAAGTACAGGAACTGAAACGGGATAATGAAAAGCTCAGAGCTGAACTTGGTGCTGAGTCTCTTAGAGAATATAATCCGATTGTTGCCACTTTGATTGCAAGAAATCCAGATCCGGGGCGCTGGTTTGACCTGATTACCATTGATAAAGGTTCACAGCACGGAATTCAAAAGGATATGGCAGTAATTACGGATAAAGGTCTGATTGGGAAAGTTAAAAACACGTCTAAATTCAACTCTACGGTACAGCTTTTAAGTTCTCCAGACCGCAAAAATCGTATCGCTGCTGAGATTCAGGGCAAGGAAGGGCAGCCAAATATCTTTGGTTTAATCGAAGGATATGATGAGAAGAAAAAAGCCCTGCTGCTTAAGAAAATTGAATCTGATGTTCCAATTGAAAAAGGACAAAAGGTTGTCACATCAGGAAGCAGCGGAATTTTCCCTGCAGGTCTTGTCATTGGGGAAGTTATGGAGGTAGAGCCTGATTCCTATGGACTTTCACAAATGGCATACATTAAACCAGAAGCTGACCTGTATGATATTGATCGTGTGTTTGTTACAAAACGTGTAAAAGAAACCATTGATATTGATAATATGGATCCAGAGGAGGAGGAAGAATAATGAACCGTATTCTCCTTCCTCTTTTGATGTTATTTATTTTTATATCTGAAAGTACGTTTGTTGACTTGATTGAGCTTCCGTTTACATCTGATGATCAAGTCATTATTCCGCGCTTTGTCATGCTGTCACTTGTATTTATTACAGCGTATCACAGTCAAAAATTCGGATTGATCTATGGTATTGTCTTTGGGTTGCTGCATGACATTGTGTACACTGAAATTTTAGGCATTTATTTATTTGCTTATCCGCTGTTTGCTTATTTGATTTCAAAAGCATTAAAAGCATTGCATGGAAATATGCTTGTCGTCCTTTTCCTGTCTCTGCTTGCTGTAACGCTGCTGGAATTTTATTTATACGGAATACAAATGCTGATCGGCTATTCCCATTTATCATTCTATGATTTTACTAATTTGAGGCTGCTGCCTACTTTGATTGCAAATTCCGTTGGGGCAGTCATTCTCATTTATCCGATGAGCCGCTTTTTGTCAAAAATAAAGAGCGACTATCTGGATGAGTAGTCTGTTTTTCGTTTTTCATATTGATGATTCACATTCTGGTAAAACACGATTAGCAAGGACAGATATGCTGGGTCTTCAGCCAGAATGGTTTCTTTCTTAATTCTCTTCATTTTTGTGACGGCCTTTTTTCACATTAAACCAACTAATTTTAAGAAAAGAGCCTAAAAAAAGAGGAAGATTGCATATATCTGTCGAAATAGTATAGTCGTTGAGGTGAACGTCATGAAGGCTCAAAAACAGCAATTTGTCACTATTAAAGGTACAAAAGATGGATTAACGCTGCATCTCGATGATTCTTGTTCTTTTGAAGAACTGCTGAATGAACTTGAGCAAATGTTATCTTTGAAGCAATATATTCATGAAGATGGACCATACATCACCGTTAATGTAAAAGCGGGAAATCGTCTCCTTCATAAAAAACAGCAGGATTTAATTGAGGCTGTTATACAGAAAAAACGAAATCTGGTTGTTGAAACGTTTGAAAGCAACGTTGTGACAAAAGATCATGCACTGCAAATGAAAAAAGAAGCAGAAGTGGTCTCTGTTGCTAAAATGATTCGCTCTGGACAGGTGCTAAAAGTGGAAGGTGACTTGCTGCTGATTGGAGATGTCAATCCTGGCGGAACAGTCATTGCACGGGGAAATATCTTCATTATGGGAACGCTGAGAGGAATTGCCCATGCTGGATATGACGGGAATAAATCGGCAATCATTGCCGCTTCGGTGATGAAACCGTCACAGCTTAGAATCTGTGAAATTTTAAGCCGTGCCCCTGATCATAGTCAGACAGAGAAGCACGAGATGGAATGTGCTTACATAGATGAAAATGAAACTATCATCATTGATCGACTGCAGCAGTTGACTCATTTACGACCTAACTTGACAAGGTTTGAAGGGGGAATTTGACCGTGGGTGAGGCTATCGTTATAACCTCTGGCAAAGGCGGAGTTGGGAAAACAACGACTTCAGCTAATTTAGGAACATCATTAGCGATTTTAGGAAAACGAGTTTGTCTGATTGATACAGATATTGGCCTGCGTAATCTTGATGTTGTGATGGGACTTGAAAATCGCATTATTTATGATTTAGTGGATGTTGTTGAAGGCCGCTGCAAAATTCATCAGGCACTTGTGAAAGATAAACGGTTTGAAGACCTGCTTTATTTGCTGCCCGCCGCACAGACGAGCGACAAATCAGCAGTTAACCCTGAGCAAATGAAGAAGCTTGTTGATGAGCTTAAACAGGATTACGATTATATCGTTATCGATTGTCCAGCAGGTATTGAACAAGGCTTTAAAAACGCTATCGCGGGTGCTGACAAGGCCATTGTAGTTACTACACCCGAAATTTCAGCTGTTCGCGATGCAGACCGTATTATCGGCTTGCTTGAAAAAGAAGAAAGCATTGAGCCGCCAAAGCTTGTCATCAATCGAATCCGCAACCATTTAGTTAAAAATGGGGACATGCTCGATGTAGATGAAATCGTTACCCATCTTTCTATTGATTTAATCGGCATCGTCGCGGATGACGATGATGTGATTAAAGCTTCTAACAATGGAGAGCCGATTGCAATGGATTCAAACAACCGCGCTTCTATTGCATATCGGAACATTGCCCGCCGCATTCTGGGCGAATCCATTCCGCTGCAATCATTAGAAGATCCTAATACTGGAGTCTTTACGAAAATAAAACGCTTTTTTGGCGTAAGAGTATAGATTAGTGTGAGAAAAGCAATCTCTGAGTTTAGGAGATTGTTTTTTTTCGGCTGCTTTTTTCTCAAAACCCATTTTCTAAGATGAATCTTTTAATTACACAACGAATTAAAAAAATTCACTTCTATTCTGACCCTCCAAGCTTGTCATATTCCGTTCGGACAAGGCATAAAATTGAATAAATGTGACATGAGGGGATGGGTGTGGCAATGGGTAATCGAGCGGATGATTTGCGCAAGAGAATGGCTAAAAGGAAACGGGACCGCAGTTTGGAGACTGAGAGGATTAAGCCTCAGAAACAGCTGCCCAATCTATCATTCACAGATGAAGAGAAATTTGGAGGAGGAGATTTCCACTCGTATGAGGCTGGCGGTGGTGGAGGAGGCGGGTCTCATCCATTATTTAAGCCTGATGTGTTTATGTTTAAGCTGCTCATCGGGGCTTGTTTAGTCCTTGTTTCAGCCATTGTATTTAAGAATGATTCCCCGCCGTTTGAAAAAGTTCAGCAAGTGGTTTCCAGTACGTTTGAAGAGGATTTTCAATTCGCAATGATTTCAAAATGGTACGGTGACCAGTTTGGTGATCCGCTCTCATTAATTAAAACGCCCGATCAGCAGGCTCCTGCTGAGGAAAAAGTATTTACAGCACCTGCTTCCGGAAAAGTGCTTGAGACGTTTGAAGATAATGGACAGGGCGTAATGGTTGAAACGAGCAGCGATCTTGTTGAAGTTATGAACGAAGGAACGGTTGTTGAGATTGGAGAGAAAGAAGACTCTGGATTGACGGTTGTTGTTCTTCATGACGATACAACGAAAAGCTGGTACGGGAATTTAGAAAAGGCAGAAGTGTCGCTTTACGATTTTGTAGAAAGCGGAACAGCAGTCGGCAAAATCAAAACGGATAAAGATCAAAAAGGAACGTATTATTTTGCGATTAAAAAGGGAGATCAATTTATTGACCCGATTCAGGTGATATCCTTTGACTAAATATTTATCTGTCTTTCTTCACATTCATTTTCATCCAATCCTTTGGCTGATCATGGGGATTTCCGTTATGACCGCTCATTTTAAGTCACTGCTGATCTTGCTCTTCATTGTATTCGTTCATGAGCTCGGACATGCAATGACAGCGAAACATTTCAACTGGCGTCTGAAGTCAATCGTTCTATTGCCTTTTGGAGGAGTTGCAGAAGTGGATGAGCACGGCAACCGTCCTTTGAAAGAAGAACTTTTGACGATTCTCGCCGGGCCCTTTCAGCATATCTGGCTTCAGGGGGCGGCTTTTCTACTTCAGTTTTTCGGCTTGCTCAGTTACGAAACATATCAGCTTTTCACCTTTTATAATGGCATGATTCTTTTGTTCAATCTTCTGCCGATATGGCCCCTGGATGGGGGAAAGCTGCTTTTTCTATTTGTATCCATGACACGGCCCTATCAGGATGCACATAGGGCCATGCTGATGGTGTCAGCACTATGTCTGGCGCTTTATCTTCTTGTTTTTTTAATATTATTTCCGCAGCAGCTGAACGTATGGGTGATAGCGGGTTTTCTTATTTATTCTTTATATATGGAGCATAAGCATCGCAGTTATGTAAGCATGAGATTTTTGCTGGAAAGGTATTATGGAAATCAGCAGGATCCCGCGACATTAATGCCAATTGTCGTGGATGAGGGGGAACCCATTTTTCAAACACTGCTGAAATTCAGAAGAGGATGCAAGCACCCGATTATTGTTGAACGCAATGGGAAGAAGCTGTTTGAACTGGATGAGAATGAACTTCTTCATGCCTTTTTCGCTGATAAAAGAACTCAATCGACAGTAGGGGAATTGAATTATGATTATTGACGTAATTTTGATAAAATGAGTAAATAAAAAATATTATTATACGAGTTGAAAAAATAAGAAAGAGCCTTAAAGAAAGAAGGATTACCATTGCGTACGTTAGTATTAAATGCAAAAGGCGGGCAAAATCGCTGTGTACTGCTTGAAGATGAAGTCGTTCAAGAGATTCACGTTCATCATATAAATGAAACGGCCGGCAGCATTTATGCGGGCCGTGTTTTGAATTTCCTGCAGGGGATGCAGGCCGCCTTTATCGATATCGGACAAGAGAAGAATGGCTATCTTTCAATGAATGATTTGCCTGCCATATTAAAAGCAGGCAGCCTGCACGAAGGTCAGCAGCTTTTTGTGCAGGTTGCAAAAGAAGCAACAGAACACAAAGGGCCAAAGCTGACAGCAAATCTTGAATTTGGCGGACAGTATCTTGTCTATATGCCGACTTCTGGCTATATTGCTGTATCCAAAAAAATTGAGAATCCTGATGAAAGGGAACGCCTCCAAACGCTTGGCACTCATTTTTGCGGGGATAACGAAGGTCTTGTCTTCCGTACCGCCGCTAATGGACAGGCAGAAGCCACGCTTTATAAAGAATATCAATATTTAAAGAAAAAATACGAGGATCTGCTGGAGAATACACAAATAAAGGCTCCCGCCCTTTTAACTGAAGGCACACCCTTCTTCGACCGGATTCTGAGGGAAATTGATCCGGCAACGATTCAGAAAATCATTTGCGATGATCTCGAGCTTACTCAAGATTTAAAAAGCCGATATGAAAATACGGAAGTGCATTTTCATCAGTCAAAACTGTCTATTTTTGATGCTTATAAAATTGAACATGAAATCGATAAAGCGCTGAAACGGATTGTCTGGCTGAAAAACGGGGCCTATCTAGTGATACATCAAACGGAAGCGTTAACGGCAATCGATGTGAATACAGGGAAATTCTCAGGTAAGTCATCTTTGCGTGAGACTGTGCTGAAAACAAATATCGAAGCAGCACGAGAGGCTGCAAGGCAGATCAGACTGCGTGATTTAAGCGGAATGATTATCATTGATTTTATTGATATGAATCATCATGAAGACAAGCAAGCTGTATTGAAGGAAATGCTGCAAGAAGCAAAAAGGGATCGTGTTCAATCGAGAATGATCGGATTTACCCAAATGAATATTTTTCAAATGACGCGAAAGAGGGTGCGGCCAGATTTAGCATCCCGAATAATGCGCCATTGCCCCGTTTGCAGCGGAACAGGACAAGTGCTGTCGCCTGATACGGTGGCGTTTAAATTAGAAAGAGAACTGTGGGAACTTCAATTTATGGAGCATGAAGCTGCATTAATTGAACTGCCTTATGAGGCAGCAGAAGCATTCAGAGGCAAAAATGATGTTCATCTCAAGCGTTTAGAACAGGTTCTGCACTTTGAGATTTTTCTGAAGGTAAATACGGAATGGATCGATCGATATAAAATTGTTCAGCTTGGCGATCGTGAAATCATTAGAGCGCTCATGAAAAATAAAGATAAAATATAATTGACATACATAGGCCTATTTTGATAGTATTGTTATGTTATTGATTGTAGCACCCGTGCTACAACCGCACAGATGCAGGTACAAAGCTTTTCGGATTGCTCCGGATCACCTGTTTGCTGGCGAGTCTGAGTTTAATTAGGAGGTGCATAGGAATGTACGCAATTATTGAAACTGGTGGAAAACAAATCAAAGTAGAAGCTGGTCAAGCGATCTACGTTGAAAAGCTTGCTGGTGAACAAGGCGACACTGTTACTTTTGACAGAGTTTTATTCATTGGCGGAGATGACGTGAAAGTTGGTAGCCCGATCGTTGATGGTGCGACTGTTACAGCGAAAGTTGAAAAACAAGGACGCGCTAAAAAGATCACTGTATTCAAATACAAAGCTAAGAAAAACTACCGCAAAAAACAAGGTCATCGTCAACCATACACGAAACTTGTTATTGACGCAATCAACGCTTAAGGCCTTTTAAGATGATAAAAGCAGTCATTAACCGCTCAAGCGGCGGTTTAATTGAATCCTTTACATTATCTGGACATGCCGATTTCGATGTACATGGAAAAGATATTGTCTGTGCCGGAGCATCTGCTGTCGTATTTGGCGCTGTTAATGCGATACATAAGTTAACAGGCATAACGCCGATTGTTGAACAGGGAGGAGACGGAGGATTTCTTTCGTTTCAGCTGCCTCATGAACTCGGGCAGAAAGCGGGCGAACAGGCTCAGCTGCTGCTTGAAGGCATGCTCGTATCGCTTCAGTCAATTGAATTGAACTATGGACATTTCATAAAAATTACGATAAATAACAATCAGCAGGAGGTGGACTAGAATGTTTTTAAGTTTAGATCTTCAGTTCTTCGCTTCTAAAAAAGGAGTAGGTTCTACTAAGAACGGTCGTGATTCAATCTCTAAGCGCCTTGGTGCTAAAAGTGCGGATGGCGAATTCGTAAGCGGTGGTTCTATCCTTTTCCGTCAACGCGGAACGAAAATTTACCCAGGTGAAAACGTTGGCCGCGGCGGTGACGACACTCTTTTCGCGAAAGTGGACGGAGTTGTACGTTTCGAGCGTTTCGGACGTGACCGTAAAAAAGTTAGCGTATATCCTGTAGCACAAGAAGCATAATTCTTTTAGGAAAACTCTAGCCTCTGGTTAGAGTTTTTCTTCATTTACAGGAACAATTTTCAGCTGTGGATATTAATGGGTAAGAAGAAGGTAAGAGCGCATCCTTCGGGTTAAGTGACTTTTGACATTTAACGTGGTAATTAACCTCGGACGATTAAACACATGAATAATCAATGTGAAAAGAATCTCGGCCATTCCTATTTTCTCCATGGACTGATTAGGCGCTATCCGCGTTTGTTCTTATTCCCTAAAATCTCCCCGAAACCTTGATTTCCTCTTGCTTTTTTCAAATTGCACTTATTTTCCCCTAAATAGTTTGTTATAATTTAGTACGACATTCAGTTTCCAAGACTTAAAGCTCCTAGAGAAAAAGAATAGAGAAAAAAGGGAGTAGGAGTGCCGAAATGAAAAAAACAAATGAAGAGTGGAATATTGTCGATGTGTTAAGTCATTCACGTCACGATTGGATGAATAAGCTGCAATTAATAAAAGGAAATTTATCATTAAATAGACACGATCGCGTCCAGCAGATTATCGAAGAAATCGTCATTGAGGCACAAAGTGAATCAAAGCTGTGCAACTTAAAAATGCTTTCGTTTGCAAGTCTGTTAATGACGTTTAATTGGAATAGGCATCATTATTCATTGGAGTATGAAGTGCTGGGTTCCATTGAAGACTTGTCACACTATGACCTTCAGGTAACCGACTGGTGCAGACAATTTTTTCAAATTCTTGATGAATCGGTTGACAGATGTTCAGAGAATCATATCAGTATTACAATTGAAACAGAAGCCAATAAAGGACAAGTTCGATTCTTTTTTGATTTTAAAGGCATAATAACAGAGAAAGCAATATTACTGAATTGGCTGAAATCAAATGAAAGCAATCAAGTGTCAGTCATGCATTATGAACTATCCCCGGATGAACTGACCGTTACGGTCGGAGTTACATAATTGGCTTGGAGCGGAGGATTACCATGTTTATAGATCAGGTGAAAATATATGTAAAAGGCGGCGACGGCGGAAACGGACTTGTTGCGTTTCGCCGTGAGAAATATGTTCCAAAGGGCGGACCTGCCGGCGGAGATGGCGGTAAAGGTGCAGATGTTATTTTCGAAGTAGAAGAAGGACTGCGCACATTAATGGATTTCCGTTATCAGCGTCATTTTAAAGCAGACCGCGGACAGCACGGGATGTCAAAAAATCAGCATGGCAGAAATGCAACGCCAATGATTGTTAAAGTCCCGCCGGGAACAGTGGTTATGGATGAAGAAACAAGAGCTGTTATTGCTGATTTAACAGAACACGGCCAGCAGGCGGTTATCGCAAAAGGCGGACGCGGAGGACGCGGGAACAGCCGGTTTGCAACACCTTCAAACCCTGCTCCCGAGCTATCTGAAAATGGTGAGCCAGGGCAAGAACGCAATATCATCATGGAACTAAAGCTGCTTGCAGATGTTGGTTTAGTTGGCTTCCCGAGTGTTGGGAAATCAACTTTGCTGTCTGTTGTAAGCTCAGCAAGACCAAAAATTGCCGAATATCACTTTACAACGCTAGTGCCAAACCTTGGTGTTGTTGAAACTGGTGATGGCCGCAGCTTTGTTATGGCAGATTTGCCTGGTTTGATTGAAGGTGCACATGAAGGTGTTGGACTTGGTCATCAATTCCTCCGCCACATTGAAAGAACACGTGTTATCGTTCACGTGATTGATATGTCCAGCGGTGAAGGACGTGATCCTTACGAGGACTACCTAACAATTAACGAAGAACTGAAAGAATATAATTTACGACTTACTGAAAGACCGCAAATCATTGTTGCAAACAAAATGGACATGCCGGAATCACAAGATAATCTGGCAGCTTTTAAAGAGAAGCTTGAGGACGATCTTCCAATCTTCCCTATTTCAGCTGTAACGCGTGAAGGTGTACGTGATCTCTTGTTTGAAATTATGAATACGATCGAAAAGACACCTGAATTCCCGCTATATGAGGAAGAAGATCTTTCCGATCACCGCGTTCTTTATAAATTCGATAAAGAAGCTGCAGAATTTGAAATTACCCGTGACAGTGATGGAACATTTGTCGTATCTGGAGAGAAAGTAGAATATCTCTTTAAGATGACGAACTTCCTGCGTGAGGAATCGATTCGCCGTTTCTCAAGACAGCTCCGCGGAATGGGTGTCGACGAAGCCCTTCGTCAAAAAGGTGCAAAAGACGGGGATATCGTGCGATTGCTTGAATTCGAATTTGAATTTATTGAGTAGCCTAAAAAGAAGAGCTTAAGCCGCTCTTCTTTTTTCACAGGCAGATAGAGAAAAGGAGCAGGTTATGAAAGAAGAAACCTTTTTTTTAGTAAGGGAAGATGTCCTGCCGGAGGCAATGAGGAAAACGCTTGAAGTCAAAAAGCTGATTGAGCGCAAAAAAGCAGATTCTGTTGCCGAAGCCGTTCAGCGTGTAGACATGAGCAGAAGCGCTTATTATAAATACCGTGATGCTGTTTTTCCATTTCATACGATGGTAAACGAACGGATTATCACCCTCTTTTTTCACCTTGAGGATCGATCAGGCACATTATCACAGCTGCTTGCTGTCGTTGCAACAGCCGGGTGCAATGTTCTGACCATTCATCAGACAATTCCGCTTCAGGGCCGCGCCAATGTCACGCTATCACTGAACACAAATGGAATGAAAGAAGATATTAACACCGTTATGGCAAAGCTTAAACGGCTTGAATTTGTAGAGAAAGTAGAGATATTAGGATCAGGAGCTTAGGGGAGAGGATTTCTTATGTCTTATAGAGTTGGTTATTTAGGTCCGGCGGCAACCTTTACACACCTTGCCGTTACAAAGTTTTTTGACGATCACGCAGAGCATGTTCCGTTTTTGACGATTCCGCAGTGTATGGATGCTGTTGCAGAGGGTACCATTGATGTTGCCGTTGTCCCGCTTGAAAATGCATTAGAAGGATCGGTTAACCTGACGATAGATTATTTGGTTCATGAACAGCCGCTTGCAATCATCGGGGAAATTACAGCGCCTATTCAGCAGCATTTAATGGTCCATCCATCACGCGCAAACGAATGGGAAGATGTTGAGAGAGTCTATTCTCATTCTCATGCCATTGCACAATGTCACAAATTTCTTCGTCAGCAGCTGCCAAAGGCAAAGTACGAGTACGCTACTTCAACTGGTGCAGCTGCAAAATACATACAGCAGAAGCCAAAAGAAAATATAGCGGTTATAGCAAATGAATTAGCTGCAAACGAATATGGGCTTGAAATTGTCCGTAAAAATATTCATGATTACACACATAATCATACTCGTTTTGCAGTGCTGCATCCGAACCAGCATACACTCATTAAACCGAAAACAGACAATAAGATCACAGATAAAACAACGCTCATGATTACACTGCCTTCTGATCAATCTGGTGCTCTTCATCAAGTACTATCCGCTTTTTCATGGAGAAAGCTCAATTTATCCAAAATCGAGTCAAGACCAATGAAAACGGGCCTCGGAAACTACTTCTTTATCATCGATATTGATATGAAAATGGATGATGTCCTGATTCCTGGAGCGATGGCAGAGCTTGAAGCCTTGGGCTGCAGTGTCAGAATTCTTGGAACATATGGCGCTTATTCCATATAAATGATACCGGCTCGCAGATTGCGAGCCGGTTTTGCCTGTGCATTCAATCCTCCTCATCAACAAGGAATCCTGCAGTCTTAAGAGCAGCGCACACTTCTTCTAATTTTTTTTCGCGGTCAGCTACTAATGTATGTAAATGCAGGCCTTCCGTCAGCTGAGATAAATAGGTTGCTTTTGTTTCTTCAATTTTAGCGATGAAATCCCTTACTTCCTTCCGGTTGCTCACCATAATAGACGCCGTCAATTCACCGTAGACGGGATGTTCAACCATCACATCCTTTACGGTCACGCCGTAATCAACAATAAGATTCAGCTCTTCTGCAGCTGCGGATGGAGTGTGGCTGCTTGCGATGATACGCTTAAATGTGGGGAGCTCATCATTTTCCTGTTTCATGTAAACATAGCCCTGGCTCGTTGCCAGAATCGGTTCATTATGTGCTTTTAACAAAGAAATATCTTGAACAATTACTTGTCTGCTGACATTTGTTCTCTTTGCCATTTCGCTCCCTTTAATTGGCGAATTCGATTGCTTCAGCCAATTTAATATTAATTCTCTTCGTTCATTTCCAAGAATTTTACCTTCATTCATGAAGACTTTCCGTCCTTTCAGAATATCTCTCTTTTATTGCTTTCCCGATTATCTCCGCCATTGCATCAAGGTCAGCGGCATTTGTCTGTTTTCCTGTTGAAATGCGAATATACTGCAAGGCTTCGTCTTTTGTCAGTCCTGTTGACAATAATGCTTTTGAAGGTGTCTGCATCCCAATTTGACAGGCTGTCCCTGTTGATATAGCGACTCCGCGGCGATTGCTTTCAAGCAGCATATATTGTCCTTCAATACCGCGCACGATCAGCCCAATGATCGTTGGCAATTGATTTTCTATATCCTTATTAATAATGTGCACGTGTTCACGATATGCTTCAAGTTTAGCAAAGAAAGCATGTTTTAAGGATTCCAGCCTGATGTTCTCCTCCTGCATGACCGTACATTGGGTTTTAGCTGCAGCAACAAATGCTGCGATGCCGGGTACATTCACTGTGCCTGCCCTAACGCCATTTTCATGTGTGCCTCCAGGTATGACTGGCTGCCAATTAACACAGGAATTTAAATAAAGACTGCCTACACCTTTAGGGCCATACACTTTATGACTGGAAAGAGAAATCGCATCCGCTTTCCATAACTCTGCTTCTATTGGTATTTTTCCGAACGACTGAACACAATCGCTATGAAAATAAATCGATTTATCATGTAATAAATGCCCGATTTCCTTCACATTTTGGATACAGCCAATTTCAGAATTGGCATGCTGGATGGACACAAGGGCAGTTCGATTGTTTAGAGAACTCCTTATTGTATCTACATGCAGTTTACCATGTTTGTCAGGCAATAAAAAAGTAATCTCATATCCCGTATGCTCAAGGGATTTCAGATAGTTATAGATTGAAGAATGCTCCATTGCTGATGCAACGATATGATTTTTATGCTTTGGTGAATTTTTAAGCAGCATCTCAATAGCAAGCACATTGGATTCGCTCCCTCCTCCAGTAAAATAAATACCTGAAGGATAGCCCCCAATTAACTCTGCAAGCTGTTTGCGGCACGCTTCTAAAATCGTTCTCGCATGGTCTCCTTCATCATGCAGACTGTTGCTGTTCGCGAATGCTTGTTTTGAAGCCTGAACGAAAACATGGAGAGCTTCATCGCTGATAGGTGCTGTTGAAGCGTAATCTAAATAAATCACATTCTGATCTCCTCTCAAATCAAAAGACTGTTTGTTGTTTTTCGTAGAAAGGCTTATCTACGTCTATCATCTGGGTTTCGTCCTTTTAGATCGGCTGAATTTTTTATAACGCGAAAAAGGTAAAGAATCAAAAGAATCAATCAAAAAACCTCTTGTCATTATTTTAGTTTTGTGTAAATATAGGTGTCAAGACACTTGTAAAGTATAGGGGGTTTTTTTGTGCCTCAAGCTGACGTTATTATTATCGGAAGCGGAATTGCGGCGCTATCTGCTGCCTTTCAGCTTCAATTTTCCAAAAAGGTAACGATTCTTTCTAAATCTAATAAATACGACAGCAATTCAATGCTTGCTCAAGGCGGCATTGCAGCAGCAATTGACACAAATGACAGCTGGCAAGGTCATTTCGAAGACACAATTGAAGCAGGGTGCCATCATAATGATTCAAACGCGGCTGAATTGCTTGTAAAGCAAGGAGCAGAAGAAGTGCTTGCACTAATCCGGAGCGGTTTTTCTTTTGACCAGGATCCAGAAGGGAATTTGCTTTTTGGTCAGGAAGGTGCACACAGATTCAGCAGGATTTTGCATGCAGGAGGAGATGCAACGGGTAAAGCGGTTATTCACTTTTTACTCTCTCAGCTAAATCATAATGTAGAGATTATTGAAGATGAAATGGCACTGGATCTCATCATTTCTGATGGAACATGCAAAGGTGTGTACACGAGAAATTCGACTGGTGACATTCAAACCCATTTGGCACAGCAAACGGTTCTTGCTGCAGGCGGCTGCGGCGGTCTTTACTTGCATACTTCCAATTCTAACGCAATAACGGGTGACGGACTGGCGATGGCATTTCGTGCTGGAGCGATCCTGACAGATATGGAATTTACTCAGTTTCATCCAACCATGCTGCTGATTGACGGGGAATGTGTAGGCCTTATTTCAGAGGCTGTCAGAGGAGAAGGAGCCTTTCTTCAAAATGAGGATGGGGATGCCTTTATGGAAGGGGTGCATGCATTTGGAGATCTTGCACCTAGAGACATTGTCGCAAGAACGATCTTTTCTCAAATGAAAAATGGCCATTGTGTCTTCCTTAATATTACGTCCATTCAGAACTTTGAAAGCCGCTTTCCTACGATTTCAGCCATGTGCAAAAAGCATGGTGTTTGTTTAAAAGAAGGTTTGATTCCTGTATCACCAGGTATGCATTTTTTAATGGGCGGCATTAAAACAGATCTTGTTGGAAAAACCTCCATCAGACATTTATTCGCCATTGGAGAAGCAGCTTGTACTGGCGTACATGGAGCCAATCGGCTTGCAAGCAATTCCTTATTGGAGGGATTGGTATTCGGCAGCCGTCTTGGAATCCACATTTTAAATTCTTCTGATTTTACAGTTACTGAACATGAAGAATTGTCAGGTCGATTTAGCACATCAGAATTCATCCTGCCTTCGAAACAAGAAATACAATGGATGATGACGAACTATGCTGCCATTGAACGTTCTGAAGCAGGGCTGATCCATACAAAAAACTGGTTTGAGAAATTTTTACAGCCTATCTCTTTTTGGGATATTAATGTGAATGATTTCACAAACTCTGAGGTTGAAAAAATAAATATGATGACCGCTGGCTGGCTTATTGTCATCTCTGCATTAAGAAGAACTGAAAGCAGGGGAGGCCATTTTCGTACAGATTATCCTCATAAAGATGACAGGCTATGGCTCAAGAAGAAGATCCTGCTTTCTAAAGATGATATCCAGTCTAATTTACAGAATCGTTCAGGGGTGATGGAAATTGAATACACTTAAACTTAAAGAACAGCTCCAATCCTTTTTTATTGAAGACATTGGAGATCATGACGCGACTAGCTCAATTGTCTTTTCAAATGAACAATATGGAAGAGCGATTATTACAGCAAAAGAAGACGGGATCTTTGCTGGTGCTGATATTGTCAGAACCGGGTATGGCATTCTAGATCAGCGTGTAACGGTTAAGCTGTTGAAGCAAGATGGTGATCAGATATGCAAAGGTGAAAATACAGCTATCATTGAAGGGCCGATTTCTTCGCTTTTGACAGGGGAAAGGGTTGTATTAAACTTACTGCAGCGCATGAGCGGAATTGCAACTTTAACCAATCAGGCAGTTATATGCCTCAATTCATCTCATACAAAAATTTGTGATACCCGTAAAACAACACCAGGGCTGAGAATGATTGAGAAATATGCAGTTCGGTGCGGAGGCGGGTTCAACCACAGATTTGGCTTATACGACGGTATCATGCTGAAAGATAATCACATCACAAGCTGCGGCTCGATTTTTGATGCAGTGAGAAAAGTTCGGGAACAGGCTGGGCATATGATCAAAGTTGAAGTCGAAATTGAATCCGAGGAACAGCTGCTGGAAGCAATCGAAGCAAAAGCAGACATCATTATGTTTGATAATCGGACACCTGAAGAAACTGCAGCTTTTGTGCGCCTTACACCGGGGTCCATTATTACTGAAGCCTCTGGAGGAATCACACTTCAAAATCTGGCTCAGTACCGCGATACAGGTGTGGATTTTATTTCACTCGGAATGCTGACTCATTCTGTGAAATCACTTGATCTTAGCATGAATGTTGAATAAGGAGGATAATAGATGAACGTATTAGAGATGCTTCAATTTGAGACAAATGAAAAAATGCCCCCTCATTATAAAGAGCTGCCAGAGGAAGAAATGATAGAGAGAGTAAAAAAGATAAAAGAAAAATTTGGAAAACGCCTGCTGATTCCGGGCCATCATTATCAAAAAGATGAGGTTGTGCAATTTGCAGATGTTACAGGAGATTCACTGCAATTGGCTCAGGCGGCGGCCGTTAATAAAGAAGCAGAATTTATCGTCTTTTGCGGCGTGCATTTCATGGCTGAAACAGCTGACATGCTGACAACCGGTCAGCAAAAGGTAATCCTGCCTGATATGAGAGCAGGCTGTTCCATGGCGGATATGGCTGATATTGAACAGACAGAACGGGCATGGACAAAACTGCAGAAGATGTTTGGGGATACCATTTTGCCATTAACATATGTTAACTCAACAGCAGCTATTAAAGCTTTTGTTGGAAAAAATGGCGGTGCTACTGTTACCTCCTCAAATGCAGAGAAAATGCTGCACTGGTCGTTTGAACAAAAACAGAGGATACTATTTTTGCCAGATCAGCACTTAGGACGGAATACTGCTTTTAATTTAGGGGTACCTCTTGAAAAAATGGCGATTTGGAATCCAATCACAAACGAACTGGAATATGATGGGAATCCGGAAGATATAATTGTTATTTTGTGGAAAGGCCATTGTTCTGTTCACGAAAAGTTCACTGTAGAGAATGTAGAACATTTGCGGAAAACGAAGCCTGACATGAAAATCATCGTACATCCTGAATGCAGTCGGGAAGTTGTTGCTGTCAGCGATTTGGCTGGTTCTACAAAGTATATTATTGATGCTATTGAAGCTGCAGAAGCTGGAAGCAAATGGGCGATTGGGACCGAGATGAATCTGGTGAAAAGGATCATTGAACAGAATCCTGACAAAGAAATTGT
The DNA here is from genome assembly GCF_002858905.1 of Bacillus sp. UMB0893. Lineage (NCBI taxonomy): Bacteria > Bacillati > Bacillota > Bacilli > Caryophanales > Bacillaceae > Bacillus > Bacillus sp. UMB0893. Next base: position 256,298 of record NZ_PKLB01000003.1, on the reverse strand, counting down.
CTCGCTCAATCCATTTATGTGCCCATGCTTAACGATGAATCGAATCGATCTCCCTCATTTATTATGGGCGCTTGAAGGTCTTGAAGAAGGCAAAATAATTAATCCAATAAAAGTTGATCCCGAAACAACAGCACAAGCTGTTTTGGCACTGGATAGAATGCTTGCAAACGTATAAGGCTGAACTGACAAAATAAGATGAATCAAGTAATATCCTTGCTTGCTTTGATCTTATGTTTGTCAGTTTTTTTATTAGCCATTAAACATATATTTGTCTTCTTAAGCATAAGTTGTGATGAAGAAGAATGGCATAATTGCCTGCTAATCATATGCGATAAAGTTTCAAGCATAGGAGGGGGAAAAGTTGAAAATCCACATTGTTCAAAAAGGCGATACGCTTTGGAAAATTGCCAAAAAATATGGAGTAGATTTTGAAGAATTGAAAAAAATGAACTCTCAACTAAGCAACCCTGATTTAATCATGCCAGGAATGAAGATAAAAGTCCCAAGTGGCGGAGTTCCTGTGAAAAATGAGACAAAGCTCAATTTCTCTGGTAAAAAGGAAATGCCGAAATCAGAGCATCCTTTTGCTAAAGAAAAGCCGAAACAGGTGATGGAAGTTGCAGACACGAAACCTAAAGAAGTTCCGAAGGAGAAACCATCTGTTCCATACGTACCCCCGGTTCCAAATATTAAGCAGCCAGTATATCCAGAGCTCGACATTAATAACTATTATATGCTGAATATGGCGATGATGCCGCAGGCTCCACAGCCGCAGCTTCCGCCTAAGCCATCAAATGTGCTGCCGGAAATGATGAAACCCGTAGAAAAACCAATGGAAAAGATGAAGGAAAAACCGATTGAAATGCCGAAAGAAAAACCAGTTGAAAAGCCGAAATTTATTTCACCTGCTAATAAAGAGGAGGCATTACAGCACATGGAGAATAAGCCAAACATGCCGCAGCAAGGTGTACAAGGAGCGTTCCAAGGATCTCTTCCTTTCCCAGGGCAAGCGCCGTACCAAAATGGAAATGAGGTTGCAGGTGCCGAGGATCAAGGTCCTGGGTGGCAGGGTCAGGACGACTGTTATCCTGTTTCTCCTGTAATGCCAGGTCCTGGATTTGGCTATCCGCAACAGCCATGGGGAATGCCAGCTCCATATGGTGTTATGCCAGGAATGCAGGGAATGCCGCAGCAGCCCTTTCAGCAAATGCCTTTTGATGATGATGACGATGATGAAGTAATGGGAGCTTATATGCCCCAGCAGATGCCATATGGCGGACAGCAAGGCTATGGAGGTCCGGGCTATGGAGGTCCGGGATTCGGTGGACCAGGATATGGCGGACCTGGATTTGGAGGCGGCCCTGGGTTTGGTTTTCCCGGATATGGCTATCCACCGGGATGCTTCCCAATGTCTCCTCCAATGCCAGGCCCCGGGTTCTACCCTCAAGTGCAAGGTGCTTATGCAGGGTGGCCAAATATGCCGCAAGGAGTAGCAGGAGCGATGGACCCGGGAATGGAAAATCAGCAGCCTGGATTAAGTCCTGTCATGCACCATAAAAAAGATTGCGGATGCGGAGGGCCTGAACCTGGATTTGGCCAAGGATTTCCTCAGCAGGGTCCAGGATTTATGGGACCTGGATTCGGAGCACAGCCATTCCAAGGCGGCGGAATGGGAATGCATGGGCAGCCTTTTGATCAAGGCGGTCAATATGGAGGAATGCCAGGTCAGCAATTTGGTCAGGGAGGTCAGTATGGCGGGATGCCAGGTCAGCCATTTGATCAAGGCGGTCAATATGGAGGAATGCCAGGTCAGCAATTTGGTCAGGGAGGTCAGTATGGCGGGATGCCAGGTCAGCAATTTGGTCAGGGTGGCCAATTTGGAGGAATGCCAGGTCAGTTTGGGGGCCAGCCTCAAGGAGGCCAGTTTGAAATGCCGCGGTTTGATGAAGAAGACGATGACGATTGAGAGAAGCGGTAAGAGACGAGGCAGGCTGTTCGTCTCTTTTTTATTGGTTCTTTTCGTAAACATTGTTGCTTAAGCTAGTAAGTGAAAAATCGAGTTTTGGATTTTTTACAGTATTTACGGGATTCAGCATATTTGTGTATATTGAAACTAGAGGAAAATAGCACGACCGAGAACTTTGGGAGTGTGAAACAACTAAACGCAAAACAACACTAAATGCGAACAGCTTTTTTATTAAAAAAAGAAATATTCAACTTCTCTTATTTAGTCTGTCCATTATTTTAAGAACTTACCGTTAACTAACAGATATATTGCTCCCCTGAACGTGCAACCTATACAAGAGCGGAACTTGCTCGCAATAGGAAAATCAGGGGGTTTTTATATTGAGGAATAAAGTTTCTGCATTTGCAGCGATTGCATTAGTAACTGCAGGCCTTGCGGGCTGCAATAACAATGCCAATGAAGGTGCGCTTGATACCAGATATGACGACTCAGCAAGACCAATTGGTTATTATTCAGATGAACACCGCAACAACAATGATAATGGTGTTGACAACGATGGTCCTCTAACAGAAATGATGGAAGGGGACATGAATGATAACTACTTCACGAACGTGAATAACCGTGATGATGCGTTTCATAATGGCAGAATGGACAATCCGACTGTTCCTCTTTCAAACGAAGATGGCATGCTTGAAAAGGATAATCGGTTCAGCAGATCTGATGAGAATTATCACGGTCAGGCAAGAAAAGTGAACTATTATAATGACCAAGAAGAATCACTGGCGAAAAAAGTTTCTGAAAAAGCTTCTGACGTCAAAAACGTTGATGATGTTCGTACGATTGTAAATGGAGATCAACTGCTTGTAGCCATTGATACGGATGATAAAAACGACAAAAACGTTAAAAATGCAGTTTTAAATGCTGTAAAACCGTTAGCTAAAGGTAAAGAAGTTCAAGTTGTCACGGATGAAGGCACATTTACACGTGTAAGAACTATTAATGACAACATTGAGAACGGCCAGCCGAAAAAAACAATTGATACCGATATCAGAGACCTTTTTGATGATATGGGCAATATCATGAGAGAGCCATTTCAGCAGGCAAGATAACTGAAAACAGGGGGAGACCCCTGTTTTTTGATGGTTAAGTAATCAGTATGAAGTTTCAAATAAAAACAGGAAAACAAGTACTTTAAAACAAAAATCATGAGTGGTTAAAACTTCTAAATTTGGTCAAACTAGAAATGACGAATAGAAGTTTTTTCTTTTATAGGAAATTATAAAAGTCATTAGGTTGTGGATAATGAAAAAAAGTTATCTGCGTCCAGCTGCGGCGCCTAGCTCACTATGAAAAAGACAATTGCTCAGGAGAAGGCAAAAAGCGCCTTCTCCGGTTAATTGACAATTGATCTTGAATGAGTCAATTAACCCTGGTCAATTCCTATATTCTTCGCGAGCTGACCAAGGCGCCTGCGCTTTTATTCTTGCCTTAAAGGTAAATAGCTCATGATTTGGGGTGTATGTAATGATGTCGTCTAAACGTTTACTGATTAGTGCCATTGCCTGCGTCATAGTCACATGGCTTTTCATAATTCCTTCTTTGAATGAAAAAGAACCCAAGGCATCTGAGAATGTTTCTGAAAAGGAAAATGAAGTCTATGAGGTAAGCGGTCCATTAACCGTTACAGTTGTTTTGGAACGAATCTATCTTGATGGCGAAATCAGTGAAGAAGTAAAGACAGAAACCATTTTGGCAATGGAAGATTTCTGGGCTAAATATGAGGATTGGCAGTTAATTGATCAGGACGATAAACAAATGATTTTCCAAAAAGAAGTAGATGATATTTCCCCATTACTTAAAGCGAACGGGTATTTTGGCATTTCATCAGAAGGTGTCTTTTCTATTTTTAACGGAAAGCCTGATGATGCCTCGGAAATTATTCAATCCTTTTTTCAGATTGATGTCAGGAAGCTGGAAACCCGAAAGCAAGATGAACTGCGCCAAGGCATACGCATCCAATCAAAAGATCAATATTTGCAGGTCATCGAATCTTATAAAGCTTATTCCTCTCCAGCAGATGTGAAATAGTGAAAGCTAGTGCAAAAGCGCTGGCTTTTTCTAATTTTTAATGATTATTACTACAGGCAGATGAACGAATTATGATACAATGAGGTACAGTTGTGAAGAGGTGAATAATGTTTTGATCGAATATATAAAAGGCTATATTGATTTTGTCACTCCCGAATACGTTGTCATTGACCACGGTGGCATCGGGTATCAGATACACACTCCTAATCCATTCAGCTATCAGCGAAATCGTTCCGCGGAAGTGACGATTTATACATATCAGCACGTCAGAGAAGATATCCTCGCTTTATATGGTTTTCATACAAGAGAAGAAAAAGCTTTATTTATGAAACTGCTAAATGTAACAGGAATCGGGCCAAAAGGAGCGCTCGCCATTCTTGCTTCAGGGAATCCGTCACAAGTAGTCGGAGCCATTGAAAATGAAGACGAGAAGTTTCTTATCAAGTTTCCCGGTGTTGGCAAAAAAACAGCAAGGCAGATTATTCTTGATCTTAAAGGAAAACTTGCAGACGTCGCAGGAGAGCTTGCTCCGGATCTTTTTACACATGAGAAATACGAGCAAAAAGAGACGACTTCAAGAGCGCTTAACGAAGCGCTTGAAGCCCTTAAAGTTCTAGGCTATGCTGAACGTGAAATTAATAAAGTGGTTCCGTCCTTAATGGAGGAAGATTTAACAACCGATCAGTATGTGAAAAAAGCTTTGCAAAAGCTATTAAAGTAAGGTGATAAGACATGGATGAACGTCTTGTATCCAGTGAAGCCGAGTTAGATGAAGGTGCCATTGAGCTGAGTTTAAGGCCTCAAACACTTTCCCAATACATCGGTCAGGATAAAGTAAAAGAAAATCTGAAAGTTTTTATTGAGGCCGCTAAGCTCAGAAGCGAAACGCTTGATCATGTACTTTTATACGGTCCTCCAGGGCTTGGTAAAACCACACTCGCAACCATTATCGCGAATGAAATGGGCGTGAATATACGTACGACTTCAGGTCCTGCAATTGAAAGACCTGGAGACCTTGCTGCGATTTTAACAGCTCTTGAACCTGGAGATGTATTGTTTATTGATGAAATTCATCGCCTGCAGCGTTCAATTGAAGAGGTCTTATATCCTGCAATGGAAGACTTTTGTCTTGATATTGTGATTGGCAAAGGTTCGACAGCCCGTTCTGTCCGTCTTGATTTGCCGCCATTCACGCTAGTCGGTGCAACAACAAGAGTCGGCTTGCTTACCGCCCCGCTCCGTGATCGTTTCGGTGTGCTCAGCAGACTCGAATATTATAATGAAAAGCAGCTTTCACACATTGTCGAGCGGACTGCTGATATATTAGGAATGGGCATGGAAAAAGAAGCCTCGCTGGAGCTAGCGAGAAGATCACGCGGGACACCGAGGATCGCGAACAGGTTATTAAGACGGGTGCGTGATTTTGCCCAAGTGATTGGAGAAACGTCTATTTCAGGCAAGCTTGCAAACGAAGCACTTGAAAAACTGCAGGTAGATAAGCTTGGATTAGATCATATAGACCATAAACTTTTAATGGGAATCATCGAAAAATTTAAGGGCGGTCCGGTCGGGATAGATACAATTTCTGCTACAATCGGGGAAGAATCTCACACCATTGAAGATGTGTATGAGCCATATCTTTTGCAAATCGGTTTTATACAACGCACTCCTAGGGGTAGAATGGTAACGGAAGCAGTTTATCATCACTTTCATATGGAGGCTCCTGAACGATGACCCAATTTCCCAAAATTCTGATGATGATGGGCGCAGTTCTTTTTTTCGCAGGATTATTCATGCAGCTGATTGGCAGGCTGCCTGGTGATTTTGTCTTTAAAAAGGGAACTACAACTTTTTATTTTCCAATTGTTACATCGATCGTGATCAGCATATTGCTGACCATTTTGTTTAATGTATTTGGACGATTTAAATAAGGATTTTGCACAATAGAAAAGGTGAAAAAACAATGAAAGTAGACTTATTTGATTTTAATTTGCCTGAAGAATTAATTGCACAAGTGCCTCTTTTAGAACGCGATGCTTCTAAGCTGATGGTATTGGATAAAGAAACAGGCAAGGTTCAGCATGAGCAATTCAGGACAATTATTGATTATCTTCATGAGGGAGACTGTCTAGTTCTTAATAATACCCGTGTACTGCCAGCCCGTTTAATAGGCGAGAAAAAAGACACAGGCGCTAAAATAGAACTGCTTTTGCTAAAACAAGAGCAAGGAGATGTTTGGGAGGTTCTGGCAAAACCTGCTAAGCGCGTAAAAATCGGCACTGAGCTTGTATTTGGCGACGGCATCCTCCGGGCTGTCTGCACAGGCGAAGCAGAGCACGGAGGCAGGTTGCTTGAGTTCAGCTATGATGGAATATTTTATGAAGCGTTAGAGGCTCTCGGAAAAATGCCGTTGCCTCCATATATAAAAGAACAGCTTGATGATCAGGAACGGTATCAGACTGTTTTCTCTAGAGAAATAGGTTCAGCTGCAGCTCCGACAGCAGGTCTGCATTTTACAGAGGAAATTTTAGAACAATTGCAGAAGAATGGTGTGCATATTGCTTTTATTACTCTTCATGTCGGTCTTGGAACATTCCGTCCTGTAGGTGTTGATGTCGTCGAAGAACATGAAATGCATGCGGAATTTTATCAAATGAGTGCAGGAACAGCTCAGCTGTTAAATCAAGTGCGTGCACAAGGCGGACGGATTATTTCGGTAGGGACTACATCAACCCGTACCCTTGAGACTATCGCAACAAAAAATGATGGTGTATTTATTGAAGACAGCGGATGGACTAATATTTTTATCTATCCTGGCTATGAATTCCGTGCAATTGATGGAATGATTACGAACTTTCACTTGCCGAAATCGTCTTTGATTATGCTGGTAAGTGCGCTGGCTACCAGAGAGCATGTTATGAATGCCTATGAAACGGCAGTCAAAGAAAAATACCGCTTTTTCAGCTTTGGCGACGCCATGCTCATTATCTAAGCTTTTTACGCAGAAATTATAAAACGCTTTTTAATAAATCCTTAAAACAAGGATTAAACGCAACAACAAGGGCTTATAACCTCAAAAGGAGAAAAAACAGCCTTGAAGGAGGAAAAAAGGTGTCATCATCACCAATCAGATATGAATTAATCAAAACGTGTAAACAGACCGGAGCAAGACTTGGCCGTGTTCATACACCTCATGGATCATTTGAAACACCGGTATTTATGCCAGTAGGAACACTGGCAACAGTAAAGACAATGTCACCCGAGGAGCTTGTGCAAATGGGTGCAGGAATTATTTTAAGCAACACATATCATTTATGGCTCCGCCCTGGACACGAAATTGTAAAGGAAGCTGGAGGCCTTCATAAATTCATGAACTGGGACCGTGCTATCTTAACGGATTCTGGCGGTTTTCAGGTGTTCAGTTTAAGCGAGTTCCGTAAAATTGAGGAAGAAGGCGTTCATTTCAGAAATCATTTAAACGGAGACAAGCTGTTTCTTTCACCTGAAAAAGCAATGCAGATTCAAAATGCGCTGGGCTCTGATATTATGATGGCGTTTGATGAATGTCCTCCATATCCGGCTGAATATGACTATATGAAAAAGTCTGTAGAACGGACTAGCAGATGGGCAGAGCGCTGCTTAAGCGCACATGAGCGTCCTAATGATCAAGGTCTCTTCGGAATCGTGCAAGGCGGAGAATACGAAGAATTGAGAAAACAAAGTGCAAGGGACTTAATCTCGCTTGATTTCCCGGGATATGCTGTTGGAGGTCTTTCTGTGGGAGAACCAAAGGACGTTATGAACCGAGTGCTTGAATCAACGACTCCTTTGCTGCCATCTAACAAACCCCGTTACTTAATGGGAGTTGGATCTCCTGATTCATTGATAGATGGAGCAATCAGAGGAATTGATATGTTTGACTGTGTGCTTCCGACAAGAATTGCCCGGAATGGTACATTAATGACAAGCAATGGCCGCTTAGTAGTAAAGAATGCAAAGTACGCACGTGATTTCGGACCGATTGATGAGAACTGCGATTGCTACACTTGCCGCAATTATAGCCGCGCTTACATTCGCCATTTAATGAAATGTGACGAGACATTCGGCATCCGATTAACTTCTTACCATAACCTTCATTTTCTGTTAAAATTAATGGAGCAGGTAAGACAGGCAATTCGGGAAGATCGTTTAGGCGATTTCAGAAATGAATTCTTTGAACAATACGGTTTTAATAAACCGAATGCTAAAAACTTTTAACCGCTGAAAGGGGTGAAAAATATGGATCTATTGACTACGGTTGGACCGTTAATCTTAATGTTTGCGATTTTCTACTTTTTATTGATTCGTCCACAGCAGAAACAGCAGAAGAAAGTGCGTGAAATGCAGGACAGTCTTTCAAAAGGCGACAAAATCGTAACGATTGGCGGCCTTCATGGCATTGTTGATTCAATCGACGAAGAAAAAGTCATTGTAAAAGCTGGTGACGGATCTCGTTTGACATTTGAACGCCGCGCAATTCGCGATGTTGTTGAGCAAAATGGAATCAACATGGAAAAAGCCTAATTACATAAGGCAAAGAAAAAAGCGTCATTTTAGACGCTTTTTATTTTGAATTCTTCAAAATAGAAAAAGGGTGATCAAAAATAGATCACCCTTTTTCTATTTATGTGACCCTGATAAATTTACCCCGATGACTCCACCGAGCATGGCGATCGCTAGAAATCCGCCGTGATACATCGTTTGCTCCATTGTAAATGTTTTTCCATAACCTAAAAACTGAAATAAAAAGATGATTAATGTATAGAGAAGAGCTGTTGTGCCTCCTATCAGCCATCCGCGTTCCTTTCCTTTGCCTCCTGCAATAAATCCTCCAATGAATACAGCTAAAAACGACAGTCCAACAATAAACCAGGTGATGGATGTCTCTGTTAAACTGGTGAATTTGAGAAGTACAGAAAACAGTAAACTAGTGACAAGAGCTAAAATTAAAATACTTGATAACCCATAGAGTATGGCTTTTCCCCATCTTCGCGTCTCGATTGCAATCTCCTCCTCCTACCAATAAATCTTATCAGCTTGTTTTTGCTCGTCTTATTACAATCCTATTCACTTCATAAAAAAATAGAATCTAATTTGTCTAACAGGAAGGCTGTTCGCATAGATTCTTGTTTTCATGGAGGACTTTTCCGTGACTACCATTAGGGATTAGCTCTTTTCTAACATTGAATTTTGCAAATACGATTGAAAAATTGATGTTTTAAAAAAGAGACTACATGAAAATGATATATCCGTTCAAAATAAAACTATCTATGAAGCAAAGGAGGCCATGTGATGGAAGAAAATTTAATCATAATGGCTCGAACGATCTTTTTATATGTGCTGATCGTCATTATTTTCAGACTGATGGGAAAGCGGGAAATTGGTGAATTAAGCATTCTTGATCTTGTTGTCTTTTTAATGATTGCCGAAATGGCTGTCATGGCAATAGAAAATACAAATGATCCTTTGATACATACAATAATTCCGATGTTTCTGCTGCTTGGTATTCAGATAGGACTGGCTTACCTTTCGCTCAAAAACCAAAAGTTTAGAAAGGTGCTGGACGGAAGTCCGACGATCATCATTGATAGAGGCAAGATTAACGAACATGCGATGAAAACCCAGCGATACAATTTTGATGATTTGATGACACAGCTCAGGGACAAAGAGATCAATGATATTAGAGAAGTGGATTTTGCCATTCTCGAACCCTCTGGAAAGCTTTCAGTAATCAAAAAAGATGAAAAAGATGAAGAACAAGAGCTGCAGCTGCCGCTGATTATCGATGGATTGATTCAGGAAGAAAACTTATTCAGAATTGAAAAAACCAATCTATGGCTTAGACAGCAGCTGAGAGATCTAGGTTATTCAGAGATAAAAAATATATCCTTTTGCACACATAATAAAGGTGCATTTTTTATCGATTTAAAGGAAGAAAAATAATCATTTACTGCGGGGGACAAAATAAGAAAGATAGATTCCTGCAAATGGAATTCTCCTGATTTCTTCTTTATGGACCAGCCGGAAACCAACTAACAGAATACCATAGACGGTAAATGTAAATATGACAGATATGATGAGATTTAAGCCGGTGCCAAGGGAAAGCAGCGGATAGAAATAATAACCGGCAGCGGCTGTGATGATCATAGTTAAAATACATCGTGCATATTCACCAATCCGAATGGTCAATGAAATCACTTTCATGACTGTTGCCAAATGCAGCAAAGTGACAAGCATGATTCCTGCTACGATTGCAAGTGCTGCGCCCATGATGCCTAATGAAGGACGAGTTGCTAAAAGAAAAATCAGCGCTGTCTTAATGGCAGAGCCGATAAAACTATTAATCATCGCCGCCTTTGCAAGATTAAGCGCCTGCAATACAGCCTGCAAGGGTCCCTGAAAATAATAAAAGATAAAAAACGGCGCCATCACCTGCACAAACATAGCTGCGTGGCTATTGCCGTACATAACGGTCATCATCGGTTTGGCGTAGATATATAAAATAACAACGGCAAAACCCCCTGTAACTAAAGACAGCCGAAAAGCCTGCTGCAGTCTGTGCTGAACGACATTGAGCTTATTTTGAGCCATTGCTTCACTGATTGCGGGAACAAGCGCTGTTGACAAGGAGTATGTAATAAAAGATGGGAGCATAAGCAGAGGAAGTGCATACCCCGTTAATTCACCGTATTGCTTCGTCGCCATCGTTGCTGTGAATCCTGCAATTGCAAGGCTTTGTGCGACAACAATAGGCTCAAAAAACCATGCAATGGAACCAATCATTCTGCTCCCTGTTGTAGGCAAAGCGATGCTCATTAGATTTTGGAACGTATCTTTTCCATCATGAAGTGATTTGAAAAATTTTCTTCTGATTCTAAATTTCTTTTTCATCTTGAACATGGAGAATAAATAGATGAGAGAAATTAGTTCCCCTACAACTGCTGAAGCCATTGCACCTGCTGCGGCGTATTCAATTCCATAGGGGAGGAATGTCTTTGTGAAAACAGCAATCAGTGAGATCCGGACGATTTGCTCCAGCACCTGTGAAATCGCGGCAGGTCTCATATTTTGTTTTCCCTGAAAGTATCCTCTTAGCACGGATGATATCGCAATAATCGGAACAACTGGACTAATGGCCAGTAAGGGATACAGAGTTCTCGGATCTGTCAGCAGCGAATTTGATAAATATGGAGCCAGCAGGATGATGGCCGGAGTGAATAATAGACTCAATGCTCCGGTTATGGCAAGTGATACGACCAGAATTTTTTTTATTTTTCGATGGTTTCCTTCTGCCTCTGCTTCTGCGACTAATTTTGAGATGGCAACCGGCAAACCGAATTGAGTAATTGTAATAATTAAAACCAATGTAGGCATTGCCATCATATATAAGCCAACGCCTTCTTCCCCGATAAAACGTGCCACAACAATTCGATTAATAAAGCCCAGAACTCTTGTAATCAGACCGGCAGCTATTAATATAATTGTTCCCTGTAAAAATGTTTGCTTTGACATGGCTTTCCCTGCCTTCTCAAATAGCTTGTAATCATATACAATTACTATATGCGCTATGAATGGCCAAGCATGACAAGTATGTTCAAGCAGCGGCTTTGAAAATGGCTGTTTTCGGATAGATTGTTGTTATTCGTAATAAGACTCATTCACGTCTATAGGCGGGTTTCGTGAACTTTAATTAACCCTGACATAACGATCGAAAGGACTAAATACGATTGAAAAAAAACAACAATGAAATAGCCTGAAAAATAAATGATCCGACAAATGTTAAATGAAGGAGCGTGTCTTGATGGAAAAGGATGCAATTGAAAAATATCGCCATCACGTAAAGCCCGCACTAGTCAGTAAGGTTGAAGAATTCAAAATCCTTGATTATGGCGAGGTGACAGAAGAAGAGCTTTGGAATTTCCTAAGAAATAAAAAATGGAAAAAAAAGAATGAACTAATGGTTTACGAAATGGTCGCAGATATCATGTCCATCAAGGCCAATGAATTTATGACATTTGCTACGATTCAGTCCTATAAGTCGGGAAGCTGGTTTGAAAGTGAAGAAGGCAAAAAGCTGGGCATACAAGAAGGTTAATACATATTGAACGGTTTTTTTCTAAGGAGGAAACAACATGGTAAAAAAAGGACGCATTATTGCTTTTTTCTTACTCGTCCTTTGCGTAGGGAGTTTGATTGGAGCTTTTGGAAACAAAGCTGCAGATAATATTTTGCTTGGTCTTGATCTTCAGGGCGGGTTTGAAATTCTTTATGACGTAAAGCCTGCGAATGAAGGCGATAAAATTGACCGCAATGCACTTGTCAGTACAGTTAATGCTCTTCAAAAGAGAGCAAATGTGCTTGGCGTAAGCGAACCAAATATTCAAATTGAAGGTGAAAATAGGATCAGGGTTCAGCTGGCAGGCGTAAAGGATCAAAATCAGGCAAGGGAGATCCTCTCTACTCAGGCTGAACTGACATTCCGTGATGTAAACGATAAAGTCATGATGAATGGTTCTGATCTAGTGGAAGGTGCATCAAAACAAGCATTTGATCCGGATACACAGGAACCAATTGTAGCAGTTAAACTGAAGGATGCTGCGAAGTTTAAAAACGTAACAGAGCAAATATTAGCGATGCAGCCTGAAAACCAGCTTGTCATCTGGCTGGATTATCAAGAAGGTGACTCATATAAAAAAGAAGTCACGAAGGAATCGCCTAAATTTTTATCAAATCCGAGTGTTAGAGAAGTATTTAATACTACAGACGTAACCATTACAGGGCAGTTTACTTTAGAAGAAGCGAAGGATTTGGCAAATTTGCTTAATGCAGGTTCGCTTCCTGTTAAACTTGATGAAACGTATTCAACTTCTGTAGGAGCACAATTTGGAGAAGAAGCTCTTCAGAAAACGGTGCTTGCAGGAGCTATAGGTATTGGTTTCATTTTCTTGTTTATGCTCTATTTCTATCGTTTGCCTGGATTTATTGCTATAGTTACTTTAAGCGCATATCTTTATGTTGTCCTTCAAGTCTTTGATTGGATGAATGGCGTTTTAACACTTCCTGGAATTGCTGCCTTGATTCTGGGAGTTGGGATGGCAGTTGATGCTAATATCATTACATACGAGAGAATTAAAGAGGAGATAAAACTCGGCAAGTCGATCAGATCTGCCTACAGAGCGGGAAACCGCCGGTCATTCACTACGATTTTCGATGCGAACATCACTACGATGCTTGCAGGCGGTGTGCTGTTTTTCTTCGGAACAAGTGCGGTTAAAGGTTTCGCAACCAGCCTTGTTTTGAGCATCCTTGTCAGCTTTTTGACCTCGGTTTTCTTAAGCAGAATCTTGCTTGGACTATTGGTGGAAAGCAAATGGCTAGATAAAAAACCTGGATATTTTGGCGTAAATAAAAAAGACATAATTGATTTAAGTAAATCAACAGAAGATATTGACGCACCTACTAAGTTTGATAAAGTAGACTTCGTTAAGCACCGGAAAAAATTCTTTGCTTTCTCGGGAGTTCTGCTTGCTGTTGGAGTTGTTCTTCTTCTTGTCTTTAGATTGAATCTTGGTATTGATTTTTCAAGCGGAACACGCATTGAGATCGGATCGGAAAAGGCATTAACAGCTGAAGAAATTGAATCAGAGCTTGCAAATCTTGATCTTGAGGCAAAAGATATCGTTTTATCCGGAAATCAAAATCAAATTGCAGTAGCCCGGTTTATCGGTGTGCTCGATAAAGGTGAGATAGCTGAAGTAAAAGAACATTTTATTGAAAAATATGGAAAAGAACCAAGTGTAAGTACTGTTTCGTCTACAGTTGGAAAAGAATTGGCCAGAAATGCGATGTATGGTGTTTTAATCGCATCACTTGGGATCATCATTTATGTTTCCTTGCGATTTGAATATAAAATGGCTTTAGCAGCTGTTATTGCCCTGCTTTATGACGCTTTCTTTATTATCGCGTTCTTCAGCATTACACGTCTTGAGGTAGATGTTACGTTCATAGCAGCGGTACTGACAATTATCGGCTACTCTATTAATGACACGATTGTCACCTTTGACCGGATCCGTGAGCTCTATAAAAAAACAAAAGTGAAAACGTATGATGATTTGAAATCCATCGTGAACCGCAGCTTGCAGCAGACGTTTACCCGCTCGGTAAATACTGTTCTAACCGTTGTTTTCTGCGTCATTGCACTAATGATATTCGGAAGCGAGTCCATTCGAAACTTCTCAATTGCCTTGCTTGTAGGATTAATTTCAGGTGCATACTCCTCTTTATTTATAGCTGCACAGCTATGGATGATCTGGAAGTGGAAAGAGATTAAAAAGAAGAGCACGATGAAAAAAGTTCAAGATAATGACGAGCCAATCGTATAAAAGGGAAAACCGCGAGCAATCGCGGTTTTTCTATATTTCCGCAATTCTTTCTCCTCGTATGGATATCATAATAAAAGCCAAATGTTTTGCAATTTAAGAGAAGAGGGTAAAAAATTTGTAAATAAAAAAGAGGGGGAAAAAAGATGAAAAGACAATGGAGTTTTATTTTTGCCATTCTATTTGCACTTATTGTTGCTATTTTTGCAGTAATCAATGTGAATCCAGTTAAAGTAGATTATTTGTTCGGCGAGGCTGACTGGCCGCTTATACTTATCATTTTAGGATCCGTTCTGCTGGGAGGACTGATGATTGCCTCAGCCGGTCTGACAAGAATTTATGCCCTTCAGCGCAAAGTGAAAGGCTTAGAAAAAGAAAAAGCAGCACTGATCAAAGAAAATGAATCATTCAGAAAAGATCCGCTAGTACGTGAAACAACAAGCAGTTCACATGGGGCCAAACAAATTGGCCAAACGTCTGAAGAACTGTAATTTTCAGTTTGTCACCCCTTAACCACTCTAGTATAATAGTGTGGTTAAGGGGTGATTTTTTTGTTGAAAGCGAAAACGCGATGGGATGTTCAAGAACATCAATCAGAAAAAGCAGATGAATTAGTAAATGCGCTGAACATTACACCTTTGGTCGCTTCCTTGTTAGTAAACCGCGGAATTGAAGAGGCAGAACAGGCTGAACATTTCCTGCACATTGAAAAACATGGTTTTTTAGATCCTTTCTTGCTTTACGGAATGGAGAAAACGGTCAGACGAATAAGAGATTCCATTGCGAATCATGAAAAGATATTGATTTTTGGAGATTATGATGCAGATGGTGTGAGTTCAACGGCTGTTATGCTG
Source organism: Bacillus sp. UMB0893 (assembly GCF_002858905.1). Classification (NCBI taxonomy): domain Bacteria; kingdom Bacillati; phylum Bacillota; class Bacilli; order Caryophanales; family Bacillaceae; genus Bacillus; species Bacillus sp. UMB0893. The sequence continues at coordinate 240,972 of NZ_PKLB01000003.1, read as the reverse complement.
GAAACATTGAATTCGCTCGGTGCCCATGCTGATTTTTATATACCGAATCGTTTTACGGAAGGATATGGCCCGAATGAAATGGCTTTCCGGAAAGCACATTCAGAAGGTTATTCGTTAATCATTACAGTTGATACAGGAATATCAGCTGTTCACGAAGCAGCGATTGCAAAAGAACTTGGCGTTGATTTGATTATTACAGATCATCATGAACCAGGACCCGTGCTTCCTGATGCATATGCCATCATTCACCCAAAGCAGCCTATGTGCACCTATCCGTTTAAGGACTTAGCGGGCGTAGGAGTTGCTTTTAAACTTGCTCATGCACTATTAGGGCATGCCCCGGAGCATCTTCTGGAACTTGCTGCTATTGGAACGATAGCTGATCTCGTCCCGCTGCATGGAGAAAATCGACTGATTGCTCGATTAGGTATCTCTCAATTAAGCCGGACAGAACGAAAAGGGCTAAAGGCGCTGCTAAAGGTCGCAGGTTCTGATGGAAAAGAAGTGAACGAGGAGACGATCGGATTTGCCATTGGTCCGAGGATTAATGCAGTTGGACGATTAGAGTCTGCTGACCCTGCTGTACATTTACTGATGACAGGGGATCCAGAAGCAGCAGCACGTCTTGCTAAAGACATAGACTTGCTGAATAAAGATAGACAGAAGATTGTCTCTCAAATTACTGAAGAAGCCATCCGGCAAGTGGAGTCATTATATCCGATTGAAGATAACCCGGTTCTCGTTCTTGCAAAAGAAAATTGGAATCCTGGTGTAGTCGGAATTGTTGCTTCAAGAATGGTTGAAAAGTATTACCGCCCAACAATTATTTTAAGTATTGACCATGAAAAGGGAATTGCTAAAGGATCTGCAAGAAGCATTGCAGGATTTGATCTATTTGATAATTTATCAACGTGCCGCGAAATCCTGCCTCATTTTGGTGGTCACCCTATGGCAGCAGGAATGACCCTCGATATAAATGATGTTGATCAATTAAGAGAACGTCTGATCTCGCTTGCAAATGATAAACTGACCGATAGTGATTTTACACCCATTAAATCAATTGATGCCTCATGCGGAGTGGAAGAGATTACGGTTGAATCAATTGAAGAAATGAACCTGCTTGCACCGTTTGGCATGGGAAATCCAAAACCTCTTTTCTTGCTGGATGCCGTACAGGTAAGTTCGATGCGGAAAATAGGTTCTGATCAAACACATTTGAAGCTTTCAGTAGAACATGCACATCAGCAATTAGACTGTATAGGATTTGGATTTGGACATCTCCATGATCATATTGCGCCTCTGTCAAAAGTATCCATGATTGGGGAGCTCTCGATAAATGAGTGGAATAACTTTCGTAAGCCGCAGCTTATGATACAGGATTTGTCGGTGAATGAATGGCAGCTGTTTGATGCGAGAGGCGCTAGAAATCTTCAAAAAGCCATTGAAAAAATAGATGGAGAAAAAAATATCCATATCGTGTTTCAGAAAGAAACATTAGGTATATTTAAAGAATCAGGTCTGAATCTTTTATACATTGAAGACGGAAAACCAGCTCCAGATTTGGACATAACTAATAAATATGTGACACTTATTGATACTCCGCCCTCCATTTCTCACTTGGATGCCCTTTTTAAAGAAGCACGGCCAGAAAGGATTTATGCTATTTTTCATCAGCAGGCTGAGCATTTCTTTGCAACAATCCCTACAAGGGAACACTTTAAATGGTACTATGGATTTTTAAAGCAAAAGGGTACATTTGATTTGAAAAAACATGCCCAGGCTCTTGCCCGCCATAAAGGCTGGTCAAATGAAACAATAGATTTCATGTCACAGGTGTTTTTTGACTTAGAATTTGCTACAATAGAGAATGGCATTATTTCTGTCAATCATCATCCACCTAAACGAGATCTAGCCGAATCTACTGCGTATGCCTCTAAACTCCAGCAGTTAGAGCTTGAAAATACGTTATTATATTCGTCATACCAGGATTTGAAAGAATGGTTTGATGAAAGAATGAAAAAATCGTCAACGCTTGTCAATGCATGAGGAGGACAAACTTAATATGGATTTAAAGAAATATGTAACAGTGGTGCCGGATTATCCAAAACCAGGCATTCAATTTAAAGATATTACAACGTTAATGGACAATGGCGATGCTTATCGGTATGCAACAGACCAAATTGTTGAATATGCCCGCAAACAAAACGTTGATATAATTGTAGGACCAGAAGCACGCGGATTTATTATCGGCTGTCCGGTAGCCTATTCTCTTGGAGTCGGTTTTGCGCCTGTGCGCAAAGAGGGCAAGCTTCCACGCGAAGTCGTTCGTGTTGAGTATGGCCTTGAATACGGCAAAGACGTACTGACAATGCATAAGGATGCGATTAAACCAGGACAGCGCGTTTTGATTACAGATGATTTGCTTGCAACAGGAGGAACAATCGAAGCAACGATTAAATTAGTTGAAGAGCTTGGCGGAGTTGTTGCCGGCATCGCATTTTTAATCGAATTAAGCTACCTTGATGGCCGCAGCAAATTAAATGATTACGATATTTTAACATTGATGAAGTTTTAATCTAATAGGCAAAAGCACTCGGAATAGGGTGCTTTTTCTATATTACGGCAAGTTCCAGCCATTAATTGGACATATAAATGACAGTATTTCTCTTTACTTCTTCCGTGTTTTTAATGATAATAGGTACAATAAAGTTCTCATTGTAAAGGTGATTCCATGGCTAATGAACAAGTACTGACTGCCGAGCAGGTCATAGAGAAGGCTAAACGCTATCTGACAGGTGAAGATTTGATCTTTATTCAAAGAGCCTATGATTTTGCTGAAGAGGCACATCGTGAACAATACCGAAAATCGGGTGAACCATATATTATTCATCCCATACAGGTCGCAGGGATTTTAGTTGATTTGGACATGGATCCGTCGACAATCGCGGGTGGGTTTTTACATGACGTCGTAGAAGATACAGACGTGACACTTGATGACTTGAAACAAACATTTAATGATGAAGTCGCCATGCTGGTAGATGGGGTTACAAAGCTCGGGAAAATCAAATATAAATCTCACGAAGAACAACAGGCAGAAAATCATCGTAAAATGTTTGTCGCAATGGCACAGGACATTCGTGTGATATTGATTAAACTTGCAGATCGTCTTCATAACATGCGGACTCTTAAGCATTTGCCTCAGGAAAAGCAGCGCAGAATTTCAAATGAAACTCTTGAGATATTTGCTCCTTTGGCACATCGTTTAGGGATTTCAAAAATTAAATGGGAGCTTGAGGATACGGCTTTGCGCTATTTAAATCCTCAGCAATACTATCGCATCGTTAATTTAATGAAGAAAAAACGCGCAGAACGTGAGCTATACTTAGATGAAGTAATTGATGAAGTGAAAAACCGTGTTCATGAAGTAAATATCAAAGCCGACTTCTCAGGCCGACCAAAGCATATTTACAGCATTTACCGTAAGATGGCGCTTCAAAATAAACAATTTAATGAAATATATGACTTATTGGCAGTCCGGATTATAGTGAACAGCATTAAAGACTGTTATGCCGTTTTAGGTATTATTCATACTTGCTGGAAGCCGATGCCTGGCAGGTTTAAAGATTATATTGCCATGCCGAAACCTAACATGTATCAATCCCTTCATACAACGGTGATTGGCCCTAAAGGTGACCCGCTTGAAGTGCAGATCCGCACAAAGGAAATGCACACGATTGCAGAATACGGGATTGCTGTTCACTGGGCTTACAAAGAAGGCAAAGAGGCTGAAGAGCAGTCAACACTAGAACAAAAATTAACGTGGTTCCGTGAAATTTTAGAGTTCCAGAACGATACAACGAACGCTGAAGAGTTTATGGAATCTTTAAAAATTGATTTATTTTCAGATATGGTATTTATTTTCACACCTAAAGGCGATGTCATAGAGATGCCTTCAGGCTCTGTTCCGATAGACTTTGCATACAGGATTCATTCGGAAATCGGAAATAAAACCATTGGCGCAAAAGTAAACGGCAAAATTGTCACCCTGGATTATAAATTAAAAACAGGCGACATTATTGAAATTATGACTTCGAAGCATTCCTATGGTCCAAGTCAGGATTGGCTTAAGCTAGCACAAACGTCTCAGGCGAAAAATAAAATCCGCCAGTTTTTCAAAAAACAGCGCCGTGAAGAAAATGTAGAAAAAGGCAAAGAGATGGTCGAGAAAGAAATTAAGAATCTCGATTTTGAATTAAAAGAAGTCTTAACTGCAGAAAATTTAAAACGCGTTTCAGAGAAATTTAATTTCTCAAACGATGAGGATATGTATGCTGCGGTTGGGTATAACGGCATTACAGCTGCACAGGTTGCAAATCGCTTAACAGAGAAGTGGCGCAAAAAGCGTGATCAAGAACAAGAGAAAGATATTTCAGAAGTTATTTCAGAAGTTCGGCCATATTCTTCGAAGAAGCGGGACAGCGGTGTTCGTGTAACAGGAATCGATAACTTATTAATCCGATTGTCTAAATGCTGCAACCCAGTCCCAGGTGATGAAATCGTTGGCTTTATTACAAAAGGACGCGGAGTATCTGTGCATAGGGACGACTGTCCTAACGTACACACAGACGAAGCACAGGAGCGTCTCCTTCCGGTAGAGTGGGAAACTCAGCTCAATGGCCGCAAAGAGTACAATGTTGAAATTGAAATACTCGGCTATGATCGCAGGGGCTTGCTGAATGAAGTCCTCCAGGCTGTTAATGAAACGAAAACTAATATTTCTTCTGTAGCAGGCAAATCTGACCGCAACAAAGTGGCTACCATCAATATGGCGATTGCAATCTCAAACATAAGCCATCTCCATAAAGTTGTGGAGAGAATTAAGCAAATTTCTGATATCTATTCTGTAAGAAGAATCATGAATTAGAAAGGATTTTTTGTTTTGAAAATTGTCGTACAGCGTGCCCGAAATGCGGAAGTAACCGTAAATAACGAAACGATTGGCAAAATATCAGAAGGGTTCATGCTCCTAGTCGGAGTCACCCATAACGATACAGAACAGGATGCAGAATTCCTCGCAGATAAAATAGCCAATTTAAGAGTTTTTGAAGATGATGAGGAAAAGATGAATCATTCCCTGCTTGATGTCGGCGGACAAGTCTTATCAATCTCGCAATTTACCCTCTACGGAGATTGCAGAAAAGGAAGAAGACCTAATTTCATGGCTGCTGCAAAGCCTGAATTGGCATTGCCGCTTTATGAATTTTTCAATGATAAGCTTCGAGAAAAAGGAATTGACGTTCAAACTGGAGAATTTGGTGCAATGATGAATGTGACCTTTACAAACGTGGGTCCTGTTACATTGATTCTTGAATCATAATCTAATTACGAAGATCGCCGCCGTGCACTATGCCCGGCGGTTTTTTCTTTTGTTTAGGAAATAATTGTGGAACTAAATATGAGTGTATGGTTTTATCGGAAAACAGCAGGCTAAATACGTGTGTTGTTTGTCTTATACAAATCGCTATGTCTATGATAAAGTGCGATAAAGTGAGTGCATGGAACAGAAAAATGCTTCCAAGCTGAAAAAAGTGAGGCAAAGCGTGTGTATGGAACAGAGAAATTGCCTCCAAGCTGAAAAAAGTGCGGCAAAGAGATTAGATCTATTATGAGGTACCAAATACTGATCATTCCTTTCCGGACAAGTTCTCAATCAAACAAGCATCCGCAAAAAAACACTCTGGCAAGTGCCAGAGTGTTTTTTGCATGCTTACTTAAAATATTGTGCCAATCCATAATAAAGTCCTTGTGCAACTCTTTCCTGAAACGCATTTGAGCTGACTGTCATCTCTTCTGTGCTATTGCTTACATAACCTAATTCAAGCAGAACAGAGGGCTGTTTATTTTCACGAAGCACGTGATAATTTCCTACCTTGGTTCCGCGGTCTTTTAGTTTGGTTTGCTTCATCAATTCCGAATGCACTGGACTCGCAAGCGGCTTATCTTTTGAACTGCTGTAGTAGTATGCTGTCATACCATGGACTGTTTTGTTGCTGATGCTGTCAAAATGCAGACTGATAAATGCATCTGCATTTCGGTAATGTGCCGTGCTTACTCGAGAGCTTAGGCTGATGTAGCTGTCGTTGCTTCGAGTCAGGTGTACATTCGCTCCAGATGCTTTTAATTTGTCATAAACAAGTTTAGCTGTTGATAATGTCAAGTTTTTCTCGAGAGATCCTCTAGTGCCGATTGCACCGCTGTCACGTCCTCCGTGACCTGGATCAATCACGATGGTTTTATTTTTCAAATAAGAAGTTACGTCACCGCCAGGTCTTGAAACGGATTCGCCTCCATTTGACTGGGATACGACCCATCCTGCTACAAATCCAGTTGCGTTTCCTGAAAGCTGAATTTTAAACCAATCGCCTTCTTTACTGACGACTGAAAACTGTTCGCCTGCATTAGCGCGTTTTAGAATGCTTGCATTTGTTGAAGGGCTTTTTCGGATGTTTGTCCCATTTTGAAGAATGCTTACTTTAGATTGATTTGGAGCACCCGTTCCTTTATCTGTGTTTGTACTTTCATTAACAATCGAAATATAGGAACTTGAGACCCAGCCATTCTTATTGTTTGAATAACGAATATGATGCCAGCCGTTTTTCGTTTCAAGAATGGTGACTTGAGTATTCTTTGAAATAGAACCAACAACAGATCCATTTAAGCTGCCGCTGCTCCGAATATTCAGGGAGCTTGCTGTTACTTTTCCTGTTTTTCCGCCTATGGCAGGTGCAGGTGTTGGCGCTTTTCCTGAACTGGCAGAAATAAAATCACTATGTACCCAGCCCTTTTGGCCGTTATATTGTATTTCGTACCATTTGTCCTGCGTCTTCGTAATGGTAACGGCCGCATTCTTTTTTAAACTGCCGATTGTAGACCCTTTTGTTGAAGGCTGGTTGCGGACATTAAGAGATGTAGCCGACACTTTGCCGCTCATCGATACTGATGATCCAGTATTTGAAGGAGCCTGAACTTTCTTCTGAACGGATACAAATTGGCTTGAAACCCACCCCAATCGTCCTTGATAGGATATTTTCACCCAGTTTGAGTTTTGTTCAATAAAGGAAGCTGTTTCTCCTTTATCAAATGTACCGGTTACTTGAAAGCTTGTTCCTGGACCGCTTCGAATACGTAAATCTTCAGCGTTCGATTTTACTGTGTCTGATGAGCTGGTTGTGCTTGCATTATTTCCGGAGGATGTCTGTTGAAGGGTTACGAGCCATGAAGCAACCCACCCTTTGTTTTTTCCGGATAATTGGATTTGGTACCAATCCTTTTTCTGGTCTGTGATCGAATACACAGCCCCTTTTTTCACACTGGCAATGACCGAGTAGCTTAGTCCTGGACCGCTTCTGATATTTAAACCGTCAACTGCAATCACAGCTTTATTTGTTTCAGCTGCAGCAGTTTCTGGCATCATTTGAAGCTGACTCACTAAAAGCAGAGAGCAAATGATGGCAAAGCAAATTTTTCGAAACAATGACCGATCCTCCTTTTCATAGATAACTTATAATACTTTCTCTTTTTATATCGGCATTCCCTTGGTACATTTGATATATTTTTTCGGAAAAAGGAAACACTATGGAAATCGAAAGCAAAATAAAGGAGCAATGAGATGAGGCATAGTGATAAAGGTGAAATAAGCCATTACAATAGTAATGATGTATTCGGGGTCAATTTTCATGAGTTTGCAGAAAAGGAACAGCATTCAAATTTATATGAGCTGGCTTCTGAATATGGTTTGAATTTGAGAGAAGCAAAGAAATTAAAAAAACAGTTAAATCGCTCTTGACACAGAGCCTGAAACATTCGTATGATAGTATATAAATCTTAGCAAGAACTACATATTTTTGAACCATTGATGGAGAAGAGTAGTCAAGATTACACATGATAAGAGAAGAAAAGCCGTGGCTGAAAGCTTTTCACATGATGACTTGATGAAGAGAACACTCCTTAGGTTTCCCTCTGAACGGCATTCGTGCTGAGTAGGAGGTGGACGTGACAGGCGTTAACTGTCTCGAGTGGGAGCAATTTTGCTTCAACTAGGGTGGCACCACGGGATCTAACTCTCGTCCCTACATTTTTATGTAGGGATGAGAGTTTTTTTATTTTTCAAAATTATTTGGGTAAAAGATAATTGGAGGAGAAAATCATGTCATTTCAAATTCCGAGAGGAACACAGGACATATTGCCTGGAGATGTTGAACGCTGGCAATATATTGAAAATACGGCTCGTGAGATATGCAGACTATATCAGTATAAAGAAATTCGCACACCTATTTTTGAACATACCGAATTGTTTCAAAGAGGAGTCGGAGAATCAACAGATATCGTTCAAAAGGAAATGTATACATTTCAGGATCGTAAAGGAAGAAGCATGACCCTTCGGCCTGAAGGAACAGCATCAACAGTTCGCGCTTTTGTTGAGAAAAAGCTGTATGCACAGGTAATTCAGCCTACGAAGCTTTACTATATCGGGCCAATGTTCCGCTACGAACGACCGCAGACTGGGCGCTATCGTCAATTTGTTCAGTTTGGGGTTGAGGCGCTTGGAAGCAATAGTCCTGCAATGGATGCGGAAGTGATTTCTCTTGCAATGGAGCTTTACCGTGCTGTTGGGTTAAAGAGCCTGAAATTAATTATCAACAGTCTAGGGGATGCAGACAGCCGCAAAGCACACAAAGAGGCTTTAATTGCCCACTTTGAACCTAGAATTGGTGAATTTTGCTCAGATTGTCAAAAACGATTGCAGCAAAATCCTTTAAGAATCCTGGATTGTAAAGTGGATCGCAATCATGAACTAATGAAAACAGCTCCTTCAATTATGGATTACTTAAACGAGGAGTCGAGAGCTTATTTTGAAAAAGTTCAGCAATACTTAACAGATTTGAATATTGAATTTGTAGTGGATCCTAACTTAGTGCGCGGACTTGACTATTACAATCACACCGCATTTGAAATAATGAGCGATGCAGAAGGCTTCGGTGCGATTACAACATTATGCGGCGGAGGCAGGTACAACGGACTTGTTGAAGACGTCGGCGGACCGGAAACGCCGGGAATAGGCTTTGGCTTAAGCATTGAAAGACTTCTTGCCGCACTTGATGCCGAGAAAGTAGAATTGCCGATTGAACAATCAATTGACTGCTACGTCGTTGCGCTCGGAGATAAAGCCAAAGATCGCTCCGTATCTCTTTTATATGAGATGAGAAAAGCTGGACTGACAGCTGAAAAAGACTATGAAGATAAAAAAATGAAGGCTCAATTTAAGGCTGCTGACCGTTTTCAAGCTAAGTTTGTAGCTGTGTTAGGCGAAGATGAGCTTGAAAAGAACATCATATCAGTAAAGAACATGGAAACAGGCAGTCAAACAGAAGTTGCATTAGATGAACTTATTGCTTATATAAAAGCATAGCAAAAGGAGAGAGACAAACATGTTTGGACGTACGTATTATTGCGGAGAAGTAACAGAATCAGCAATTGGAGAAAAAGTAGTATTAAAAGGCTGGGTGCAAAAACGACGCGATTTGGGCGGACTTATTTTCATTGACTTAAGAGACAGATCGGGAATTGTTCAAATTGTGATCAATACAGAAGTTTCAGAAGAAGCTTTGAAAATTGCTGAAAAGATCCGCAGCGAATATGTCCTGGACATAGAAGGAATTGTCGTTGGACGTACTGAGGGAACAGTCAATCCTATCTTAGCTACCGGAAAAATTGAGGTAAAGGTTGAAAGAGTAACAATTATCAATGCTGCTAAAAATCCCCCATTCCTAATTGAAGATAAATCAGAAGAAGTATCAGAAGATGTTCGCTTAAAATACCGATATTTAGACCTAAGAAGACCTGCCTTGTTAGATACTTTCAAAATGCGCCACAATGTTTCGAAATCAATCCGCAACTTCTTAGATGAAAATGGATTTTTAGATGTCGAAACACCGATTTTAACAAAAAGCACTCCAGAGGGAGCTCGTGATTATCTAGTCCCAAGCCGTGTGCACGAAGGCGAATTTTATGCATTGCCTCAATCACCGCAAATTTTCAAACAGCTGCTGATGGTTTCCGGCTTTGACCGTTATTACCAAATTGCCCGCTGTTTCCGGGATGAAGATTTACGTGCTGACCGTCAGCCGGAATTTACACAAGTCGATATTGAAATGTCCTTCATGAGCCAGGATGAAATTATGTCATTAATGGAAAAAATGATGACACGCATAATGAAAGAAACAAAAGGTATTGAGCTTAATCTGCCTCTTCCGCGAATGACATTTGATGAAGCGATGGGACGCTATGGTTCGGATAAGCCGGATACACGTTTTGGCCTTGAACTGATTAATGTGTCTGAATTAGTGAAAGACAGCGGTTTTAAAGTATTCAGCGGTGCGGTTCAAAATGGCGGAGAAGTAAAAGTGATAAACGTGAAAGGCTCAGCTGCCTCTTATTCAAGAAAAGATATTGATGCAATGACCGAGTTTGTTTCTCAATATGGCGCAAAAGGCCTTGCCTGGTTAAAAGTAGAGGAGCAAGAGCTGAAAGGTCCGATCTCTAAATTCTTCCCTGCAGAAGAACAGGAAAGCCTGAAAGCAGTAACTGATGCAGAAGCTGGAGATTTATTGCTGTTTGTAGCTGACAAGAAGCAAGTTGTTGCTGATGCACTTGGAGCTCTTCGACTGAAACTTGGAAAAGAATTAGGTTTAATTGATGAAAGCAAGTTCAATTTCCTATGGGTTATTGATTGGCCGCTTGTTGAATATGACGAAGAAGCTGGCCGCTACTTTGCTGCACATCATCCATTTACAATGCCTGCACGCGAAGATCTTGAACTGTTCGAGACCAGCCCGGTCAGCATGAAAGCTCAAGCATATGACCTTGTATTAAACGGATATGAACTAGGCGGAGGATCAATCCGTATTTTTGAAAAGGAAGTACAGCAAAAAATGTTCAAGCTGCTTGGTTTTTCTGAGGAAGAAGCAGTAGAACAATTTGGCTTCCTCTTAGAAGCGTTTGAATACGGCACTCCTCCCCATGGCGGAATTGCCCTCGGACTTGACCGTTTAGTCATGCTTTTAGCAGGCAGAACAAACTTGCGCGATACAATTGCCTTCCCTAAAACAGCAAGTGCAAGCGACCTGCTGACTAATGCTCCAAGTGAAGTCAGCACAGAGCAATTAACAGATTTGCATCTTGCATTAAAGCTGAAAAAGAGTGAATAATGCCTATATGGATTTACTTGAAAACCTTCCCCTTGTGTGGTAATCTTTTTACAAGATAAAAAGAAGTCCTGATGTGTACGTCGTACACTTAGTTTTGATCCAACATTACTTGATCCGGGAGTTCGCGTTTCCATTGATATGTAAATGCCTTATCATCTGATTAGAGGACTTACTATACATGGAACAGGGCACCCACCTGCTGTGAGCGGGTTCAAAACCAAGATATCAGCGACGGCACGATTGGGACTTCTTTCCCGAGTGGCGAATCAACCTGCATGAGCATACTGCTTATGCAGGTTTTTAATTACTGTGAATTCTTATTAAATAGGTAGAAGCACTTGTTTTTCATTCAAAGTATGATATATTCATTTTCAGGTAAAATACTGTCATGGTTTAATACTATAGTTAATAATGGAGTTGAGAGTTTTGCTGAATCAATTTTCCCGCAATGAACTTGCGATAGGCAAAGAAGGCATTGAAATTCTGAAAAATAGCACGGTTGCAGTCCTCGGAATCGGAGGAGTCGGTTCTTTTTCTGCAGAGGCGCTTGCACGCTCAGGTGTGGGACGCATCTTGCTTGTTGATAAAGATGATGTTGACATTACAAACGTTAACCGTCAGATTCACGCGCTGGTTTCTACTGTCGGAAAACCAAAAGCAGATTTAATGAGAGACCGTATTAAAGAAATCAATCCAGAGTGTGATGTCATTGCATTAAAGATGTTTTATACAGAAGAAACATATGAAGAGTTTTTCAGCTATGGACTGGATTATGTCATTGATGCTTCAGATACGATTTCTTATAAAATTCACTTAATGAAAGAATGTTTAAATCGGGGCATTCCGATCATTTCAAGCATGGGTGCTGCAAACAAAACGGATCCGACCAGATTTAAGGTTGCAGACATTTCGAAGACACATACAGACCCGATTGCAAAAGTTGTCAGAACACGACTCCGTAAAGAAGGAATCCGCAAAGGAATTCAGGTTGTGTTCTCTGACGAAAGCCCGATTGTCATTCGTGAGGATGTTCGAGTGCGAGTGGGCAACGATGCTGCGCAAATCCGCAAAGCTAAAATGCCGCCATCATCTAATGCCTGGGTGCCATCTGTTGCAGGATTAATTATGGGCGGACATGCCATTATGGATCTCCTCAAGGATATTAAAATTTCTCGAGTGAATGACTGAGGATGGCGGAGCCTTCTGGCTGATAATTTGTACGGTAAGTAAAATAAGACAAATAGAAAAGGAGCATGACCTTGTGTCATGCTCCTTTCTATTGCTGCTTCATCAGCTTTTCGTAGATTTGAGAAAGTGAAAGTTCGAATTTTCCTGTCTTTTTAGGTTCATAATACTTTTTCTTTTTCAATGTATCAGGAAGATACTGCTGTTTAACCCATCCATTTTCAAAATTATGAGGATATTGATATTCAATTCCTCTGCCTAACTTTTCAGCCCCTTTATAATGGGCATCGCGTAAGTGGGCGGGAATTTCACCGCTTTTGCCTGCACGGATATCGGCTATTGCTGCATCGAGTGCGGCATAAGCGCTATTTGATTTTGGTGAAAGACAAAGCTCAATAACAGCATTTGCCAGCGGGATCCTCGCTTCAGGCAGCCCAAGTCTTTCTGTGGCCTGTATGGCTGCAAGTGTTCTTGGACCAGCCTGCGGGCTAGCAAGTCCGATATCTTCATAGGCAATGACTAATAGCCTGCGGTTGATGCTGACTAAATCTCCAGCTTCAATTAATCTGCCAAGATAATGAAGGGCTGCATTCACGTCAGAACCGCGGATTGATTTCTGAAAAGCTGAGAGCACATCGTAATGAGCATCGCCATCTTTATCGTGAACAAAGCTCTTTTTTTGCAGACATTCCTCTGCTGTTTCAAGGGTAATATGAATTTCTCCGGCTGCTTCAGGATCAGAGGAGATGACCGCGAGTTCAAGTGCGTTCAGTGCAGAACGGACATCACCCGCACAGCTGGACGCAAAGTGCATAAGGGCATCTTCAGAAATAGAAACATTGTATTTCCAAAGGCCTCTTTTCTCATCCTTCAAAGCTCTTTCAAGTGCGATTTTTATGTCTTCAGGGCTCAATGGCTTTAATTCAAAAATCTGACACCTGCTTCTGATGGCAGGGTTAATAGCATGATAAGGGTTGCTTGTTGTTGCACCGATCAGGATAATTTTTCCGTCCTCCAAGTAAGGCAGGAGAAAATCCTGTTTTGCTTTATCAAGACGATGCACCTCATCAAGAATTAAGATGACTTTTCCGGACATTTTTGCTTCTTCTGCGACGATTTCCATATCTTTTTTATTATTAACAACAGCATTGAGCTTTCGAAATGCTGTGTTTGTGCTTCCTGCAATCGCTGTTGCAATAGAAGTTTTGCCTATACCGGGAGGGCCGTACAAAATCATTGAGCTTAAATGCTTAGCTTTTACCATTCTCTCAATCATTTTGCCTTTTCCAACTAAATGTTCCTGACCGATGATTTCATCTATATTTTCCGGTCTCATTCGAAATGCCAGTGGTTTCAAATTATCACTCCTAAGACGAACCTGCAGCTTATTAGTTAAGCTTATCATGACTTTCTTTCTGAGTCATTTGAATTGAATTCTTGCAGATTAGGATCTGCAGATAAGTCATTTTGAATGCTCTAATGAGCGATAATATGCTATAATAGCGTAGGTTCATTAATATGAAACGAAAATGGTGTTTATAAGGAAGATCCTTATTTTTTCGCGAATCTTCAATTGACAGAAGGCGAAGTGAAGAATAGATGAGTGCTTTGCGCAATAAAAGAAATCAGGAGCTTAGCCTGAGGTGGGGCGTTTATTTCATAGGGCTCCTCATCATGTCTTTAGGAATTGTACTTACGATAAGAGCTGAACTTGGCACATCTCCATGGGATGTGCTTCATATAGGTTTATATTACCAGCTTGGTTTAACGATTGGAACTTGGGCAATTATTGTAGGAGGAACCATTCTGCTTCTATCCTCCATTTTTACAAAAAAATGGCCACAGGCAGGTGCCATTGTCAATATGCTGACGGTGGGAGTATTTATTGATTTGTACTTGATGATGCCATTTATACAGACGCCATCAAGTGCTGCAGGAAAAACATTGATGCTTTTGATGGGGATTATTGTCATGGGGTATGGAATAGGAGTGTACATTTCTGCAGGCTGCGGCGCAGGTCCCCGTGATACATTAATGCTTGCCCTCGTTGAAAAAACAGGAATGAAAGTTTCAAGGATACGAGGCGGAATTGAGCTGATTGTACTTCTCATCGGCTGGCTGCTGGGCGGCCCGGTTTTTATTGGAACAATTGTCTGCACAATTTCAATCGGATTTGTCATTGGAATTACTCTTCCTCAATGTCAGAAGACAACAAATGCCTTGATTGAAAAAACATTGAGAAAAGATCCGCCGGTTCACCAAGTAAGTTAGAAATATAGGGGTGTAAATATGAAAATTTCAACAAAAGGCCGATACGGTCTTACTATTATGATAGAGCTGGCAAAGAAACATGGAGAAGGACCTACCTCTTTAAAAAGCATTGCCCAAACCCACGATTTATCTGAACACTATTTAGAGCAGCTCATTGCTCCTCTTCGTAATGCAGGTTTAGTAAAAAGCATTCGCGGTGCTTATGGCGGCTATGTTTTAGGAAATGAACCTGAAGCTATTACAGCAGGTGATATTATCAGAGTTCTTGAAGGTCCGATCAGTCCGGTAGAGGTGCTGGAAGATGAAGAGCCTGCCAAGCGTCATTTATGGATACGCATCCGCGACGCTGTAAAAGATGTTTTAGATAATACAACTCTTGAAGATTTAGCAAGCTACACAGAAGGCGAGCAAGAATCTTACATGTTCTATATTTAAAAGGAGGGTGTACGTTGGAACGTATTTATTTGGATCATGCCGCTACATCTCCAATGCATCCAGAAGTGATTCATCAGATGATCCCTTATATGCAGGAGGTTTTCGGAAATCCTTCAAGCATCCACTCCTTTGGCAGAGAAAGCAGAAGAGTATTGGATGAGGCAAGAGCAGTTATATCCGCAAGCATTCATGCAAAACCTAAAGAAATTATTTTTACGAGCGGCGGAACGGAAGCGGATAATTTAGCCATCATCGGCTCTGCTCTTGCAAATCAGCATAAAGGGAAACACATCATTACTTCTTCCGTTGAGCACCATGCTGTTTTAAATTCATGCAAGTATTTAGAGAAGCAGGGTTTTCACGTCACATATTTGCCGGTCGATCAAAATGGACATATCTCTGTTGCTGAATTGGAAAAGGCGCTGACTTCTGAAACAATTTTGGTCACAATCATGTATGGCAATAATGAAACGGGAGCCATTCAGCCGATTGGAGAGATCGGAAGAATTTTAAAGAATCACCAGGCGCTCTTTCATACAGATGCAGTACAAGCTTATGGCATGCTGGAACTGAATGTGAAGGAAAGTTTTATTGATATGCTCTCAGCTTCAGGCCATAAGATAAATGGACCTAAAGGCACAGGCCTTCTATATGTAAAAGAAGGCGTTGCCTTAAAACAGCATTCGCATGGCGGAGAACAAGAGCTGAAAAGGCGTGCGGGCACAGAGAATGTACCCGGTATTGCAGGATTAAAATCAGCCGTCCTCCTTGCAATTGAAACTAGAGTACAAAAAACAAAACTCTATCATGATTTTAAGCAGAAGATCATTGAAATATTAAAAAGCGAAGATGTGTCGTTTGAAATAAATGGGCAGCTGCAAAGCAGTCTTCCGCATGTGCTGAATCTTTATTTTCCAGGAACAAATGTTGAATCGCTGTTAGTGAACATGGATATAGCAGGGATTTCTGCATCAAGCGGATCAGCTTGCACGGCAGGATCCATTGATCCATCGCATGTATTGGTTGCGATGTACGGCAAGGAATCAGACCGGACCCAAGCATCCATCCGATTTAGTTTTGGGCTTGGCAATACTATGGAACAAGTTGAGAAAGCTGCATTTGAAACAGCTGGAATTGTGAAGCGTTTAACAGCTTAGAATGATTTTTACTGGAGGTGAAAAAGATGCAAAAAGCACCTAAAGACACTCGAGTCGTTGTTGGAATGTCAGGAGGGGTCGATTCCTCTGTGGCGGCACTCCTATTAAAACAGCAGGGCTATGATGTGATCGGCATCTTTATGAAAAACTGGGACGATACAGATGAAAATGGAGTCTGTACGGCTACTGAAGACTACGACGATGTGATTCAGGTCTGCAATCAAATTGGAATTCCTTATTATGCCGTGAATTTTGAAAAGCAGTATTGGGACAAAGTATTTACCTATTTCTTAGATGAGTACAAAGCAGGAAGAACACCAAATCCTGATGTCATGTGCAATAAGGAAATAAAATTTAAAGCCTTCTTAGAACATGCGATTTCACTTGGAGCGGATTATTTGGCTACTGGGCATTATGCACAGGTCGAATTCCGCGATGGGGAATACAAAATGCTAAGAGGCGCTGATGAAAATAAGGATCAAACATATTTCCTGAATCAGCTGACTCAAGAACAATTATCGAAAGTTATGTTCCCAATCGGAAATATACCAAAGTCAAAAGTACGCGAGCTTGCAAAAGAGGCAAACCTTGCTACTGCTGCGAAAAAAGACAGTACAGGAATCTGCTTTATTGGAGAACGCAATTTCAAAGAATTTTTAAGCGGGTACCTTCCAGCCCAGCCTGGATTAATGCAGACTCTGTCAGGTGAAGTAAAAGGCAAGCATGATGGATTGATGTACTACACCATTGGCCAGCGTCACGGTCTGGGTATTGGCGGCAGCGGAGATCCGTGGTTTGTCGTAGGAAAAGATCTTGAAAAAAATGTTTTATACGTGGACCAAGGCTTTGACAACGACCTTTTATATTCCGATTCAATCACTGCTACAAACATCAGCTGGGTTTCAGACAAGTTTCCAGAAGGTGAAGTTGTCTGTACGGCAAAATTCAGATATCGTCAGGAAGATCATTCGGTTACAGTGAAAATGATGGATGATGCGACAGCACAGGTTATTTTTGACAAACCAATCCGTGCGATTACACCCGGACAAGCTGTTGTGTTTTACAGTAATGAAGTTTGTCTTGGCGGCGGAACCATTGATGAAGTATTTAAAAAGAATGATAAAATCTGGTATGTTGGTTAATACTACAACCTTTGTTTAAACCTCAACGTCGGTTGGGGTTTTTTCATTTAAAAAAATTCACAGGGGTGCTACTCAAGATGGAGAATAAAAGTATATTAGGAATAGAAGCGATGCAAAAAGGCGATTTTGAAAAAGCGGCAGGATATTTTTCGGAGTTTATCGAAGAAAACCCGAAAGATGCTGTTGGTTATGTGAATTTCGGAAATTTATTAGCAGCAGTTGGAGAATATGAAAAGGCGATTACTTTTTTTGAAAAGGCAATCGGGCTTGACGAGAACACAACAACTGCCTACTATGGGGCGGGAAATGTATATTACAACGGCGAGCAATTTCAATCCGCCCAAAAAATGTTTTTAAAAGCTGTTCAAAAAGGAATGGATCATTCTGATGTGTACTTCATGCTGGGAATGAGTTATGTGCAAATGGAGCAGCCGCTGCCAGCGCTTCCTTATTTACAAAGAGCAGTTGAATTAAATCAAGAGGATACAGAAGCACGCTTTCAATATGGACTATGTCTTGCACAGCTGCAATCAATTGATGAAGCCATTCAGCAATTTAAGCTGGTTGTAGAGCAGGATCCAAATCATGCAGACGCATTTTATAATTTAGGTGTTGGTTTTGCATTTAAAGAAGATGCAAAAAACGCAATGGAAATGCTGGATCAAGCTTTGGCCATTCAGCCGGATCATGCCATGGCCTCTAACTTAAAGCAGCTGATCCAAACGTTTTGAGAATAAGCAAATAGCAGAAGGGAGGAGATCTTGTGCAGCAAAAGGCGGACCTGTTTCAGGAGCAGGAACGGTTTTTAAAAGGAAAGATACTCACGGTTATCTATCAGAATGACCAAAATCATTATACAGTCTTAAAGACGGAAGTTCTTGAAACGAGCGAAAATTATGATCAAAAAGAAATAACCGTGACAGGCTATTTTCCTCTTCTGCATGAAGACGAGACGTATACCTTCTACGGAATGATCGCGCAGCATCCGAAATTCGGACAGCAATTCCAGGCCGACCATTACCGCAAGGAAATTCCAAAAACGCGTGATGGAGTCATTCAATACCTTTCGAGCGATCTATTTAAAGGGATTGGCAGAAAAACAGCTGAAGCGATTGTAGATGTACTTGGTGAAGGTGCCATTTCAAAAATGATGGAGGATCCTTCTGTACTGGATAATGTGCCAAAGCTCAGCAAAGACAAAGCCAGTCAGCTGCTTGATCAGCTGAAAGAACATCAAGGACTTGAGCAGGCAATGATTATTCTAAATCAGCTTGGTTTCGGTCCGCAGCTTTCGATGAAGATTTACCAGGCATATCAGGAAAAAACAATTCAGGTGATTCAGGAAAATCCATTTCAGCTTGTTAAAGATATTGAAGGAATTGGTTTTGTGCGCGCTGATGAACTCGGCGGACAAATGGGACTTGGCGGAAATCACCCGGAGAGAATTAAAGCTGCCTGCTTTTATACGATCGAAAATCTATGCCTTCAAGAGGGCCATACATATGTATTACTTGAGCAGTTAATCATAAAATCAATGGAATTGCTGAACCAGTCAAAGTATTCAGGTATTCAAGAAACAGATATTTCTGCTCAAATCATAGCACTTGCAGAGGACAACGGAATAATAATCGAGGAAGACAGAGCCTATCTTCCATCGCTCTTTTTTGCTGAGCAAGGCCTGGTTAAAAGCATTCAGCGTGTTCTGCTGCAAACAGAATATGACAGCATGTTTCCCGAATCAGAATTTTTGCTCTCATTAGGAAATTTGGAAGAAAGAATGAAGGTGCAGTACGCCCCAACTCAAAAAGAAGCCATTCAAACGGCTCTGATGTCACCCATGCTTTTACTGACTGGAGGTCCAGGTACTGGCAAGACAACCGTTATTAAAGGGATCGTGGAGCTTTACTCTGATTTGCATGGCTGTTCATTGGATCAAAAAGATTACAAAAAAGATGAACCTTTTCCCATTTCATTGGTTGCTCCAACAGGGCGCGCAGCAAAAAGAATGACGGAAGCGACAGGGCTGCCTGCTGTTACCATTCACAGGCTGTTAAAATGGAACGGAGCAGGAGGCTTTGATCATGGGGAAGATAACCCGATTGGCGCAAAATTGCTGATTGTTGATGAAATGTCAATGGTTGATACGTGGATTGCTAATCAGCTTTTTAAAGCTCTTCCCGAACATATTCAGGTGATTATGGTTGGAGATGAGGATCAGCTCCCATCTGTCGGACCAGGCCAGGTGCTTCGTGATTTGCTTGAATCACAAGCGGTTCCTGTTGTGAGGCTGACGGATATATACAGACAGGCAGAGGGTTCGTCTATCATTGAGCTTGCCCATGATATTAAAAAAGGAATGCTGCCAGCTAACTTGTCTGCGCCCACGAAAGACAGATCATTTATTCGCTGCAGCGGTGCACAGGTAAAAGAAGTTGTAGAAAAAGTGATTTCAAATGCGATAAAAAAAGGCTATACTGCACGCGATGTACAAGTTCTTGCCCCTATGTACCGCGGTTCCGCAGGAATTGATCAGCTCAACATCTTACTGCAGCAGCTATTTAATCCGAAAGCGGAAAATAAAAGGGAAATGAAGTTCGGCGATGCGGTTTACAGATCTGGAGATAAAGTGCTGCAGCTTGTGAATCAGCCTGAGAGCAATGTGTATAACGGAGATATCGGTGAGATTGTGTCCATTTTTTATGCAAAGGAAAACACAGAGAAAGAAGATATGATTGTCATTTCCTTTGATGGCAATGAGGTAACATACACAAAATCTGATTTCAATCAATTTACACATGCTTTTTGCTGTTCCATTCATAAATCACAAGGCAGTGAGTTCCCAATCGTTGTCGTGCCAGTTGTCAAAAGCTATTACAGAATGCTTCGACGGAACTTAATTTATACAGCCATAACGAGAAGCAAGCAATTTTTAATACTTTGCGGTGAGCAGGAAGCGCTGCAGCGGGGGATTGAAAACAGAGACCATTTAAGCCGCAAGACTTCTTTGAAAATGAAACTTGCCAAAGAATATCAGGTTCTTGATGAACTTTCATCTGAGCTTCCATTTGATCTTGCAGATGCAATGATTGGAATGGAAGGCATTACCCCGTATGACTTTATGGAAGACAACAAAATCTAAGAATGTTCGGAAAGGGGGAGTATCTCCTGCGGACATTCACACAGCTAAAGGGCATGCCGGTTGTTGACATTGGAGACGGATCATTTGTAGGCACCGTTTCTGATATTTGTTTCGACGCACACGGTTTTTTTCTGGGGTTGTTAATGGACGAAAAAGGGCTTTTTAGAAAAGGGCGCATTTTTCCGGCAGATTCCATTTTTACGATAGGCCAGGATAGCATAATGATTAACGGCAGAAGCAACCTGAAATCACTTTCTGAATTCAGAAAGGCTTATTTCCTGCAATCACACCAGCGCCTTCAGTATAAAGCGGTGTATTCTACGGAAGGCGAGAAGCTGGGACTGCTCGCAGATGTATATTTTTCTGAACATGTGGGCACCATTGTAGCATATGAACTGACGGACGGATTCTTTGCAGATATGATGGAGGGGAAGAAAAAACTTGAACCTCCGGGGTCTTTAACCATTAGCAAAGATGCAATCGTCATGGATTTTATTCATTAGCGAGGTGCACCGCATTGTTAAAATGCCCAAATTGTAAAAGTAAAGACATTGGGAAGATAGGCGTTAATCAGTATTATTGCTGGGGCTGCTTTATTGAGCTGTCCATATCAAAAGGCCAAATCTTTACCCATCAGGTGGAAGAAGATGGATCTCTTAGCTCCCTGGATGATCTTTTTACAGATGACGATCGTACAATCAGCATGTAGACAGTAAATAGGGGGAATACGCAATGAACCGCAAAATGACCTCAATGCTTTCAGATTTTTTGGAACGCATTCCAATGTCCAAACGTGCAATGAAGAAAATGCGAAAACGAATCATGAGAAAGTTTTAATGTATTAAAATCCCTTGCTTTTTATTAGGCAGGGGATTTTTCATTGTTTAGCTTAAAATAATCGACCTGGAAAAAGTACGTCAAAGCCAGTGAATGGAACAGATAAAAGTGAGTCAAAACGGAGTTTGCAGCACAAAGAAGGCTCTCCTGCTGGAAGAAAGTGCGTCAAAACGGAGTTTGCAGCACAAAAAAGGCTCTCCTGCTGGAAAAAAGTGAGTCAAAACGGAATTTGCAGCACAAAGAAGGCTCTCCTGCTGGAAGGAAATGCGTCAAAACGGAGTTTGCAGCACAAAGAAGGCTCTCCTGCTGGAAGGAAGTGCGTCAAAACGGAGTTAGCAGCACAAAGAATGCTCTCCTGCTGGAAGGAAGTGCGTCAAAACGGAGTTTGCAGCACAAAAAAGGCTCTCCCACTGGTAAAAAGTGCGTCAATGCAGTGAATAGAACAGAAAAATCGTCTTTCTCCCTGAAAAAAGAGCATCATTGAATATCAGCATATCTAGTAGATTTTCAAATGCCCTGCTTAAAGAAAATTCTCACAAAATATTATGAATAGATCTTTTATTATTTTAGGTTTGCCACACAAACGATAAAAATGTCGCCATCATAATTTTTTATTTTTCAAGCATTTCAATTTTTGATGATTTATGTTCAGCTCTCCCAATAACTCGTCGGTCAGAACGGCTCCTCCAAAAAAGTCAAACCCAGTCCTTCTGTCGGATCCTTATATGGCCTGCCTGCGTTGAACAAGCTCTTCTGCATTAAAAATTCCCATGCATATTTCCATCCCTCCTCTCCAAACTATAGATGAGGAGGGATGGCTTTTGAAAGAACGTTATTTAAAATGGCTGATGAGAATCGGCATTTTTCTTTTATGTCTGCTTTCGATTTATGTCTTTTTGAAGCTGAGAGTTCTTTGGGATCCTTTTTTTATTATTATTAAAGCAATCCTTCTCCCTTTTCTGATATCCGGTTTTATTACATATTTGCTTCACCCTGTCATTGAAAGGCTGCATGCTACCGGGGTACCGCGTACACTATCTATATTAATAATCTATATCCTTTTCTTTGGTGGAATCGGTTATGGGTTTTACAGAGGAATACCTGTCATGATAACACAGCTTAAAGATCTCTCTGAAAGCTTTCCGGAATTCGAAAAAAAATATCAGGGATGGCTCTCGATGATTCACAATCAAACAGACCGTTTTCCTGAGGAGGTTCATGGGAGAATTGAATCTGCTTTTCAAAACATTGAAGCATGGATTTCTTATTGGATTGACCGAATCTTAAATAGTGTGGGAAAGACTATGGATTATATTTTAATAATAGCCATCATTCCATTTCTAGTTTTCTACATGCTGAAAGACTATGAGCAAATAAAAAAAGCTGCATGGTATTTAACACCAAAACGGTGGAGGTCAGAAGCGATTATCTTTGTTCGGGATGTGGATCAGTCTCTTGGCAGCTACATCCGCGGTCAGCTGCTTGTGTGCGTCATTATCGGCTTTTTGGCGTTTCTGTCTCTATGGTTTTTTGATATTAAATACCCGCTTGTCATTGGAATCTTAATAGGG
Source organism: Bacillus sp. UMB0893 (assembly GCF_002858905.1). Classification (NCBI taxonomy): domain Bacteria; kingdom Bacillati; phylum Bacillota; class Bacilli; order Caryophanales; family Bacillaceae; genus Bacillus; species Bacillus sp. UMB0893. The sequence goes on along the minus strand of NZ_PKLB01000003.1, from coordinate 217,968 downwards.
ATTACGAATGTGATTCCATATTTTGGTCCGATCATTGGTGCGATTCCTGCAGTCATAATCGCCGCATCCATGTCGCTGAATACAGTGCTGATTGTGGTTATCATTATATTTTCACTGCAATTTATCGAAGGGAATATACTCGGCCCATTGATCGTCGGAAGAAGTCTTCACATGCACCCGATAATTATCATGCTGGCGCTTCTTGCTGGAGGGGAAATTGCCGGTATCATAGGCATGATTTTAGCTGTGCCGGTTCTTGCAGTGCTGAAAGTTACACTTATGCATCTTGTTCAATTAAGGAGGCAGCATTGACAATGCGGGGCGCTTGAACTATAATTCTGCCTATACTACATATTTATAGAAAACGATGAAGGAACGAGTATGTTTCAGACCATCTGACAAGAGAGGAATTTCCCAGGCTGAAAGAAATTCCGGGATGAAGGGGAACTGAAGGCTATTCCAGAGTGCAGGAAAAACCTGTCGACTTTACCACGTTACGGTTAAATGAAGTGATGGACAAAACTGTCTATAACCAGGGTGGTACCGCGAGCAATCTCTCGTCCCTGTGAAAATCTCTATGATTTTCGCAGGGACGGGAGTTTTTATTTTGTCAAAATTACGAGGAGGAATAAAGATGAAAACACTAACATCAGCTCAAGTTCGTCAAATGTTTTTAGATTTCTTCAAGGAAAAAGGCCATGCAGTAGAGCCAAGCGCATCTTTGGTTCCTCATGAAGATCCGTCCTTGCTGTGGATCAACAGCGGAGTAGCAACACTAAAAAAATATTTTGATGGCCGTGTAATCCCAGCAAATCCAAGAATCTGCAATGCTCAAAAATCTATTCGTACAAATGATATTGAGAATGTCGGAAAAACAGCCCGTCACCATACATTTTTCGAAATGCTTGGTAACTTTTCTATCGGCGATTATTTTAAAGTAGAAGCAATTGATTGGGCTTGGGAGTTCTTAACAAGTGAAAAATGGATAGGCTTTGATCCGGAAAAGCTATCGGTTACGATTCATCCTGAAGATGACGAAGCTTTCTTGATTTGGAAAGATAAAATCGGAGTGCCTGAAGAGCGCATTATCCGTTTAGAGGGTAATTTCTGGGATATTGGGGAAGGACCAAGCGGACCAAATACAGAAATTTTCTATGATCGAGGCGAGTTTTACGGTAATGATCCGACAGATCCTGAATTATATCCGGGCGGAGAAAATGAACGGTACTTAGAAGTTTGGAATCTTGTATTCTCAGAGTTCAATCATAATTCAGATGGAACATACACGCCTCTGCCGAAGAAAAACATTGATACAGGCATGGGACTTGAAAGAATGGTATCTGTTATTCAAGACGTCCCAACGAACTTTGATACAGATTTGTTTATGCCGATAATTGAATCGACTGAAACCATTTCAGGCGAGAAATACCGTGTGGATATTGAAAAAGATGAAGCATTTAAAGTTGTAGCTGATCATATTCGTACAGTAACATTTGCAGTCGGAGATGGAGCTTTGCCGTCAAATGAAGGACGAGGATACGTTCTTCGCCGTCTTCTTCGCCGTGCGGTAAGGTATGCAAAAAAACTGAATATCAATCGTCCGTTTATGTATGAACTTGTACCTGTAGTTGGCGAAATCATGGTTGACTTTTACCCGGAAGTAAAATCAAAAACGGAATTTATCCAAAAAGTGATTAAAAATGAAGAAGAACGCTTCCACGAAACATTGAATGATGGTTTATCCATTTTAGCTGAAGTTGTAAAAACGCAAAAAGCGCAAGGAAGCCGTGTGATACCAGGTGCCGATGTATTCCGTCTTTATGATACATATGGATTCCCGGTTGAATTAACGGAAGAATATGCAGAAGAAGAGCAAATGGAAATTGATCATGAAGGTTTCAAACGTGAAATGGAAGGACAGCGGGAACGTGCACGTTCAGCAAGACAGGATGTTGACTCAATGCAGGTTCAAGGCGGGGTGCTAGGTGAAATTAAAGCAGAAAGCACATTCGTCGGGTACAGTCAGCTAGAAACGAAAGCAACAGTAGCCGTACTCCTTAAAAACGGTGAACTTGCAGATGAAGCAACTGCTGGAGATGAAGTTCAGCTTATTTTAAATGAAACGCCTTTCTATGCTGAAAGCGGCGGACAAATTGCTGATGAAGGAATGATTGAAAATGATCGTGTGAAGCTGCAAGTAAAGCATGTTCAAAAAGCACCTAATGGACAAAACCTTCATACTGCAGCTGTTATAAGCGGCACTCTTAAAACAAATGATGAGGTAACAGCTGCTGTAAATGAAACTACAAGAAGTGCTGTTATTAAGAATCATACGGCAACACACTTGCTGCATCAGGCTTTAAAAGATGTTCTTGGCGGTCATGTCAATCAGGCAGGCTCTCTAGTGACAGCTGAGAGACTTCGTTTCGACTTTTCACATTTTGGCCAAGTACAGCCAGAGGAACTTGAACAAATTGAACAAATCGTAAATGAACAAATCTGGAAAAGCATTGCTGTAAATATTGAATTAAAACCTATTGCAGAAGCGAAGAAAATGGGAGCAATGGCGTTATTTGGAGAAAAATACGGGGATATCGTCAGAGTTGTTCAAGTTGGAGATTACAGCCTTGAATTGTGCGGAGGCTGCCATGTTGATAACACCTCTTCAATTGGATTGTTTAAAATAGTCGCAGAAACTGGTATTGGTGCAGGAACGAGAAGGATTGAAGCAGTAACAGGTAAAGGTGCTTATCAGCTGATTACAGGCCAGCTGTCCATTCTTTCAGAAGCAGCAGCTAAATTAAAAACCAATTCAAAAGACACAATAGGCCGAATTGATGCTCTTCTAGGAGAAGTGCGCACTCTCCAAAGAGAAAATGAATCATTAACAGCAAAATTGGGCAATGTAGAAGCTGGAAGCTTAGTCAGCAATGCCGTTCAAATTGATGGTGTAACACTGCTTTCAAGTAAAGTAAACGCCAAAGACATGAACAGCCTAAGAACAATGGTCGATGAGCTGAAGCAAAAGCTGGGATCGGCAATCGTGATTCTTGGAGCTGCACATGATGGAAAAGTAAGTCTTGCAGCAGGAATTACAGGTGACTTAGTCGAAAAGGGTTATCATTCAGGCAAATTGATTAAAGAAGTCGCTTCAAGGTGCGGCGGAAGCGGCGGCGGACGTCCAGATATGGCTCAAGCCGGCGGCAAGGATCCTGAAAAGCTTGAGGATGCTTTAAAGTATGCAGAGGAATGGGTAAAAACCATTTAATTTTTCATACGATTCAATCTGCTTTCAAGTGAAATTTGCATAAAGATTTCGCTTAAAAGGGAAATCCGTTTTATAATTTCAATTGTTAGTGTAGAATGTAGGTAAGAATGGACAAGCAGATTCCTACAGGTGAATCTGGGAAAGAGGTGCAAATCGTGAGTTCCTTTGATAAAACGATGAAGTTTAACTTTTCTGAGGATGCAGTTGAGACGAATGTGAATGAAGTATTGTTCACGGTATACGATGCTCTGCAAGAAAAAGGCTATAATCCGATTAACCAAATCGTTGGGTACCTGCTCTCTGGTGATCCTGCATACATCCCCCGTCATCGCGATGCAAGAAATTTAATTCGCAAGCTGGAGCGGGATGAACTAATTGAGGAATTAGTTAAATCGTACTTACACCATCATAGAGAGGAATAATATGCGAATTATTGGGCTTGATTTTGGCTCCAAAACACTTGGAGTCGCTGTCAGCGATGAATTTGGCTGGACAGCACAAGGATTAGAAACGATTAAAATTGATGAAGCCGGCGGAAACTATGGTTTAGAACGACTGAAACAAATCATAGAGGAGCATGGTGCAGATAAAATTGTGCTCGGATTTCCGAAAAACATGAATGGAACTGTCGGACCAAGAGGAGAAGCAAGCCAATTATTTGCAGCAAGGCTTGAAGAAAAATTTGGCCTGCCTGTCATTCTATGGGATGAACGATTATCCACGATGGCCGCTGAACGAGTATTAATATCAGCAGATGTCAGCAGAAAGAAAAGAAAAAAAGTAATTGATAAAATGGCTGCAGTGATGATTTTACAGGGATACTTGGATAGTCTGAATTAAACTGTCAGCAAACTATAGATGAGGTGACTGCAATGGAACACGGAGAAAAACAAATTACAGTAGTAGACGAAAATGGAAATGAACAGCTTTGCGAAATTCTTTTTACATTTGCATCAGAAGAATTCGGCAAATCTTATGTCCTATACTATCCGCTTGGCGAGCAGGATGATGAAGAAGATATCGAAATTCATGCATCAAGCTTTGAACCTGCAGAAGACGGAATAGACGGGGAACTTGCTCCGATTGAAACAGAAGAAGAGTGGGATCTTGTTGAAGAAATGCTGAATACATTCCTTGATAATGAGGAGCAAGAGGAAGAAAAATAAAAAAATCCGTCGAAAGACGGTTTTTTTATTTGGTTTTTTTTATAAAGTAGAATTTTGCAGATTTTATGGAAGCCATTAGGGAAAAAATAAAACAGAAAAATTTTTCTGCCTTACTGCTCAAAAGAAGAAAACGAACAAGATAGTTCCATGGTAGGATTGTCATTGCCGCAACCATCTTAACTTGAAAAAGGTGAAAAACGTACTTTCATTCAAAAATATGCTGGATTTTGGCGAAAAAACAGTGATTATGTAGTATAATCATTTTGATGAAAGGGGGACTGCACAAATAATGTCTGAAGCTGATTCGAACAAACATACATTTCAACATAAACTCCTTGAAAAACAGCAGGAAGCGAAAGTCATCCGAAAGATTGTCCTTGTGATTTTTGCTGGTTTCGTCATTTTGATGACAGGATTAATCGGAGGCGGTTATCTATATATTAAGTCTGCTCTGCAGCCAGTGGATGAAAAGGATAAGAATGCAGTTGATGTCAACATCCCGATAGGGTCTTCAGTTTCAACGATTGCAAGCATTCTGGAAGAGAAAAATATTATTAAAGATGAACGAGTATTTAAATACTATATTAAGTTTAAAAATGAATCCGGATTTCAAGCAGGAGAATATAAGCTAAATCCCTCTATGGAAATCAAAGATATTGTTGCGAGCCTTAAATCAGGGAAAGTGATTACGGATGTCGTCTTTCGAATTCCTGTGCCAGAAGGCATACAAGTAACGGAAATCGCGAAAGGCATTGCAAAGAATACAGGGTATACCGAAAAAGAAATACTGGATCGAATGAACAATAAAGATTTTATCAGTGCCATGCAAAAGAAATATCCTGAAACCATTACGAAGGATATATATGGACAGCATATTAAGTATCCGCTTGAGGGTTATTTTTACCCGGCTACGTATCCTTTTTATGAGGAAAAGCCATCTCTTGATTTTATCTTGGAAGAGATGATTAAAAAGACAAATACGGCTGTCAAACCGTATATTCCCCAGCTGGAAGAAAGAAAAATGACGGTTCATCAATTCCTTACGATGGCATCGCTGATTGAAGAGGAAGCAACACAATCAATCGATCGAGACAAAATTTCCAGTGTGTTTTACAATCGGATCGATGAGAAAATGCCTCTTCAAACAGACCCGACGGTACTTTATGCTCTTGGGGAACACAAAGACCGCGTTTTCTATAAAGATCTTGAAATTGACTCGCCATATAATACGTATAAAGTTCAAGGTCTTCCTCCTGGCCCCATCGCAAATGCAGGCAATCAGTCAATGAAAGCTGCAGTAGAGCCAGAAGAAACGGATTATCTCTACTTCCTTGCTACAAAAAAGGGAGAAGTGATTTTCACTAAAACGCTTAAAGAGCACAATAAGGCGAAAGCAGAGCATATATCAAATAAGTAGGGTTTATTTCTTTAGTGTGTTAATTTCTTTATTCATAGGAAAGATTCAGACCATTTTATTAGGTGAAGAACAGATAAGGGAACGTGAAAATATTCGCATTCCCTTATCTGTTGTGGTAAAATATATCGAGTTGTGAAGACAAAGATAATAAAATGACAAATAATGACAAGAGTTCTCTACAAGGACTCTTATTTTCATGACTTAATTCACACTTTAACGGTGTTTATACTATAAACGCACCATTGTTTGAAGGAGAAGACTATGGAAAACGATACGATTTTAACATATATAGAAAGTCTTCTTCCCGATCAGGACGAAGCGGTCAAGCAAATGGAACAATATGCACTTGACCATGCCGTTCCCATTATGGAAAAGACCGGGATAGAAGTGCTCATCAGTCTTTTGGTGCTGAAACAGCCAAGAAGGATCTTAGAAATAGGCACTGCAATTGGTTATTCCTCCATTCGTATGTGCAAAGCACTTCCTGAAACGGAAATCGTGACAGTTGAGAGAAATGCAGAGCGCTATAAACAGGCACATCTAAATATTGAAGCGAATGCATTGGCAAATCGAATCACTGTTTTGCATGGTGATGCCTTAGAGCTAAAAGAACCTATCGAGGAAAAAGGACCATATGATGTCATTTTCATTGATGCTGCAAAGGGGCAGTATATGCGTTTCTTTGAAATGTACGAACCAATGCTTTCAAAAAATGGATGCATCATCACTGACAATGTTTTATTTAAAGGGCTAGTGGCATCTGAAGAAGAGGATATGTCCTTTCATCGCAGAAGGCGTGCTCTTTTGAGAAAGATACGAACATACAATGAATGGCTAATGTCAAACGAAGCATACCACACGGCCATTTTTCCAGTCGGTGACGGAATGGCAGTTAGTATAAAACGAGGTGAAAAAGATGAATAAACCAGAATTAATTGTAACACCAGTTAAAATTGAGGATATTCTTCCGCTTGCTGAAGCGGGAGCTAATGCTTTCGTCATTGGAGAGCAGCGCTACGGCCTGCGCCTTGCAGGTGAATTTAATCGTGAGCAAATGAAAGAAGCTACAGAACTTGCCCATTCGAAAAATGTAAAAGTTTATGCTGCAATGAATGCTATTTTTCATAATGAGAAGGTCGAAGAATTAACAGATTATCTTAGATTCTTAGATCAAATTGGAGTAGATGCCGTCGTATTTGGAGATCCGGCTGTCTTAATGGCTGCAAGAGAAGCAGCTCCGGACATGTTGCTCCATTGGAATACGGAAACAACAGCAACGAACTGGCATACGTGCAATTATTGGGGAAGAAAAGGCGCTAAACGTGCTGTCCTTGCAAGAGAATTAAGCATGGATTCAATCATTGAAACGAAAGAACATGCTGAAGTTGAAATTGAAGTTCAGGTTCATGGAATGACTTGTATGTTCCAATCTAAGCGTTCCCTGATCGGAAACTATTATGAGTACCAAGGCAAAGCAATGAAGATTGAGAGCATTCAAGAAGAAAAAACGATGTTCCTGCATGATAAAGAGCGCAGCAATAAATATCCGATCTATGAGGATGAAAATGGCACACACATAATGAGCCCAAATGATATGTGCATCATTGACGAATTGTCAGACATGATTGATGCAGGAATTGATTCATTTAAAATTGACGGCGTGCTCCAAACATCTGAATATATCATTGAAGTAACAAAAAAATACCGTCAGGCCATTGATTTATGTACAGATAACCGTGATCAGTATGAAGAAATAAAAGATCAGTTACTTTCAGATATAGAGGACATTCAACCGGAAAACCGTCCATTAGATACAGGATTCTTCTTTAAAGAAACAGTGTATTAATCTTTTAATAAAATAGGAGGGAAAAACAATGGTGGCTGTTAAAGATAACATCTCACAAATCATAGACGGCAAACGTGTTATTATTAAAAAACCTGAATTGCTTGCACCAGCCGGTAATTTAGAAAAACTGAAAATTGCCGTCCATTATGGCGCAGACGCTGTTTTTATCGGAGGAAAAGAATTTGGTCTGCGTTCAAATGCAGATAACTTTTCACAAGAGGAAATGGCTGAAGGTGTTCAATTCGCAAATAAATATGGAGCAAGAATTTATGTGACAACAAATATTTTTGCCCACAATGAAAATATGGACGGTCTTGAAGAGTATTTGATGGGTCTTCAAGATGCAGGAGTTGCAGGAATCATCGTAGCGGATCCATTAATCATTGAAACTTGCAGAAAAGTAGCTCCAAAGCTTGAGGTTCATTTAAGCACACAGCAATCACTTTCAAACTGGAAAGCTGTTCAGTTCTGGAAAGAGGAAGGCCTTGAACGTGTTGTTCTGGCCCGTGAAACGAGTGCAGAAGAAATAAAAGAAATGAAAGAAAAAGTTGATATTGAAATTGAAACATTCATACATGGTGCAATGTGCATTGCATATTCAGGACGCTGTGTACTTAGCAATCACATGACAGCACGTGATTCTAACCGCGGCGGATGCTGTCAATCGTGCCGCTGGGACTACGATCTATACAAGCTGGCTGACAATGAGGAAAAGGCGTTGTTCAGTGAGGACGATGCAGCATTTGCAATGAGCCCAAAAGATTTAAACTTAATTCAATCCATTCCAAAAATGATCGAAATGGGAATTGACAGCCTTAAAATTGAAGGACGCATGAAATCAATTCACTACGTTGCAACAGTTGTCAGTGTGTACCGAAAAGTAATCGATGCTTATTGTGCAGATCCTGAGAATTTCGTGATTCAAAAAGAATGGCTTGATGAGCTTGACAAGTGTGCAAATCGTGACACGGCACCTGCATTTTTTGAAGGGGTACCAGGTACTGATGAGCAAATGTTTGGCATTCACGGCAAGAAAACAACATATGATTTCGTAGGATTGGTTCTGGATTATAATGAAGAAACCGGCATGGTTACATTGCAGCAGCGCAACCACTTCAAGCCAGGCGATGAAGTTGAATTCTTCGGACCGGAGATCAAGAATTTCAAACAAACGATTGATACAATTTGGGACGAAGAAGGCAATGAACTTGATGCTGCCCGTCACCCTCTGCAAATCGTTACGTTTAAAGCGGATCAAAAAGTCTTCCCAAATAACATGATGCGGAAGGGGAAGTGACATGATGGGGAAAAAGCCCATTGTCATCGGAGTTGCAGGCGGGTCCGGCTCCGGTAAAACAAGTGTTACCAAATCAATTTATGAGCATTTTAAAGGACACTCCATTTTAATGCTTGAACAGGATTTTTATTATAAAGATCAAAGTCATCTTCCATATGAAGAAAGATTAAACACAAATTATGATCATCCGCTTGCATTTGATAACACGCTATTAATTGAACATATTAAAAAGCTTCTGAATTATGAGGCTATCGACAAACCTGTGTACGATTATAAACTTCATACACGTTCTAATGATGTCCTTTTGGTTGAACCTAAAGACGTCATCATCCTTGAAGGGATTTTAGTTTTAGAGGATGAGAGGCTTCGCAACTTAATGGACATGAAACTTTTCGTCGACACAGATGCTGATATCCGCATCATCAGACGGATGCTTCGCGATATTAAAGAACGCGGAAGAACGATTGATTCAGTAATTGAACAGTATGTATCGGTTGTAAGACCAATGCATAATCAATTCATTGAGCCCACCAAGCGTTATGCCGATATCATTATTCCAGAAGGCGGTCAAAATCATGTGGCGATTGACCTTATGGTTACAAAAATTCAAACAATTCTTGAACTAAATGCAATTTTGTAATAACATAGCATAGATAAAGAGTACTGTGACCATATTATGTATAGGCTGTAAAAGTTTCTCAAGATTCTTTGATGACTAAAGAATAGTTCTTTATTACCAATATATTGAGCTAAACGCTCTCCTGAGGTAAAGCAAGCCAGAGGCTTGCTTTTAAGCTAACTAAAGATTATTCTTCAATTCGATAAATCACAAGATCACCTGAAAAGTTCAGCATATGCAAATTTGTCAGGAGAGGGCTACATGAAGCCCTCTCACCATCACAGTGCAGTTTTTTTACATACCAAATACATTTGGGGACAGTAATACTAGAAGGAGTGAGATCATGGCACAAGAAAAAGTATTTCCTATGACGACTGAAGGTAAAGAAAAGCTAGAACAGGAATTGGAATATTTAAAATCCGTGAAACGTAAAGAGGTAGTTGAAAGAATTAAGATTGCCCGCAGCTTTGGGGATTTGTCTGAGAACTCTGAGTATGATTCAGCTAAAGAAGAGCAGGCATTTGTTGAAGGACGTATTACAACGCTTGAGAACATGATTCGCAATGCGAAAATCATTGTAGAAGATGCAGACACTAACGTTGTCACTCTTGGGAAAACAATCTCTTTCATTGAACTTCCTAATGGGGACGAAGAAACATATACGGTCGTAGGCAGTGCAGAGGCTGATCCATTTGAAGGGAAGATCTCGAATGATTCACCTATCGCCAAAAGCCTGATGGGCCGTCAGGTTGGAGAAGAAGTAAATGTTCAGACTCCAGGCGGAGAAATGCGCGTAAAAATTACAAACGTTAAATAAATATAGGTTTAATAAAAAAACACCTCGTCGACACTAGTCACAGACGAGGTGTTTTTCTATGAAAATTAAAAAGAGAATGAGATTGTTTGCAATTGGAATATCACTATCCATGCTGCTGCTTATCTTAAGACTTGCGGATATTCAGCTGATCCATACAGAATCCTTTTCAGACAGGAAAATCAATTTGATTGAGGAAAGTGTCAGCCAGCGTACACAAGAAGTTATGATTGATGATGGCAGAGGACGGTTTGTGGACAGAAATAAGAATGCGCTTGTTCAAAACCAAGAGGCAAAGCTTGTCCTGTTTCCATTTCTTAATAAAGTCGAATGGCCAGTCACAAAGTTATCTGAAATTTTAAATGTTTCAAGCATGAAAATCCAAAACTTGCTGAAAACCGCTGATAAACCGCTTTTGCTTGGAGCTGATCAAGGGTTCAAGCTGACAGACTCAATGATGAATCAAATTAATAAGCTTGAGATACCAGGCGTATTTGCAATCTATCAGCAAACGAAAATCAGCCATCACACAGCAGGTCATATCATCGGGATCACTGGTGAAAATGCAGAGCTCCTGCGCGCTCAATATCCTGAAAAGAAAAATTTATCGTCAAAAACGCAGCTGGGCATAACCGGCCTGCAAAAAGCGTTTGATGAATTTTTGCTGCCTGATGCGGAAACGAAGCTGCTCTATCATGTAGATGGAGACGGTAATCCTTTATTCGGGATTAATGTAAAATACATTGCAGACGCAAATCCATTTTATCCAGTGAGCATTAAAACGACGATTGACAGCGCTCTGCAGGATAAGATGGATGAGATTATGAACCGTTATAACGTGAAAAAAGGAGGACTTGTCCTGCTGGATGTTGAAACAAGTGAGGTGCTTGCTATGGTAAGCAAGCCCAATTTGAATCGATCTGATCCTGATACTTTTTCAAACCAGATGCTAACAGCAATAGCACCTGGATCTGTTTTTAAAACAGTTATCGCTGCAGCTGGCATTGAATCTGGTGTAGGTTCTGACAAAAAGTATGACTGCAGCCTGAACATGTATGGAGAAAATAACGGTGAACAGGACGAAGGTATTTTGAATGTTGAGCGAAGTTTTGCGAAGAGCTGCAATTATGCGTTTACATCAATGGCAAATGAATTAATGAAAGAAGATCGGAACGTCGTTGAAACGTTTGCTTGGAAATTGGGACTGACTGAAAAGGCTGGCTGGAGCGGGCCTGTTTATCATTATGATAAATTTATGCAGTTCCCTGAAGAAAAAAATCCGAGCATTTGGGGAGAAAAAACGGATAAGGGATCTGTCCGAGCGATTGCCCAAACAGCAATCGGCCAAAAGAATGTAAGAGTCACCCCGCTTTCAGTTGCCAACATGATGGCTGCTATCGCACGAGGGGGACAAAAAAAGCAGGTGAAAATCGTAGATAGTATATTGTATAAAAACGGTACGACCATGTTTAAATTTCCTGAAAATGAACAAGCGGGCGATTCCATTTCTCCATACACAGCATCAAAGCTCCAGCACTTGCTGCGCCTTGTTGTTACAGACGGGGAAGGAACAGGAAGAAGGTTTCAAACCTTGCCAATTGAGGTATCAGGTAAATCAGGGACTGCAGAAACGGGGAAAGGAACAGTACATAAATGGTTTGCGGGCTATTTTCCTTCCAAGAATCCCAAATATGCGCTGGCAGTGGTTGAAATGGATACGACGAGCCCGCAATCTGTGGCGAACAGTATTTTTTATGATGCGGCAAATGAACTTGCCCAGCTAGAAAATGCTTCTACTAGATAGAAATGCATTCTAATGTTAGAATAAGACAGAATGTTAGAGGGATAAAGGAGTGTAATTCACTTGAGCAAAATAAGTAAAGGATCACGTTTTGAAAATCGTGATAAGCGCCGAAAAGCAAATGTTGTCCTAAACACATTAATTGGCATTGTAGTTCTCTTAATCATTGTGATTGGTTCATCACTGATGTTAGGCGGAAATGACAGCGAACAAGCTTCAAAAGATACGAATGAAGAAACGGGTTCTAACCAAATCGAAAATAAAGAAGAAAAAGATAAAGAACAATCATCGAGTAAAGAAGATACCGAATCAGAGCAAGACAGCAGCAATGAAACAGATGCTTCTACAGAAGATGATGAAAATTCAGAAGAACCCACTGAGGAAGAAGAACAAGGGGAAGAAGTTGTTACTGAAGGAGATCCAAACTCAAACGTTGAAGAAATCGTAGAAAATCCAAGCTGGGAGCCGGTCGGTACCTCACAGGCTGAGCCGCATGTTGCCCGGTACGATAAGAGTTCACAAGACTGGGCTGAGATGACAAAAGCAATGAGCTCTGCAACAGGCTTAAGCGAATCGGATATGACCATCTGGTTTTTAGGAAACAATGGCAGCCCGAATGATGCAGTAGGAACAATTTCTTCGAAAGATAAATCTCAAAATTACCGAGTTCAAATTACATGGGTAGAAAACGAAGGCTGGAAACCGGTTAAAGTTGAAAAACTAAAGGAAACAGAAACTAGATAATGCCAAAAGGTGAGACTCGATTTTTCGTGTCTCACCTTTTTAATATGTTTGCAGAATCCGTTAGACTGATAAAATTTTGATAGATAAAACTTCAATAGTCCTTCCAGAGGATCCGCTAATTTCTATTTAGCCTTAAAATGAACGGCAGCACTATAGAATCTTCTGCCTTCCTCCGTAACATGCATCTGATGTGAAACAGAATGAAGTTCAAGTAAAATAGCCTTATTTACTTCAATTTGTTCATTGATCTTTTTTTCAAGCTCTTTTATGGTTTCTGCTTCAAAAAATTCTACTTTATCCTTGATGAAGTCTAATTTAAACCTACTTTTCAAACCTCCATTCTAATGCGTTTTCATTTTACCAGAAAACTAAAGAAATCACTATGGCTGGAAACTCTTTTCATTGCCAAATTTAAGATGGTTATGGTAAATTAAGAACAGTTATTTTTTTAATTCATACTATACAGATAGGGATTGTAAAATTTAAAACATCATATAATGGAGTGTGGCATAAATGGGCAGAGAATTTGTAGAACTATTTGAGGATTGGGCTCATTCGTATGATTCAACTGTTGGTGGACATGATGAAGAATATAAAGCAGTTTTTGCAAACTATGAACAAATACTTGATGCTGTTTCAGAGCTCTCTGGAGATACTGTTTTAGAATTCGGGGTCGGCACTGGCAATTTAACGAAAGTACTTTTAAATAAAGAAAAGAAAGTGTATGGAATAGAACCTTCTAAAACAATGCGCGATAAAGCTGCAGAAAAACTCGGAAAAACGGCACAGATCAATGATGGTGATTTTCTGACATTTCCTGTTCCTGGTGAAAAGATAGATACAATTGTCAGCACGTATGCCTTTCATCACTTAACAGATGCAGAAAAAGAGAAAGCTGTCGCAATATATGGCAGCATCCTTGGCAAAGGTGGTAAAATAGTTTTTGCTGACACTGTTTTTGCTGATCAGGAAGCGTATGATGCTATGATCGAAAAGTCGAAGAAGCATCAATTCTTAAACTTGGCAAATGATCTTGAAACAGAATACTACACAACACATTCAATCATGCGCCGTATTTTTGAAAGCAACTCTTTTGAAATTACCTTTACACAAATGAATGAATTTGTTTGGTTAATGGAAGCAGTGAAACAATAATCGCCTTTTGAAAGGATTTGAATGATATGAAAGCAGCAATAATCGGAGCTATGGAAGAGGAAGTATCTATATTAAGAGACCAGCTTGAAAATCCTTCTGCTGAAACAATTGCAGGCAGTGAATTTACAACAGGAACTTACAATGGAATGGAAGTCATCTTATTAAAATCAGGAATCGGTAAAGTAAATGCTGCAGTGAGCACGACCATTTTACTTGATCGTTTTAAACCTGATTACGTTATTAATACTGGCTCAGCAGGCGGTTTTCACCAATCTCTGAATGTCGGTGATGTTGTTATTTCAACAGAAGTAAGACATCATGATGTTGATGTAACAGCGTTTAATTATGAATATGGGCAGGTTCCAGGCATGCCAGCAGCTTTTTTGCCAGATGAAAGACTTGTTGACATAGCTGTAAAACAGGCTGGAGAACAAACAGGTATTCAAGTTGTAAAGGGTCTGATTGCAACGGGGGATTCATTCATGAATGATCCGGAGAGAGTTGCGTATATCCGCACTAAGTTTGAAGATCTCTATGCAGTGGAAATGGAAGCGGCTGCTATCGCTCAAGTTTCTCATCAATTTGGTGTGCCATTTGTGATTATCCGTTCATTATCTGATATTGCCGGAAAAGAATCCGATATTTCATTTGAACAGTACTTAGGTACAGCTGCAAAAAATTCTGCAAATCTCGTTCTGAGCATTGTAAAAGCTTTAAAAAGTTAATAGATGTGGGATCGTGTCTTTCTGATCCCTCCTTTTATTCGTAGGAGTGAAAAAGATGAAAGTTGTAAAGGGCATTGAAGAACTAATCGGGCATACTCCTTTAATGGAAATAACCCGATTTGAGCTGCCAGAAGGAGTGCGCCTTTTTGCGAAACTTGAATTTTTAAATCCTGGCGGAAGCATTAAAGACCGCCTTGGAGTTGAATTAATAGATGATGCTCTAAAAACAGGCAAGGTAAAAGAAGGCGGAACAATTATTGAACCCACAGCAGGAAATACGGGCATAGGCCTTGCACTTGCTGCTATACATCGAAAGCTCAATGTTGTTGTGTGTGTGCCTGAAAAATTCAGCATGGAAAAGCAGGATATTATGAGGGCTTTAGGCGCGAAGGTAATTAATACGCCCACTAGCGAAGGTATTAAAGGAGCCATCAAGAAAGCGCAAGAGCTTCTAGAAGAGATTCCAGATTCTTATTGTCCTCAGCAATTTGCGAATCCTGCAAACCCCCTTACGTATTATAAAACACTCGGTCCTGAGCTTTGGGAACAGCTCCAAGGCCATATCGATGTTTTTGTTGCTGGAGCGGGTACAGGCGGAACATTTATGGGTACGGCCCAATTTTTAAAAGAAAAAAACAATGGAGTTAAGACAGTGATTGTTGAGCCAGAAGGATCGATCCTAAATGGCGGTGAGTCAGGCCCGCATAAAACAGAAGGAATTGGCATGGAATTTTTGCCTGATTATATGGACGAGACTTATTTTGACAGTATTCATACTGTACTTGATATGGATGCTTTTAATCGAGTGAAAGAATTGGCGGTAAAAGAGGGGCTGCTTGTTGGAAGTTCATCAGGTGCAGCTCTTCATGCTGCATTAAAAGAAGCAGAGAAGGCTAAATCCGGTACGAATATCGTAACCATATTTGCTGACAGCAGTGAACGCTATTTAAGCAAAAAAATATATGAAGGAGGAATTTAATATGAAACGCAAAACAAAGATGATTCATGGCGGTATAGTTGGAGATCCTCATACAGGTGCAGTCTCTACACCAATCTATCAAGTCAGCACATATAAGCAGGACGGTGTTGGAAATCATAAAGGATTTGAATACTCCCGAACAGGAAATCCAACACGTCATGCATTAGAAGAGCTGATCAAAGATCTTGAAGAAGGACACGCAGGCTTTGCATTTGGGTCTGGAATGGCTGCCATTTCAGGAGTGATGATGCTGTTTAACAGCGGAGATCATGTCATTTTGACAGACGATGTTTACGGCGGAACATATAGAGTCATGACAAAGGTATTAAATCGTCTTGGCATTGATTCAACATTTGTTGACACAAGCAATCTTTCAAACATAGAAGGGGCACTTAAAGAAAATACGAGAGCGCTTTTCATTGAGACACCTACAAATCCATTATTGAAAATTACAGACGTAGAAGCAGCTGCAGCTTTTGCTAAAAAACATGGACTTCTTACGGTCGTAGATAATACGTTCAGCACGCCTTATTGGCAAAACCCTTTAACAAAAGGAGCAGATATTGTTGTTCATAGTGCAACAAAATACATTGGCGGCCACAGTGATGTTGTCGGGGGCCTTGTCGTCGTGAACTCCGCAGAACTGGCTGATCAGCTTCACTTTGTCCAAAACTCAACAGGCGGTGTTCTTGGGCCTCAGGATTCATGGCTGCTTATCCGCGGCATTAAGACACTTGCTCTCCGCATGGAAGCTCACGAAAAAAATACCAGAGCCATTGTTGAGTTCCTTACCCAGCATCCAGCAGTAAGCAAAGTGTTTTATCCTGGGCTTGCTGATCATCCAAATCATGAGATTGCGAAGAAACAAGCAGGAGGATTCGGCGGTATGGTATCCTTTGATGTCGGCAGTGAGCAGAAAGCAGATGAAATTCTGTCAAAAGTAAAATACTTTACACTTGCCGAAAGCTTAGGAGCTGTAGAAAGCTTAATCTCTGTCCCTGCGAAAATGACGCATGCATCTATTCCCTCAGAACGCCGTCAGGAGCTCGGCATTACAGATGGATTAGTAAGAATTTCTGTTGGGATTGAAGATGTAGAGGATCTGATTGAAGACTTAAAACAAGCTTTAAACTAATACCTTAATTGGTGGAAATTACTTGCATAAAACCTGGCGGGAATATGTTATCGTTATTAATAAGACATATTCTTAGCAGGTGATGTTTAAGATGAATAGAAAACAAGTAAAACAGCTTATGACCGATTATAAGAGATTCGCATTTGCGCTGCTCGCAGTCAGTGTCTTTTTATATATCGGCATGTTGATTCCGGCACAAGGACAGGATCCAAATGCAATGAAAGAGTACGTTATGATGGGAACAACTTCTGTCTTTCTGCTTGCATCCTTTCTTTGTTTTAAAAGATCCATCACATATAAAAAACGCTTGGAAGAAGAAGAAGCGTAAAATAGAAAGAACCCATTCTTGTGAATGGGTTCTTTCATTTAATTAATCTCTTTTTTAAGTTCCAGAGATTGATCTGAGTTTTTTTGATTCGGCTAATTGGGATTCAGCACTTTGCTCTCAAGAATAGATAAATAAATAAGTTCAGCACCCTTTGGCGTCATGTGGTTTCCGGAAGGGTCAATAATTCCTGACTTTAAAAGAGCCTCATCCGAATCTCCTCCGGCGACCTGCACCATTTTCGTCCAATTATCAATTAACGGTACATCATTCTTAAAAGCGACCTCACGGGTTATATCGTTGTATGAATTATGCCAGTTCCTAGCACCATCTGTATGAGCATATAGCTTTTTTGGATATCTAGTATAATAGAGCCTGTCCTTACCGTTTCCTTCCACAATAGGCAAACAAGTCATAAGAACAGGGGTGCCTCCAGCTTTTTTTATTTCCTTCACATAATAAAGAAGATTCTCTTTAAAGCGTGCATGGTTCACTTTCGGTTTTCCATTTGGCAAAATGACAGCGTCGTTTGTGCCAAACATAATGAAAACCAAGTCGGGCTTAAGTTTAATAACCTCAGACTTAAATCTTTTTCTTGCATCTTCTGTTGTTTCGCCGCCAATTCCGGCATTATGGATAAAAGATTGTCGATCATTAACCGGCAATGTTGACTTTATTAAATTCACCCATTTATCTGTGTCCTGATAATTTCGAATGGTCCAGTTGGCGCCGCGTGTATTACTATCGCCAAAAGCGACGACGGTATACCGTTCGGCACGATTTCCGCAGCTTACTAATAGAACGATCACAAGAAAGGCAGCTAGAGACAAAACTTTCTTCAAAAAATGTGCACCTCCATATTGTGAGTTGCCATACTAATTGAAAAGATATACAGCAACATTAAAATCCATTATTGTTTAAAAAAATGGAAGAATCAATAGGGTTTTCAAAAGTGTCATAATGTATGCGCTTTATTTGAAAATAAAAGTAGGATATTTCAGTACAATCTCATTTTGTACAGACACAAACATGCCTCTCTTTACATACAAATGATTTATAGGCTAAAGCCTACATTTTGTACGTGGAGGTGGCTTAATGTCAGGGGTTTTAGCAGCATTAGGGTACTTATTAAAGGAATTAGTATTTTTAGTATCATATGTAAAAAATAATGCCTTCCCACAGCCTTTATCAGCGAACGATGAAAAGAAATACCTAAGGTTAATGGCAACTGGAGACGAACACGCGCGGAATATGCTGATCGAACATAACCTGCGGCTTGTGGCACATATCGTAAAAAAATTTGAGAATACAGGCGAGGATTCCGAAGATCTTATTTCAATCGGCACCATTGGGTTAATAAAAGCCATTGAAAGTTATTCTGAAGGAAAAGGCACGAAGCTCGCCACATATGCTGCACGATGCATCGAAAACGAAATTCTCATGCATTTGCGGGCATTAAAGAAAACAAAGAAAGATGTATCTTTGCATGATCCAATCGGACAGGATAAGGAAGGAAATGAAATAAGCTTAATTGATGTCTTAAAGTCTGAATCTGAAGATGTGATTGATACTATTCAATTGAATATGGAACTTGAAAAAGTGAAGGAATTTATTGATATCCTGGACGATCGAGAAAAAGAAGTGATTGTTGGAAGATTTGGACTGGACCTGCAAAAGGAGAAGACGCAGCGGGAAATCGCGAAAGAGCTTGGCATTTCAAGAAGCTATGTATCCAGAATAGAGAAAAGAGCTTTGATGAAAATGTTTCATGAGTTTTATCGGGCAGAAAAAGAGAAGAAAAACCAGCAGAAAAGCAAAAAATAAAAAAACGAAGAATCTATAATGTTCTTCGTTTTTTTCATCTTTTTTTAGGCTGTTTTTGAATTGATTGTTGTTTTTGATTATTAATTATACCCGTGGATTTCCGCGGGGAAGGTTGGGGGCATCCTCGCCTATGCCTGCGGGGTTTCCCATCCCCCTCTATTTCCCGAAGGAGTCAAGTGCCTTCAACTACAATCCACTAAAGGTTATAACCATTTTTTCTTAAAAGCAACAAACGTTACGAAAAGAGCCTTTTATTGATGTAATAAAGCTAACTTAAGATCTGACAGCCAAGGCATCCTGCTTATGGATGATGTCTCTATGCAGTATCCTTCTCCACATTGAGGTGCATTCTTAATATCATTTGAATCATCATTTTCATTCTCTCCCTTCAATTAGTAAATTTCATTAAAAATTAGTTGCCGTTATACATTTGAAAGCATTTGTTCATCATCGCTTCATACGATTTATAAACTTGTTCTTCGTATTGCACTTGATCGATGGTCTTTTTCTTTCGTTCAACAGTTAATGTCACAAATAATAAGTGGATGGTCATACCTATCACCTCCTTCATCGAATGGTTTCATCCTTAAAATGGAAAACGCCACAGGGCATACCTGTGGCGTTGAACGTTTTATGGAAAATTGCGCATAAAAACGCCACAGGCAGATACTACTCAACCTGTGGCGATAAGGACGATAGTAACTTAAAATCGTGCACCAGTTTGGTCGAATAGATCCATATTAAATTGAATAGCTTTTGGCTGAATGACTAACATTTGATTCGACCTCCCTTTTCATAAATTTAATTACATTGGTAATTATATCCACAAAAAATACATTTGTAAACCCTCTTTTTGAAAAAAGGGAAAATTTTTAAAATATGGACCTTTCATAGAAGAAAAAGTGACATGTTTGGCTGCAGCCTATACATACTGGATGAATGTCACATAAATTAGTATGTATCGTTTTAAAAAAGGAGGTCTTTTAAATGCGAACAAGATCATGCTCTCCACAGTATGGGCCGCCGCCAACTCCTTACTCTTATCCTTATCCTTATCCTTATGCACCTTATTCGGGCTTTGGCTATTGGTATGCTTTTATTGTCGTTCTGCTGATTCTTCTCCTCGTTCTTGGAGTAGGCTATTACTACAATAATTATTATAAGTAGCCAAAAAAAACACCTCAAACATGAGGTGTTTCCTACATTTTTCTGATTTTAAATGATCCAATCATACAGAATGATAATACCATCATCAAGAAGATATAACTGTAAACTGGCATGATATCTTTCCATAAATAACTTAACGTCAATATACATCCGGCAGCTGTAATGGGAAGTCCATTAAAGAATCCATTGTTGTCTGAAATGTTGAATCTTGCAAGTCTGAAGGCACCGCAGCCGATATATAGGACGGTGAAAAATGCTCCTGGAGCACCTAATTCAAATAATATACCTTTATAAAGAAGTAGTGCAGGAGCTACTCCAAATGATATAATATCACTCATTGAATCCAATTGTTTGCCAAGCTCTGACTCGATATTGAACTTTCTGGCAACCATCCCGTCAAACCGATCAGCAAGAGCCGCTACAAAAATGAGCAGAAGACTGAGTTTTAAAGTATCGTTTATTGTATAAATAATTGCAAAGCCGCCGAGTCCGAGATTTACCAGCGTCAGCAGGTTAGCCGTGTTCGCTTTTATTTTCTTTACCGTTGCATCTACATAGCTTAAAAAAAACATAATTGCACTTCCTTAACTTGCATAAATGACCTAAAGGCCTACTATCATTCTATGCATCAATTTTAATGTAGTAAAGTAATTTTTTTGGAGGACAAAATTGAGAAAGAAACTATACCAGAATTTTATCGAATTGACAAACTTTTTGCTTGTTTCAAAACTAATTATGAAGTTTGCAAAATCATCATTGAGCCGTTTTATTGTTCCGTCATATGCAAAAATTTATCAAGTAAATGTGAAAGAAGCAGAAAATCCATTAAAATCTTATTCTTCATTGCATGATTTCTTTGTCCGGGGGTTAAAGGAAGGCACTAGAACGTTTGATGATAAACAAAATACCATCATTAGCCCAGTCGATGCAATGATTGAACAGTTCGGGGAAATTTCATTAAATCAGGAGATTTTTGTGAAAAATCAGTCGTATTCGATTCAAGAAATGCTAGGAGATGCTGACCTCGCTGAGAAATATTTGGATGGTTCCTTTATTGTACTCTATTTAAGCCCAAGTCATTATCATCGGATTCACAGTCCAGTCTCCGGAATCGTTTCGAAACAGTTTGAACTCGGAAGTACATCTTATCCGGTTAATAAACTGGGATTAACATATGGAAAAGCTCCATTATCTAAAAATTACCGGACAATAACAGAAGTGATGGAAAAGGACGAAAATTACGTTGCTGTAGTTAAAGTGGGCGCGATGTTTATAAATACGATTGAAATAACCCATTCTAATGAAAAGGTGCAAAAAGGGGAAGAGCTTGCGTATTTTTCATTCGGATCGACAGTTGTTCTGCTATTTGAGAAAGATAAAATTGTTTTTTCGGATCATGTAGCACTTAGGAAGGAAATAAAGGCTGGAGAAATCGTGGCATTTAAAAAGGCTGTGTTCGCATAAATGTTTCCCGCAGTTAAACTTATTCACGTTTTTTTTAGAATATTAATGAACGAATACACCACTTACAAGTGAACACAGATAATAAGCCTAAAAAGGGAACCATCACGTTTTAGAAGCTAGGAAGAAGCTTTTAAAACGTGATTTAAAGAACGGCGCTTAATTTCAACTCTTATCAATTCAATAAAATCTTCGCTTAAGTTCATCTCTGTTGCTTTAAAATACGATTCAATCAATAATTCATCAGAAAGTTTACGCATCAGTTTTGCCGTATAGCCGGCTTGCACCTCCTGTATAAAATAAATAAGGTGTTCTATTTGTTAACACCATGCATATACTAATATGTTATTTTCTGCTAGTAGGTTTAATCTAACATGAATTAAAAATTAGAACAATCGTTCTCTTATCCACAGACACTGGTGGATAACTTGTTAATATCTTGTTTATAATTTCATTAGTAGAGGAATTCATATGAGTGTATAATGTGTATAATTTTATCCACAGTGTTGAAAATTTACATTTTTTGTCGAAAAATTTATTGAAAAAGTGATGCAAAAAGGTTCTCTTGTCAAGTTTCTTTTGAAAGAACGGTTAAAATCAGATATGATGTAATTTGGCAAAAAAATGTCCGATGAGGTGTTTATTAAATGTTAAAACTATTCCTGCCCGGTGAATATGTAAAAAATATATTTGAAATTTCTCCTATTGCATTGAAAGAACGCGGAGTGAAGGGGATTATTACAGATTTGGATAACACGCTTGTGGAATGGGACCGTCCAAGCGCAACTCCTAGACTGATTGAATGGTTTAAAGATGTGAAAGACCACGGAATCGCTGTAACGATTGTTTCAAATAATGTAGAAAAACGTGTGAGATCTTTTTCAGATCCGCTAAATATACCTTTTATCTATAAAGCAAGAAAGCCAATGGGCAAAGCATTCAGACGTGCAGTGAAAAATATGAATCTGAATAAAAAAGATGTGGTAGTTATTGGTGACCAGCTGTTAACCGATGTCCTAGGAGGAAACCGTAATGGTTTTCACACCATTCTTGTTGTTCCAGTAGCTTCCACGGATGGATTCGTGACAAGACTTAACCGGAAAATTGAACGAAGAATTTTGGCAGCCCTCAAAAGAAAAGGGATGCTTCAGTGGGAGGATTAAAATTGGAAGAACAATATGTTTGCATCGGCTGTGGTGTTAAGATTCAAACGGAAAATCCAGAGGAATTAGGATATGCACCAGAAAGTGCCCGAGAAAAAGAAGTAATCATATGCCAGCGTTGTTTTCGCTTGAAAAATTATAATGAAATTCAGGATGTCTCGTTAACAGATGAAGATTTCTTGAAGATTTTGCATGGAATTGGGGATACCGATGCTCTTGTTGTCAAAATCGTAGACATCTTTGACTTTAATGGCAGCTGGTTAACTGGACTTCAGCGGTTTGTTGGAGGAAATCCCATTTTACTCGTTGGGAATAAAGCAGATATATTGCCGAAATCAGTGAAAAAGCAAAAATTAATCAACTGGATGAAGCGGGAAGCAAAAGAATTTGGATTGAACCCTGTGGATGTTTTTCTGATCAGTTCAGCAAGAGGGCAGGGGATTCCTGAAGTAACAGAAGCAATCGAACAATACCGGGATGGCCAGGATGTTTATGTTGTCGGCT
The DNA here is from genome assembly GCF_002858905.1 of Bacillus sp. UMB0893. Classification (NCBI taxonomy): domain Bacteria; kingdom Bacillati; phylum Bacillota; class Bacilli; order Caryophanales; family Bacillaceae; genus Bacillus; species Bacillus sp. UMB0893. Next base: position 194,558 of record NZ_PKLB01000003.1, on the reverse strand, counting down.
GTACGAATGTTGGGAAATCTACTTTTATAAATCGGATTATTAAAGAGGTATCTGGAGAAAAAGATGTTATTACAACCTCTCATTTTCCCGGAACCACACTTGATTTAATTGAAATTCCGCTTGATGATGGCTCCTCATTATACGACACTCCAGGAATTATCAACCATCACCAAATGGCTCATTTTGTTGACAAGAAGGATCTGAAAATATTATCTCCTAAAAAGGAAGTTAAGCCGAAGGTATTTCAATTAAATGAAATGCAAACTTTATTTTTTGGCGGCCTTGCGCGTTTAGATTATTTAAACGGGGGCAGAACTTCGCTGACTTGCTATTTGCCTGCTGATTTGACTATTCATCGGACAAAGCAGGAAAACGCAGATGATCTGTATGAAAAGCATGCTGGTGACATGCTGACACCTCCAAGACGTGATCAATTGGACGAGTTTCCAGAAATGATTCCTCATGAATTTACAATCCGGCAAGATAAGACCGATATTGTTTTTTCAGGACTCGGATGGGTGACAGTAAACGAAGGGGATAAAAAAGTTACAGCATACGCTCCTAAAGGTGTTAATGTCACATTACGGCCATCACTAATTTAACTGGGGGGAGACTTGTATGGATACAGTTTATGGTCTGATTGGCTGTCCTGTCGGTCATTCAATGTCACCGCTTATTCACAATGATGCTTTTGAACGGAAAAAGATGAATGCACGCTATCATGCTTTTCATGTAGAAAAAAATGAGCTGAAAGCGGCTGTTGATGGAATAAAAGCTTTAGGAATTGCAGGCTTTAATGTCACCATTCCTCATAAAGCTGCGATTATTCCGTTTTTAGACAAACTTGATAAAAGTGCTGAGCTGATCGGTGCAGTAAATACGGTAATTAATAAAGACGGCTGTCTGATAGGATATAATACAGATGGAAAAGGTTATTTGCAGTCACTCCTGCCTCTGATGAAAAAGCCTCTGCATGAGCAGAGGTATTTAATTATTGGTGCTGGCGGCGCTGCAAGAGCCATTTATTTCACGCTCGCAGCTGAAGGGTGTTCAATGATTGATCTTGCCAATCGAACAAAGGAAAAAGCAGAACAATTAATGAAGGAATGCCCGGTTAAAGGTGAAGGAATTGTTCTGTCTTTATCCGAAGCAGAATCTGGCCTTTCAAAATATGATGTAATCATTCAAACCACTGCGATTGGCATGCATCCAAATAGTCTGCAAAAGCCAATTGAAGCAACAGGATTGAAAAAAGGCTCAATCGTAAGCGATATCGTCTATAATCCAGTGAAAACGGCTCTATTAAAGGCTGCTGAACTGGAAGGAGCACAAACATTGGATGGAGTAGGAATGTTTGTTCATCAAGCAGCTCTCGCCTTTCAAATATGGACTGGAGAAACGCCGGATACAGCCAGAATGAGTCATTTAGTTTACGAACAATTAGGAGGATTTACATGTTAACAGGTAAACAAAAACGATTTTTACGTGCAGAAGCACATCATTTAAACCCGATTTTTCAAGTAGGCAAAGGCGGGGTTAATGAGAATATGATTAAGCAAATCGCTGATGTTCTGGAAGCAAGAGAACTGATTAAGGTGAGTGTGCTTCAGAATTGTGAGGAAGATCGCGATTCAGTAGCTGAAAACCTTTCTAAAGGTGCTAAAGCTGAGCTTGTGCAGGTAATAGGAAACACAATTGTTTTATATAAAGAGTCTAAAGAAAATAAAGAAATTAAGCTGCCGAGATAAAATAGGAGGTGGGTTGATGAAGAAGATTGGGATTTTTGGAGGAACATTTGATCCCCCTCATAACGGACACTTATTAATGGCAAATGAAGTGTACCATTCTCTTCATCTTGATGAAATTTGGTTTATGCCAAATCAAATACCGCCCCATAAGCAATCGAAGGATACGATGGATAGCTTCCATAGACTTCATATGCTCCAAATATGTGTAGAGAATCATCCTCAGTTTAAAGTGCAAAGCATTGAATTTGAAAGAAAAGGTCCTTCATACACATATGATACGATTGTATTATTAAAGAACCAATTTCCGGACTTTCGGTTCTATTTTATTATTGGAGCAGATATGATTGAGTTCTTGCCGAAATGGCACAAAATTGAAGAACTAATTGATCTCGTTCAGTTTGTGGGAGTGCAGCGGGCAGGTTATGATGCAGATACAGAATATCCGATAATCGAAGTAAACGTGCCAATTTTCGAAGTCTCATCTACTATGCTGAGAGAACGGATGAAATTTGGTCAGACAACTGATTATTTATTGCCTGCAGAAGTGAGGGGCTATATTGAGGAGAATCATTTATATGGAACGTGAAAAAGCATTGTCACTAGTGAAGGATCAATTAACAGAACACAGGTATCAGCACACGTTGGGTGTGATGGAAACGGCTATAGAACTTGCTCAATTGTATGGTGCTGATCCGAAGAAAGCTGAAACGGCAGCCATTTTTCATGATTATGCGAAATTCCGAAGCAAAAATGAAATGAAACAGATCATTATCGAACAAAATATGAGTAAGGATTTGCTGTTTCACAGTCCTGAACTGTGGCATGCTCCAGTAGGCGCTTATCTTGTTGAAAAAGAGGCTGGTATTCATGATGCGGAAATTTTAGACGCCATCAGATACCATACATCTGGAAGAGAAAGTATGACCTTGCTGGATAAAGTCATTTATGTAGCGGATTATATAGAACCAGGGAGAATCTTTCCAGGTGCAAATGAAGTGAGAGAACTAGCAAAAAGTGATTTAAATAAGGCACTGATCGTATCTATGAAAAATACAATTTTATTTTTGCTTAATAAAAATCAAGCAATTTATCCTGAAACACTGCAATCTTATAATTACTTGATTTTTGAAGAAAAAGGAGGAACAGCGCATTGACTGGTAAAGAAACATTAGCAATCGCAGCGAAAGCGGCAGATGATAAAAGAGGCGAAGATATCGTAGCATTAAAAATGGAAGGTATCTCACTAATTGCAGATTACTTCTTAATTTGCCACGGAAATTCTGATAAACAGGTTCAGGCAATTGCAAGAGAAATGAAAGATCAGGCTGCTCTAAACGGCATTGAAATAAAACGATTAGAAGGCTTTGACGAAGCACGCTGGATTCTGATTGATATGGGTGATGTGGTTGCACACGTCTTTCATAAAGATGAACGGAATTATTACAAGCTTGAAAAACTTTGGGGAGATGCTCCTTCAGAAAAATTGGAGAGCGTTATTTCTCAATGATCTATAAAGGATTTGCCGCAATTTATGATGAATTAATGAAGGAAGCTCCTTATGAGCTCTGGACAGAATTTCTTCATGAAAGAATGGGCACTTTCGGAAATGGCGGTATAAAAGTGCTTGATTTAGGCTGCGGAACTGGTGAAATTTCAATAAGACTTAAACAAAAAGGCTATGATGTCACTGGAATTGATATTAGTGAAGAAATGCTTTCAATTGCATTTCAGAAGACTGCTGAACATGGTTTGAGCATTCCTTATTTTCAGCAGGATATGAGATCGCTTGACGAGCTGGCCCAGACATTTGACGGTATTTTCATATGCTGTGATTCCTTAAATTATCTCGAAACAGAGGAAGATGTGAGAGCTGCATTAACCGCTGCTTATAAGCAGCTTGTACCAGGCGGTATCCTCGTTTTTGATGTGCACTCATTATATAAAATAAATGAAATCTTCGCTGAAGCTACGTTTGCTGAGAATGGCGAAGATGTGAGTTATATTTGGAACAGTTTTCTTGGTGAGGAGCCAAACAGCATTGAACACGATTTGTCTTTCTTCGTAAAACGCGGAGAACTCTATGACCGCTTTGACGAATACCATGTTCAAAGAACATATCCGGTAAACCAGTATGAAGAGATGCTGACTGAAGCTGGCTTCGATATAAAAGAAATCAGCGCTGATTTTAAAAGGCAGACTCCAGAGCATGATGCAGAGAGGATCTTTTTTGTTGCTGCAAAATAAGAAATGCGCAAGCGCCCGTTTAGCGCAGGCATGACAGATAAGAATCCGCAGGAAAAGTCCGGGTTTGACTTTTCCTGCGGATTTGTTCTGTTGGGCGATTCCGCTCGCCATCAAAGCGCAAAAATTTATACTTCTTATCTCTTAGTAAAAAACCATCGAAAAAATTTTCGATGGTTTTTTTATATATGGAAGGATTTTTAAAAGATCTGCAGAATTACTCTTTTTATCACTCATATCTTTCGAACTGCTCCTTTACTTCTCTTAAATCTTCATCGTATTTTCTATGTGTTCGCTGAAATAAATGTTCAAACATCTCTCCTATCTCAGCTTCCATTACTTTAATGCCTTCACCGGTTACTCCGCCTTTTACACATACCTTTTCCTGCAAGGCAGGAAGCGTGTATAACTCACTCTCTAATAAGTTTCCGAGTCCGATCACCATTTCGCTAGTTAACTGGATTGCCTGATTTTTTGTAATTTCCGTTTCCCGGACTGCTGCATCAATAAATCTTTGCAGAAGATAGCTGAAAAAAGCAGGACCGCAGCTGACAATATCAGACGATACTCTTGTTATAGAATCTTCAATAATAAAGGGTTTGGAAATAGCCTGAAATAATTCTTCGATTTTCTTTTTTGCTGATGGGCTGCAATTCCCGTAAGTCAATAAAGATACACCTGATAAGGCACGATTTGTAATGCTTGGAATGGCACGGGCTACTTGGCAATCAACGATGGACTGGAGCTGTTCAACATTTATGGGACTGGTTATGGAAATGATGCATTGATCTTTTCGCAAATAGGGTGATAATTTGACCAACAGGGGGTGAATGTCAAGCGGCTTAACACATATAAAAATAAGCTCGGCTTGTCGAGCGATTTCTTCAGGCGATAAATACAGGTTTATTTTTGGATATTCTTTCTTTAAAGCAGCTGCTTTTTCAAAGGTTCGATTTGTTATATGGATAGCTGAGGGCTTAAGTACATTCGATTCAATAAACGATTCAATTAATATTTTCCCCATGTTCCCTGTACCAATAAAACCTGCGTTCAATGTTTCATCCCCTCCTTTACTTTCTTTCTCCTACACTTTATGAAAAATAATGAAAAAATATGAATCCCGCGAAGGAGTTATGTATGGAAATTCTAAAAAAATATAAATATCTAGCTGGAGTACTCGGAATTGCCGCATTTCTGTTTATTTTTCAAATGTATCAAAATTCACAAACTAATGAACCGATATCAGCAATGAATGAAAAAGCAGACCCTTTATTAGCAGGGGAATCTGTTCAAGAAGATGAACCTGATGCAGCTGCAATAGAAGAAAGCAGCACCGTAATTGTTGATGTAAAGGGTGAGGTCAAATCGCCTGGTGTATATGAAATGAAAGCTGGAGAGCGATTTCACCATGTCATTGAAAGAGCGGGAGGATTGACAGAGTCTGCTGATGCCGGACAAATTAATCTGGCACAATTGCTTGAAGATGGCATGATTGTTTATCTGCCGAAACAGGGAGAAGCGGATAGTGAGATTGTTCAGCAGCCTTCCCCGGTAGGAACCACAAAAAAAGAAGGGAAAGTTAATCTTAATAAAGCCACATTAGAAGAGCTGCAGACTTTAGAAGGGATTGGACCTGCAAAAGCTGAAGCCATCCTCTCTTACAGAGAAGAATCAGGAGAATTTAAGACGATTGAAGATTTATTAAATGTATCAGGGATAGGAGATAAATCATTCGAAAAATTAAAAGACAGTATTTCTGTAAAATGAATTGACGAGCTTTTCAATGAATCGATACACTAGAAGAAGATTAAAGCAATTTCAACTAATGGGGGATAACATGAACAGAATTTCTTGGAACCAGTATTTTATGGCGCAAAGTCATTTGCTTGCACTCAGAAGCACATGTACACGCCTGGCAGTAGGAGCAACAATTGTTAGGGACAAAAGGATTATTGCAGGCGGATATAACGGTTCAATTGCTGGAGGCGTTCATTGTATTGATGAGGGATGCTATGTAATTGACGGCCATTGTGTCAGAACCATACATGCTGAAATGAATGCTTTATTGCAATGTGCAAAGTTTGGCGTTCCAACAAGCGAAGCGGAAATTTACGTCACTCATTTTCCCTGCCTGCAATGCTGCAAGGCTCTGATCCAAAGCGGGATTAAAAAAGTCTATTATGCTGCATGCTACAAAAATCATCCATACGCGATCGAATTATTTGAACAAGCAGGAGTTCACGTAGAGCAAGTCGAGCGGAATGAGGATCCTCTCGCTGCAGAGCAGAGAAAGTTCATAGGTGAACTGCTTGAAAAACTAGATGAAGTAAACGAAGCTGACCGGAACAAGCTTATAGAAAAAGCAGATAAGCTGTTTAAAAGCAACGAATAATTTAGCGATGAATCAAATAAGCTATCAAGGAAAGCTCATCTATTTTGCGGCAGCAGCCGGTTTAGCTGTTGCTGCTGCAAAATTCCCCTACCATCCAATTGTCTTCTTTTTAATCCTCATCTTTATCTCATTCTTTGTTTTTCACAAAAAAACAATTCTATTGTTAGGCTGTTTTGCCGTTTCTGGTTTTTTCTTACTCCATTTCCATGAAGTAGATAACAGCAATGCTACTCAATTTAAGGAGGGACCGATTACCTTTCAAGGCAAAGTAACTGATTTTCCTAAAATGGATGGCAATCAAATGAAAATAGGACTAAATGTTAACCAAGAAGATATATCTGCTGTGTACTATTTTGAAACAGAACAAGAAAAAATGAAGTTTAAACATTTGCAGTTCAACACTCTTTGCACGTTTAAGGGAGAGTTAAAGCGGCCTAAACATGATACGAATCCTAATGCTTTTGATTATGCGGATTATCTTAAGTACAAGCGTATACATTGGGTATTCGAAGCAGATTTAATAGAGAACTGCCGGATAGGTGAAAAAACGCTTCTAGAAAAAATAAAATCATTCAGACAAAAGGGGATTTTATTTATTTCAGATGTGTTTCCAGAGCAGTCTGAGGGTATCGTCCAAGCTCTGCTGTATGGAGAGCGGTCACAAATTTCAGATGACATTAATGATGCTTATCAAGAGATTGGCATCGTTCATTTACTGGCAATCTCCGGTTTGCAGGTGGGCATCTTAGTTGCCGGGATTTATTATATCTTGATCAGGTCAGGAATGACTCATGAAAAAGCAAGACTTCTTTTACTGTTTCTATTGCCTATTTATGGAGTAATCGCCGGTGCAGCCCCCTCAGTCCTGCGGGCAGTTGGGATGAGCATGCTTTACCTCTTAACAAAGCAAATGAAATTAAAGCTCTCGTCAATTGATGTTATTTCCATCACATTTCTAGTATTATTGTTTGCTGACCCTTATTCCTTATTTGGAGTGGGATTTCAATTATCCTTTGCTGTAAGCCTCACATTAATATTGTCAGCACAAGCATTTTCTAAAATTCATAACCGATTTTATCAGCTGTTAGCCGTTTCGATCGCCTCCCAGCTTGCATCTCTCCCGATCATCCTGTATAGCTTTTACCAGCTATCACTGCTGAGCCTGCCGATGAATATCCTTTTTGTTCCTTTCTATTCCATTGTCGTTCTTCCGCTCTCATTAGCAGCTGTTTTCATAAGAATCATTTTTCCTTCACTCGGGTCATTGCTCGTTTCACTTGTTGACTTTCTGCTGCAGGTAAGCAATGAATTCGTTCTGTTTTTCAACAGTAAGCCTTCCTTTATGCTGATTTTTGGCAAACCCTCCTTTTTGTTTTTATTTCTTTTCACCGTCGTCTTATGCCTGATATTTATTGTGTATGAAAAATCCTATCAGTTGAGAGATGCTCAGCTTTTGATTTCTTTAATGATTGTACTGCTCCTTTTCCAGCATGAGTCTGAACTGCTTGTGCAAGAAGGTGAAGTTATTATGCTTGATGTAGGGCAAGGAGACTCCATTTACCTTTCTGCGCCGCATAATCAAGGTACATATTTAATTGATACAGGCGGACTGCTTACGTTTAATCAGGATGCTTGGAAAGAAAAAAGCAAACATTTTTCAATCGCAAAAGATATTACAATTCCCTTTTTAAAATCAAAAGGTAAAAGAACACTGGATAAATTGATATTGACTCATGGGGATGCTGACCATGCTGGAGAAGCCGTCAAGCTCCTTGAAGAAATACGTGTGAAAGAAATGATGGTGCCCTTTGGGTTTTTAAGAGGTGAATTTGAGGAGGAAATAATCGATAAAGCGAGACTAAAGGGGACAAGGATTACGGTGTTAAAAAGCGGGGATGTGGTGAATGATCCTTTTTTTAAAATGGAAATCTTATCACCAATTGAATTATCAGAAAGCAAAAATGACGATTCTCTAGTTATTTTTACAAAGGTAGGAGGATTGAAATGGCTCTTTACAGGTGATCTGGAACACGATGGGGAAAAACGGATTCTTGAAAAGTATAAAGAATTAAGGGCAGATGTATTAAAAGTAGGCCACCATGGGAGCAAAGGTTCTACTTCAGATCAATTTTTAAAGCAGCTGAAGCCGAAAATTGCGCTTATTTCAGCAGGAGAGAACAACCGGTACAATCATCCGCATGATGAAGTCATTGACTTGCTGAATAAGTATCGGGTGAAAATATTTCAAACAAATATGGATGGAGCGGTTACGTATAAATTTAAAGGGAATAGTGGAACGTTTTCGGTGCAGCCTCCATACGATAGTGTATCAGATAAATGAAAAGCCGCTTTACTAAAATGATATTGAATTAATGATTTCATGTTTTTTAAAGAGCCGATGAAAAAAGAGACTGCATATGCAGTCTCTATGTAAGGGTTATCAAGAACCGATTAACTTAATAACAGTAGCTAAAATAAATATAGTGGCAAAAAAGCCAAATGAAGCAATAAATCCTACACCAGAGTCTACTGCATCGTTGCGTTTGCTTTGTACATTCTTCTCAAATTCATTCACAATTTACCCCTCCTATATGCCTTATAGTATAAGCCAAAAAAACAAAAAAATCTATCATTTTCCAATCAGACATTTGACAACACTTTACACATATAGAATCTCTTCCCCACGTTAAAAATATAAGTACAGATAACGATCGCTTTTTTGCAGATGTAACCTGGGGCATGTGCGAAAGCGTTAATATAAATCAGGGAACTGGCATAGTCCGTTCCCTCTTCACTTTGTTCAAAAACAATCTTCACTTGCTAAAAGACCAAAGGACCGATACGATTAGGAAAGAATGATTGGAACTAGGTGATGAAATGATACTTAACGTTTGGAACAACATTAAAAATAAACAGCTTATGCCTGCATATTTGCTGCTTGGGAAAGAATCTTATCTCATACAGGAAACCTTGCAGCTGATTATTGACGCTGCCCTGCATAAAGAAGAAATGGATTTTAACCTGGCACAATATGATTTATCTGAAACGGCATTAGAATCAGCGATTGAAGATGCTGAAACATTGCCTTTTTTAGGTGAAAAAAGAGTCGTTATCCTTAAAAACCCTCATTTTTTAACGAGTGAAAAGAAAAAAGAAAAAATCGAACACCGCGTTGATAAGCTGGAGGAATATCTTAAAAGCCCTGCGCCATACACGATTTTGGTCATCGTGGCTCCATATGAAAAACTCGACGAACGGAAAAAAGTCACAAAAGCTGTCAAGAAAATGACTGAAGTTGTTGAGATGAACGGATTTTCGGAGCATGAAACGAAAAAGTGGATGAATGTTCTTGCGGGAGCACATGCAATCACGCTTCAAGAATCAGCAAGAGATCAGCTTTATATTCTGTCAGCGGGAAATTTAATGGCAATTTCACAAGAATTAATGAAATTAAGTACATATGCCGGGGAAAACGGAGTCATAACAGAAGAAACGGTTTCAACGCTCGTTTCAAGAACACTTGAGCAAAATATATTTGAACTGATTGAGAAGGTAATAAAAAAAGACCGGACGAGGGCCATGCAGATCTTTTATGATTTGCTGAAAGCAAATGAGGAACCCATTAAGATTTTATCTTTGCTGATCAATCAGTTCAGACTGATTCTTCAAGTAAAAGAACTGTCTGTTCTAGGATATGGACAGCAGCAAATTGCCGGGAATCTTAAAGTGCATCCTTTTAGGGTCAAGCTCGCAATGCAGCAGGCGCAGCTTTTTCAAAGCGTAGAATTGACGCAGATTATGAATCAGCTTGCAGATGCTGATTATGATATGAAGACCGGGAGAATGGACAAACAATTGGCTATTGAATTGTTTTTACTGAAATTATTTAAATAAATAAGCTGTTTTCGTAAAATTTTCATCTACTGCATCATCGTCTTAAAAAGGGCCAATAAAAAAGATCCTCTTCACGGGAAGAGGATCTTTTTTCAATTAAGCAGAAAGACCGTTTACAGATTTCGTTAAACGAGATTTGTAACGAGCTGCAGCGTTTTTGTGGATTAAACCACTTTGAGCAGCTTTATCAATTCTTTTAGAAGCTACAGCTAGTGCAGCTTTTGCATTGTCAGAATCGTTGTTTACAACTAGAGCTTCTACTCTTTTAATAGCAGTACGCATTGCTGATTTGATTGTAACATTGTGTGCATTGCGCTCAGCGTTAGTTTTTGTACGTTTGATAGCAGATTTGATGTTTGGCATTCGTTTCACCTCCTAAAAAGCATTCGAGATCTATTATACTCGTCGTTTCATTAATAATAAGAACAAGTGATATTTTATCAAACGGGCATATAGATTGCAATATAATTGTAAAGGAATTTATATCGCACCTGTACTTGTGAAGAATGAAACCAGGAAAATACGGCAAAAATAAAGAATAAGTATCATTTTGCAGCTTAGGAGGTCAAGACGATGAAAGAACCTTTAGATTTAAGCATGTATTCCGTGCGGACAGATTTAGCCATTGAAGCAAGGGATTTGGCAGCTGAATCAAAAACAAATGAACAAGAGACTAAATCATCTGATATTGAAGGTGTGATCGTAAAAGAACGTGATGAAGACGGTGTGAAAATTACTTCTTTGCAAATCACACAGCAAGGGGCAGATCTTACTGGAAAGAAGCCTGGAAATTATTTAACGCTTGAAGTTCAGGGGATTCGCCAGAAGGATACAGACCTGCAAAACAAGGTTGTCGATGTTTTCGCAAAAGAATTCAGCCGATTTATGGAAATGTTGAAGATTACAAAAGATGCCAGCTGTCTAGTTGTTGGATTAGGAAACTGGAATGTAACGCCGGATTCACTTGGACCGATAGTCGTTGAAAATCTGCTAGTCACCCGTCATCTTTTTCAGCTTCAGCCTGAGAACGTTCAAGAAGGCTTCAGACCTGTCAGTGCAATTTCCCCAGGAGTTATGGGGATTACAGGCATTGAAACGAGCGATATCATTACGGGTATTATTGAAAAAACAAAACCGGATTTTGTAATTGCGATCGACGCGCTAGCTGCAAGATCCATTGAACGTGTAAATACGACGATCCAATTTTCAGATACGGGCATCCATCCTGGATCAGGAGTTGGCAATAAACGAAAAGAATTAAGCATGGAGACTTTGGGAATACCTGTTATTGCACTTGGCATTCCAACTGTTGTTGATGCGGTGTCCATTACAAGTGACACGATTGATTTTATCTTAAAGCATTTCGGAAGAGAAATGAAAGAAGGAGATCGGCCATCGAAGTCTCTTACACCAGCGGGAATGACGTTTGGAGAAAAAAGAGTGCTGTCAGATGAGGATTTGCCATCAAATGAACATAGACAGCAGTTTTTGGGGATTGTTGGAACACTTGAAGATGATGAAAAAAGAAGGCTGATTCATGAAGTGCTTTCGCCGCTTGGCCATAATTTAATGGTTACACCTAAAGAAGTGGATACCTTTATCGAAGATATGGCAAATGTCGTTGCCAATGGACTCAATGAAGCTCTTCATAGACAAGTGGACAGCAGCAACGCAAGGTCTTATACACATTAACTCTGTTCTACTTCTTCAGGCTTGCGCATATAGTTAAGCAGGCAAGCTTTGAAGGAGGAATATGATGAAGCGGACTCGCAATAATCGCGGTATAATCGTCACCTTAAATGGGACAAGCATAAAAAAAGGATTCGTTCTCAGCTTTATCGGATTCATGCTCATATTTTTACTATCGGGAGCATTGACTTCCTTAAAGCCTGAGTATCAGATTTCATCTAAATCTATCAACGACTTAACAAAAGGAATATCAGGTCAGTCATTTATTCATTTGCTCGGTTTCGAGAATCGATATTTTATTCAGGATCTGGCGGAAGAAGCGAAACCGCCAAGTATTTCTTCTATTTTTTTTAAGGCAGCAACAAGTATAAACCCGCAAGATCCGAGAAGTTTGCTTGGCAGAGAGCTTCCGGGTTTTACATTGTTTGACACGGAAATTCTTGTAGCTGGAGAAGGAACAAACTATACAACAATGCCGATTGAATCACCCCCTCCAACGGAAGTGCTTTTAGAAGAACGTGAAGCATCTATTGCAGATTTAAATGATTTGAATAAACAGCCTGAGAATTCTGTAGAACCTCCAATCGCTTCCACAGGAGACCGCAAAATTGTCTATATCTATCATACACATACAACAGAGTCCTATTTGCCTTTGCTAAAGGGAGTAACGGAACCAAACAGAGCACATCACTCTGAAGCAAATGTTACATTGGTAGGCGATAGACTTGGGAAGTCCCTTCAGGAAAAAGGAATTGGATCAAATGTTGATAAAACAAACTTTATGAAAAAATTAAATGAAAAAGGATGGAAATACTCACAGTCTTATTCAATGTCCCGTCAAACAGTTGAAACAGCCATGACCAGCAACAAAGACCTTGAGTATATTATTGATATTCACCGTGACTCTATGAGATATAATGTCACTACGACTGACATTAAAGGTGAAAAATACGCAAAAATTGCCTTTATTATTGGAGGCAAAAATCCTTCACACGATCAAAATATAAAAATGGCCACTGAGCTTCATAAGATAAGTGAAAAGAAATATCCAGGTATGAGCAGAGGTGTACTATTAAAGAATAGTGAAGGTTCAAATAGTTTATATAATCAAGATTTAAACAATAACGCCATGCTGATCGAATTTGGCGGTGTTGACAACAACCTTGAGGAGCTATACAGAACAGCTGATGCAGTAGCAGACATATTCAGTGATTATTACTGGCAGGCTGAGAAAGTCGATGCTGCCCAAGAAACTGAAAAGAAGTAATTTGTATTCACATAGATTTCGGAGAAGTCAAAGGTTGTTTTTTTAATCGCTTATAGATTTAAATGAGCTTAGTTTATAAAAGTATGAAGATTTGAGGGAGTATGATGATGAAATTCACGCTGAAGTGCTTTGTTTTATGCTCGGTATTGCTGGTTGGGGTTCTTTTGGGCATGCAGCATGCCAACGAGGGGCTTGTAAAAATGAAAGGCTATCAGGATCCAGACTTGAGCAGCGCTTTTGAAGTGAAAAATGATTCATCAGGCGAGCTTGAAGCCTCCGTGTTAGGAGTAAGCCATAATTTGGAGGAAAAACAAAATAAACTTGAAGAAATGGAAGCATTCAACTTCTTCTCACAAATGGGCAAAAAACTCGCTTCTCTTGTGAGTGCTGTTATAACAGGCATGATAACTTTATTTGCTGATATAGCGGAAAGCCTGTTTCAATAAAAAATAAATTGAATATGCTAAAAAGGAAGTCATTCATGCAAACGGCTTCCTTTTTATTATTGGCTCTTTCGTAAATTCTGTTGCTTTAGAAAAAAATGGATAAAACGTTTAGTTGATTGTAGCGGAAGGCACTTGACTCCTGCGGGAGATAGAGGCTCCCATTCCTCCCCGCGGAAAGCAAGTGCCTGCAGCGGAAATCCACGGGTAGAATTAATAACCAAAAACAACAATCAATGCGAAAACAGCCTTATTATTTAATGGACATTTTCGGTTAATTCAGACATCAAGTAAGGGGTCTTTCCTTTTCTTGTTGTTCAGCAGCGGCGCCTGGCTTGCTGTGTAAAGACAATTCCCATAAAAGGCGAAAAAGCATGCCTTTGCTGTGAAATTCCTATTTCCTTCGCGAGCTGACCAAGCCGCCCCCGCTTTTCTTGTTGAATGTTATAACCCCTATTGATATAATTAAATTTAGTGCATTGGCCAGTTTAGTAGGAGTGATAGAACGATTATGAAGAATAAAGAAGATAAATTAAAAAGGCAATCCAAAATACGAAATTTCTCAATCATTGCCCATATTGACCACGGAAAATCAACGCTTGCCGATCGAATACTCGAAAAAACGTCAGCGTTAACACAAAGAGAAATGAAAAATCAGCTTCTTGACTCAATGGATCTTGAGAGAGAACGCGGAATTACAATTAAATTAAATGCTGTTCAGCTGAAATATAAAGCAAAAGATGGGGAAGAATACGTCTTTCATTTGATTGATACACCGGGACATGTCGACTTTACATACGAGGTTTCCCGCAGTTTGGCTGCATGTGAGGGTGCGGTTCTTGTTGTTGATGCTGCACAAGGCATAGAGGCTCAAACACTTGCAAATGTTTATTTAGCACTTGATAATGACCTTGAAATTCTGCCTATCATCAACAAAATAGATCTGCCGAGCGCTGATCCTGAACGTGTGCGTCAAGAGATTGAAGATGTTATCGGACTTGATGCGTCAGAAGCTGTTTTAGCCTCCGCTAAAGCTGGCATCGGAATTGAAGAAATATTAGAGCAGGTTGTTGAAAAAGTTCCTGCGCCTCAAGGTGATCCTGAAGCGCCGCTAAAAGCACTGATTTTCGACTCTTTATATGATCCATATCGTGGTGTAGTCGCATATATTCGGGTTGTAGAAGGGTCAGTTAAGGTTGGTCAGAAGATCAAAATGATGGCTACAGGCAAAGAGTTTGAAGTAACAGAGGTCGGCGTTTTCACTCCTAAAGCTCTTTTGCTTGATGAATTGAATGTTGGAGATGTTGGCTTTTTAACGGCTGCCATTAAAAATGTTGGAGATACCCGGGTTGGTGACACGATAACGGATGCTAAAAACAGTGCGGCAGAGGCACTGCCTGGCTATCGTAAATTAAATCCAATGGTTTATTGCGGTTTATATCCAATCGACACCGCAAAATACAATGACCTTCGCGAGGCATTGGAAAAACTGGAGCTTAACGACTCAGCTCTGCAATTTGAGCCTGAAACATCACAAGCTTTAGGTTTCGGTTTCCGCTGCGGATTCCTTGGGTTGCTTCATATGGAGATTATTCAGGAACGGATTGAGCGTGAATTTAAAATCGATTTAATTACGACAGCTCCTAGTGTTATATACAATGTCTTCATGACAGATGGAACTGACATACGCATTGATAATCCTTCTAATCTGCCGGACCCTCAAAAAATTGACCGTATTGAAGAGCCGTATGTTAAAGCAACGATTATGGTGCCAAACGATTATGTCGGCGCTGTTATGGAGCTTTGTCAGAACAAGCGCGGCAATTTTATTGATATGCAGTATTTAGATGAAAACCGGGTAAGCATCATTTATGAACTGCCTTTATCTGAAATCGTATATGATTTCTTCGATCAATTAAAATCCAATACAAAAGGGTATGCTTCTTTTGATTATGAATTAATTGGCTATAAAGAATCCAAGCTTGTTAAAATGGATATTCTTCTGAATAATGAAAAAATTGATGCACTGTCATTTATTGTCCATAAAGATTCTGCTTATGATCGCGGGAAAATCATTGTAGAAAAATTAAAGGAACTGATTCCGCGTCAGCAATTTGAGGTGCCGATTCAGGCAGCAATCGGACAAAAGGTCGTTGCCCGTTCAACAATCAAAGCCATGCGTAAAAACGTTCTTGCTAAATGCTATGGAGGAGATATCTCCCGTAAGCGTAAACTTCTTGAAAAACAAAAAGAAGGTAAGAAACGGATGAAGACAGTCGGATCAGTTGAAGTTCCGCAGGAAGCATTTATGGCAGTCCTCAAAATGGATGACAATTAAATCTTTTTATTTTTAATATCGTATTAAATATGATAACGTAATAAAAAACATTTGCCGCAGTCGATGTACTGCGGCTTCTTTATTAGTAGGTGAAAACGAATGGTACAAGCTGCATATTTTCACATTCCTTTCTGTGAACAAATTTGTCATTATTGTGATTTTAATAAGGTTTTCTTGAAAAATCAGCCAGTGGATGAATATTTGGACAGCATGCAAAAGGAAATGAAAAATACAATCAAAAAATACCCTGCAGATGAGTTGACAACGATCTTCATCGGAGGAGGCACTCCTACCGCACTAAATGAAAAGCAGATGGAAAAGCTCTTGCTGGCAATCAATACTGAATTTAATCCTCTGCCTTCTATACATGAATATGCAGTAGAAGCAAACCCTGGAGATCTTTCGTATGAAAAACTAAAGATTATGCGCGAATTAGGCGTGAATCGTTTAAGTTTTGGCGTCCAGACTTTTAATGATGATCTGCTGCAAAGGATTGGAAGAACCCATCGGAAAGCTGATGTGCTAAAGAGCATTGAAACTGCTGAAAAAGCTGGTTTTGATAATATCAGCATTGATTTAATGTATGGTCTTCCAGGTCAAACACTGAGTGATTTTAAAGAATCACTTGATATAGCTTTTGAGCTGAACGTCCAGCACTATTCTTCATACTCCTTAATCGTTGAACCAAAAACGGTTTTTTATAACTTAATGTCTAAAGGAAGACTGACTCTTCCTCCTCAGGAAGAAGAAGCTGCTATGTATGAACTGCTGATGGAAAAAATGGAATGCCATGGCTTTCATCAATACGAGATCAGCAATTTTGCTCTTCCTGGCTATGAAAGCAAACATAACCTTACGTATTGGAATAATGAAGAATATTACGGAATTGGAGCAGGAGCGCACAGCTATATAGGAGATGTCCGCCGTGCTAATGCAGGCCCATTAAAAAAATATATGGGAATGATCGAGGAATCAGGATTTCCTTATACCAACGAGCATACAGTGTCACGTGCAGAAAAGATGGAAGAAGAACTCTTCCTCGGTTTGCGCAAATCATCTGGTGTATGCAAAAGTCAATTTGGAAAAAAATTCGGCATCTCACTTGAAAGTGTGTTTGGAATGCAAATAAAGCAGCAAGCTGAAAGAGAGCTGCTAATTGAACAAAACGATTCCGTTAAGCTCACACACAAAGGAAAGCTGCTTGGCAATGAGGTCTTTCAAGCATTTATCGGCGTTATTCCAGAAGAAGCGGAAAGCAAAGAATAAAATGGCGAAAAGGCATCCGTCTTTTCGTTTTTATTTATCTTAATAATTGACATTTATCGTTTGTTTTGATACTTTTTATTATAGATTTAGCACTCGCACTGATAGAGTGCTAACAGAGGTGATGATAATGTTAACAGATCGTCAGCTTTTAATATTGCAGGTCATTGTTGATGATTTTATTCAATCTGCACAGCCCGTCGGATCAAGAACTCTTTCGAAGAAGGAATCGATTACATTCAGTTCAGCGACGATCCGCAATGAAATGGCAGATCTTGAAGAAATGGGTTTTATTGAAAAGACGCACAGTTCATCGGGAAGGGTCCCTTCTGAAAAAGGATACCGCTACTACGTCGATCATTTACTGGCACCTCAAAAGCTTACTAATATGGATGTTGTTACAATAAAATCTGTATTTGCAGAGCGTATATTTGAACTGGAAAAAGTTGTGCAGAAATCTGCTCAAATTCTTTCAGATTTAACAAATTACACATCGATTATTTTAGGACCTAAAGTAAATGAAAACCGGCTGAAGAGAATTCAGATTGTCCCAATCAGCGAAGATACTGCTGTTGCAATTATAGTTACGAATACAGGTCATGTTGAAAACAGAACCATTTCTTTCCCGGGTTCAATTGATCCTCAGGATATCGAAAAAATGGTTAATATATTAAATGAGCGGCTATTTAATGTGCCGATTGTCGAATTACATGACAAAATATACAAAGAAATTGTAAACTTATTGAGGAATCACATTCAAAATTATGATTCCATCATTAAAGTGCTTTCAGGAACATTTACAATGAGTCCTAATGAAAAAATCTATTTTGGCGGTAAAACAAATATGTTAAGCCAGCCTGAATTCAATGATATAGCCCGTGTCAGAACACTTTTAACGATGATTGAAGAAGAGCATGAATTATACAATATTCTGCAGGCCTATGATTCCGGCATTACGATTAAAATCGGAAAAGAAAATCAAAACATTGCCATGGAAAATTGCAGCCTGATAACAGCGACATACTCTGTTGATAATAAACAAATAGGACGGATTGCCGTCCTGGGGCCGACTAGAATGGAATACTCCCGCGTTATCAGTCTGCTGCAGATTGTAACAAAAGATCTGTCAAAAGCTATAACGAATCTGTATCACACATAGGAACATTGTCCATATTGAAGGAGAGTGGAACTGTGTTTCCACTCCCTTACCATGGACTTAACATGCTTGCACTTTAAGGGAGGTGAAAGAAATTGACTAACGACGCAAAAGAAAGCCTAAAAGAAAATGAGGCAGTTTCTGAAGAAGAGTCATTGAAGAATCAAGAAGAGGAAACAATGATTCATGAAGAAGAGGCGGAAGAAGCACAAGAAATGGATGAGCTGTCTGAAGCAAAAGCGAAGATTGAAGAGCTTGAAGCAAAGCTTAACGAATCAGAAAATCGCATGTACCGTGTACAGGCAGATTTAGATAACTTCAGAAGAAGAGCCCGTCTTGATCTTGAGGCTGCCCAAAAGTATCGTTCTCAAAATTTGATTACCGAAATACTGCCAGCTCTCGATAATTTTGAAAGAGCGTTAAAAATAGATACAGATGATGAAAAAACACAATCCTTATTACAGGGGATGGATATGGTTTATCGCCAGCTGTTGCAGGCTCTGCAAAATGAAGGAATTGAAGCGATTCAAGCAGAAGGCCAGCCGTTTGACCCGCATCTTCATCAGGCAGTCATGCAGGTAGAAGATGATAATTTTGAATCCAATATTGTCATTGAAGAATTCCAAAAAGGCTACAAATTGAAAGACCGCATTATCAGACCAGCAATGGTTAAAGTGAATCAATAACTTACATATTAGGAGGTTTCTACGATGGGGAAAATTATCGGCATCGATTTAGGTACAACAAACTCATGTGTTGCAGTATTAGAAGGCGGAGAACCTAAAGTTATTCCAAATGCAGAAGGCAACCGCACAACTCCTTCAGTAGTAGCATTTAAAAATGGCGAACGCCAGGTTGGTGAAGTTGCAAAACGCCAGGCTATTACAAATCCAAACACAATTATGTCCATTAAACGACATATGGGAACTGATTATAAAGTAGAGGTAGAAGGCAAGGAGAATACTCCTCAGCAAATCTCTGCAATTATTCTTCAGCACTTAAAAGCATATGCAGAAGACTATTTAGGCGAGCCTGTTACAAAAGCTGTCATTACTGTACCAGCTTACTTCAACGATGCTGAACGCCAGGCAACAAAGGATGCAGGTAAAATTGCAGGACTTGAAGTGGAACGTATTATCAACGAGCCAACTGCTGCAGCACTTGCTTACGGTTTAGATAAAACAGACCAAGATCAAACAATCCTTGTTTATGATCTAGGCGGCGGTACGTTTGACGTATCTGTATTAGAACTTGGAGATGGCGTATTTGAAGTACGTTCAACTGCAGGTGACAACCGTCTTGGCGGAGATGACTTTGACCAAGTTATCATTGATTACCTAGTGGCTGAATTCAGAAAAGAAAATGGCATCGATCTTTCAAAAGATAAAATGGCACTTCAGCGTTTAAAAGATGCTGCTGAGAAAGCTAAAAAAGACCTTTCAGGTGTATCTTCCACACAAATTTCATTGCCATTTATCACAGCTGGAGAGGCTGGACCGCTTCATCTGGAAGTAACATTGTCACGTGCAAAATTCGAAGAACTTTCTTCTGATTTAGTTGAAAGAACAATGGGTCCTGTTCGCCAGGCGCTTAAAGATGCTGGTCTTTCTAAAAATGAAATTGATAAAGTAATCCTTGTTGGCGGATCTACTCGTATCCCTGCTGTTGTAGAAACAATCAAAAAAGAGCTTGGCCAAGAGCCGTCAAAAGGTGTTAACCCGGACGAAGTTGTAGCACTTGGAGCAGCCATTCAAGGCGGCGTTATCACAGGTGACGTCAAAGACGTTGTTTTACTTGACGTAACACCACTTTCACTTGGAATTGAAACAATGGGCGGCGTGTTCACGAAATTGATCGATCGCAACACTACAATTCCGACAAGTAAATCACAAGTATTCTCAACAGCTGCTGACAGTCAAACAGCTGTAGACATTCATGTTCTTCAAGGTGAACGCCAAATGTCAGCTGACAATAAAACGTTAGGCCGTTTCCAATTAACGGACATTCCTCCAGCACCTCGCGGAGTTCCGCAAATTGAAGTATCCTTTGATATTGATAAAAACGGAATTGTTAACGTTCGTGCAAAAGATTTGGGAACGAATAAGGAACAAACAATCACAATTAAATCATCTACTGGTTTAAGTGATGAAGAAATCGAACGCATGGTAAAAGAAGCAGAAGAAAATGCAGATGCCGACAAAGCGCGCAAAGAAGAAGTGGAACTTCGCAATGAAGCGGATCAGCTCGTATTCACGACTGAAAAGACGTTAAAAGATCTTGAAGGTAAAGTAGACGAAGCTGACGTAACAAAAGCGAATGAAGCAAAAGATGCTTTAAAAGCCGCGATCGAGAAAAATGAACTTGAAGAAATCAGAACGAAAAAAGATGAGCTTCAAGAAATCGTTCAGCAATTATCAATGAAATTGTATGAAGAAGCTGCAAAGCAAGCACAGGGTGCTGAAGGCGAAGCGAAGCAGGATGACAATGTAGTTGATGCTGAATATGAAGAAGTAAACGACGACAAAAAATAAATAATAGCGGAAATGGATCATTTCATTTCGCAAAAGGAAAGTCAAAGTCAGGCTTGTCTTGACTTTGGCTTTTTTTCATGAATTATGAAACTATAAATTTTTTTATTGATTGTGGAAATCGGAATAAAGTGATCTCCGTCCAGCTCAGGCGCCTAACTCACTGTGAAAAAGACAAATTCCCGGAGAAGGCATAAAGCCCTTCCCTGTGAAATTCCTATTTTCGCAGCAGGCTGACAAAGTCGCCTGTGCTTTTGTTCAGACAAGGGGAAAGCTTTTTAGAAAATAGTGAATAGATTGTTCGTATGGAAACAGTTTCTATTCATAAACAAAATCTTGCAATGGAGCTAAATCGAGTGATACAATTTACTTTATGTGAGAATTCGGGAGTGAGAAATTATGAGCAAGCGTGATTACTATGAAGTGCTTGGAGTAAGTAAGAGCGCGACAAAGGATGAAATGAAAAAAGCGTACCGCAAGCTTTCAAAACAATACCATCCTGATATTAATAAAGACCCAGATGCAACCGATAAATTCAAAGAAATTTCAGAAGCTTACGAAGTACTGACAGATGATCAGAAGCGTGCACAATATGATCAGTTTGGCCATACAGATCCAAACCAAGGTTTTGGCGGTTCTGACTTCGGCGGCGGCTTTGGATTTGACGATATTTTCAGTTCCATTTTTGGCGGCGGAGGAAGAAGAAGGGATCCTAATGCACCTCGCCAGGGAGCAGATCTTCAATATACGATGACTCTCTCATTTGAGGAAGCGGTTTTTGGGAAAGATTCAACAATTGAAATTCCGCGTGAGGAAACATGTGATACATGTGATGGTTCTGGAGCCAAACCTGGGACAAAGCCAGAAACGTGTAAGCATTGTAACGGATCAGGTCAGCTGAATGTTGAACAAAACACACCATTCGGAAGAATTGTCAACCGTCGTGTATGTAATCATTGCAGCGGAACAGGCAAAATGATCAAGCATAAATGTTCCACATGCGGCGGAGCAGGCAAAGTTCAAAAACGCAAAAAGATTTCAGTTAAAATTCCTGCAGGTGTCGATGATGGTCAGCAGCTGAGAGTTTCCGGACAAGGAGAACCAGGATTTAATGGCGGACCGAGCGGTGATCTTTATGTCGTTTTCCAAGTTCGATCACATGAGTTCTTTGAGCGCGATGGAGACGATATTTACTGTGAAATGCCATTAACGTTTGCCCAGGCTGCTTTGGGTGATGAAATCGAAGTGCCAACATTACATGGAAAAGTGAAGCTTAAAGTGCCGGCGGGAACGCAAACAGGCACTAAATTCCGTATGAAGGGAAAAGGTGTAGCAAACGTAAGAGGCTATGGCCAAGGTGATCAGCATATCATCGTACGTGTACTTACACCTACCAACATAACCGAAAAACAAAAGGAATTATTGCGTGATTTTGCAGAAATCAGCGGAGGCTTGCCTGATGAACATGAAGAAAGCTTCTTTGATAAAGTAAAACGCGCCTTTAAGGGTGAATAAACAGAAGTGGAGCTGGTAGAATGAAATGGTCTGAATTTAGTATTCATACAACACAAGAAGCAGTAGAGCCAATATCAAATATCTTGCACGAAGCTGGAGCAAGCGGCGTCGTCATTGAAGATCAAATGGATCTATTAAAAGAACGCGAAAGTGTGTATGGAGAAATCTACCACCTCAATTCTGATGATTATCCTGACGAAGGTGTTATTATAAAAGCATATTTGCCGGTAAACAGCTTCCTTGGAGAAACAGTTGAAGAGATAAAAGAAGCAATTAACAATCTGCTCATTCATGATATTGATCTTGGGAAAAACGATATGTCCATCAGTGAAGTAAATGAGGAAGAATGGGCTACTGCATGGAAAAAGTATTATCATCCTGTGAAAATATCAGAGCGTTTTACTATTGTTCCGACATGGGAAACCTATACACCGGTTCATTCAGATGAACTAATAATCGAACTGGATCCCGGAATGGCCTTTGGAACAGGAACTCATCCTACAACGGTCTTATGTATTCAAGCACTTGAACGTTCTGTTAAAGAAAATGATCAAGTTGTTGATGTCGGAACAGGTTCTGGCGTTCTAAGCATTGCCTCAGCTATGCTTGGAGCAAAGCATGTCGCAGCACTTGATTTGGATCCTGTTGCTGTTGAAAGTGCACGTATAAATACGAAGTTAAATAAAGTAAATCAGACCGTTTCCGTTTCACAGAATAATCTTTTAAACGGAGTAGAAGGTCCGGTAGATGTTGTTGTTGCTAACATTTTGGCTGAGGTCATTCTGCGATTCGTCCAGAATGCGAATCAAATCTTGAAACAAGGCGGTCTTTTCATAACTTCTGGGATCATTCTTAATAAAAAGGCTGAAGTCAAAGATGGACTGATAGAGGCTGGGTTTGAGATTGAAGAAACGGTAGTCATGGAGGACTGGGTTGCTTTTATCGCAAGAAAAAAATAGGCTTTTTTGAAAAAAGATCGATGATTATCTGATTTATGGCGCTCAAGCATTAGGCCATTATGAAAATCAGCAATTAATGTTAAAATAGCCTAATAATAAGAGGTGCTCAACTGTGCAGCGTTATTTTATCAAAGAAAAAAAAGAGACCTTAACATCCGAAATTACAATCACGGGAGACGATGTTCATCACATCTCCCGTGTTATGCGTATGAAGCCGGGCAGCAGCCTGATTTGCTGTACATCAGATGGACAAGCGGCCCAATGTGAAATAGAAGAAGTTAATGAAGATTCTATATTATGCAGAATCGTTGAATGGCAGAATATTGATCATGAGCTTCCTGTATCAGTCACGATTGCGAGCGGGCTGCCTAAAGGGGATAAGCTGGAATGGATTTTTCAAAAGGGCACTGAACTTGGTGCTGCTTCGTTTATCCCTTTTAATGCTGCTCGTTCTGTTGTAAAGATTGATTCAAAAAAGGCAGCAAAAAAAGTGGAGCGCTGGAGAAAGATTGTGAAAGAAGCATCTGAACAATCTTATCGAAACCTGATTCCTGAAGTCCATGAACCAGCAGGATGGAATAAACTGCTCGAAATTTCTAAATCATTCGATCTAAAGATTGTTGCATACGAAGAATCAGCTAAAAAGGACGAACTTTCAAATTTAGCAAAAGCATTAAATACCGCCATTCCCGGACAATCAATCCTAGTCGTTTTCGGACCTGAGGGCGGACTAACAGAAGAAGAGATAAAACAGCTTGCGGATACGGACTTTATCGTATGCGGATTAGGGCCTAGAATTTTAAGGACGGAAACGGCTCCGCTTTATGTTTTATCTGCGATCTCCTATAATTTTGAATTATCGAGGTGATTATCATGCCAACAGTAGCATTTCATACACTTGGCTGTAAAGTGAACCATTATGAAACAGAAGCCATCTGGCAGTTGTTCAAAGACGCAGGCTACGACCGGTCTGAGTTTGAAAGCAAAGCAGATGTTTATGTCATCAATACATGTACAGTAACAAATACTGGAGACAAAAAAAGCCGTCAGGTCATTCGCCGTGCAATCCGCAAAAATCCTGATGGCGTTATATGCGTAACGGGCTGTTACGCTCAAACCTCTCCAGCTGAAATCATGGCGATTCCTGGGGTAGACATCGTTGTCGGTACGTCTGACCGTGTGAAAATGCTTGACTATATTGAGCAATTCAAGAATGAAAGACAGCCGATTAATGGCGTCAGCAACATCATGAAGGCTCGAGTATATGAAGAGTTGGATGTACCTGCATTTACAGACCGTACAAGAGCGTCGTTAAAAATACAAGAAGGCTGCAATAACTTTTGCACATTCTGTATAATTCCTTGGGCACGCGGCTTAATGCGATCACGTGATCCTAAAGAAGTAATTAAGCAGGCACAGCAGCTTGTTGATGCAGGGTATAAAGAAATCGTATTAACGGGTATTCATACTGGCGGTTACGGTGAAGACATGAAGGATTATAACTTCGCGATGCTGCTTCGTGACCTCGACTCTCAGGTTCACGGCTTAAAACGCATCCGAATCTCTTCAATTGAAGCAAGTCAGATTACAGACGAAGTGATTGAAGTTCTTGATCAATCAGATAAAATTGTCCGTCATTTGCACATTCCGATTCAATCAGGTTCAAATACCGTACTGAAAAGAATGAGACGCAAATACACGATGGAGTTCTTTGCTGAGCGTTTAACACGTCTAAAGCAAGCTTTACCGGGTCTTGCTGTCACTTCTGATGTTATCGTTGGTTTCCCTGGGGAAACAGAAGAAGAATTTATGGAAACCTACAATTTTATTAAAGAGCACCAATTCTCTGAGCTTCACGTCTTCCCTTATTCAAAACGCACAGGCACGCCTGCTGCAAGAATGGAAGATCAGGTGGATGAAGAAATTAAGAACGAACGCGTTCACAAGCTGATTGCTTTATCTGATCAGCTTGCAAAAGAGTATGCATCAGCATACGAAAACGAAGTTCTTGAGGTTATTCCAGAAGAATTGTATAAAGAAGAGCCTGAAAGCGGCCTCTACGTTGGCTACACAGATAATTATCTAAAAGTGATTTTCCCGGCTTCAGAAGAAATGATCGGGAAAATTATCAAAGTAAAAATAACAAAATCAGGGTATCCTTTCTCTGAAGGACAATTTGTACGTGTCATGGATGAGGAAACAATCCCAGAAAATATTCGTTTAACATCTTGACCTGGTCGATTCGACCGGGTTTTTTGCATTTCGAAAACACATTGGAAGATTCATGCATGAAGACAATTTATAAGAAATATGGTTTAGAATATTTTTGCTGGTGTAAATTAACTTTGTACTCGTATTTTTTTTAGAAAAATGTTAAGATGTAAGAGGTCAGACGACTAATTAATTGGAAAAGGGGTACTACATATGTCAGTAAATATTGGCAGTATGATTGACCATACAGCATTAAAACCAGAAACAACAAAGGCTCAAATTGAAGCTTTATGTGCAGAAGCTAAGGAATATAAATTCGCATCTGTTTGTGTAAATCCAACTTGGGTTGAAAATGCAGCTGCTTTATTAAAAGGTACAGATGTTAAAGTTTGTACTGTTATCGGTTTCCCGCTTGGAGCTACTACAGTGGAAACAAAAGCATTTGAAACAAAGGATGCTATTGCAAAAGGCGCAACAGAAGTTGATATGGTTATTAATATCGGCGCATTAAAAGACAAAAATGATGAGTTAGTGGAACGTGACATCCGTGCTGTTGTTGATGCAGCTAAAGGAAAAGCGCTTACGAAAGTGATTATCGAAGCATCGCTTTTAACTGAAGAAGAAAAAGTAAGAGCTTGCGAACTATCTGTTAAAGCTGGTGCAGATTTCGTTAAAACATCTACTGGTTTCTCCACTGGCGGAGCAACTGTTGAAGATATCGCACTTATGCGTAAAACAGTAGGACCAGTTCTTGGCGTAAAAGCTTCTGGAGGAGTACGTGATCGTGCTGGGGCTTTAGCGATGGTTGAAGCTGGTGCAACACGCATCGGTGCAAGCGCTGGAATTTCTATCGTTAAAGGTGAAGAATCTAACTCCGATTATTAATAGATAAATTAAAAAGACTGCCGATTTTTTGGCAGTCTTTTTTGATTAAACCATTGAAGCTGATAAAAGAATACGTTCCATCAAGTTTTTAAAATGAATACTAAGATTGTCCGCCTCTGTTAAATAAAGCTGAAAAAGCCTCTACAAAGCTGCCAAAAGCATTAGCAAAAGGCAACAATGCCAGTGAACTAATCACATTGAAAATCAAGCTGAAATGAGCAAGCTGAACATCTGGATGAGAAGAGAGTTGTTCAGCTAATGAGCTAAAGTAAGAAATGAATGGATAAAATACGGCAACGCCTATAATATTTACCCAGACATGAGAATAAGCTGTCAGTTTTGCTTCTTGATTGGCGCCGGCAGCAGCCATCAGCCCAGTTATGCAAGTGCCGATATTCGCACCTAGCACATAAGCTATTCCAGCACTGAGGCTCAAAATATCTGCGTTTAAAAAACTCATAATGATTCCAACGGTTGCCGCACTCGAATGAATGATGGCGGTCAAAACGGTACCGCTAAATACTCCAGCCAAAGCATGTTCGTTTGTGTACAGCAATAATTCACTGACAAGCTGCATCTTCGATAATGGTTCGGCTAATTGCCCAAACCCTGACATCGCTAAAAACAAGGAACCTAGGCCGAAAAATACAGCACACATTCGAATCAGCAATTCTTTTTTCAAAAGAATACCGCCAAAAAAACAAATGAACCCAATTATGAAGAGCGGAATCATAAGTGATCCGATATCTAACGTAATTAACTGTGTTGTAAAAGTAGAGCCAATATTCGTCCCAAGGATAATTCCAATCGTCTGTTTGAACGAAATGACACCTGCTGAAACAAGTCCAATGACGATAACCATGACCGCTGAACTGCTTTGAAGAATACCTGTAAATAGGATGCCTGCCATGAATGCTTTAACTGGATGATTAATGCAAGCATAGATCCAGCTTCTCATTGCATGGCCGGATAAAATCGCAAGTCCTTTTTTCAGCGTAAACATTCCCGCTAAAAAAACCGCTAAATAGAGCGTGAATAAGCCTGCAGCCTCCATTTAATCACCTCTTCTTACAAACTATATGGACAAGCGGCTTATAGAATGCTTCTTTTTAAAAATTTATCAGCAAGTTTAATAAAAAGTGAAAACGAAATAAGGGTATCTTCGTACAGCTCCAGTATTTTTGTTCTGCAAACGAACGAAGTTGCGAACTTTTTCTTATATAAGTTGACCTCTGTGAAACGTTATATTATAATTGCAAAGTACATGTTTTCTTGAAACATGTTTAATAAACAGAAGATGTCGATTGGTTGTATTCGGAGGGAGGGAATAAGAATGTCAAAAACGGTCGTTCGTAAAAACGAGTCGCTTGAGGACGCTCTTCGTCGCTTCAAACGTACAGTATCAAAAAGCGGTACTATACAAGAAGCAAGAAAGCGCGAATTCTATGAAAAACCTAGCGTAAAACGTAAGAAAAAGTCTGAAGCTGCTAGAAAACGCAAATTCTAAAGAGGGTGGATTTATGAGTCTTCTTGAGCGTTTGAATCAAGATATGAAACAAGCGATGAAGAACAAAGAGAAGGACAAACTGGCTGTTATCCGCATGGTGAAAGCCTCATTACAAAATGAAGGCATCAAGCTGGGTAAACAGGAGTTGTCTGCTGAAGAGGAACTGACTGTGTTTTCTCGCGAATTAAAGCAACGTAAAGACTCCCTCCAGGAATTCAGTAAGGCTGATCGCTTAGATTTAGTTGAAAAGACACAGGCTGAACTTGACATCTTAACGGTTTACATGCCTGAACAGCTTTCTGAAGAACAGCTTCTTACAATTGTGAAAGAAACAATTGCAGAAGTAAATGCGTCTTCAAAAGCAGACATGGGAAAAGTTATGGCTGCAATCATGCCTAAGGTTAAAGGTAAGGCTGATGGTGCGCTGGTCAATAAAACTGTAGCTGGACAGCTATCATAAAAAACGGAAAACACCTTGTTCATTTGAACAAGGTGTTTTTATATTCAATTTTCTCTTTAAGAATTTTTCCTTAATTTGAAACTTATACTTAACATGAAACGTATTACTGATAACCTTTAGAGAAGGGGGGCTTAAGACACAATTGACGGTAAAGAAAAATAGTCTATTTCATATTGCCCTGGGAGTAGTTTTGTTTCTTTCGCTGTTTGGCGGTGCCTACATGCCTGAAGCGAAAAATGCTTCTGACAAAGTAGCAGTCATTCCTATAGAAGAAACAGTTGAAAAGGGATTATCACAATTTATTAAAAGGTCGTTTGAAGAAGCAAAAGCAGAAAAGGCTGACCACATTATTCTGGATATAAATACTCCTGGAGGTGCAGTAGATGCAGCCTTGGAAATTGCGGATACCATTAGAGCTTCAGACATCCCGGTAACCGCTTTTATTGACAAAAGAGCACTATCAGCAGGAGCATACATTGCACTTAATGCAGATCTGATCTACATGGTTCCAGGCGCTAAGATGGGTTCTGCAGCAATCATTGATTTAGAGGGCAATACGGCTGATAAAAAAGCTGAATCGCTCTGGCTTGCTGAAATGAAGGAATCTGCAGAACAAAATGGCAGGGATTCAAAATACGCGTTAGCTATGGCAGATCCTGATGTTGATCTACCGGAGCTTGGTGCCGGCAAAGGAGATTTATTGACTCTCAATTCTGATCAGGCAAGGGATGTAGGATATGCAGAGGGCGTTGCTGATAATCTGGACAGTCTTTTATCAGCTTTAAAATTAAATGATGCTGAAGTCATAGATATTGAAGTAAGTTTTGCGGAAAAAGTAGCTAGATTTGTGACCAATCCGATTGTCATTCCTATTTTGTTATCGATTGGAAGTCTTGGCCTGATTGTAGAATTATATACTCCGGGGTTTGGCCTTCCAGGATTTATGGGATTAACCTCACTGTTTTTATTCTTTTACGGCCATTATATTGCTGGACTTGCAGGACTTGAAACAGTCATTCTCTTCATAGTTGGATTAATTCTAGTATTTGCGGAAATTTTTGTCCCTGGCGGAATCATCGGCTTTATTGGATTTGGAGCAATCCTCTTAAGCTTCTTTATTGCAACTGATGATATTGGCTATATGGCATTTTCATTAGTTGTAGCATTTCTTGTTGCCATTTCGGCAGCCATCATTTTTGTAAAGGTGTTTGGAAAACGTATGAATATATTTAAAAAACTGATCTTGCGTGATTCTGCAAATACTGAAAGCGGGTATGTTTCGAATCGGAATCGATTGGAGCTAATCGGAAAAACAGGGATAGCACTGACATCAATGAGACCGTCAGGCACAGCCTTGATAGACGATGAACGGATTGATGCTGTAACAGAAGGAACATATATCAAGAAGGATCAGAAAGTTAAAATCGTTAAAGTTGAAGGCTCTCGTGTTGTTGTAAGAGAGATCCTTTAATACAAGGAGGAAAAGTATGGATCCATCATTGCTTTTAACATTAGGTTTAGTGGTCATTGGAGTTATTTTGCTGGGTGTTTTATTTACGTTTGTACCGATCACACTGTGGATTTCCGCGCTTGCAGCAGGTGTAAGGATCAGTATTTTCACGTTAATCGGAATGAGGCTGCGCCGAGTAAGCCCAAATAGAATTATAAATCCATTAATTAAAGCACATAAAGCTGGACTTGGTGTCACAATCAATCAGCTTGAAAGCCATTATTTAGCAGGAGGGAACGTTGATCGTGTGGTCAATGCCTTAATTGCTGCTGAGCGTGCGAATATTGAGCTATCATTTGAGCGATGTGCGGCAATTGATTTAGCTGGGCGTGATGTTTTAGAAGCTGTTCAAATGAGCGTTAATCCTAAAGTCATTGAAACGCCATTCATCGCGGGTGTTGCAATGGACGGAATTGAGGTTAAGGCAAAAGCCCGTATTACCGTGCGTGCAAATATTGAACGCTTAGTCGGCGGTGCAGGCGAAGAAACGATTATTGCGCGTGTAGGTGAAGGGATTGTCAGTACAATCGGTTCCTCGAATAACCATAAAAAAGTGCTTGAGAATCCAGATATGATTTCACAAACCGTTTTAAATAAAGGGTTAGATTCAGGAACTGCATTTGAAATTCTGTCGATCGATATTGCTGATGTTGATATCGGCAAAAATATTGGTGCGATTCTACAAACAGATCAAGCTGAGGCTGACAAGAAAATTGCACAGGCAAAAGCGGAAGAACGCCGTGCAATGGCTGTGGCGCTGGAACAGGAAATGAACGCAAAAACACAAGAAATGAGAGCGAAAGTAGTTGAAGCAGAAGCAACCGTTCCACTCGCAATGGCAGAAGCTTTGCGGAACGGCAAAATCGGTGTGATGGACTATATGAATTTTGAAAACATCAATGCGGATACAGGTATGAGAGATTCGATTGGAAAGCTTTCAAAAGATCAGCCGGAACATGACAATAAATAATATAAGCTCTCATTCTCACACTAAGGAGGGGGCTGAAACATGGAGATCATCGACTTTATTCTGAGTAATCCTTTAGTTGTTGCTGGTTTCATTTTTGTTCTGTCATCCTTATTCGGCAAGAAAGGAAAGGAAAAAAAACAGCGCAGACAGAAAGAAAAACAATCATCCGCTGAAACTGTCTCACTTCCTTCAAACGACGAAAACGTGAAAAAGCCTGTTCATCACGAAAGCATGAAGGATGCTATTGAGACCATTGAATCGAGGTATCACTCAGCAAAAAAAGACATCAGTGAACTTGGCGCTGAAATTGGCTCAGCAATAAATGAAAATCAATTAACAAATCAAATTGAACCAAAAAGCAGTCTGCACAAACGACAGAAAACAAGCGCAGCAATAAATAGAGAAAATGCCGTTCAAGGCTTCATTTGGAGCGAAATTCTCGGTCCTCCGAGATCCAAAAAGCCGCATTCCAGAACAAAAAGGTAAGCGTTAAAAAAGAAGTGTTAGAACCCCCTTTCCACTCATACATATGAGATGAGAGGGGGTTCTTTTTTATGGCAAAAAAATGGCGCAGGCAACTTGCTGAGTTGATCTCAAGAACAGTAGAAATACCCCAGGATGTCATGATGGATCTTCCCCGTATCACGATGATCGGCCAAATACATATTTATATTGAAAATCATAGAGGGCTGCTCACCTTTACAGAGAATGAACTGCGGCTTTTGCTGAAACAGGGTCAGCTTCAAATTAAAGGAGAAGCCTTTGTAATAAAAACGATTTTGCCGGAAGAAATCCTTCTGCAGGGAAAAATCGACCAGGTCAATTATTTGGATCAATCGTGAATAGGAGGATGGGATATGAAAAACCAATGGATCAATTTCTTTTACGGTATTGTAAAAGTGACAATTCGCGGCAAAGGGATGGAAAGGTTTATTAATGACTGCATCAGAAACGATATACCCGTTTGGAATGTACGAAGAGAAGAGGAGTCACTCTCTTTTTTTATTCGGCTTAAAGATGTACATGCCATCCGTTCCGTAGCAAGGAAAAATGAATGCAAATGCTACTTGAAGCGTAAGGCAGGCTTACCTTTTCTTATTCAAAGATCCTTGAAGAACAGCGGATTTATTATTGGTTTCGGGCTGTTTTTTATCGTGATCCTCTTATTGTCTAACATGGTATGGGGAATTGATATTAAAGGGGCCAAGCCCAGCACAGAGCATTTAATCAAGAAAGAGCTTGATGCAATGGGAGTAAAAGTTGGGAAACTGCAGTTTTTTATTGATGATCCTGATACGATACAGCGGAAGCTTACGAACAACATCCAAGAGCTCACATGGGTTGGGGTGGAATTGATAGGGACAAATTATCATCTGGAGGTTGTGGAAAAAAACGAGCCTGAAAAAATAACGCTATCAGGTCCTCAGCACATCGTTTCGAAGAAAAAAGCAATTATCACTAAAATGTACGTGGAACAAGGACAGCCTGCTGTAACGATTCATGAACATGTACGTGAAGGGCAGATTCTTGTTTCAGGTTTTATCGGAAATGAGAAAAACCAGCAAAAGGTCGCAGCAAAAGCCGAGATATTCGGTGAAACGTGGTACCGGGCAGAAGTAATTAAACCGATTGAGACGACTTTTAATGTGTTTTCTGGAAAAGATAAACGTAAGTATTATTTAAAACTGGGATCATTTCATGTTCCGTTTTGGGGATTTAATCAGGAGATATTTCCGTCGTTTGAAATGGAGGACGATGTGAGGACTGTAAAATTTTTAAAATGGAGCTTGCCTCTCGGATACGTAAAAGAAATTTATCGTGAAAAAGAAGTCGTTAAACGAAGCTACTCCATCAATGAAGCAAAGGAAGCCGCACTAAACGATGGAAAAAAAGAACTTCAGCAGAAATTAGGAGATGAAGCTGAAATAAAGGGTCAAAAAGTTTTGCACCAATCGAGTGAGAATGGTAAAGTAAAACTAATAGTGCTCTACCAAGTTATAGAAAATATCGTAAAAACAACACCAATTGTTCAGGGAGATTAAAGAATGCCAGAAGAACTAGTTACGATAAATCAGCAATTAGAGAATCCAAATGAAGCGGTTGCTTTATTTGGAAACAATGATGCACACCTCAAGCGAATGGAAGATGAACTGAACGTCTCAATTGTGACAAGAGGCGAAGCGGTTTACGTATCAGGTGATTCTGAAAGTGTGCAATTAGTAGATGACGTATTAACATCACTGCTGGTCCTTATCCGAAAAGGTATTTCAGTTAGTGAGAGAGACGTCATTTATGGAATTGAAATGGCGAAACAATTGAAACTGGATGAATTTGAAGCATTGTATGTAGATGAAATCAGCAAAGATGCGCGCGGAAAATCAATACGTGTGAAAACACTTGGCCAAAGACATTATATTTCTTCGATCAGGAATAAAGATCTTGTATTTGGCATTGGTCCGGCTGGAACTGGAAAAACTTATTTAGCTGTGGTCATGGCAGTAAGCGCATTAAAGAATAATCAAATCAAAAAAATCATTTTAACGAGGCCGGCAGTTGAAGCTGGAGAAAGTCTTGGTTTCCTTCCAGGTGATTTGAAAGAAAAGGTCGATCCTTACTTGCGCCCTCTTTACGACGCATTGCATGATGTTCTTGGGATGGAGCACACCCAGCGTTTAATTGAACGAGGTACGATTGAAATCGCTCCTCTTGCCTATATGAGAGGAAGAACGCTTGATGATGCATTTGTTATTCTAGACGAAGCTCAGAATACGACACCTGCTCAAATGAAAATGTTTTTGACAAGGCTTGGCTTTGGCTCAAGAATGGTTATTACAGGTGATATCACACAGGTAGACTTGCCAAAAGGCGTTAAATCAGGACTTGCAGTTGCTAAAGAAACACTGCAATCTGTAAACGGCATAGCATTTAATGAACTGCAGCAATCAGATGTTGTTCGCCACCCGCTGGTTGCGAAAATCATCGAAGCATATGATCAGACAAAGTGACCCGACAGCCCGATTTCGGGTCGCTTTTTTTCTTTTTTAGTAACTTACTGCCAAAATTGGATGGGCGCCAGACGGTGAAGGGGAGCAGGGGGTGATGTTATGAAAACGAAGAAGAAGACGAAATTTATCCAGCTGATTGAAAAAGCAAAAAACTACCGTTTTATACATATTTCAATGTATGTCATGCTGGCAGCAGTTATATTTGTTTCCCTTTACAGCAATGTAAAACCGGAAACAGTTGATGTTGAACTTTTCACGTATTCAGATCAAACGATTATCGCACCTACACAGGCAGATGATACCTATGAAACAGAAAAAAAACGCCAGGAAGCATATGATGCTGTAGAAGATGAATATGTGCTGAGAAAAGACTATGTTGTAAACAGAGTAGAAGTCATAACATCCATTTTTGATTTTGTAAAAGAAACAAATAATGAAGCAGCAGATGAAATGAAACTTCAGAATGAAAATCTGGCTGAAGGAGAAGAAGCCTTTACTATTTCTGGAGAAGAAAAACTTAAACGTTTAAAAGAAAAGCTTACTGCAGAGATTCGGGAAGAAATACCGGATGATGCTTTCGTAGCGCTGCTAAATTCTACTGACAATGAATTGTCAATTGCCCAGGATGCAATTATTACAGCAGTAAATCGTGTCATGAGCAATGAAATTCCTCTGCAAAAACAAGAGGAGGCTAAGAATGCTGTAGAAGAAGAACTTAAATCCTCTACGCTGCGTGCTGAACTCACTGATGCGGCCATCCAGCTCGGCAGATATGCAGTGATTGCCAACTTTGTCTTTGATTTGGACGCAACGGAAGAAAAAAAGCAGCTGGCATATGATGATGTAAAAGAAGTTCAAATTAAACAGGGTCAGATTCTTGTCGAGGAAAACGGATACATCAGCAGAGACATTTACCGTAAGCTTGAACTTGTCGGGTTGCTTGACAATCAGCTTTCTTTAAAGCCATTTGCTGGTTTAATGCTGATCATTCTTCTGATTATTGCAGGTCTTATTTATTATTTTGAAGCACCTGATAAATCAGCAGAGAAGAAAAATCACTCTCTGATTCTATACGTTTTGATTTTTAGCATTACAATCCTCCTCATAAAAATCATCAGTTTCTTTCAGGAAATTGAATATACGCATATCGGCTACCTTGTGCCTGTTGCGATGGGAGCTATGATGATTAAACTTCTGCTTCATGAAAGGCTTGCGATCTTAACGAGTATTATTTTTGCCATTTGCGGAAGTATTATCTTTAATGAAGGCGTTACAGGGACATTCAATTTTACCATTGGAGTCTATTACTTGTTCGGCTGTTTAGCGGGAGTGTTATTCCTTAACGAGCATAATGTCCGTTCAAGAATTCTTCAAACCGGGCTGTTTATAGCGCTAATAAATATCCTGATCATTACTTCGATTATTCTCATACAAAATGGGAGCTATTCGAATATTGAACTCGGCTCTTATTTTATTATGGCCCTTGTATCAGGACTTGTTTCTTCCGTATTGACGATTGGGTTCATGCCATTTTTTGAAACAGGATTCGGCATATTATCAACAATGAAATTAATTGAGTTATCTAACCCAAATCATCCTTTGCTACGTAAAATTTTGACAGAAACACCTGGAACCTATCATCACAGCGTCATGGTTGCAAATCTTTCAGAGGCAGCTTGTGAAGCGATTGGTGCAAATGGGCTGCTGGCCCGTGTAGGAGCGTACTATCATGATATTGGTAAAACAAAACGGCCTCAGTATTTTATCGAAAATCAGATGAATATTGACAACCCGCATGATAAATTGTCGCCTCAATTAAGCAAAAATGTCATTATTGCACATGCAACAGACGGTGCAGAGCTTCTGCGAAAGCATAAGATGCCAAAGGAATTTGTAGATATAGCTGAACAGCATCATGGAACAACATTATTAAAATTTTTCTATCATAAAGCAAAACAAAACCATCCAGATATTTATGAAGACGAGTTTCGTTATCCGGGACCTAAACCTCAAACAAAAGAAATTGCCATCATTTCAATTGCTGATAGTGTTGAAGCTGCGGTTCGCTCCATGTCTAACCCGACTCCAGATAAGATTGAAAAGCTTATTAGAGGAATCATTGCGGACAGACTACAAGATCATCAGCTGAATGAGTGTGATTTAACGTTAAGAGAACTTGATATAATCGCCAAATCACTTAGTGAGACATTAAAAGGTATTTTTCATTCCCGGATTGAATATCCGGAACTAACAAAACAGAAGGTGAGACAAGCATGAATCGAATAATCATCGACATGACAGATGAAACAGGAATACTCGCGGAAGATCAGCTGCAAATAGTCAATCGTCTTCTGCAGCAGGCAGCTGAAATAGAAGGTATTTCTGAGGATGCTGAGCTATCCGTTACTTTCGTTGATAATCAAAAAATACAAGAAATCAATCGGGATTATCGCAATAAAGATCAGGCAACAGATGTTATTTCATTTGCAATGGAAGAGCAGGGCGAAGGGGAAGTTTCAATAAAAGGGATGGACATGCCTCAAGTTTTAGGAGATATTATTATATCTGTCCCCCGTGCAGAGGAACAAGCGCTTGAATATGGCCATTCCTTTACAAGAGAGCTTGGATTCTTAGCGGTACATGGCTTTCTTCATCTTCTTGGGTATGATCATATGACACCTGAAGATGAAGCAAAGATGTTCACTAAACAAAAGGAAATCCTTGATGCTTATGGGCTTAAAAGGGAGATCTGAGCGGGAACGGTTTTTTCGGAGTTTTTCTTTTGCTTGGGACGGGATCCTGACTACTTTTAAAACCGAACGGAACTTTCAATTTCATATCGTCATTTGCATCCTGGTCACAGCTGCCAGTTTTTTCTTTCATATATCGCTCTCAGAATGGATTATTGTCCTTTTTTTAATGGGCGGAATGCTTTCTCTTGAGTTAATGAATACAGCGTTAGAACGGATTGTAGATCTTGTAACCTCAGAATATCATCCATTGGCAAAAGCGGGAAAAGACGCAGCCGCAGGTGCTGTTTTGATTTATGCTGTGCTAGCGGTTATTATAGGATTAATCATTTTTATTCCGAAAGTTTTATAAGTTTTGGGAAAATTCTTACAATTAAATTACATTTGCGGCATTTGGATGAAATTTCTGCTCTTTTTAGGTAAAATAGAAATACATGGTGTCGCCAAAGAGAAAGGAAGTAGAGCTTTGAAATCAGAACAACTCATCAAAGAAGCAATAGCAGCACGTGAAATGGCATATGTTCCTTATTCCAAATTCCAAGTTGGAGCTGCTCTATTAACTAAAGACGGAAAAGTATACAGAGGATGCAACATTGAAAACGCATCATATGGCATGACAAATTGTGCAGAACGAACAGCTTTGTTTAAAGCTGTATCTGAAGGTGACAAGGAGTTTGCTGCCATGGCGATTGTTGCTGACACAGAAGGTCCTGTTTCACCGTGCGGAGCTTGCAGACAGGTTATTTCGGAACTTTGTCCTAAAGACATGAAAGTCATCTTAACAAACTTGCAGGGTGATGTAAAAGAGTGGACAGTAGCAGATTTGCTGCCAGGAGCATTTTCAGCGGAGGATTTAAATGAATAATACAGAAAAAGGCTACAAATCTGGTTTTGTCTCCATCATTGGAAGGCCAAATGTAGGGAAATCAACATTCCTTAATCGTGTAATTGGCCAAAAGATTGCCATTATGAGCGACAAACCGCAAACAACTCGCAATAAAATTCAAGGCGTTTACACGACAAACGATTCTCAAATTGTTTTTATAGATACACCAGGAATTCACAAACCAAAGCACAAGCTCGGCGACTTCATGATGAAGGTTGCACAAAACACGCTGAAAGAAGTCGATGTTGTCCTATTTATGATTAATGCGGAAGAAGGTTATGGCCGCGGTGATGAATTTATCATCGAAAAACTGCAGCATACTAAAACTCCTGTTTTTTTGATCATTAATAAAATTGACCAGATTCATCCTGATCAGCTGCTGCCATTAATTGATCAGTATCGTGCATTTTACCCATTCAAAGAGATCATCCCGATTTCTGCGCTGCAGGGTAATAATGTCGATACACTTCTCGAGCAAATTGAATCTTACTTGCCTGTCGGACCGCAATATTATCCCGCAGATCAAGTAACAGATCATCCAGAAAGATTCATTATTTCTGAATTAATCCGTGAAAAGGTGCTGCATTTAACACGGGAAGAAATTCCTCATTCAGTGGCTGTTGTTATTGATGCCATTAAAAGGCGGGATAACAATCAGTCAATCTATGTGAGTGCAACGGTCATAGTTGAACGTGATTCCCAAAAGGGAATTGTAATAGGCAAGCAGGGGAAAATGCTGAAAGAAGTCGGCCAGAGGGCTAGAGCGGACATTGAAGCATTGCTTGGTACAAAAGTCTTTTTGGAGCTATGGGTTAAAGTTCAAAAAGACTGGCGCAATAAGATGACCCAGCTTCGTGATTTCGGATTTAGAGAAGACGAATATTAAAAAGTCTCTTTTCTAAACCAATGTCTTTGCGAACAAAGACATTTTAATAATACAGGTGCTGTCAAAGCCTTTTGTTAACTGCTTTTTTACAAAATTTGTTTAACATGAAATGAAGGATATCAGGTCAAAATAACGTTATAGAAATTGGATAATAGCTTGCTTGTCTTAACGACAGAAAGGTGGGGGTTTACATGTTGGATTTTACCTGGAAAGTCTTTATTAATACAGGTAATATTGATACCTATCTTCTTTTTAAGGAACTGGAAAAAGATACTGGTGACGGACCCGATTTACAAGATCATGAGCTAGCAGAAGTTGATTTTCCAATTTCGTGATCTGACCGTATCCTTCTGGATGGTGAGAAAGATTGCTTCAAAAATGTGAAGGAATTGTGATTAGAACAACCGATTATGGTGAAACAAATAAAATTATTACGATTTTTACCCGTGAAATGGGTAAAATCGGGGTTATGGCTAGAGGCGCAAAGAAACCCAGCAGCCGATTAACCTCTTCAACTCAGTTATTTACTTATGGCCATTTCTTATTTCAAAAATCTTCAGGGCTTGGAGCTTTGCAGCAGGGCGAGACAATTTCATCCATGCGGGGGATCAGGGAAGATATCTTTTTGACGGCATATGCCTCATATATTGCTGAATTGCTTGATAAAAGTACGGAACAGCGCGAACCCAATCCCTTTCTTTTTGAATTGTTCAGTCAGACGCTGCAGCTTTTGAATGAAGGCATTGACCCGGATATATTGCTTCATATCTTTGAAATGAAAATAGTGAATGTACTTGGTTTATATCCTCAGCTCGATTCATGTGTAAACTGCAGCAGCAAGGATGGGACGTTTCATTTTTCTGTTAGAGAAAACGGATTTATCTGTCACAGATGCTTTGAAATCGATCCGTATAGACTGCAAATCTCTCAAGGGACAGCTAAACTATTGCGCTTGTTTTATTATTTTGATTTAGAAAGACTTGGAAAAGTGACTGTAAAACCGGAGACAAAGGCTGAAATTAAAAGGGTCATTGATTCATATTATAATGAATACTCCGGTTTATTCCTTAAATCCAAAAAGTTTTTAGATCAGATTGAGTCGTTAAAAGGAAAGCTGTCCTGATACATATTGACATCGTCTTTTAATTGAATTATGATGCTAATAAATTAATATGTTGCGGTGAGAGAAAAAGAGTATTTGCCATTTGTTATGAAAAGCGACCTTAGGATGGTGCGAGCTAGGGGATAACAGGCAGAGAAAAGGCGTTCTTGAGCAACTTTTCCGGAAAGAGGCTAATGCTTTGATGCATTGGCAATTAGGGTGGAACCGCGGGTTAACTCTCGTCCCTATGCAGCTGACAGCTGCATAGAGACGGGAGTTTTTTGTTTTCTAAAGGCTCTTTTCATAAAGTTAAGTTGCTTTTTGGAAAAATGGTTAAAAACTTAGTGGATTGGAGTGGAAGGCAAGAGCCTGCAGCGGAAATCCACGGCTAAAGTTTATATCCAAAAACAACTATCAATGCGAAAACAGCCTTTTTTTAGAAAAAAGCACGAAACCTGAATAAATACGGTAATGAGTATTTATTGGTTTCGCGAACACAGTTTTTAAATAAGTAAAGCATTTGGAGGTGCTTAGGTTGAACATTCAAGACATGATTGTAACATTGCAAAAACATTGGTCAGATCACGGCTGTATTTTAATGCAAGCGTATGATACCGAAAAAGGAGCAGGAACGATGAGCCCTTATACGTTCCTTAAGGCGATAGGTCCTGAACCTTGGAAAGTGGCATATGTAGAGCCGTCACGGCGTCCGGCTGATGGAAGATACGGAGAGAATCCGAACCGTCTTTATCAGCATCATCAATTTCAGGTAATTATCAAACCGTCGCCTGACAATATTCAAGAATGGTATTTAGATTCTTTAAAAGCGCTTGGGATTGATCCGCTTCAGCATGATATTCGCTTTGTTGAGGATAACTGGGAAAATCCTTCTCTAGGCTGTGCCGGACTAGGATGGGAAGTCTGGCTTGATGGGATGGAAATCACACAATTCACCTACTTCCAGCAAGTTGGCGGAATTGAATGCAAACCGGTATCTGTAGAGATCACTTATGGGATTGAAAGACTTGCTTCATACATTCAGGATAAGGAGAATGTTTTTGACTTAGAATGGACAGAAGGATTTACGGTTCGTGATATTTTCTTAATGCCTGAATATGAGCATTCTAAATATACATTCGAAACATCTAATGCTGACATGCTGTTCGAGCTGTTTGCTATTTACGAAAAAGAAGCACATCGACAAATGGATGAGGGACTTGTGCATCCTGCATATGATTACGTACTTAAATGCTCCCATACGTTTAATTTGCTTGATGCAAGAGGTGCAATTTCTGTAACTGAAAGAACCGGGTATATTGGCCGTGTTCGGAATCTAGCCAGAAAAGTGGCTAAAACATTTTATGATGAGCGGGAAAAATTAGGGTTCCCAATGCTGAAACAAGAGGAGGCGAAAACAAATGAGTAAACATGATTTGCTGCTTGAAGTCGGACTTGAGGAATTGCCCGCAAGGTTTGTGACAGATGCTATGAATCAGCTTTCTCTCAAAGTTACAAACTGGCTAAAGGAGAAAAATATCTCATTTGGGGAAGTCAGCGTGTATTCCACCCCAAGAAGACTGGCTGTTCAAATCCAGGGTGTAGCGATTAAACAAATGGATATTGAAGAAGAAGCTAAAGGACCCGCTAGGAAGATTGCACTGGATCAAGAGGGAAACTGGTCCAAAGCAGCCATCGGTTTTTCCAGAGGCCAGGGTGCAAGTGTTGATGATATC
Source organism: Bacillus sp. UMB0893 (assembly GCF_002858905.1). Classification (NCBI taxonomy): domain Bacteria; kingdom Bacillati; phylum Bacillota; class Bacilli; order Caryophanales; family Bacillaceae; genus Bacillus; species Bacillus sp. UMB0893. The sequence goes on along the minus strand of NZ_PKLB01000003.1, from coordinate 153,220 downwards.
TATTTCAAGGAAATTGGCGGCATCGAATATGTTCATGTTCAGAAGTTTATTAAAGGAAAAGAAACGAAAGAGCTTTTAACTGAGCTGCGAGAAATCATAACGAGCTTGACCTTTCCTAAGAATATGCGCTGGGGATCACAGGATCTTAGGTTTGCACGTCCGATCAAATGGATCGTTGCTTTATTTGCCCAGGAGGTCATTTCTTTTAACATCACTGGTGTACATACAGGAAATGAAACAATGGGGCATCGCTTTTTAGGAACCAAACAATTAATTGAGCGTCCTGCTGATTATGAAAAGGTCCTGCTGTCTCAGTTTGTCATTGCCTCACCCGTTAAAAGAAAAGAAGCCATTTTGACACAGCTTCATCATCTTGAAGAGGAAAACAAGTGGAACATTCCGATTGATCAGGAACTATTGGAAGAAGTAACGAATCTGGTTGAATATCCTACAGCGTTGTTTGGGAAATTTGAAGAAGAGTACCTATCTCTTCCTGAAGAAGTGCTTGTGACAACGATGAAAGAGCACCAGCGCTATTTCCCTGTGAAAGATCATGAAGGACGCTTGCTTCCATATTTCGTAACCGTAAGAAACGGTGATCACAACCACATTGAAAATGTAGCAAGAGGGAATGAAAAGGTTCTTCGTGCACGCCTATCAGATGCTGCTTTTTTCTATAAAGAAGATCAAAAGCTTGTGATCGCAGACAATTTGAAAAAACTGGATAAAATTGTTTTCCATGAAGAGCTTGGAACGACGGGAGATAAAGTAAGAAGAATAACTGAGCTTTCCGTTGCTCTTGCAGAGCGATTTAATGCATCAGATGAAGAAAAATCTTTTGTAAAACGCACAGCGGAAATCTGTAAATTCGACCTTGTGACAAATATGGTATATGAATTTCCGGAATTACAGGGGATTATTGGTGAAAAATATGCTAAGGCATTTGGAGAAGCAGATGAAGTGGCTGCAGCAATAAATGAACATTATATGCCGCGGCATGCTGACGATAAGGCTCCTGCTTCAAACACAGGTGCTATTGTGGCTCTTGCTGATAAACTGGATACTATCTCAGGTTTCTTCGCAATTGGCGTTATTCCAACAGGTTCGCAGGATCCTTATGCTCTAAGACGTCAAGCAAGCGGAATTGTACAGATTTTGCTGGCTAAGAAGTGGAAAATTTCTTTAGAAGAATTATTTGAAATTGCTCTTGTTCCGTTTAAAGACATTGATGAAAACAAAGTAAGAAATGATCTGATTGCTTTTTTCAAAATGAGAGTTAAGCATGTTTTGGATGAAAAGAAAATACGATACGATATTATTGATGCAGTCCTTGGAGCAGATCAGCATGAGCTGACAGCTATTTTAGAAAAAGCAAAAGTGTTGGAAGCTTCTTCTAAAGGTGAAAACTTTAAAGAAACAATGGAAGCTTTTGCAAGGGTTCAAAATATCTCGAAAAAAGGGTCTGCTAACGAAGTGAACCCTGAACTCTTCCAAAATAATGAAGAGCACCTTCTTTACGAGATATCTGTACAGGTGAAAAAAGAATATGAATCGAGCGTTGCCGGCGGAGATTATAAACAGGCTTTTGCTTCACTTTGCACATTGCAGCCTTTTATTCAATCATACTTTAATGAAACAATGGTAATGGCTAGGGATGAGGCTCTAAAAACGAATCGTCTGGCGCAAATGAAACAGCTTGCTGCCATGATTGAATCTTTTGCCAATATGGATGCTGTCATTGTAAAATAGAAACAAGACGGTTGCCTCTAAACGGCAATCGTCTCCTTCTTTTTTAGGAGAACAAATAACTGATTGCAGAAATTGAAACCGCTTTTCGTAATTGTCCAGCTCCACCGCCTAACCCCTCGGTCAGAACGGCTCCGCCGATGAAGTTAACCCCGGACTTCCCCGTCGGATCCTTTTCTGCTATGCCTGGGTTAAACAGGCGGTTCCGCTTTTCTTTTCTAAAGGTTCTTTTCAAACCGAACAAATAGTATATAATATTTATATATAGTATAACCTATTTAATCATCGGAAATAGAAGAACGAGCGATACATATGTATTGGAACCTTAAGGCGGTGAGTACAATCGAATTAAATAAAAGACAAGATCATATTCTGCAAATTGTTAAAGACAATGGGCCGATTACTGGTGAACATATCGCAGATCAGCTGAATTTGACAAGGGCAACACTGCGTCCTGACCTTGCTATTCTGACAATGGCAGGCTACCTTGAGGCAAGACCAAGGGTAGGCTACTTCTATACTGGGAAAACAGGTGCAGGCCTCCTGTCAGAAAAGCTCAAAAAATTACAAGTAAAAGATTTTCAATCTATTCCTGTTGTCGTAAATGAAAATGTATCTGTGTATGACGCCATCGTTACGATGTTTCTGGAAGATGTCGGAACTTTATTTGTGGTGGACCAAGGGTCAATTCTTGTCGGAGTTTTATCAAGAAAAGATCTGCTTAGAGCAAGCATCGGCAAGCAGGAGCTCGCTTCCATACCTGTAAATATTATTATGACACGAATGCCGAACATTACGATGTGCCAGCGCGAAGATTATATTATGGATGTTGCAAAGTACTTAATAAATAAACAAATTGATGCCATTCCTGTTATTAAAGAAACTGAAAAGGGTTTTGAAGTAATTGGCAGAATTACTAAAACAAATATGACGAAAATCTTGGTCGGACTAGCGGAGAATGAAATCATCTAACTGGGGAGTGAGGAATGGTATGAACAATCGTCATGTCTATGTAGTATCAGATTCTGTGGGCGAAACCGCTGAACTGGTCATAAAAGCGGCAATAAGCCAATTTAACGGGTATGCTGCTGACACAAAAATCAAACGAATTCCTTATGTAGAGGATCTCGGTACGATTAAAGAGGTTATAGCTCTCGCTAAGCTTGAGCAGGCGATCGTATGCTTTACATTGGTCGTGCCTGATCTAAGGCAAGGACTTATTGCAGAAGCTGAAGCGCAAGGGGTTGTTTATTATGACATCATCGGCCCGTTAATAGATAAAATGGAGTCTGCTTATGGCATCAATGCAAAATACGAACCTGGCAGAGTCCGCAAACTTGATGAAGACTACTTTAAAAAGGTAGAGGCGATTGAGTTTGCTGTTAAATACGATGATGGCCGTGATCCTCGCGGGATTATGAAAGCTGATATTATTTTGGTAGGTGTTTCAAGAACATCGAAAACACCCCTGTCTCAATACTTGGCTCATAAGCGGTTCAAAGTAGCAAATGTGCCGATTGTACCAGAAGTTGAGCCGCCAGAGGAGCTATTTAAAGTATCTCCTAAAAAATGCATTGGATTAAAAATCAGCCCGGATAAATTAAATGACATCCGAAAAGAAAGACTGATTTCACTCGGACTTAACGATAAAGCCATCTATGCAAACATAGACAGAATTAAAGTAGAGCTTGAATACTTTGAAAAGATAATCGAGAGAATTGGCTGTCAAGTCATTGATGTTTCCAACAAAGCAGTTGAAGAAACAGCTAATATGATTCAAAATATTATGACCGGATATAATTAAAACGGAAACTAGATTTGAACTCAGAGATTCGATCCCTCTGAGTTTTCTGTTTGCTTGAAATTAACAGGATTTAGTCAGTTAAAAAGAATGGAAAATTTAAAGACTTTGTATTATAATAAAAAATTGTGATAAAATTACTTATTTTAGGTTTAGACTTGACCTAGAACGAATAAACTATTTATTGTGATCTGTCAAGGAAAGCAAGGAAAAATAATTCGACAAATAGAGTCGCGGTTTCTCAGCTATCTTTTCTAAATGCTTTAGAAGGAATCTATTGGAGTGATGTAGAATAGTGAAAGATGACGAAAAAAAGATGCAGATAATTGTCGATGCGGATGCTTGCCCTGTTAAACAGGAAATTGCAGATCTTGCTATTCGCTATCATATCTGTGTTCTGTTTGTTGCCTCGTACAATCATCAGACATCGAATACATACGGATTTGATTGGGCTTATGTGGATACCGGCAAAGAATCAGCTGATATTTATATCGTTAATCACTCTAATCGTCATGATATTGTTGTGACGCAAGATATTGGACTTGCGGGACTTCTCCTGAATAAAGGGGTTATTGTCCTGACTCCAAGGGGTAAACAATATACAGAAGACAATATTGAAACAGCATTGGAATACAGGTATCTTTCGGCTAAAGAACGACGTGGCGGCAAGCATACAAAAGGTCCAAAGAAGTTTACCCAGGCAGACAGAGACAGCTTTATTTTCACTTTAGAAAAGATTTTGTCGAAAGATGCAGGAATTAGTGGTTAAATCACGAATATTTGTATCACGGAGTTGTTAGAATGACAAATCGCATTCCTGATGAAATCATCGAAAAAATTCAGCAATCCGCAGACATTGTGGATGTTGTCAGTGAATATGTTCAATTGAAGAAGCAAGGACGAAATCATTTTGGACTTTGTCCATTTCATGGCGAGAAATCACCATCGTTCTCCGTTTCACATGATAAGCAGATTTATCATTGCTTTGGATGTGGTGCTGGCGGGAACGTCTTTTCATTCTTAATGCAAATTGAAGGTTATTCATTTGTTGAAGCTGCTTTAGCATTAGCTGATAAATTACATATTGATCTTCCTGATCAAATAAATCCAGTTCAGCCAAAAGATGCAAATAGCGAAAATGAAAAAATGATTGAAGCACACGAGCTGCTCAAAAAGTTTTATCATCATTTGCTTGTAAACACGAATGAAGGTCAAGCTGCCTTGGATTACTTAACATCACGGGGATTTACAAAAGAGTCCATTGAACAATTTGAAATCGGCTATGCACTGGATTCATGGGATTTTGTTGCCAAATTCCTGACAAAGCGGGGGTACAATCCGCAGTTGATGGAAAAAGCAGGGCTTCTAGTCAAAAAAAGCTCCTCTGATCAATACTTAGACCGTTTTCGTAACCGTATTATGTTTCCAATAGTTGATCATGGAGGCAGACCGATTGCATTTTCAGGAAGAGTACTTGGAAAAGAACAGCCTAAATACTTAAACAGTCCTGAAACACCTATCTTTAATAAAAGCAAAGTTCTTTATAATTTTCATAACGCAAGAGTACATATACGGAAAAATCAGCAAGTTGTCTTATTTGAAGGATTTGCAGACGTTATTTCCGCCGTACGGTCTGGTGTACAGCACTCAATTGCAACAATGGGAACATCATTGACAGAAGCTCAGGCAAAAATCATCAAAAGAAATGCCGGAGATGTTATAATCTGTTATGATTCTGATTCAGCAGGATTGGAAGCGACTTTAAGAGCTTCCAAAACACTTGCTGCAGCAGGCTGTAAAATGAGAGTTGCGGCTTTGCCTGATGGTACAGACCCTGATGACTACATTAGAACACATGGACCAGAAAAGTTCAAAAAAGATGTAATAGGGGCCAGCATCACGTTAATGGCATTTAAAATGCAATTCTTTCGCAAAGGAAAAAATCTTCAAGATGAAGGACAAAGACTGCAGTATATAGAAGAAATACTGAAAGAACTAAGCCTCCTTGAAAACCCAGTGGAAATTGAATTGTATTTGAAACAGCTATCTGGAGAATTTTCCTTATCGATGGATGTGCTGAAGAGTCAAATGCAGGAGAAAAAATTGAATAAAAAGCCTGAGAGGGAAAAGGAGCAGCAAACCGCTCTAGCCGCTTCAGCTTTTAAGCCGCAGCAGAGAAGACTTTTGCCTGCATTTCACAATGCAGAAAGGCTGCTAATTGCACATATGCTGCGCAATAGGGAAATTGCACAAAAGGTGCTTGATAGGATTGGGCTTCAATTCAACATAGAAGAGCACAGAGCTATTATAACTTACTTATATGCTTATTACGAAGAAGGAAATGAAGCAAGTGTAAGCTCTTTTCTTAGAAAACTCCCCGGCACAGGGCTTCACCAATTTGTATCAGATATCGCCATGCTCTCCGTTAATGAAGATATTTCTGAAAGAGAGTTAGCAGATTACATCAAACAGGTGTTGAATCACCAAAATTGGTTAATGATAAAAGAAAAAGAAGCTGAAAAGCTTGAAGCAGAGCGTCAAAAGGATTTTGTGAAAGCCGCCAATATTGCAATGGAAGTCATCCGGCTGAAGCGGGACCTTAAATAATGGCAGCTGAATAAACGCAAAAAAATTATGATTCATTGCAGCTAAGGCAGTTTTATACCTTTTAGCTCATTCACATAAAGTATAATTGCAAGAGTTTGGAAGGAGGGGATCCAATGGCTGATAAACAAACCCATGATTCTGAGTTGACATTGGAACAAGCAAAAGACCAATTAACAGAAATCGGAAAAAAACGTGGTGTTTTAACATACGAAGAGATTGCAGAACGCATGTCTGGCTTCGAAATTGAATCAGACCAAATGGATGAGTATTACGAATACCTTGGTGAACAGGGTGTTGAATTAGTTGGTGATAATGAGGAGACCGATGATCCTAATATACAGCAGCTTGCAAAAGAAGAAGAATTTGATTTAAATGATCTAAGCGTACCCCCTGGAGTTAAAATTAATGACCCTGTTCGTATGTATCTGAAAGAAATAGGCCGCGTTGATTTGCTGACAGCTGATGAAGAAATTAAGCTTGCAAATCGAATTGAAGATGGCGATGAAGAAGCTAAGAGAAGACTTGCTGAAGCAAACCTTCGTCTTGTAGTAAGTATTGCCAAAAGATACGTAGGCCGCGGAATGCTGTTTTTGGACCTTATACAAGAAGGCAACATGGGTCTCATGAAAGCTGTTGAGAAGTTTGATTACCGTAAAGGATTCAAGTTCAGTACGTATGCTACATGGTGGATCCGACAGGCGATTACAAGAGCGATAGCTGATCAGGCCAGAACCATCCGTATCCCTGTTCATATGGTTGAAACAATTAATAAATTGATCCGTGTCCAACGTCAGCTTCTTCAAGACCTTGGCCGTGAACCTTCACCTGAAGAAATTGCTGAAGATATGGATTTAACCCCTGATAAAGTAAGAGAAATTTTAAAAATTGCCCAAGAACCAGTATCACTTGAAACACCGATTGGTGAAGAAGACGATTCACATCTTGGTGATTTTATAGAAGACCAGGATGCGACCTCTCCATCAGAGCATGCAGCATACGAGCTGTTAAAAGAACAGCTTGAAGATGTTTTGGATACACTGACTGATCGGGAAGAAAATGTTCTTCGCCTTCGTTTTGGCCTTGACGATGGACGTACGAGAACTCTTGAAGAAGTCGGCAAAGTATTTGGTGTTACAAGAGAACGTATCCGTCAAATCGAAGCAAAAGCACTTCGCAAGCTGCGTCATCCAAGCAGAAGCAAACGATTAAAAGATTTCTTGGAGTAGAAAGCGGACATTATGTTCGCTTTTTTTTATTGAGTTGATATCTCAATGTTTATGCTGTTTGTTTGCCTTAAAAAAGCAATTTCATTATGATAACGTTAACAAAACTTCATTCTTTTCATTTATTTTACTTAATTGTTATTTAATTTGCAAATCACCCTCAACTGAATTTTCCCTTATCTTTCCTAATAAATGAACATTAGCCCTTCATGTTTTTTGGAAAAGAATTCTTGAAATTCGAAATAAAACCTTGAAAAGCCTCATAAAAACGCGAAGAATGACCACATTCCCTTTTGAAAGGATGAGGTCACGAAATTTTTTTTAATTAAATAAAAATTTAAAAAGTTGTGAAAATGGTTTGTTTCAATTTATAATTCAATATGTAAGCGTATACAAAACGGAGGGATACCATGAATTTTGAATTATCACAAGAACAGAACATGATTCAAAAAACGATTAAAGAGTTTGCAGAAGAAGTGGTTGAGCCTGGAGCATATGACAGGGATAAATCCAAGCAGTTTCCTGCTGAAATTTTTCAGCAGCTCGGAGAAATGGGGATGCTTGGACTCCCCTTTTCAGAAGAATATGGAGGAAGCGGCGCGGATACAATCAGCTTTGCAATCGTAACGGAAGAACTCAGCAAGGCATGCGGTTCAACTGGAATTACATATTCGGCTCACATTTCTTTAGGCGGAGCACCAATCCATATGTTTGGAACAGAAGAACAAAAAAGAACATATCTTTCGAAAATTTGTTCAGGTGAATCTTTAGGAGCTTTCGGTCTAACGGAACCAAACGCAGGATCTGATGCAGGAGGTACGCTTACTGAAGCAACAATGGATGATGGGAAGTTTACAATTAACGGAAATAAGTGCTATATTACAAACGCATCATACGCCAAATTCCTTGCATTAACAGCAATAACAGATCGTTCAGAGGGCAAAAAAGAAATAAGTGCAATTATTGTTCCAACAGATGCACCTGGATTTAAAGTGATCGATAATTATGAAAAGATGGGATTAAACGCTTCAAATACGACTGAACTAATCTTAGAAGATGTAGTTGTTCCTGCTGAGAATCTTCTCGGTAAAAAAGGCAATGGCTTCAGACAGTTTTTAATGACCCTTGATGGTGGAAGAATAGGAATTGGAGCAATGGCGGTTGGAATTGCTCAGGCTGCTTTTGAAAAAGCTTTGGCATATTCTAAAGAAAGAAAACAATTCGGCAAAACATTAAGCGAGTTTCAGGCCATTCAATTTAAGCTCGCAGATATGGCAATGAAAATTGAACTGGCAAGAACGATGGTCTATAAAGCAGCATGGTTAAAAGATCAAGGAAAGCCCTTTACGAAGGAAGCTTCTTTTTGCAAGCTGTATGCATCTGAGATGTGTACAGAAGTGACAAATCAAGCCATTCAGATTCATGGCGGATACGGCTATATGAAAGAATATCATGTTGAAAGATACCTTCGAGATGCAAAACTGCTGGAAATTGGCGAAGGAACAAGTGAAGTGCAGCGCATGGTCATTGCACGGCAAATTGGGTGCTGAATCATAACAAATCAAAAACTTCATTATATTGATGAAGTTTTTTTGACTAAATTTTGAAAAACAGCTTAACTTATAGAATAAGTTCTTTTACTTCGTGAAATTTTGAAGTAAAATAGAGATTGTTTAAATCTATCGTTTACCTGCATTTCAAGATTTTTACATAGGGGAGGTTACATAATGAATCGCAATCCACTTATTCCATTTGCTTTAGTTGCCATAATCGGAATCGGCCTTATGTTTTTCTTATCTATAAAAGGGCTCGGTGATATGAAAGAAATGGCTGGAGAAGGTAAAGAGGAAGATAAATCGGGCGAAGTTGCAAACGCTTCACCAGAGGAAATCTACCAGCAAAGCTGTATTTCTTGCCATGGTGAGAATTACGAAGGCGGTGCAGGTCCGGCTCTAAAAGGTGCCGGCGACAGACTGGGTGTTGACGGAATCAAAGAAACAATTAAAAATGGCAGAGGAAACATGCCTCCCGGTCTAGTTCCTGATGAAAAATTGGACGAGATGGCAGAATGGGTTTCTAAAATTAAATAATGAAGTGAGAATGTCCTTTGCATATGTGAAGGACTTTTCTTATTATAGAGAGAGCAGAATATTAAAGTACATAAGAATGTGGTGGTTTAAAGATGAATGATGTTAATTTATCCAAAAGGCTAAAAACAGTAGCCAATTATATACCTGAAAAAGCTGTGTTAGCAGATATAGGATCAGACCATGCTTATTTGCCTTGCTATGCCCTTTTAAACGGCTTAGCTTTGTCAGCTGTTGCAGGAGAGGTTGTGGAGGGACCATTTCAATCGGCCCAAAAACAAGTGAAGAAGAGCGGGCTTGAAGACGTCATATCCGTTCGTTTGGGGAGCGGGCTTGATGTCATTCAGCCGAATGAAGTAACTTGTATTACTATTGCTGGTATGGGCGGAGCGTTAATTGAGAAAATTCTTGAAGCAGGAAAGCAAAAATTAGCAGGTGTTGAACGGTTAATTCTTCAGCCTAACCTGCATGCTCATCATGTGCGCAGATGGCTGCTTGAAAACGGCTGGGAACTGATCAATGAAGAAATTCTGGAAGAAGACGGAAAAATATATGAAGTACTTGTTGCTGAGAGGGGAAATGCAGAAGCTCCTTATCAGCATTCTACGCTTAAAAAAGGATTGCTTTTAGGGCCATTTTTAATGAAAGAAAAAACAGAGCCTTTTCTAAAAAAATGGAAGCAGGAATGTGAACATTATCATCGTATTATCGACAGCATATCCGGTGCCGCCCCAAGCCGTGAGAATGAGGCAAAGAAAAAAGAATTGCATGATTTAATCGTAATGCTTAAGGAGGTAATAGAGGAATGAGCAAAATACCTAACGGCTTTGAAATCATACAATTGTTTGAATCGTATTCGAAAAAAGAATATGCAATGGAAGGTGATAAAATCGGTTTGCAAATCGGCACATTGAGTAAACCGATTCATGGTGTTATGATCGCGCTGGATGTTCTCGAAGAAGTAGTGGATGAAGCCATTGAGAAAAAAGCAAACTTGATTATAGCCCATCATCCTCCAATTTTTCGCCCGCTCAAGAATATTGCGACAGATCAGCCGGGAGGACGCATCATTGAAAAATGCATCAAGCATGATATAGCTGTGTATGCCGCACATACTAATTTAGACGTTGCAGCAGGGGGAGTAAATGATTTGCTCGCAGAGGCCCTGCAATTAACGAACACAGAAGTGCTTGAGGATACCTATCAGGAGGAATTGAAGAAATTAGTAGTCTATGTACCCAAAGACCATTCAGACAATCTCAAGGCCGTTCTAGGGCAATCAGGTGCAGGACATATTGGAATGTACAGTCATTGTTCTTTTACTACTAGCGGTACAGGAAGCTTCCTGCCGCTTGAAGGCTCTAATCCATACGTAGGAGAAGCCGGGAAAACGGAATTTGTAGAAGAAGAAAGAATTGAAACCATTATTCCTGCCAGCCAGCAAAGAAAGATAGTATCAGCCATGCTTAAAGCTCATCCTTATGAGGAAGTGGCATACGACATCTATCCTGTAGAAGCACAGGGTCAGTCATTAGGCTTAGGTCGAGTCGGAATATTAGAAAACGAGATGACACTTCATGAATTTGCTGAGCATGTAAAAAAAACGCTTGAAGTTCCTTTTGTAAGAATGACAGGCGATAAAAATTCAAAGGTTAAGAAAGTTGCTGTACTCGGCGGTGACGGCAACAAATATATCCATCAGGCAAAAAGAAAAGGTGCAGATGTCTATGTAACAGGCGATCTCTATTATCACACAGCACATGATGCAATGATGATGGGATTAAATGTAATAGATCCAGGACATAATGTGGAAAAAGTGATGAAAAAAGGGGTAACAGACATCCTTCTTTCTATGTGTGAGGAAAAGAAGTTTGAGGTAAGTATTTTTCCATCGGAGATTCATACAGATCCATTTACGATTGTATAATTTTTTTATAAAAAACAAGTGCCAAATCTTAGATTTGGCACTTGTTTTATTTTGCAGCTTTTACTTTAGGCAGGATTTTTTGTAAAGGAACGTTATGTTCAATGTTCCAGGTTAAATCATTTTCAGGATCGTATTTTTCTAAAAACTGAATGACTTCTTTTGTAATGGGTGTAGGAGTAGAGGCGCCGGCAGTAATCGCCACTTTTTTCACTCCTTGAAACCATTCCAGCTTCAATTCACTGATATCTGAGACCCGATAGGCCTTCGTACCGGCGATTTCCTCTGAGACTTGAGCAAGACGGTTTGAATTGTTGCTTTTAGGGTCGCCAACTACAATCGTTAAATCAGCCTCTTTTGCCTGCTCTGCAACCGCTTCTTGGCGTACTTGAGTCGCAAGGCATATCTCCTGATGATATTCAACGTGAGGATACTTTTCTTTTACACGTTCCATAATGTCAAATACGTCCCATTGACTCATCGTCGTTTGATTGGTTACGATAATTTTGTCATTCTGAAATGTAAGTGCATCAACATCTTCTTCTGTTTCAACCAGATGAACGATTTCTGGCGCTACACCTACAGCACCTTCTGGTTCAGGATGTGATTTTTTTCCTATATAAATCACATGATAGCCTTCAGCTTTCTTTTCACGGATTAAGTCGTGTGTTTTTGTTACATCAGGACAAGTGGCATCAAGAGTGAAAAGCCCTTTTTCTGCCGCAATTTTGCGAACCTCAGGTGATACGCCGTGAGCTGTGAAAATGACAGTTCCGCTATTTACTTTTTCTAGTATTTCCATACGATTGCTGCCGTCTAAGGTGATAATGCCTTCATCTTCAAATGCATTTGTTACATGTTTATTGTGAACAATCATGCCTAATATATAGATAGGCCTTGGCAATGATTTATCTAAAGCCGCATTCTTTGCAATCACCATGGCATCAACAACGCCATAGCAATATCCGCGCGGGGCAATCTTGATAACTTCCATAAAAGATCCTCCTAAAGAGAAGAGTGAATATAAAAAAGCCAAAGAAAAAGGCTTTTTGGCTCTCGTAATCTCTTATTATTATAGCGGAGAATGAGGAAGAATACAAAGAAGAATGTCAGATGTAAAGCTTTGGAGCAGACGCCCCTTTTACAGCTGGCGGTTTTTCCTTCACAGACTTTTTGACAGGCTGAGACGAAATCTCTTTAGGCGGATCGCTTTCGGATTCAGTACCTTCAGCTGAATTGTCTGCTTCTAAACTTGTTTCTTCTGATACAGATTCACTGTCGCCAGATCCTCCGCTTTTTAGTTCACTGTAAATCTTAAACATAGCAGGAAGATTTCTAACTAACGGACCATATTGCTGGACCATAGGCGTCACTTGCTGAGCCATGCCGAGAACTTTTTGAACATTTCCAAGCATGCTCGACAGGTTGGCAGGACTTGCAATTCCTTGCAAACCTTGTGCTGCGCCAGTTGCATTCACTGCACCCCCGCCGCCTGGGAGAAACCTTGATAGCAAGCCTTTAATTCCTCCGCCTCTGCCCATTGCCTGCTGAACACCAAATTGCTGACCGCCGAATGCCTGTGGGCCAAATTGTGAAGAAAATGGCCTCATTTGCTGACCGAATTGCTGGAATGACCCAACACGTCCAAATCCGCCAGTTTGACGGCTTCCAAAAGCTCGATTTAAAAAAGGCTGACCGCCCATTTGCATTCTTTGAGGAGGGAATCCTCTAGAAGGCATTGGAGGCATAGGTCTTTGCTGAAACATGATGATCCTCCTTTTAAATTAACGTCTGTTCTACCTATAAGTTATGCAGAATCAAGCGGAATGGTTTCAATCGTTATAAGAATAGGCGGATTCGATTGGAGTTTTTGCCGGCTATCGTTTATAATGTTTTGATGGACACCCGTGTCTTATTTTTTATTTTCTAATTTACTCATCAAGGAGATGATGAACATGGAACAAACAAAGTTCGATCAGTTTCCATTTAAGCCTTTTATTATAGATGCTGTTAAAGCGCTGGGTTTTTATGAACCGACTGAAATTCAAGCACGCTTATTCCCTGCGCTTTTAAAAGGGGAAACAGCCATTGGACAATCACAGACAGGCACAGGAAAAACGCACGCTTATTTATTGCCTCTTATTCAAAGGATTGATCCCTCTAACAAAAATGTACAAGTTGTCATTACTGCCCCTACTAGAGAGCTTGCCAATCAAATTTATCAGGATGCCCTTCAAGTCATTAAATTCGCACCAGAAGACGAAACGATTTCTGCTAAATGTTTTATCGGCGGAACAGACAAGCAGCGCACAATTGATAAGCTGAAAACACAGCCTCAGCTTGTCATTGGTACACCTGGAAGAATTAAGGATTTAATTGCCGAAAAAGCCCTTTTTGTACATCAGGCAAAAGCATTGGTAGTAGATGAAGCCGATTTGATGCTTGATATGGGATTCATCGAAGATGTTGATAAGATTGGCGGAAACATGCCAGAAAAACTGCAAATTCTTGTCTTTTCAGCTACGATTCCTGAAAAATTAAAGCCTTTTTTGAAAAAATACATGGAAAACCCAAAATTTACTCATGTTGCACCTAAACAAGCAACCGCAAAGAAAATTAAGCATGTATTAGTACCTCTTCGTCACCGCAATAAAACGGTTCTGTTATCTGAAATGCTGAAAAACTTCAATCCGTATTTAGCAATCGTATTCACAAATACGAAAAAGAAGGCTGATGAGGTTGCAGACGGACTAATTGCAAAAGGCTTTAAAGTTGGCCGTATCCATGGCGATTTATCACCGCGGGACCGCAAAAAAATGATGAAGCAAATCAATGAACTTGAATATCAATATGTAGTTGCGACCGATTTAGCTTCAAGGGGAATTGATATTGAAGGAGTCAGCCATGTTATTAATTTCGAACTCCCAAGTGACCTTGACTTTTATATTCATCGTGTAGGCCGTACCGGTCGTGCAGATTATTCTGGAATTGCAGCTACTATTTATGAGCCAGAAAATGAAGATGCATTAATTACACTTGAGAAATTAGGCATTGAATTTGAAAATCAGGATCTTGTCGACGGCGAGTGGAAAAAGGTAGAGGATCGCAAACGCAGACAAAAACGCGTAAGACCATCAGATGGCGTCGATCAAATGGCAAAAAGCAAAGTTAGAAAGCCAAAAGGCGTGAAGCCTGGCTATAAAAAGAAAATGACGAGAGAAATGGATGAAATTAAAAAGAGACAAAGAAGATTAAACCAAAAGCGCAAGTAGGGGGATAAGCAGATGCTGAAAATAGGATCACATGTATCAATGAGCGGCAAAAACATGCTGCTTGCTGCAAGCGAAGAAGCTGTATCGTACGGAGCAAATACTTTCATGATCTATACAGGAGCACCTCAAAATACGAGAAGAAAAAAAATTGAAGACTTGAACATTGAAGCTGGACAAGCTCATATGCGTGAAAATGGAATTATTGATATCGTTGTACATGCACCATATATCATTAATATCGGCAATACTACAAATCCTGCGACATTTGAACTTGGTGTTCAGTTTTTAAGATCAGAGATTGACAGATCCCATGCACTGGGAGCGAAGCAAATTGTCCTTCATCCAGGAGCACATGTCGGTGCAGGAGCAGAAATCGGAATCAAAAAAATTATCGAGGGCCTAAATGAAGTTCTTGATAAAGATGAAAATATTCAAATCGCCCTCGAGACGATGGCCGGGAAAGGCTCTGAATGCGGCCGTTCCTTTGAAGAACTTGCTCAGATCATTGATGGCGTTACACATAATGAGCATCTTTCAGTATGCTTTGATACGTGTCATACACATGATGCAGGATATGATATCGTCAATGATTTCGATGGCGTGCTGCATCAATTTGACTCAATTGTGGGTTTGGACCGATTGAAAGTCCTTCACATCAATGACAGCAAAAACATTACGGGAGCACGAAAGGACCGTCATGAGAACATCGGCTTTGGTCATATCGGCTTTAAAGCTCTAAATTACATCGTCCATCATCCTCAGCTTGCAGATGTGCCGAAAATTCTAGAAACTCCTTATGTTGGCGAAGAGAAGAAAGATAAAAAACCGCCATATCAATTTGAGATAGCGATGCTGCGCCAAAAGGAATTCAATGAAAACCTGCTGGAACAAATCCGCAATCAAGCATAAAAAAGAAAGCTGTCGATGAAGCCCGACAGCTTTTTAGCCTATAAATTGCTGAAGTAATTGATTCACTTGCTGAGCAGTTGCTGGTGAAGTAATTGCAGCTACTTTTTTTAAAAGGCTGATACGCTGTGCATCATCGAAAATATTAATGTTTTTCCCTCTAATAATTTTAACAATCGCCTGAGCCTGAATTCGATCGATCGAAAGGCTGTTTTGTTTTGCAAGCTGCAGCAATCCATCGGCATCCAAAGAATTTAGTTTTTGGTTAATAATTTTTTGAAATAAAATCACGTACATACCTCCTCTACAATTCAATGTATGGTTCACTTAGGGGAAAAGTGCCTATTTTTTTGAGAGATAAGAAAGATAAAGTTTTGTGTATTGATGGCAAGCGGTTGGCCAAACTCCTCGGTCAGATCCGTTCTGACCGAGGAGAGCTGAAAATGGCCCTTGCACTTTTCTTAATAAACGGAGAGGAGTCATACAATTGACAAAAAAACAGCATAAAAAAGAAAGTGTCGGCCGTTTATTATCCAGGCTGATTTTAATTATTATCGGAGCAGCCCTTGCTGCAATGGCAATTGAGCTTTTCCTGATCCCAAACAGCATTATCGATGGCGGAATCATTGGGGTCTCGCTAATTTTAGATTCTATAACACCTGACAGCCTTCCATTCATCAACTTTGGAACATTGGTTGTCGTTTTAAATCTGCCATTTATGTATTACGGCTACAAGCAAATCGGCAAGACATTCATGGTTTCATCTATTTTCGGGATTGTATGCCTCGCAATAATTGAGGGGCTGCTTCATCATGCAGAACCATTTACGAAAGAACCTATTTTAGCAACAGTTTTTGGAGGATTGATTCTTGGTGTTGGAGTTGGTTTAGTTATCCGGAATGGAGGTTCGCTTGATGGAGCCGAAATTTTAGGTATCTTGCTTACAAAAAAACTACCGTTTTCGGTAGGCGAGTTTGTTATGTTTATTAATATTTTTGTATTTACCTGGGCAGCGTTTGTATTTGGTGCTGAACAAGCGATGTATTCAGTTATGGCTTACTATATTGCCTTTAAAACCATAGATACTGTGATTCAGGGGCTGGATGAAACAAAAGCCGTCATTATTGTTTCTGACTATTATGAAGATGTTTCTGATGCTATTTTGCAAAGATTGGGCAGAGGAACAACGAAGTTAAAAGGAAAAGGCGGTTACACAGATGATGAGAAAGAGGTCATTTATGCTGTTATTACAAGGCTTGAAGTGACAAAGTTAAAGTCAATCGTTCATGAAATTGATACAAATGCATTCATAACCATAATGAATACACAAGAAACGAAAGGTACGAACTTCAAGTCAGCCATTCATTAATTTTCTTTGCGAGCTGACTATTGCGCTGGCGCTTTTCAAAAGAGAGAAATGATGCCCAGCTCCTTCATCCAATTGCTTGGTCAGAACAAATATGGCAAAAAAGTCAAACCCGGACTTTTTCTGCCGTATTCTTATCCTTCTGTCGGAGCTAAACGGGTGCTTGTGCTTTTCTTAATAATCCTGTATAATTTTTATGTTAAAGATCAGACATTGGTTTCTGATCTTTTTTTACGATTTTTAAATCGGAACCATTCTTAAACTAGAAGGTGAAAGTCATGAATCAGCCTATTATTGATATACGTCATTTGTCATTCACATACGAACGCGGAAGAGTACTTGAAGACATAAACTTTATTGTTACAGAAGGTGATTTTCTTGGATTGGTCGGACCTAATGGTTCAGGCAAGACAACGCTGCTGAAATGCCTCCTTGGTCTATTAAAGCCGGATCATGGAGAAATTAAGCTTTTCGGGGAGGATATCCGAAAATTTAAGGAGTGGCATAAAATTGGTTTTGTCTCGCAAAAAGCCAACAGTTTTAATACTGGCTTTCCTGCCTCTGTTTACGAGGTTGTAGCTAGCGGGCTCACTTCTAAATTAGGCCTGTTTAAAATGCTCAAACCGGTGCATCACAAGAAAGTAAAAGCCGCTATTGAAGCAGTTGGTCTTGAGCACTTATCAAAACACAATATCGGGGAACTATCAGGTGGACAGCAGCAGCGTACATTTATTGCAAGAGCGCTTGTAAGTGATCCAAAGCTGCTCATTCTTGACGAGCCAACAGTTGGAGTTGACGCTCAAACTGTACAAAGTTTCTATGAAATGCTGAAAAACTTAAACACAGAAATGGGAATCACTTTGCTGCTTGTAACTCACGATGTTGGTACGATTACAGATAAAGTAACTCATGTCGCGTGTCTAAATAAACATCTGCATTTCCACGGAAATACCAAGGAATTTGAGAGCCTGCAAAACTCTGATATGTCTGACTTTTATGGTCACACGGTTCATGTATTGACTCATGATCATCATCATCATGATCACGAGGGAAGGTAAGGTAAGAAAAATGATAAACAGTATTCTTCATTATGAATTTTTACAAAATGCATTTATTTCAGGTATTCTTATTGGGTTAATTGCTCCTTTGCTTGGAGTATTTGTTGTTGTCAGAAGGTTATCTTTAATTGCTGATGCGCTGAGTCATGTCACTTTGGCAGGGATAGCTGCAAGCCTGCTTCTTGAGAAAAAAGTGCTTGGTATGGCAGGTTTGAATCCCATTTATTTAGGAATGGGCTTTTCGGTAGCAGGATCGCTTTTTATAGAAAAACTGCGGGCGGTCTATAAGCATTTTCAGGAGCTTGCGATTCCAATTATTCTTTCGGCAGGAGTAGGTTTAAGCGTTATTTTTATATCACTTGCTGATGGTTTCAATACAGATTTATTTAACTATCTTTTCGGAAGCGTAAGTGCTGTTACACGTACGGATTTATGGATCATAGCAGGAATT
Source organism: Bacillus sp. UMB0893 (assembly GCF_002858905.1). Taxonomy (NCBI): domain Bacteria; kingdom Bacillati; phylum Bacillota; class Bacilli; order Caryophanales; family Bacillaceae; genus Bacillus; species Bacillus sp. UMB0893. Next base: position 134,779 of record NZ_PKLB01000003.1, on the reverse strand, counting down.
TCTGTCTTTGTCCTGATTGTTATTTTTTCTTTATACAAAGAATTGTTTTTGCTATCTTTTGATGAAGAACATGCTGCGGCATCAGGTATACACTCAAAGTGGATTCATTTTATTTTTATTTTAACTGTCGCTCTTGTCATTGCTGCTTCTATGCGAATCGTCGGCATCCTGCTAGTGTCTTCGTTAATGACGCTTCCTGTAGCAGCAAGTATCCGAATAGCAAAAGGGTTTAAACAGGCGATATTCTTTTCTGTACTCTTTGGAGAAATCTCTGTTATTATTGGTTTAGTGTTAGCTTATCAATTAGATTTAGCTCCTGGAGGAACGATTGTCATGCTGTCAGTCTTCATCCTTGTATTGTCAATACTATGGACCAAACTAAAAAGGGGTCAGTAAGATGAATGTTCAAGAAGCTTTGCTGCTAATGAAGGAAAAAGGATATAAATATACAAATAAGCGTGAAGAAATGCTTGATTTATTCGCGCAATCAAATAAATATTTAACCGCTAGAGACGTACTTGAAAAAATGAAAAACGATTATCCAGGCTTAAGCTTTGATACGATTTACCGCAACCTTTCTCTTTTTGCAGAAATGGGTATTCTCGAAACAACAGAGCTTTCAGGTGAAAAGCATTTCCGATTTACCTGTTCAACGAATCATCATCATCATCATTTCATTTGCCTGAATTGCGGCAAAACAAAAGAAATCGCTTCATGTCCAATGGAAAAATTAAAAGAAAATTTAAGCGGCTATGAAATCAGCGGACATAAGTTTGAGATTTATGGGACATGTCCAGAATGTCATGAACAGCCTCTTACTGCTGAATAACCCGCTGAGAAAGGCGGTTCAAGGAAGTTTTCATTAGAATGCTAAAAAAAGCTTGCAGAAGTTCTGCAAGCTTTTTTCATTTTATTATTTTGCTTCGGTTTGCAAATTCCAAACGTTAACCCATTCTTTCGCTTCAATCCAATTATTAACACGGATGACGTTTTTAGGAATAGGCTCCTGATTGTATGGTGTATTAAATAAGATAACTGGAATATTGAACTCTTCACTGATCATACATGCATTATCGTGCTTGTCCTCAAAAAATACGTCAATTTTATTTTTTCTGACGGCACTCAGCTTATCATGTGTACCGATAAGTTCAATATGATGGTAAAATAGCTCATTTCGTTTAAACCAGTCTAACGTAATATCCTGTAAATGATTTCTGCGTGCGCTAATAAACAATAGCTGATGAGTTTTGCTCCACTCATCCAAAACTATTTTTGCATCAGGTGCCATAGGAGCGTCTTTATAAATGATTGGTTCCTGCTCATCCATCCATTTCCAAAAGTCTTCTTCTGAAATCTTTAATAATTTTGTCAGGTCGTATTCTTTCATATCATTTAATGTAATATTTATTCCAAATGATTTGTTTAAATATGGAACAAATGTTTCAGGTGATGTAACCGTTCCATCGATATCGATGCCTAAACGAAGCATAATGCATTCTCTCCCTTGCTGTCTGAACTATACTTGTTAGTGTATCATAAACGTTTCTGACAATCACAGTAATCTTTAACAGTTATACTGTCGCGTTTAACGACTCATACTATAAATGTTCCTTTACAATTTGAATGGAGGGATCCTTAAATGGCAGACGAGAAAGATTACGACTATCACGGAAATATTAAAGATTATGATCTCCGTGAAGATAAAGTTGGCTACAACAGGCCAGATGTGAGTGAAGATTATAAAGAAGAAACGGCAGCTGAAATTGCAGCACCTGCAACCTTAAGAAGAGATGCTGATTATGATCGTGATGAAGAAAAAAGCGATACAGCTGCTGATGGAAGAAGAATGGGGTATTTAGCCATTGTTCTTTCGGTTATCTCACTATTTGTTTTTCCAGTCATCCTCGGAGCGGCAGGGATTATAGTTGGATTTATTGCCCGCCGAAGAGGTGCTGAAGCATTAGGGGGATGGGCAATTGGAATTGGTATTGTTTCATTGATCCTTGGCATTTTCATTTTGCCATTCTTCTAATAAAATTAAACACGCTTGGCATAATGTGCCAAGCGTGTTTTTATTGCATTTCAGCAGCAGCTGCTTTTTCAGCTTCCTGTTTTGCATAATATTCTTCAGCGATTTTATCAATTTCTTTTTTCAATTCTTCTACCATTGTTTCCTCAGGTACTTTGCGGACAATTTGTCCTTTACGGAAAAGTAGACCTTCGCCTCTTGCTCCTGCTATTCCTATGTCTGCTTCGCGTGCTTCTCCAGGACCATTTACAGCACAGCCTAATACTGCCACTTTTATAGGAGCCTTTATTGTTGAGATGTACTCTTCAACCTCATTAGCAATGCTGATCAAATCAATCTCAATACGGCCGCATGTAGGGCAGGAGATAAGTGTAGCTGCATTTGATGAAAGGCCGAATGATTTCAGTAGCTCTCTTGCGACTTTTACTTCTTCAACAGGATCTGCACTTAAAGAAATGCGAAGAGTGTTTCCAATGCCCTTGCTTAATATGGCACCTAGACCGGCTGCACTTTTAACTGTTCCGGCAAAAAGAGTGCCTGACTCAGTTATACCTAAATGAAGCGGGTAATCAAAAGCTTTTGCAGCCTTCTCATATGCTTCAATTGCAAGATTCACATCAGATGCTTTCATCGAAACAATAATGTCATGAAAATCGAGATCTTCGAGAATTTTGATATGATGAAGGGCACTTTCAACCATACCGTCAGCTGTTGGGTAGCCGTATTTCTCAATAATGCGTTTTTCAAGAGATCCGGCATTTACGCCTATGCGAATCGGAATACCCTTTTCTTTTGCCGCTTTCACAACAGCTTCGACTTTTTCGCGACGGCCTATGTTTCCCGGGTTAATTCGAATTTTATCTGCGCCGCCTTCAATTGCTTTGAGGGCTAGTTTATAATCAAAATGGATATCTACAACAAGTGGAATGTTAATGCGTTTTTTAATCTCAGCAATGGCATCAGCAGCGCGCTCATCTGGACAAGCCACACGCACAACCTGACAGCCGGCTTCTTCTAAACGCAGGATTTCAGCAACTGTAGCTTCCACATCGTGTGTTTTCGTTGTTGTCATGCTTTGAATGACTAATTCATTGTTTCCGCCAATTGTTAAATTTCCTACTTTAACAGGACGGGTTTTGGTACGATGTATGATTTCACTCACGTGTAAATCGCTCCTTAAATTAATAATCATGGTTCTATTCTAAAATGGTAACCATTTTTATCGTTCGATGCGAGAAAATGTGCTATCCCTCACATATTGTAACAGTGGATGCTCGATATTGACAAGAATTATGAAGCAACTTCTTTTTTATAAAGCGGAAATTTATATGTTTTTCCTACTTTGATGGATTCAGCTTTTTCCTTCGGATTCAGCCTTTCAAAGTCGGTTGTAATCTGCTCAATGGAAACAGGAATTTGTTCCTTATGCAGCTGCTCTATAATCGATAGGACCGTTTCTCCCTGTCTGATTTTTTTTTCAATATAAGGAGAAGCCTTTGCTGAGGAAACTTCTATAGCTTTGTTTTCACCTTCTGTAAGGGAAGGATTGATGGCGATTGTTCCATTATTCATGTCGAAGTAGACAATATATATTAGAAATAACATTAGGATAAAAATGGATAAGCGCTTCAAATAATCAATCCCCCTAGTATTTGCGATAATTATTAATATGCTTGTCCCATTCAAATATGTAATATTAATGAAAAAAGAGGTGAAAAGTCCCTCTAAAAAGAGATAATTGGAAAAAAACAACTCAATTTGACTTAGTTTTCGACATTTTTTTTATTAATTTAATGCTGGCTTTACATTTCCTTAACATTTATTTGGGATAATTTTCATGAATCAATGGGAAGGATGAAAAAAATATGAAATTTAAGCCATTATTTAATTTTATAAACCTGAGAAGAAGGCCAAATAAGATTCATGGGGGTGATGTGAAAGAATCATTTCTTTCGCGAATTAGCCTGCAGACGAGATTGCTCATGCTGGTGCTCGCTTTATTGATTGCTTCCATTTCTGTTGTAGGGTTTACTTCCTACGCGAAAGCAAAAGACACGACGATGGATATCATTGAAGACAGATTGCAGCGTGAAGTGAATACAACCGGAGAAATTGCAGGCAATTTGATGTTTGCTTATCTTGGGGATGAAGAAGAATTTTTGGAACGGTTTAACAAAGTAGTTCTTACGAATCAATCGTCAGAACTCATTCAGGATGGATTGGGTGCGGAATTCTTTTTAGTAAACGAGAATAAGTCGACACCTTATATAATAAATGAGAATACAAAGATTTCGTTTTCTGATCAGCTGATTACCGAAATTATTGAAAAAGAAAATGGGGTCATCCATAAAGTAATTAATGGAATAGACTACACATTATCGTTTAAAAATGTTCAGGAATTAAAAGGTCAGTTTTTAATAGCAGTGCCTACTGCGGATTATTTAAAAACAACGGGTGAACTAGCATCTTTTACTGCGTGGATGGTGTTGATAAGCGCAGTGATTACAACGATTTTTCTTGTCCTTGTCATTCGCAGTTTAACAAAACCGCTTGCAGTATTCAGAAATACAATGAGGGAAGTAAGAGAAGGCGATTTAACAAAGAACATTCATGTTAAAACGACTATTCCTGAAATTAATTCATTAATTAAAAGCTTTAACCAAATGATGACACAAATGAGGATGATGGTTGTAAATATTGACAGCGCGACATCTGATTTGTCAAAGACAGGGGAACATCTGAAAGAAGCTACAGATGATGTAATTGTACATAATATTCAGCTTGTTGATGCGATTAAGACTGTAAAAGTCGGTGCAGAGCAAACGGCATCCAGCTCAGAGGAAAGCATTCTTGCGTTTGGACAAATGAAGGACGAATTAAAAGTTGTATTTCAGGATATGGAATATTTATTCAGTAGTGCTACTGATATGAATCAATCAGCATATCGCGGAGAAAAAAGTGTGTCACAAATGATCGAAACGATGAATTCCTTTGAAAAAGAATTTGAAAAAATGACAAAGACAATTAGAGGTGTGAAAGAGCATTCGCTTTCTATTGCTAATGTTGTGGCGATTATCCAAACCATTGCAGAGCAGACAAAGCTTCTGGCACTCAATGCAACAATTGAAGCAGCGCGTGCAGGAGAAGCTGGGAAGGGATTTGCAGTAGTTGCCAACGAGGTTAAGAAACTTGCTGAACAGTCTTCACAGGCAACCGAAGATATTACAAAATCCATTGAATTAATGGAACAAATATCAGTTCAAGCATCCAAAGAATTTGAATATATGCTGGGCAATATCCATTCTCATCTTGCTGAAGCATCTCAATCAAAAGCTACTTTTGATGAATTAATGAGCGAAATTGACATTGTAAACGTAAAACTTTCGGATATGAAGGAACATATTCAGCAGCTGAACGGGTCTCTTCCTGTTATGGAACAATCTGCAGAAAGCTTTGCCTCCATCTCCCAGGAAACACTTGCCAGTGCGGAGCAGATGCTTGCAGCTTCTGAAGAACAAAACGCACACATGAATCGCACCCATGAAATTGGACTAAAGCTGAATACACTTTCCGGTGAACTGTCAAAAACAACGAAAGAGTATAAAGTAAGTTAAAAAAGCGAACTCTCGGTATGAGAGTTCGCTTTTTCTAATTCCGTTCAACAGGCTGTTTAGAAGCAGGAATTTCTTTTAATGCTAAGTACATAATGATCAGGTTTACGAACCAGTTGATAAAAATACCGCTTGGAACGGTTACTTGCAGGAACTCCATTATAATAAAGAAGAAAGTTGCAAGGGTAATCGCATAGGCTGCCATGACCCAAAGCTGTTTAAAATTCACTTTTCGCTTTAAGCTATTCCTAAATAGGATACTCACAAATGCCAAAAAAGTAATCTCTATGAATTTAGAAGCGGACGTAAATATAAATAAGATGAAAATAACAACACTTAGGACAATTGGAAGAACACTCTCGAATTGGGAAGAGTATTGAGACAAGTCATCCTTGGTCATATCAGCATTTAGCATAGAATAGTCGATGCTTTGGGCCTGACCTGCTACTGTGTACACAAACTCATTTTTCAGAAAGCCAATTCCATTTTGTTTATTTTCCATCTCATTTGCAGTAAATGAACCAGTAGGATCGAACACAATAAACAATTCATCCTTTTTAAATTCGAGCGGTTCCTTCGTTTCAGAGATTAATGTGCCGTCTTCTATTTTAAAATCGGGAAGGTCTTCCTGTAACGTGGAATCAAATCCTTTCAGCAGCCCTGAAAGGCCAGTTGACATATAAATAGCCATTGGCAAGGTAGCAAGGAGGGTAAGTAAAAACACGTAAAGAATGGTTTTTCCGATTCCTTGAAAACGAAACATAGAAATCGTTTTTGGAGAGTACAGACTTTTAGCAAATTGTTTAAAAATATTCATTATGGTACACATCCTTCATAGTAATACAGCTTTCATTTTATACATCTCATCAGAAAGAAACAAGGCTAAAGGTACAGCAAGAAGACGAATGTTAAGATAATGTAAATTTTTGAAGGATTCACCCTAAAATCCTTTACAATTAATCAACAATTCGTTAATAATTGGGGAGGTTGTAGAATGTTGTCGATTAAAGAGGTAGGGGGTTGAAACAGGTTGGATTTAGATCTACAGAAAATGATCTTTGAATTTGCAGGCGGACTAGGTATTTTCTTGTTCGGAATCAAGTTCATGGGCGACGGATTGCAAAAATCTGCCGGAGACAGGCTTCGAGATGTTTTAGATAAATTTACTACCAATCCCATCATGGGGGTTCTTGCAGGTATTTTTGTGACCATCCTCATACAATCCAGCAGTGGAACTACTGTTATTACTGTCGGACTTGTCAGTGCAGGATTCATGAGTTTAAGACAAGCTATTGGTGTCATCATGGGTGCCAACATTGGTACCACCGTCACAGCATTCATTATCGGAATCGACATTTCAGAATATTCTTTACCGGTCTTGTTCATAGGCGCTATTTTACTTTTCTTTTTTAAAAATAAAAAAATTCATAATATCGGGCAAATTATATTTGGCATAGGGGCTCTTTTCTACGGACTTGAATTAATGGGTAACGGTATGGTGCCTCTGCACACATTAGAAGATTTCCAGGACCTTACAGTCAGCATGAGTGACAATCCTCTGTTAGGTGTTGTCATAGGAACAATTTTTACTGTCATTATCCAAAGTTCAAGTGCGACGATTGGAATTCTGCAGGAATTACATGGATTAGGTCTAATTGACCTTACAGGTGCTCTTCCAGTTCTTTTCGGTGACAATATAGGAACGACAATTACTGCTGTATTAGCTTCAATTGGCGCATCAGTTGCTGCACGCAGAGCTGCATTAGCACATGTTCTATTCAACTTAATAGGTGCTGCCATTTTTCTAGTATTCCTTCCGTTATTTACTGCTTTTATCATGATGCTTAAAACAAATATTGACCTTAATCCTGAAATGACCATTGCATTTGCGCATGGTACATTTAATGTTGCGAATACTATTATTCAGCTCCCGTTCATTGGTCTGCTTGCTTATATTGTGACGAAGCTTATACCTGGCGAAGATGCAATGATTGAATATAAAGCTAAGCATCTTGATCCCGTTTTCATCGAGCAATCCTCATCAATTGCTTTAGGACAGGCAAAAGAAGAGATTTTGCGTATGGGTAAATTCGCGTTACGCGGATTGGAAGAAGCGTATAAATATCTTGAATCACATCAGCAAAAGCATTCAGAAAAAGCCTATCAAATTGAAGACGCAATCAATAATCTTGACCGTAAGATTACCGAATATCTGGTCCTCATTTCAAGAGCGGAAATGTCCGCATTCGAGTCTGAGGAACATTCAGCATTATTGGATACGGTGAGAGATATCGAGCGCGTCGGTGATCACTTTGAGAATATTGTCGAGCTAGTAGATTATCAATTAACCAATAAAGTAAAACTTACTGAATCTGCGCTTTTTGACTTATCAGAAATGTTTACATTAACGATTGAAACACTGAAAGATGCCATTTCAGCTTTAGATGATAAGGACACATCATTGGCTGCGAAAGTGATGAAATCAGAAGAGCAAATCGATAAAATGGAGAGAACGCTTCGCAAAAAACACATTCTTCGTATCAATGAAGGAAGCTGTTCAGGTCAGGCAGGAATTGTCTTTGTTGATATTATCAGCAACTTAGAGCGAATTGGCGATCATTCAGTAAACATAGCGGAAGCTGTTCTAGGCTACCGTAAATAATGTTGGCTGTCATGTCATTGCATAAATTTTTCCGAATTTATTAGGATATCGTGCTCTTTTCTAATAAAATCGAATGAAACGATTGAAAACACTGTACTTGATTGGAAAAGCAACTATCGTTTACGAAAAAGCCATAATGTTTAAAAACGACATGTTCAGTTATAATGAAAGCAAGGGCAGATTCCCTTGCTTTTATCTCAGTTCATTTTTTAAGATGGAGGGATGAAATGGAATTTATTTATTGGGCGCTGATCATTATAATGTTTATCATTGCGTTCGCAGGTTTGGTTTATCCTGTAATTCCAAGTGTCATTTTTATAGTGGCTGGATTTCTTCTATATGGGGCATTTTTTGGATTTGAAGAATTCGGGTACCAGTTTTGGATGATTGAAGGTGTATTTGTTGCGGTGTTGTTTGCAGCTGATTATGTGTCAAACTTGATGGGAATAAAGCGGGTTGGCGGCAGCAAGGCTGCGATTTGGGGAAGTACAATCGGATTATTGATTGGACCGTTTCTTATCCCGATTGCCGGAATAATCATTGGTCCCTTCCTTGGAGCTGTTCTTGCTGAACTCCTTATTCATAAAAAGGATCTGAAAGAGTCTGCCAAAGTTGGACTTGGATCTTTGATCGGTTTTATCTCAGGAGTGTTTGCAAAATCGATTATTCAGCTGATCATGATTGGGTATTTTTTATATGCTGTATTATAAATGGGACATTTTAAAAAGAATTGACATGTTTTAATGCATATAAATTGAAACAATCGGACAATTTTGGTAATCTTAATGTGACAAGCTTATGTTGATGATTAAGCTTAAGGTGTACATACATTTGAAGGAGGAGATTTAATTGGCTTACGAATTACCGCAATTGCCTTACGCATATGATGCATTGGAACCTCATGTTGACAAGGAAACAATGAACATTCACCACACAAAGCATCACAATACGTATATTACAAATGTGAACGCAGCTTTAGAAGGTCAAGAAGATCTTCTTAGCAAAAGCGTTGAAGAATTAGTTTCAAATTTAGATGCAGTTCCTGAAGCTGCCCGTACTGCTGTACGAAACAATGGCGGAGGACATGCAAACCACAGTCTATTCTGGACAATCCTTTCTCCAAACGGCGGAGGAGCTCCAACCGGAGAACTTGCTGATAAAATCAACAGCAAATTCGGCAGCTTTGAAACATTCAAAGAAGAATTTGCAAAAGCTGGGGCAACTCGTTTCGGATCTGGCTGGGCTTGGCTGGTTGTCAATAATGGCGAATTAGAAGTAACAAGCACTCCAAACCAAGACTCTCCTTTAATGGAAGGTAAAACACCTATTCTTGGACTTGACGTTTGGGAGCATGCTTACTACTTAAACTACCAAAATCGCCGACCTGATTATATTTCTGCTTTCTGGAATGTTGTTAATTGGGAAGAAGTAACAAGACGTTACGAAGAAGCAAAGTAATCACTCTATAAAAAGCAGGGGATCTTTTGATCCCCTGTTTTTTGTGTTAAATTTTTTTTAGTGCTGTTCTCCATCTTTCTAATGTGAAATTAGGATACATATCTCCCTCTCATAAAGACAGACTAATGGTTAGTTCATAAAGGGGAGTTTTAAGTATGTCTAAGTTGCAAAAACTAATTGGCGGAGTAGAAGTAAATAAGGATTTAGCACTGTTGCTGATTATCGGCGGTATGTATTCATTAGGGATTGCCCTTTCAAATTCGTTTGTAAATGTGTATCTATGGAAGCAATCGGAAAGCTTTTTGGATCTGGGCATTTATAATTTATCAATTGTCATTATGCAGCCGATTACATTTATGATAGCCGGCAGATGGGCGAAAAAAATTGACCGTGTGATTGTGTTCAGACTCGGAGTCACTTTTTTAGCCATTTTTTATTTAACCGTTTTACTTATTGGAGAAAATGCTGTTAACAATATCGTTCTTCTTGGAGGCCTGCTGGGTATTGGATCTGGTTTTTACTGGCTTTCATTTAATGTCCTTACATTTGAAATTACAGAACCTGAAACAAGAGATTTTTTTAATGGATTTCTGGGAATTATGACATCTTCAGCGGGAATGATCGGCCCGATTGTAGCAGGTTTTGTAATCTCAAGGCTGGCTGATGATAATGGATATAAAACCATTTTTACAATATCCCTGGGACTATTTTTCTGTGCGGTTATCTTAAGCATGTTTTTAAATAGAAGAAACGCTCACGGCCGCTATTTGCTGGTTGAAGTCTTAAAAGAAAGAAAACGAAATTTGAACTGGAGAATGATTACAAACGCCCATTTTTTCCAAGGGGTTCGTGAAGGCACATTTATCTTTGTTGTTGGAGTTCTTGTATTTATTACAACGGGAAGTGAGCTTGCATTAGGAAAATTTGGCCTCGTGAATTCAGCGGTCGCTTTTGTAAGTTACTATCTGGCAACTCGGCTGATAACAAAGAAAATGAGAAAAAAATCAATATTGGCTGGAGGGATTTTATTATATGCTTCCATCTTTTTGCTGATATTTGACCTTTCTTACTCAAAGCTGATTATGTACGCAATTGCCATTGCAATAGCATATCCGATGCTCCTTGTACCTTATGTTTCCTTAACGTACGATGTAATTGGGAGGTCGTGGAATGCAGCTGAAGCGAGAATAGAATATATTGTTGTCAGAGAACTCTTCCTTAACCTCGGCAGAATTACTTCCATTATTTTATTTATTGTGTCAGTTACAATGTTTGATGAAAAGCAAAGTATACCTATTTTGCTTGCCATCATAGGTTCTGGTCACACTTTTATCTATTTCTTCATTCGAAAGATGAACCTGGAAAAAACAAATGAACAGATTGATGATAGCGGACAGAAAAATATGACTGAACCGAATCTTGTAGATGGAGAGAGCAGTTAGACAGATATGACAATCATGTTACAAGTGTCGAATTTTATAGAAATTAGTCGATATTTTTCATAAACTATAACAATAGACACCTTCTAGGGTGTCTATTGTGTTATTTATAAAGAAAATAAGGCGGTGCTATATGACAAAGAAAAAGAAAAGAACAGTCCCACTTCGCCTTAATATCTTGTTTTTTCTAGTTTTTATCGTTTTCTCAGGAATTATTTTGAGGCTTGGAATTGTTCAAATTGTATACGGAGAGGATTACCGCAAGGAAGTTGAACGGAATGAGGAAGTCAATATCAGTACTTCAGTTCCAAGGGGGAAAATCTTTGACCGGAATTACAATACAATTGTTGATAACAAACCAATCAATGCAATCACATATACGAGGTCAAATACTACTTCTCAGGAAGAGCGTTTAGAAGTTGCAGCAAAGCTTGCAAAGATTTTTGAACAAGATCCCTCAAATGATGATAAAGAGACAATTGAACAAGATTTGAAAAAGATTACAGAAAGAGACAAGAAAGATTATTGGATCTTAACGCGGCCTGAGCAGGCAGAAAAAAAGATTACCAAATCAGATAAACAAAAGGTTCTTGACGGCGTTATAAGCGATGATGATCTTTACGACCTTCAACTTGAGCGTATAACAGAAAAAGATTTGCAGGATATTTCTAAAGACGAATTGAAAGCCCTCGCGATTAAAAGAGAGATGGACAGCGGATATGCGCTAACACCGCAAATTATAAAAAAAGACAATATTTCACAAGAGGAATTTGCTTATATAAGCGAGCATTTGGAAGATTTGCCTGGAGTTGATATTACGACAGATTGGGAGCGCCAATATGTGTTCGATAAAACATTAAGAACATTAATTGGAAGCATCTCTTCATCAAATGAAGGGATTCCGCATGAACGTCTTGATTACTATATGTCCAGAGAATACAGCCGCAATGATCGAGTAGGGAAAAGCTACCTGGAATATCAGTACGAAGATATTTTACAAGGACAAAAAGCTAAAGCTCGAAATATTACCGACAAATCAGGGAACATTCTTGAAACAGAGGTCATTTCGGAAGGAGAAAGCGGCAAGGATTTAATCATGACTATTGATGTAGACCTTCAGCAGGAAGTTGAAAAAATTATTGAAGAAGAATTACTTGCTGCTAAAAAGAAACCGGGAACAGCGCTGCTTGATCGCGCATTTGTCGTAATGATGGATCCTCGGAACGGGGAAATGCTGTCAATGGCAGGAAAACAAATCAAAAAAGATGAAAATGGTAAGACGGTTCTTGAGGATTATTCTTTAGGTGCCATGACAAGCTCTTATACAATGGGATCAGCAGTTAAAGGTGCAACAGTCTTGTCTGGATTTCAATCTGGTGTCATTAAACCCGGATCTGTTTTGCTGGATGAACCTTTATATATAAAAGGATCTCCTCCAAAAAAATCGTATCGCAATATGGGAAATATAAATGATCTAGAAGCTTTGCAGCGGTCATCAAATGTATATATGTTTAAAACAGCGATCGCTATGGCAAATGGAGAATATCGACGAAATAAATCATTGCCGCTCGATATCGAAGCTTTTTCGACGCTTAGAAACTATTACAGCCAATTCGGACTTGGGGTCAAAACCGGAATTGATTTGCCCAATGAAGCAACAGGCTTTAAAGGCCAGGATGTGACACCAGGATTATTGCTTGATTTAGCAATTGGTCAATATGATACATATACACCCCTGCAAATGGCTCAATATGTATCTACAATTGCAAATGGCGGATATCGGATGAAGCCCCAGCTAGTAAAAGAAATCAGAGAACCTTCTCCGAAAGATAATCTCGGATCTGTCATTGAATCAATTAACCCAGAAATTTTAAACCGACTTGATATGAAGAGTGAATACATTGAAAGAGTGCAAGAAGGTTTTAGACGTGTTACACAAGAGAAGAACGGAACAGCATATACCTATTTTGCCGGAGCAGATTATTCTCCTGCAGGAAAAACAGGAACAGCACAGGCTTTTTATGACGGGCCGAACAAAGATAAATTCCTGTCACCTACCTATAACTTAACCCTTGTTGGATATGCACCTCATAATAATCCAGAAGTTGCATTTGCGGTTGTAGTGCCATGGGCATATGACGAAGCAAAAAATTCTCACCCTATTAATAATCAAATTGGCAGACGGGTGATGGATAAATATTATGAACTGAAAAGCGAACAAAGCAAAGAAGGAATTCAGGAAGGTGTTGGCCAGCCTGAGGATGCCAGGGTATTGGAAGACCAAGAAAATGAATAATTAACAAAGAACTGTAGAAAATAAAAGCACTCTTATTTATAGAGTGCTTTTTTCTACGGCCATATGTATTCTACAAAACGCGACAAAAATATTCACGTATTTACAAAACCTTAACATTCGATTAAAACCATGTTTACAGTTAGGCTGTATTGTATTACTTGTAGGACAAAAACACCACTTTGTAGGGGGAATTAAGAAATATGAAAAGCTTCAAATTTTTAGCCATGACAATTATGATTTCATCATTGCTTGCATTCGCAGCAGCTTGTGGAAATGGTGAAAATGCAGAGGACACTGGCACAACTGGTGAAAAATCTTCTGAACAAGACGAAGCAGCTCAATTAGAAGGTGAAGTTGGAATTGACGGTTCATCTACTGTAGCTCCTATCGGTGAAGCAGTATCAGAAGAATTCGCAATGGAAAACAAAGATGTTAAAGCTCCTATCGGCGTATCAGGAACTGGCGGAGGATTTGAAAAGTTCGTAGCTGGTGAAACTGATATTTCTCAAGCATCACGTCCAATTAAAGATGAAGAAGCACAAGCAGCGAAAGACGCTGGAATTGAATATACAGAACTACAAGTAGCATTTGACGGATTATCTGTCGTAGTTAACAAAGAAAATGACTTCATTAAAGAATTAACGGTTGAAGATTTGAAAAAGATCTGGGTTGAAGACGGCAAAGAAAAGAAATGGTCAGATATTAACCCTGAATGGCCAGACGAAACAATCAAACTTTTCTCACCTGGAACTGACTCAGGAACTTATGATTATTTCAATGAAGTAATCCTTGAAGATGAAGCAGTAGCAAAACAAGCAACACTTTCTGAAGATGACAACGTTCTTGTAAAAGGCGTTCAAAGCGATAAAACAGCAATGGGCTACTTTGGGTATGCTTATTACTTAGAAAACAAAGACACTTTAAAAGTTGTTCCAATCGTAAATGAAGAGGGCAAAGCTGTAGAACCAACAAACGAATCAGTTGAGTCTGGTGAATACAACCCACTTTCACGCCCATTATACATCTATGTAAACAACGCTTCAATGAAAGAAAAACCACAAGTTGCAGAATATGTTAAATTCTACATGGAAAACGCTGGTGCGTTAGCTGAAGAAGTTGGCTATGTAAGCCTTCCTGAAGAGAAATACACAGAGCAGCTTGAAACAATCGAAGGTTTAAAATAATTTCAAAATCTAATAGATGAGGAGCATAACTGCTTCTCATCTTCCCATGTTTTGGAAAGGGGTTTTCACAATATGGCTACACAAACAAGTCGCTCAGTCAGCGAAATGATAAGAGAGAAAAAAGAGAAAAAATCTTGGTTGAAATTTACAGAGAAATTAGTTCCTGCTTTTTTACTGCTGACAGCCATTATATCAATCCTAACTACCGTTGGTATATTATTCACATTGATTGTTGAAACATTTACGTTTTTCAGCAGAGTTAAATTTATGGACTTCATTACACAAAAAGAATGGTATCCATTCTTCGCAGGTGATCCATCATATGGAATCATCGCATTAATTTCGGGAACACTTCTTGTTGCTGTCATCGCAATGATCGTTGCTTTGCCTATCGGCTTAGCATCTGCTATTTATTTGAGTGAATATGCTTCTGATCGAGTAAGAAGAATTATTAAACCGATATTAGAAGTTTTAGCAGGAATCCCAACAATTGTTTATGGATTCTTCGCTTTATCATTCGTGACACCATTGCTTCAATCCATCATGCCAGACTTGGGATTTTTTAATGCGCTTAGCCCCGGAATTGTTGTAGGCATTATGATTATTCCTATGATTGCATCGCTTTCTGAAGATGCAATGACCTCAGTGCCTAAATCAATGCGAGAAGGAGCCTTGGCCCTTGGCTCTACTAAATTTGAAGTAGCAATTAAAGTTGTCTTGCCTGCTGCTGTTTCAGGTGTTGTTGCATCATTTGTTTTAGCTATTTCAAGAGCTATCGGAGAAACGATGATTGTTACTCTTGCAGGCGGTGCTACGCCTAAGCTAACATTGGATCCAACTGAATCGATTCAGACAATGACAGCTTATATTGTTCAGGTAAGTTCAGGTGATGCTGGATATGGAACAACGATTTACTATAGTATTTACGCTGTAGGGATGACCCTGTTTATATTCACATTGCTGATGAATTTACTGGCTCAGTTTATCTCTCGTCGTTTTAGGGAGGAATATTAAAATGAACTACATCAATAAAGAGAAAGTCGCTAAAAAAATGTCAAGCAGATTAGCGGTTAATGGAATATATAAAGGTATCTTCCTATTAGCTACAAGCTTTGCATTGGTTGTATTGGCAATCCTTTTATATCGGATATTCACTCAAGGATTTAGCTATTTAACTCCAGAATTTTTTCAAAACTTTGCATCTAGGAGACCATCTGCCTCAGGGATTAAGGCTGCATTAGTCGGATCTATGTGGGTGATGGCAGTCGTTATTCCTGTCGGTTTGATTCTAGGAGTAGGCACAGCATTATATTTAGAAGAATATGCAAAGAAGAACAGATTTACAAATTTCCTGCAAATCAATATTGCAAACCTTGCAGGTGTTCCATCGATTGTATTTGGACTATTAGGCTTAACTGTATTTGTTCGATACTTTGAACTTGGAAGAAGCATTCTGGCCGGGGGATTCACAATGGCACTGCTTGTGCTGCCGGTCATTGTTGTAGCATCACAAGAAGCAATCCGTGCCGTTCCTAAAGAATTGAGGGAAGCGTCTTATGGAATGGGCGCAACGAAGTGGCAAACGATTCGTCAAGTTGTTTTGCCGGCTGCAATACCAGGTATATTAACAGGGAGTATATTAGCTTTCTCAAGAGCAATTGGTGAAACAGCACCTCTTCTTGTTGTAGGAGCATTTGCATTTGTTAATTATTTGCCTGAAAGTTTTATGAGCACATTTACTGTAATGCCAATTCAAATCTTCAACTGGGCATCAAGACCTCAAGCTGATTTCCAAGACGTAGCAGCTGCTGGGATTATCGTATTATTTATTTTCTTGATCGTCATGAATTCTATTGCAGTGTTAATTCGTAATAAATTCCAAAAACGTTACTAAGCTTTTTGATAAGGATGAAGGAGGTTTCACACGATGGAAATGACAAAAGTTGTGAAAGAGCGCAAAGAAAATGAGGAGTTTGAAACGAAGGCTGAAAAAGAAAAAAGCATCGTTTACAAAACAGATAATCTTAATCTTTGGTACGGAAATGATCAAGCATTAAAAAATATTGACCTTGATATCTATGAAAATGAAGTAACGGCCATTATCGGACCTTCCGGCTGTGGAAAATCAACGTACATTAAAACATTAAACCGCATGGTAGAGCTAATTCCTATCGTTCGCACATCTGGAAAAATTATTTACCGCGGAAAAAATATTTTTGACAAAGGATACGGTGTGGAAGATCTTAGAACCCGTGTTGGCATGGTTTTCCAAAAACCAAATCCATTCCCAAAATCAATTTATGACAATGTTGCCTATGGACCAAGAATTCATGGCATCCGCGACAAAAAGACACTTGATGAAATCGTTGAAAAGAGCTTAAAAGGCGCTGCAATCTGGGATGAAGTAAAAGATCGCCTTAAAGAAAATGCTTATGGTTTATCAGGTGGTCAGCAGCAGCGTTTATGTATTGCCCGCTGTCTAGCAATTGAGCCAGATGTCATCCTAATGGATGAGCCTACGTCTGCACTAGATCCAATTTCAACATTAAAAGTAGAAGAGCTAGTTCAGGAATTGAAAAAACAATACAGCATCGTCATTGTTACTCACAACATGCAGCAAGCTGCCCGGATTTCTGATCGTACTGCTTTCTTCCTAAATGGCGAAGTAGTCGAGTATTCAAAAACAGATCGCTTATTCTCAAACCCATCAGATAAACGTACAGAAGATTACATTACTGGACGATTTGGATAAGTTATAAATAAATAAGTCGTGCAAATGAAATTCGCACGACTTTTTCCCATATCATAATTAAATCCTATATAATAGAAACTAAACGACAACATGGAGGAAAATAATATGGTAGTTAGAGAAAAATTTGAATATGACTTAAAATTATTGCGCGATAAATTAATTGAAATTGGACAACTTTCTGAAAAAGCGTTAACTGCTTCTATTCATGCATTAGAAAATCAAAATGTAGAAGCAGCATTAGAGATCATCGAAAATGATGAGCGTATTGATGATTTAGATGAGGAGATCAATGATCTTGCCATTTTACTTATCGCTAAACAGCAGCCGGTTGCCATTGATTTGCGACGTATTATCGTTGCCATAAAAATCTCAAATGACATTGAGAGAATGGCAGACTTTGCTGTTAATATCGCTAAATCTACGATTCGCATCGGTGATGATCCATTATTTAAACCGATTGAAACGATCAAAAAAATGCATGCTATTGCTGTAGAAATGCTGTCTCTTTCGATTAAGGCATATAATGAGGAGGATGTAGTTTTAGCAAAAAAAGTAGCTGATATGGATGATCAGGTGGATGAATTTTACGGTCAAACCATTCGTGAACTTCTTGGAATCATGCCTGAGCGAAAAGAACTTATGCAGCAAATTACTCAATTGATGTTTGTCTGCAGATATATTGAGCGAACTGCAGATCATGCTACAAATATTTCTGAAAGTATCCTATATCTTGTAAAAGGAAGAAGATACGATTTAAATGCTTAAACAAAAAAGCTTGTCACTCTCAGAGTGACAAGCTTTTTTATCAGTTATTTAACGAGAATATTTACAATTTCACTAAAGCTCATGCCTTTAGTTAGTTCAAATGTTCCCATGCGTACTTTTGTATGATAGTTGCCGGAAATCACGAATTCATTGAAATCTTTTGCTGAAGTGATGACACCTTCTTGTTCAAGGATATTTGAAACATCCCCTGTATTCATTCCTTCAACAATTTTCAATGTGTATTTTTCATTTTGAGGCTGTTCTTCAGGCTTTGGCTGCTCTTCTGCCTGTTTTTGTTTTTCAATAAGAGTTGTTTCTTTAAATGCAACAAGCTCGTCATATTCTTTATTATCAATGGCTGTTTGACCGTTTTTTATTAAATATTCTTTTATATCATTTTCGGTCACTTCTTTGCTGACTGAAGCAACTGTTTTTTCGTTGCTTTCTCCCATGTAATAAGTAGCGGCAAGAACAGAGGTGGATAAAATCATCCCAGCTGCAAATGATTGAAATCCCTTTTTACTCATGTTAAGACCCTCTCATTCTGTTTAAGAATCGATTCGATCTCTTCCTCACTTAAGTATTCAGATCTGGCGATTGCTTCATTTGATAGTCCTTGATTATGTTTCATAACAATGCGCTGAAGTGTTTGAGGATCAATCGAATCATCTTCGGAAATTTCTAAATCATTTTGAAGAATTTCTTCCTCTAAAACTCTTACTTTTTTCTTTAACTTGTATATCTCCTGCATGGAAGAAACGGACAGGTGATCAAGTTCCTGTTCAATATCCTTTACTTGGTCTCTTTGGAAAAAAGAAATTCCAATTAAAAGAATGCTGACAACAAACAGGGCAATGATAATAATCTCCATTTTTATTCACCTTCTAATATTTTTTCCCTTATTCTTTATATCATAGATTTCGTACATTCAAAAGAGTTATATGTGAAATGTCGAAAAATGTCTTACTTACAGTGCGATTTATCACGGATCTATGTTATGTCATAATAAAAACAAATGTTTAATCTGAAAGTGGGGAAAAATCGTGGTTCATCATCAATCAGAGAACCTTAATACAATACGTTCACAAAAACCAGCATATGGGGATGCAATGACTCTTTTAATAAAAAATAAATCGACCTTGTTCCTGCAGTGGAATATAAGTGCTCAAACAAAGAAGAGTCTTTCTATTATTTGCAATGTACCTTTTTCCACTCTTTATAAAACAATTCGTCTTTATCATAAAGAGAGTAACTCTGTTTTGTTTAAAGATATAAACATTACAGATAACGACCCTTTTCTTTTTATAGAAGAAACTGAGGGCAGGGGCATATACTATGCAGAATTCATTGTCTTCCAATCCGGTATGCATAGACTTACCATTCTTAAATCAAACGAAATAAAAATGAAAGGAATATATATGAACGATTTAAAATGGGTAACTCTCGACCCGGAGGAGAGTGTTTGGAAAAGACAATTTTCTGCATACTCTGCCTATGAATGATGGAAAGGGGAATGACTCTGATGGAAAGCAGCAGTATAATAATCCTTCATGCCCACATGCCTTTTATTACGGACTATTCCGAATCTCAATATGAGCAGAGATGGCTATATGAAGCACTTTCAGAATCCTATATACCTATGCTTTGGAAGTTAAATGAATTGAAACGTCCTGCAGTTACTATTTCTTTTTCACCTACCCTTATGGAGATGATGGCAGATAAGATCATTCAAGCTAATTATCTTGGGTATCTGCATAAAACAATTGCTTTAATTCATGCGGAATACAGCAGGGAGGTTCAGACTGAACAATCAGTTTTAGATTTTTATTTGAAACATTACAATCGGCTGATTGAGACGTTTATGAGGTACGGAGGCAACATCCTTGATGGGTATAAAAATCTGTATAGAGAAGGAAAGATTGAAGTCATCACAACATCTGCTACACACGCCATTTTGCCTTATCTTTGTACAGAAAAAGGCGTGAAAATACAAGTGGAGTGGGGAATCAAAACATTTCAACATCATTTTGGAGCAGTGCCTAAAGGATTTTGGCTGCCCGAAATGGCGATAAATGAGCAAACAGCGAAAATTCTCTGTGAACAAGGAATTCAATATACATTCTCTGATTCCCCTGATTTTTCAGAACCTGCGATAACCTACAATGGGCTGACAATCTTTAAGCGAAACCGGCAGCAGACAAATTACGTTTGGGATAAATATAGCGGGTACCCTTCTCATCCTGAGTACCGGGAATATTATCGTGATGTCGGTTTTGTAAGAGAGTGGGATGAAATCAGTGAGTTTGCTTTCCTTAAAAAGGTGAGAGTAAATACAGGTCTGAAACTTTGGGGTATAACTGGAAAGACAGATGATAAAAAGATCTATCATCCTGAAAAAGCCTTTGCACAAACAAAGATTGACGCAGATGATTTTCTGCAGAAGCTCAATCGTGCAAATGGGCTCAATGTGCTTCCGTTTGATTTTGAGTTATTTGGACACTGGTGGTTTGAAGGACCGGAATTTCTGGCTGGAGTATTGGACTCAGATCACCCTTTTATTTTACCGTCAGAATGGCTGAAGAAAGAAAAACAGATTGAGCAAAAAATGGAACTGTCATTTTCTACATGGGGGAAAAACGGATTCGGTGATATGTGGCTTAATGAAAAAACAGCAGGCTACTTTCATCAATTTCACCTTATGGAAAACCATTTATTTAAGACTTGGCGGCAATCATATGTAAATTCCCGGGAAATGAAACAAAAACAGCATGCGGCTCTTATAAAAGAATGGATGCTTGCAGTCAGCAGTGACTGGACATTTATGATTGAGAATGGAACATCGATAAACTATGGGCATAAGCGGATCCAAACACACATTCATCAATTCAATGAAATTTGCTCATTTAACGACGGTCAAATGGAAAAATATCGCCCAGCAGCGGACTTATTTAAATTTATTTTATACACTGAAGACCCATTTCAGGCTGTTTCACATATTGAAAAACCGAAAATTTTAATGCTATCAACAGAGTATCCCCCTAATATAGTTGGGGGACTTGGAAGACATGTGTTTGATCTTACACATGCATTGGCTGACATGAATTACGAGGTTACTCTTCTTACCATTTCTTCAGAGGAAGAGCTTCCTGACTATGAAAACCCTTATCCCAGCTTCCATATTTATCGGTTAAAACCTATTCAGATTTCGAATAGATCGCTTGTGGAATGGATAATGAATCACAATCTGGCATTTGTTCAATTTCTATTGAGCAATCGAATGATTGACTTTGACCTTGTTCATGCCCATGAGTGGCTTACAGCGGGAGCAGGAAAATCCATTCAGAAGATTTTTCATGTACCGATGATCGCGACAATTCATGCAACAGAACTAGGCAGAAACAGCGAGATCGTTTCATCGATGCAAAAGCATATCCATGAAGAAGAGGGGCTGCTTGTAGAGGCCGCTGACAAAGTTATTGTGTGCAGTGACTATATGAAGGGAGAACTCATAAAGCAATTTAAGATCCCTTTTAAAAAATTATCCATCATTCCTAATGGAATAAATCCTTTTAAAAATAATATGTATGATAAAAATTCAAATAAGCATCAAATGGGATCTCTATTGGAACGGCCATTTATTTTTTCAATGGGAAGACTCGTAAAAGAAAAAGGGTTTGATGTTCTTTTAAGAGCGATACCGGGTATTTTGGCACGTTTTCCCAAAATCCATTTTGTGATAGCAGGAGATGGGCCGCACCGCAACGAATATGAAAAAATAGCGAAACAATTGAACGTTCAAAAAAGTGTAACATTCCTGGGGTTTATAAATGAAGAGTTCATACATATACTTCTTAATCATTGCATGATGAACATTATCCCCAGTTTTTATGAACCATTTGGAATTGTTGCTTTGGAGAGCATGGCAGCGAAAAGGCTTACAATTGCGTCAAACACAGGCGGATTGAAAGAAATTGTCTGTCATCTTAGAAATGGCCTTTTATTCGAGAGGGGAAATTCAGCAGAACTAGCTTCAGTCGTTTTAAAAGCTCTTGATAACACAGAGTGGGCAAAGGAGATGGCACAACAAGGATTTGAAGACGTCTACAGCAAGTATGCCTATAATCGCATTGTCAATCAAGTGATACAGGAATATGAAGGACTTTATCATAACGGATAAGGAGATGAAACATGTGAAAGCTGTGATCCTTGCAGGTGGAGAAGGACGCAGGCTTAGACCTCTTACGAATCACTGTCCAAAACCGATGGTACCCATCTTGAATAAGCCTGTCATGGAATATGGCATTGAGCTATTAAAAAAACATGGTATTCACGAAATCATCATGACTGTACATTATTTGTCTTCAACAATACGTTCCTATTTTGGAGACGGTTCAAAGTGGGGTGTAAGGATAACTTACAGTGAAGAAGGCATGCCTCTTGGTACAGCGGGCAGTGTTAAATTAGCTGAGCACATGCTTACTGAGCCGTTTCTTGTCATCAGCGGAGACATTATTACTGATTTTGATTTAAGAGCAGGCATAGAGCATCACGCAGCTCATAGCGCAGCAGTGACGATCTTTACAAAACCATTGGACTTTCCAATCGAATATGGCGTGCTGCTTTCATCGAATAAAAAGATGAAAAAGATGTTTGAGAAGCCAAATTGGAGTGATCTTTCTCAGCACTCAATAAACACAGGAATATATATTTTGAATCCTGCTGTATTTACCTACCTAGAAGGTTTTACATATTACGATTTCAGCACAGATGTGTTTCCGGCCATTCTAAGCCATAATGAAAAAATCAGTTTGTATGAAGCTGTTGGATACTGGTCAGATGTCGGTACGATAGCAAATTATCGCCAAACTCAATTTGATATGCTAGATCATAAAGTGAATCTTCCAACCAAGGGTAAAGAAATTGCCAAAGGAATCTGGATGGAGGATGGTGTAACCATTCAAGATGATGTTACTTTAAGAGGGCCTATCTATCTAAGTGGAAACACGATTATCCATGAAGGTGCCATTGTAGGTCCAAATACAGTCCTTTCAGAAGCGGTCACCATTCAGGAAGGTTCTAAAATTACTCATTCTATTTTATGGGAAAATAGTGACGTGGGAAAATCCTGCACCTTAGGGGGCATGATCGGACACTGTAAGATACAGGCTCATTCTACGCTTGCTGACTTAAATCATGAGGCTGTCAGTACGTGGAGAGAGTATATGAATAAAGATCATTAACTTATCGTTTACCTCATATAAAGAAAAAAATAAAATAATGTGGAATTTGCATTTAAAAAATGCTATTATAGTAAAGTCTGATTTAGTATAAGTTTTTTAGTTTGGAGGGAAATCAACATGCGCGTGAATCTTACATTAGCTTGCACAGAGTGCGGCGAACGTAATTACATTTCTAAAAAGAATAAACGTAATAACCCAGATCGTATGGAGCTTAAAAAATATTGCTCTAGAGAGAAAAAGGTTACTTTACACCGCGAAACAAAGTAAGCAGTAGGAATTTTATTTCCTGCTGTTTTTTTTATAGCCCTTTTTCTAATCCATATTTATTTTGCCGGTCAATAAATAGCTTAATGCCTTTAAGGCTGTTTTCGCATTGCTTGTTGTTTTTGGTTATTAATTGTACCCGTGGATTTCCGCTGCGGCGTGAGGGATGGGAGCCTCTAATTCCCGCAGGAGTCAAGAGCCTTCCGCTGCAATCCACTAAAGGGTTTTAACCCTTTTTTCTAAAAGCAACAAACTTTATGAAAAGAGCCATGAGAAAAGAGCACAAAACCATAGAAAAGTTGGAAAACTAGTCTTTTTACGAAAAACAGCTTTATTGTTCTGTATACATAAACTTTACTGATAAAAGGGAGAGCGCATCAATGCTGAAATCAAAACTTAGAAATCAAGTGAAAAAACGTCTTCAGTCAATAGATAAAGATACATATGAAAGTTATTGCGAACGTATTAATAAGAGACTTTTCAAACATGCCTTCTGGAAGCAAAGCGAAACGATCGCACTTACTATTTCAAGAGGAAGAGAGATTGAAACAAGTATGATAATAGAAGAGGCATGGCGTCAAAATAAAAAAGTCGTGATTCCTAAATGCTACCCTGATCAATTTAAAATGGAGTTCCGGACATTCGAGTCAGAGAGTCAATTAGAAATTGTTTATTTTGGATTAAAAGAGCCAATTGTGTCAAAAACAAGCCTTATTAAAGCGCAAGATATCGATCTGGTGATTGTTCCTGGAATATGCTTTGACAGAGAAGGTTTTAGAATTGGTTATGGAGGGGGATATTATGACAGGTATTTATCTGAGTATAAGGGACAGACGATCTCCCTTGCTTTTGAAACGCAAATTGTACCTTCAATTCCTGTCGAGCCTTATGATATGCCTGTCCATCAAATTTTGACGGAAAAAGAGGTGATTGTTCCAGGTGGATGAGACATTGATTGCATTTCTATTCATCTTTGTCATATCAATTGCAGGACTAAAGCTTAAGTCATTAACCATATCCGGAGCAATTGCAGCTTGTTTTGTAGGCAGTGCTTTTTTTCTCGGATTTGGATACCCCGGACTTATTTTGCTTGGACTCTTTTTTGGAAGCTCAAGTCTTTGGAGCAAGTTTAAACGTGATCAAAAGAAAAGTGTAGATGATTTGCTTGAAAAAGGTGAACAGAGAGATGTGGTGCAGGTCCTTGCCAACGGAGGGATCCCTGCTTTAGTCGGCATTCTTAATGCTTGTATTCCTTTTAACGGAAGTGATGTCGTTTTCACCGCTTCGATTGCAGCGGCAAATGCGGATACATGGGCTTCTGAAATAGGCACGCTTAGTAAACAAATGCCGAGAATGATTTTTACAATGAAGAAAGTCAAAAAAGGTACATCAGGGGCAGTAAGTGCGCTTGGCACCTCTGCTGCAGCCGCAGGTGCTTTTCTAATAGGGATTTCTTCTTATCTGTTTTTTCCAATGAGTATCTTTGATTTTTGGGTCATTTTTTTCCTTGGATTCATGGGGAATATGATTGATACCGTTTTAGGTGCATCAATACAAGTTCAATATCAATGTCCAGCATGTGGAAAGCAAACTGAAAAATCCTTCCACTGTCATACAAAAGGAACGAAATTAAGAGGCTTCTTAAATAATGATGGAGTTAATTTTTTATCAATACTAGTGACTTCTTTCTTTGCCTGTTTATTCATTTAAGCGTCTCTTCCAGGATATTGTTCTTATCAAGCGAGGAAATTGGTCTTATAAGGATAAAACAATCTTTTTGAAAACATCTTCATTAAAAAAAGCTATTCGTAAAGTTTGTTGCTTTTAGAAAAAATGGCTAAATCCATGGGTTGTATTTATAACCAAAAAACAACAATCAATGCGAAACAAGCCTTAAAAAAAGCGGATAAAAACAAGGAATTGGGCAAAAAGTAATACAAGGAGGGATGATGATGCGAAAATTGAATTCAATCCTGCTGATGGTGGTTGGAGTATTGGCATTTTATCAATATCGGTATCGGCTGATGAATGCGGTGCTCAGTCAGCCGGGTATACGTCACTTTTTTATTCAGCTGTCCATGAGAATACCTTTTATACGGGAAAAATTTATGTTTCGTGCTTTTCGTTAAAGCTCACCTGTTAAGTAACAGGTGTTTTTTGTTTTAATAAAGCTCAATTCTTTAACATCTGCGGTTTAAGTTGGTATACTAATAATAAAAAGTTCGGAGAGAAGCTCATGATGATAAAGCAGGATGATCTTTATTGGAGTTTGATTTATGAATTTGTAACCAGACACGAATATCAGATTATCCGTTTATCAGATGATGGGCGGGAGATTTTGCTTGATCCTTATAGGAATAAGGATTTTCAAATTGTGCGTTTGATCAGAATGGAGCTGGATTGGGGAAGCCAGCTTCAGCAGGATATTGAAAAAACAGCAGCGCAAATTGATCATATCCGTAAGCAATCATGGAAGCATCCAATACAAATTTTGAATATTTATATTTCATCGTATCCTCCGGTAGATGATTGGGAGTTTCGCATTGAGAGGCCGCATCAATATGGCCAAACAACTCTAAAATCAATTGTGATTGATAAAGAGAAAGATCATGAAAGTGTTTTATTTCTTGAAAAACTTCTGCACGTGCCTCTTACCTTTCCATCAGAAAATGAATTCCTGGACACACAAGAACTAAAAAGAAAGGCCATTTCATATTCTAATCGGAGGATCAAAGAAGAAAAACAAATCTTTCATTTCGGTAAGCCTATATTCACATATTTGTTTACAGCAATCCAGGTCTTTATGTTTATGTTATTAGAAGCTTCAGGCGGCAGTCAAAATACAGAAACACTTGTTCAGTTTGGCGCTAAGTATAATCCATTTATTATAGATGGTGAATGGTGGCGTTTTATTACTCCTGTTTTTCTCCATATCGGAATGCTTCATCTTCTGATGAATACGCTGGCGCTGGTTTATATTGGCGGCGCAGTTGAAAGGATGTATGGTTCAGCTAAATTTTTATTCATTTATTTATTTGCAGGCGCTGCCGGATCACTTGCAAGCTTTGCCCTTAGTCCTTCAATATCTGCAGGAGCCTCAGGTGCCATATTTGGATGCTTCGGCGCCTTGCTATATCTCGGAATCAGCAATCCGAAATTGTTTTTCAGAACAATCGGTTCTAACTTGATTTTTATTATTGGTCTAAATCTTCTTTTTGGCTTCGCTGTCCCGAATATTGATAATGCAGGTCACATTGGGGGATTGCTTGGAGGATTTTTAGCAGCCCTCATTGTGCAGCTGCCTAAGCAAAACAAATGGGGTTTGAGACTTGCAGGAATCGTTCTGTCTTTAATCTTCATAATTGCTGCCTATACGTATGGTTTTCAGTTTGCAGAAAATTGATCCAAATGCCAAGTGACCAGAAAACTCAGAGGACAGGAAGCTGTCCTTTTTTTAGTTGCTTTGTGAACAGAGATAATTATTTTTCGTATGAATACCAATGCACGTTAGTTAACCTTTTCTATCCAAACACTTAGAAACTCCATCTTACAAAACAATTAGACACACTATATTCGAATGTAAAGTAACAAATTAATAAAACAGAAGAAAAAAAGCCTTTTATTTCAGGAATTTTTCGTCTTTCATGATAATTCTCTTGACGCGGTTATACATTCCTTTATACTTTTATGTAGTATGAAATAGATCAAGTTCCAATATAGCGGGTGAAAAAATGAAAACTGTTTACGATGTTCAGCAGCTTTTGAAAAAGTATGGAACGATTATTTATATTGGGAATCGTGCTGCCGATTTAGAACTCATGGAAATGGAAGTTAGACAGCTGTTTGAATCCGGCCTTATTGAAGTTCAAGACTTTCAAATGGCAATTTTGCTCTTAAGACAAGAAACGCAGCGTGAAAAAGATAAAGAAAAGATTTAAACTTTATTAATAAATTGTGCAAACGGTTTCTTAAATTTTTAGAAAAAGGATGACATAGACAATGACAGACAAATGGCTAGTGGGCGTTGATTTAGGCGGAACTACAATAAAAATGGCATTTATCAGCCATTATGGTGAAATGATTGAAAAATGGGAAATTCCAACTGATAAAAGCGGAAAAACCATTACAACAGATATTGCTAAAGCCATTGATGCCAAGCTCGCTGAATTAGGCCAAACGAAGGCCAAGCTTGCAGGAATCGGAATGGGTGCCCCTGGTCCTGTGAATTTAGAAACAGGCCTCGTATATGAAACAGTCAACTTAGGCTGGAAGAACTATCCTTTAAAGCATCATCTTGAAATAGAAACGGGTCTGAAGGCAGTAATCGATAATGATGCAAATATTGCAGCGATTGGTGAAATGTGGAAAGGTGCAGGAGATGGGGCTAAGGACGTAATCTGTGTAACTTTAGGTACAGGAGTTGGAGGGGGAATTATCTCAAACGGCACTGTTGTACATGGAGTTAATGGAGCAGGAGGGGAGATCGGACATATTACCTCAGTAACAGATGGCGGCGCCCCGTGCAACTGCGGAAAAGAAGGCTGTCTGGAAACGATTGCTTCTGCAACAGGAATTGTAAGACTTTCTTTAGAAAAATTAAACATGGACGATTCACCTAGTGTTTTAAGAAAATTATATGAAGAAAATGGAAGCATTTCATCAAGAGATGTATTTGAAGCATCAGAACAAGGTGATTACCTAGCAGCAGAAATTGTTGAGTATATTACAATGCAGCTTGGTCTTGCTATTGCTAATTTATCAAATGGATTAAATCCTGAGAAGATCGTAATTGGCGGAGGTGTGTCAAAAGCAGGGGAACACCTTAGACAGAACGTAGAAAAATATTTCAAGCGTTTTGCCTTTCCGCGTGTTGCTGAGGGAGCTTCGATCTCTATTGCAACATTAGGAAATGATGCAGGAGTCATAGGCGGAGCCTGGCTGGTGAAAACGAAACTTTCATCAGATTGACACACATATTATTAATAAAATAAGTCATAATATAAAGGAGCCTTATCGTTGTCAGATAAGGCTCCTTTACTTTTATGTAATATTCTTAATATTTTTACTTTGGTATAAATGAAACTTTTTTTGGTTTCATACGTCTAACTAAAGGGTAAAGCGAATAAGCTGAAGATTATTATTCTATCATCCTATTGTAAGGGAAATATTAAAAACGATTGATTTTTTGTTAAAGAAGTATTAAGATATGGTTTAGTTGTTTCATTTCAACCTAATTTATGGAAAATATTGAATGAATAATAAATGTTACGCACGTTCTAACGTATGAGGAGGTTATGAAATGCGTATAAAATCACTTTCGAAAATTTCATTTTTACTGATTGCAACATTGTTTATGTGGATTAAAACATATATTGTCTACAAAACTAGCTTTGATATTAAAATAGAAAACTTTACACAAGAATTCATTTTATTCATAAACCCGCTTAGCTTCTTATTGTTTATCTTTGGATTTGGGCTGTTTATGAAAGAAAAGAATCGAAACAGATATATTTTAGGTGCAAGTATAGTTGTAACATTAGTGCTGCTTGCAAATATCGTCTTCTACCGATTCTTTAATGATTTTCTCACAATTCCAGTTTTATTCCAGACAAGCAATATGGGGGATCTTGGCAGCAGTATTTCTTCTTTATTCGAACCATTTGACTTATTGCTGGTAGTTGATATCGCTATTTTATTCTGGTTAATGAAACGTCCAAGATTCATGACTGATGCAACGGTAACAAGAAAAGAAAAAACAGCTTTTTATCTTTTAGTTGCAGGAGTATTTTTCTTTAACTTAGGATTAGCTGAAACTGAGCGTCCACAGCTTCTGACCCGTTCATTTGACCGTGAAATGCTTGTTAAAAACATCAGCGTTTACAATTTTCATGTATATGATGGCATTATTCAGTCAAAAACATCCGCACAGCGTGCATTGGCAGACAGCAATAGCCTGACTGAAATTGAAAACTATGTAAAAGCAAATAAGAAAGAACCTAATGATGAAATGTTCGGGATCGCAAAAGATCGCAATGTGATCATGGTTTCATTAGAGTCAACACAAAGTTTTGTTATTAATCAAAAGATTAATGGTGAGGAAATTACTCCGTTCTTAAATGACTTTATCGGTGAGAGTTATAATTTTGACAATTTCTATCATCAGACAGGCCAAGGAAAAACATCAGATTCTGAGTTCATCGTTGATAACTCCCTATACCCTCTTGGCCGTGGTGCAGTATTCTTTACAAACAGCAATAACGAATATGTTGCTACACCTGAATTACTAAAGGAAAAAGGCTATTATTCCGCTGTATTCCATGCCAATAATAAAAGTTTCTGGAATCGTGACATTATGTATCAGGCTTTAGGATACGATCGATTCTTTGATGTAAATGATTACGATGTAAATGAAGAAAACTCTGTTGGATGGGGATTAAAAGACAAAGAGTTCTTTGAACAGTCTGTGGATCATATGAAGGAATTGCCACAGCCATTTTACAGCAAGCATATTACGCTCACAAATCATTTCCCATTCGAACTGAATGAAGAAGATAAAATGATTGATGAATTTGATTCAAACAGTAAGACATTGAACAATTATTTTCCAACTGTTCGTTATCAGGATGAAGCTCTGAAAAACTTTATTCAGAAGCTGAAAGATGAAGGTTTATACGATAATTCAATTATCGTTCTATACGGAGATCACTACGGAATCTCTGAGAACCATAATGCTGCAATGGGTGAATTCTTAGGCAAAGAGGTCACACCATTCGATGAAATTCAGCTGCAAAAGGTTCCATTCGTAGTTCATATTCCAGGTGTAACCGATAAAAAACCTCAAACGATTTCTGATGTATCTGGTCAAATTGACATCCGTCCAACGCTCATGCATTTATTAGGCATTGAGACGAAAGATGAGATCGAATTTGGCAAAGATTTATTCTCAAAAGATAAACTGCCGCTGACTGTTTTGCGTGATGGTAGCTTTATTACTGACAAATTCGTATATACAGGCGGAACTTGCTATGATAAATCTACCGGAGAGCCGGCTGAAGACAAACAGGCATGTGAGCCATATATGGAAAAAGCCAAGCAAGAACTGAATTATTCAGATAAAATCATCTATGGAGACTTATTGCGTTTCTATGATGAAATGAAAAATGGAAAAGATAAAAAAGCACCACAAGAAACTAAAGAAGAAACTAAATAAGTAAGAATAAAGCTTTGGCTCTCCTTATTCTGAGCCAAAGCTTTTTTTTCGATCGATGGTGGAAGGTATGGATCTGAAAACACTTGCTTCAGGTCCAGCTTTTCTAAGCATTCAAATAATGTAATGTCCCTTTTTACAATTGTCATAGTCACAGTCGATATGATCCGCACATTTTCTCGGAGCGTTCCATGGAACTTGCCCTTATTAAAATTTGTCAGTCTTTCATTCTGTTTTAAACCCTCATTCAAGATTGGGGCCTATGCAACATATGCTAGTAATAACCCAAATAAAGGGAGGAATGAGGATGAAAGTCAGAGCAAAGAAACTAACAAGTTTTGATGAGATCTCCACTTTTTTAAAAGTACCAATTCAGCTTCTCCATGATTCTAATCCTGAGCGAATTTCAAGTTTGATTCACGCAGGTGAAACATTTAATATCCCGTTTTCTAAAGAAATAAATTGTCACATATCGTCCACTTCCAATGAGACCTCCATTAGGAATATAATAGACTTTTACAAGAGTTCGCTCACTTCCCTGAACTCTCCGAACTTTATTCAAAAACATAGGGCTTATGATTTTAATGTTCTTCAAGAAGATCTTGAAACATTGCTTACAGCTTTTCCTTTTATAAAGCAAAGGACGGTTGGGACCAGTGTACTCGGATTGCCGCTTATTGAACTGCAAATTGGGAAGGGTACAAAAAAGGTTCATATGAATGGTTCTTTTCATGCGAATGAATGGATCACGACTTCGGTCTTAATGTGCTGGCTTCATGAGTATTTGCAGGCAATAGTAGACGGTGAATCGTTTCAAGGGCATGATGCGATCGAGCTATATGAAAAAACGACATTGTCTTTTATGCCGATGGTCAATCCAGATGGCGTTCAGCTTGTACTAAACGGACTATCACCAGAACATCCTCATTACCAATCGGTCTTAGCAATTAACAATAACAGCCTTGATTTTGAGCAATGGAAAGCGAATATTAATGGAGTCGATCTTAATAATCAGTTTCCTGCTTACTGGGACATAGAAAAAGAAAGAAAAATCCCCAAAGTACCAGCTTCAAGAGATTATCCTGGAGACGCACCGCTGACAGAGCCAGAATCAATTGCAATGGCAAACTTGGCAAATGCAGAAGAATTTGACCTCATCGTTGCTGTTCACACCCAAGGAGAGGAAATCTATTGGGGGTATATGAACTGCGAGCCAGATGAATCACTCTCCATCGTGACTGAATACAGCCGTCTTAGCGGGTATAAGCCAATTCGGAATATCGACAGTCATGCTGGTTTCAGGGATTGGTTCATTTTTGAAAAGAAAAAATGCGGATTTACCATTGAACTTGGCATAGGTGTTAACCCGCTGCCATTAAATCAATTAGATGAAATTTACGAAAAAAGCAAGGGAATTTTCTGGGCTTCTTTATATTCCTTAAAATAATGAAACAATTCCAATCTTCTAAACGTAATAATGAATGAGAGTAATTGAGAGGAGCATTAGTTGATGAGATACAGATTGACACTAATAGTATTCATAACGGCAATTTTATTAACTGGCTGTACACAGCAATCTCATCAACCGCAAGATGTTTCTGACCTAGAAGAGATCCGGAAGCCTGCAAATGAAGAAAGATACTTATCAGTTGATTTTCTGGAAGAACAAAACGTCATTCCAATTTCCGATGATGACTTTTTTTCAGCAGAAGGATGGCTTGACGAGCAGAACATCCTTTATCTAAGCGAAAATGCCGAAAAATCGACTGTTTATAAATATAACCTCTTTTCAGGTGAAAAAGAAAAATTATATGAATCAGATTCTTCAATTGTACAGCTTGAAATAAGTCCAAATAGAAACTTAATTTTAGTTCATGTCAGTCCGTCAAGCTACGAAGCAGAGGTTATTGTCATTGATAAATTGGGTAATGAGCAAACGAAAAGGACATTTCCCTCCTCTGAGCTCACCTATTCATGGAGCCCAAGCGGAGAACGAATATTTTTGACTTCTTTTGATGAAAATTGGACGTTTCAAACGTTTATCCTGAATATAAAGGATTTTTCTTTAGAGAAAAATCCAGTTGATATTCCATTTATTCAATGGCTGTCAGATGAAGAAATCACCTATTTAAAATGGGATGAAGGAGAACCTCAGCTTACTGCTCCTTTATACAGGCAGTCATTAATTGATCATAAAGAAGTTATGGTTGAAGAAAAAATGATAAACCATGCGAATTTTGGGGATTATTCATTAGCAGTTCAAGTTAAGGACGAAGAAGAATCAATCGGCTCTTATTCTTTTTATCATGAAAAGTATGATGAACTCATTTATTCTTTTGACGTGCAGCTATTGCCTCTTTATTCCGAATGGCTCGTACCGCACTTTGATTACTCGGACAGAAACATGTTATTTTATACCTTTGTACCTGGTTCAGAGGAAAATAAATTTGATTTAACAGCTGTTGATCTTCAAGCTAAAACATCCTCTGTTATCTTGGAAAATGCTGATAACTCTGATATCATGCTTTCGCCAAGCGGAGAGTTAGCTTTATACGGTTCTTACCTGGAAAATGTCATAGACTTGAAAGAAGCAGAAATTAAGAGTATCGTTAAATGAAAAGATTAAAAAGGCGGTAGGACTATGGCAATCGTAGACGTGACAGTCATCCCAATCGGCACAAAAACGGCAAGTGTAAGCGAGTATGTTGCAGCAGTGCAATCAATACTTAAAGGATTTGAGCAAGAAGGGAAAATTAAATATCAGCTGACTCCAATGAACACGATTATAGAAGGGGAATTATCTACATTGCTGGAAGTCATTCAGGCAATTCATGAAGCACCGTTTGAAAAGGGTATTAAGCGAGTAGCCACAAACATTCGCATTGATGACCGCCGTGATAAAGAATCCACGATGGAAAGTAAGCTAAAAAGTGTGAATGCGCATGTTAAATAAAAAACCTTGGCCCAAACTTTGAGGCCAAGGTTTTTTGCTGGAATCATGTAAGTTTAAAATCTTGATTCAATCGAAAGGGCAGTCAGTCGATAGTGTTAACTTGAATAAAATAAAAAGCGCCTTGGAACATACTTGCAAAAAGCAAGATGACCAAAACACTTCAGCTTTTCATATTGTCCAGCTCCGCCGCCTAACTCGCTGTGAAAAAGACAATTTCCCAGAAAAGGCAAAAAGCGCGTCCTTCCCTGGGAAATTCCTATTTTCTTCGCGAGCTGAGCAAGGCGGTTCCGCTTTTTTCTATTGTCCAGCTTCACCGCCTAACTCGCTGTGAAAAAGACAATTTTCCAGAAAAGGCAAAAAGCGCGCCTTCCCTGGAAAATTCCTATTTTCTTCGCGAGCTGAGCAAGGCGGTTCCGCTTTTTTTGTTAATGTGAAGTTGGAAATCCGTGATTAATAATTGTCATAACAGTGAACCAGCCAAATACTGCAAGTGTACCCCCTGCAAAGAAAATACCAAGTACGTTTTTGCCTTTAAACGAGCGGAATAATCCATATACAGAAAGTAATGTAACTAGAGAAAATATAATAACTAATCCCATCTTGAAGCCCCCTGACGTATGTATTTCTTTTTTGAAATCGCAAAAATTTAAATAGAATGAAAAACAAAATATTCCTTTTAATATTTTAAACGTTTTCATTCTGTTTGTCGAGGTCGAAATCAACACTTACATGATACGAAAGGGCAATTTTTTGAACAAGTTCTTGATCATTCCTATCCGCAAACAATATTGATTGATTTTCTGCAATTAAATGCTCCTCTGCTTGTAGCATGCACATTTTCAGCTGATTAGAGTCATTAGACCAAAGCTTAAATGAGATCACCATATTTGATATAAGATAATGATGACCAGCTTCAGAAATGAATCCATAATCCGTAAATGAATCATATATCTTGGTTGGATGTACATTAATTAATTGATGCATTTCTTCAAATAGTTGTTCCCTTTCCAGCAGTGATTTGATAAAATTGGCTTTCTCCAAACTATCGGTAAACAGTATACTTTCATCTTTGTCGTATTTTTCAAACTCTGGAATTACACCTTTTGAACGGCCATTTTTGTTCCATTCAACTCCGTAATAACTCTTCACGCAGTGCATCCCCCCAAATTTATTTAGTTCATGTTAAGAATAGTGTAGAATAGAAAGAAAAAACGTGCAATTGGGGTGTTAGTATGAAATGGGAGCAGCTGCCTTTAGGACCTCTCCAAACAAATTGTTATCTTATCTCAAATTCAATGAAAGATTGCCTTGTGATTGACCTTGGAAGTGAAGGGCCTAAATTAATTCAGCACATTCAAAAAAGAGGATTAAAACCGATCGCAATCCTTCTGACACATGCTCATTTTGATCATATTGGAGCTGTTGATGATGTCAGGGATCACTATCATATACCTGTATATATTCATCGCAATGAAAAAAAGTGGCTTGCAAATCCGGCAATGAATGGCTCAACAGCTTTTATGTCACAGACCATTTCTGCACGTGATGCAGATTTTTTAATAGACCAGGAAACCAAGCTTTCCATCGGTTCATTTTCATTTCAAGTATATGAAACACCAGGACATTCACCTGGAAGCATCTCGTTTTATTTTGAGGAAAGCGGCATAGTTGTTTCTGGAGATGCTTTATTTGCAGGCAGTATTGGAAGAACAGATTTGCCGCAAGGAGACCACCAGCAATTAATTAAGAGCATCCATCAAAAGCTGCTTGCCCTTCCAGAGGACACAATCGTTCTTCCAGGGCATGGTCCTGACACGGTTATTGAAATAGAAATGGAAAGCAATCCCTATTTAAATGGATTTTAAGAATGATGAAGACATTGTTCGATTATATAATAAAACAAGGCGGGGCTATCTCGTATTCACAATATATGAATCTTGTTCTTTATCACCCTGTGCTGGGTTATTATTCGAAAAACAAACAAAAAATCGGCAGAAATGGTGACTTCTATACGTCTAGTCATGTTTCAAATGTATTTGGGAAACTTTTTGCCAAGTATTTTGCTGAGCTGGTGGAACGTGATGAAGTGAATCCCAGCTTTTGTGAAATAGGCGGAGGAACAGGCCGTTTTTTGGCAGAGATGCTGGATGAGTGGAAGAGAATTTCACCTGAGACATACTCTAACCTGAATGTGTTTACAATTGAAAAGAGCGGGTACCATAGAGAGCTCCAAGTGGATCAGGCTGAATCTCATGCCATTACAGTTATTCCTTCAATAGACAAGCTCTCAAGGCCTTACAGCGGCATCATTTTTTCAAATGAGCTATTTGATGCCTTTCCTGTTGAAGTGATCGAAAATAGAGATTCCAAATTATATGAAGTATACATAACGTTTAATCAAAATAACGATCTAGTTGAAAAGCTGATGCCTTTAACGAATAGAAAAATAATTCAGTATCTGAAATGGCAGGAGATTGAATTATTAGAAGGCCAGCGATATGAGATACCTTTAAAGATGCTGGAATACATGGATAAATTAAATGAGTGTACCGAGCGGGCAGTTATTGTTACTGTAGACTATGGATATACAAATAGAGAATGGCAGCATCCTGCGCGATTGAAAGGAAGTATGCGAGGATATTATCGGCACCAAATGATGCATCCTTTACAGCATCCATTTGATATGGACATAACAACACACATTCATTTTGATGCATTAGAAAAAAGAGCGGAAGAATTTGGCTGGAACTTGCTGGAGAGTGAAAGACAAGATGACTTTTTACTAAAGGCGGGGATCCTTGCTTTCCTTAAAGATAATGATGAGTTAAATCCTTTTGGGGCAATCGCTACACAAAATCGAGCCATTCGAAGTTTAATCATGCCAGAAGGGATAAGTTCTTTTTTTCAAGTGTATGTACATGAAAAAGGTACGAATCGTAGTGAAAAGTATAAAATTTAGATAGAAATAAAAGGGGTAATCTGCAAGAAAATTTGCAGGTTACCCCTTTTTAATTTCATTAATGTCCGCCTTGTCCAGGCACCATCATAAATGTTGTCCAGTATGTAAAGCCAACGAAGAATACCGTCAAATATGCACCGAAAATGTAAATATACATCCGTTCTGATAATTTCAAATAAGATAAGAGGACGAAAAACCCAGTCTGTCCGAAGAATAATAATGAAGTCGTTTTCATATCTCCCAAATAAAACATGACAGCAAAGATTCCAGTCCAGAAGCCTAATACTCGGAACATGCGATCCATATGTCAATCCCTCCTTTGTTTTGTCCCTAAGTCCATCACTTTTTTTATTATAATGTACGTCCAATACCATTGTAAATAGCGTTTACATTCTAGAAGTGCCAAATATGTAACAATGTGTAAGCAATATTGAAAAAAAATCAAATTTTTGTATGGCTTATTACTGTACATAAGTTAAACAAATGCTATACAATTAAATTAGAAATAAAAAATTGTTAACGGCCAAGAGTTTTTATTAAGCAAACCTTATACAAGAATGGGAGATGAAGAACAATGAATGACTTGATTTTTTATAGTTACCCCAGCTGTACGTCATGCAGGAAAACAAAGCATTGGTTAAAAGCACATAACATCCATTTCAGGGAAAAGCATTTATTCCGTGAAACTCCTACGTATGAAGAATTGCAAAAAATTCTTCACCTGACAACAGACGGCATGGATGAAATTCTGACCACTAGAGGCCAAACCTATAAAGATTTAAATCTTAATATTGATGAACTGCCATTATCTCAAGTGTTAAAGTTAATCATTGAAGAACCAAAGCTGTTAAGAAGACCGATTATCACAGATGGAAAAAAGCTTGTTGTAGGTTATAATCCCCAAGCTTTTACAAAACTTGCAAAAAAGAAGGAAAATCATAAGTATGTTTCATAATTCAATAAAGAACGGATTGTTCTTTATTAATAACGAAATAGTGAGAATATATGAGAGAAGCCTTCTTTATTTAAATCAAAAAGGAAAGCCATATATATACTATGCAAAACGAGAAGCATAAAGAAACCTGCCGCTCCAGGTTTTTTTATGCTTTAAAAGTACTGGGCTAGCTGGATTCGAACCAGCGCATGACGGAGTCAAAGTCCGTTGCCTTACCGCTTGGCTATAACCCAATGAACACCTCCTACATTATTGACAGAAATGATGAAAATTATGTTATTGGTTCGGAAATTTTTATTTTCTATAAAGGAAAAGTAAATAATCATAATCGAATTTGTTGATTTTAGAGGTTAAAACTTATTTTTAGCGATGTGATTTTTTTATGGGATTTTAGTAAGCTTTGATTAAGAATTTGAAAGGAGGATGTTATGAATTCAATTGAACTATTAAGTGAACGAATAGTCGAAGAAGCATGCTCATTAAATGCGTCAGATATTCACTTTGTTCCAAGGGAAAAAGATGCTGTCATTCAATATCGAATCGACGATGATTTGATTGAAAAACGCTCGATCCGCAAAGAGGTTTGTGAACGAATTATCGCACATTATAAATTTTTGGCATCAATGGATATTGGAGAACGAAGGAGGCCGCAAAATGGTGCGCTAGCTTTATCAAACGAAACGATAAATGTACAGCTTCGCATGTCAACCTTACCTACAATCTATGAAGAAAGCCTCGTCATTCGAATTCTTCCCAATGAAGTCATTCCGTCACTCTCGCATCTTTCACTCTTTCCTCAGTCTGCAAATAAACTTCTATCCTTTATTAACCACTCACATGGCCTGATGGTGTTTACGGGTCCTACAGGTTCGGGAAAAACGACCACTTTATATTCATTGATACACTATGCAAAAAAACACTTTAACCGAAGCATTATTACACTGGAGGATCCCGTAGAAACCAAAAGCTCTGAAGTTTTGCAGGTGCAAGTTAATGAGAAGGCAGGGATTACTTATGCGGTCGGATTAAAAGCAATCCTCAGGCATGACCCGGACATTATAATGGTTGGTGAAATCCGTGATCGGGAAACAGCCCAAATAGCGATTAGGGCTGCCCTGACAGGACATTTAGTATTGTCGACGATGCATACACGAGATGCAAAGGGGGCAATTTACCGAATGCTTGAGTTTGATGTCAGTCTTTCTGAAATAGAGCAAACATTTTTAGCCGTGGTAGCTCAAAGACTGGTAGCCGTTAAATGTCCATTTTGTGAAGATGAATGCTCGCCTCATTGCAAAAAAATGAGAAAAACGAAAAGGCTTGGGATCTTTGAAATGCTATATGGCAAAAATCTGAGCCTTGCATTAAAGGAAGCACGAGGCGAAGATGTTGAGTGTGATTATACAACGTTAAAAGATGTTATTAAAAAAGGAATTGCTCTTGGCTATTTAACGACTCATTCGATGCATAAATGGATCTATCAATATGAGGATTAAAAAAAGGTGGGTTCTTAAAGATCAGGCGATTTTTCTGAAAAGACTGAGCAGCCTGCTTGAAAAAGGCTATTCATTGAATGAAGCTATGAAATTCACAGCAATTGATTTGAGTGAAGAAAAAAAACAAGACATTCTCTTCTGTTTAAATGAATTATCAAAAGGTGTTCTTTTGCGAACCACATTTGAAAAACTGCAGTTTCATTCTGAAGTATTGAGTTATCTATATTTCTCAGAAAAGCACGGTAACCTCGAGTTCGCTCTTCGTGAAGGAGGGGAAATGCTGAACAGAAAGATGATTCAGCATGAAAAATTAAAAAAAGTGCTGCAGTATCCTCTCTTTCTATTTTTCACGATTGGTATCCTCATGTACATTTCTCAGTCCGTTATCGCTCCGCAGTTTGAACAAATTTACCGTTCTATGAATTTAAAGCAAAGTTTTCTAACAGAAGTTTTATTCTTTATTTTTCGAGGATCGACTTTTTTTATGGTATTCCTAGTTCTTTTATTCATTTGTGGCCTGATCTTTTATGTGGCATTTTTTAAAAACCTTTTACCACAGGAAAAAATGAGAATGTCTTTGAAAATTCCACTTTGGAAAAAGTTTGCTTTACTTTTAAACAGCTACTATTTTTCACTGCAGTTAAGCAACTTGTTAAAAAGCGGGTTATCCATTTATGAAAGCTTAACTGTTTTTGAGAATCAGAATTTGCTTCCGTTTTTTCGAGATGAGGCTGCATGGTTTATTAGGCAGCTGAAAAAAGGAGACCGGTTTGAAGTTTTAGTTGAACGAAATGAATTTTATGAAAAAGAATTGACACAAGTTGTTGCTTATGGACAAGCAAACGGGCATTTAGCCCGTGAACTATACACATACAGCCAATTTGTACTCGAACGGATTGAGACTAAAATGATGAAATGGATAATGCTGATTCAGCCTGCAGCTTATCTTGCGGTTGGCTTGACAGTCCTAATTATGTATTTATCGATGATCTTGCCAATGTATCATATGATGGAAGCTTTGTGAAAAAAGGAGGAAAAAGATGAAAAGTGAGAAGGGTTTTACATTAATTGAGATGCTTATCGTATTATTAGTTATTTCTGTATTACTTTTGATTACCATTCCAAACATTACAAAGCACCATGGCAATATTCAGGAAAAAGGGTGTGAAGGGCTGAAAAATACTGTTCAGGCTCAGTCAACGGCCTATCAAATAGAGGAAAAAGCAATTCCTTCTTTAGATGAATTGCAAACGGCAGGATATATTGTTGATATGCCCGTATGTCCGAATGGAACTGAGCTGACTATTGATGCAACTGGAAAGGTTATTGAAAAGTCTGAATAGCCAAAAAGGCTATACACTTATAGAAGCTATTATCGTACTGAGCATTGTTGCCATATTAATGCTGATGACATTTATCTCAGCTCAATCCGTGCAAAGCCAGAAAACGGCTGAATTATTCTTTGAAGCACTTGAAAGAGATGTTTTGCATGCTCAGCAGCATGCTATTGTAAATAAAAAAAGTGTCAGTATCCTGTTTGATCCTGCAAATCATAAGTACTTTGCTGTAGAGGGTGGATTAGAATCTAAGAGAATATTAACAGTGGATTATGATGCGAGTATTACAGTTGATCCTTTAACAATGGATGCAAGAATTTTATTTAATAATATTGGCGGGATCTCGCAAAGCGGGACCATGAATGTATACTGTAATAAAAAAAAATACAAGATGATTTTCTATATGGGAATGGGACGAATGTATGTTGAAGAATTGTAGAGGATTTTCAATGGCAGAGGCTCTTGTTTCTTTCAGTATTTGGACAATGATTTCCCTAATTCTGCTCCCAGCGTCAATTTATATTAATAAAGAAAGAGCAAACATCAAATTGAATCATGAAGCTTTAATCGTTCTGAAAGAGCATATTGAGGATGTTGAATTCGATGATTCTGCAAAGGAAAAACAAGGAAGTTTCAGCAATGATACCAAATTCCAGATTTTATGGAAGAAGGAGGGGGAAAGTGAACATGCGTGTATTCAATGGCAAGATTATGTTGATAGAAAAGAAGAAAAATGCCTCTATTATTTTGGGGAATAGCGGATTTACATTACTTAATATGATTTTTTCTTTCAGTATTTTTATGATCATTGTTTCTTCTACTGCCATTCTCATTCCACACCTTTATTCCATTTCAGAGAGAAAAACAGACATAAACCCATTAGAATGGGAGATTTTTCTTCAGCAGGCATTGCTTGAACTGAGTGAAGGCACTAATTTACAAGTAGAACCGCAAAGAATTTCCTTTACTTCAAAGTCCGGAGAAATAATTGAATATGAAAAGTACGGTCAACTAGTAAGAAGACAAGTTGATGGTAAAGGACATATCATTTGCCTCCGCAATATAAAGAATATTGTTTTTAAGCCAATTTATGGTGGAGTATCACTAACCGCAACTAGCATTACTGACAGTGAATACCACAGCAAACTAAGAAATTTTCATGAAATCAAGGTCAACTGATGAGAAACGAAAAAGGCTTAATCCTCCCATCAACCGCAATTTTGGCCATGTTTTGTTTAATGATCATTTTTCATCACAGTGCATTATATGTTAAAGAAATAAATTTTTACCATAAACGGGGGCAAACCATACTTTTGGAGAATCGAATGCTTTATGGATTAAAGCATTCTTTAGCAGAGATACAGAAAGGAAATTTAACTGGACAGCAAACCCTCATGCTTGATCAGAGCACAATCGTTTATCAAGTTAATCAGACTGATGAGGAACATATTCTTGTAAAAATCACGTGTGAAATGGATGAAAACCTATCAAATTCAGCGACATACAAGTATAGCGTTTCTCAAGAAAAAATCATTTATTGGTCCAGATTTTAAACCGTTCTAAAAAGAACGTCTCCCATTATGATTGAAACTGTGGTAAAGTTATGAAAAAAATACGGAGTGAATGATTTGTGAAGGCAATTTATTTAACTGGTTTTATGGGG
This sequence comes from Bacillus sp. UMB0893, assembly GCF_002858905.1. Taxonomy (NCBI): domain Bacteria; kingdom Bacillati; phylum Bacillota; class Bacilli; order Caryophanales; family Bacillaceae; genus Bacillus; species Bacillus sp. UMB0893. The sequence goes on along the minus strand of NZ_PKLB01000003.1, from coordinate 92,509 downwards.
ACAGGAAAAACTACGATCGGAAGAGCTTTAGGGAAAACGTTGAATCTTCCTGTTTATGATACAGATGAACATATCGTGAAAAAGACAGGAAAAGAAGTGAAAGAAATTTTTAATAAAGAAGGCGAAGAGGCATTCCGGGATCTTGAAACAGATGCTCTTAAGACACTTTCCTTAAAAAATATCGTAATCACGACAGGAGGAGGACTTCCTGTTCGTAAACAGAATCGGGAATGGATGAAAAAACATGGAACGATTGTGTTTTTATATACGGATTTAGATGTAATCTTTGAACGTCTTCAGCAAGACAGGGAGCGTCCTCTTGCGATGAATGCTTCAAAATTAGATTTGGCTGAATTATATGCGTCACGGAAAAATGCCTATGACGACTGCTCGTTTATGATTGATACGACGGGGAAGGAAATAGAGGATATCACGGAAGAAATCATTGTCAGATTAAAAAAACACGGCCTTGGCTAAACTAAGAAAAAAATGTACGTGAGGTGTTGTGTTTTGTCTACAAATGATTATGTGAAATATATGACCCAGCAGCTGGTGCGATATATGGATACACCAAAAGAAGAACGTAAAGTAAAAAAGACGAACCGTAAAAAAGAACGTCAGCCCCTTTTTAGCAGATGGTTTGGCGTATTGCCTTTCGCTGTCATGTTATTAATGAAAAAAAGAAAATAAAAAGTGCCTCTATGAACTGCACCACAAATATTAGATATGATCTAACATTTGGGGGTGCAGTTTTTGATTTGTAAAATTCTGCGGGATAAAAGTGCATTAATATTGAGAGGCTAAAACAAATATTGCTCCATTAAAATAAGGTACCCATCAGGGTACCTTATTTTAATCCGCTTCTTCTAAGACTTGAATTTTTTTTACTTTTTCTGTTTTCGCATCGTACGAGATCGTAACGAAAACGCCAATGTCCTTCATACCTTCACGGACTGTCACTTTATATTGTTTAACCGTTTGATTCTTTTTTGTATTATCCCAGATCTTCTGTGCAAATAGGACTTGAGAGAGAGGATAACGCTTTTTCGTTTCTTTTATGGCGAAATTTTTCCAATCGGTTTGCTCAGCAGCAGAAACCTCGCTGGAAAATGAAACCAATGAAGGCGTTATTCCGTATATAAAGAGAAGTAGCAATAGCGCAATTGTCTTTTTCAAACGTTTCACCATCCTTTTTAGTTATTTTTACCAAAAACTTGATTGCTATTCACAAGGGGGGATGGAATGTATGATCTAAAAAAACTACAGCGTACTTTGTTCATGTTATTTAATGGATCACTAGGTGCTGCAATCTTGCTTTAATTTTTATTTTTTCATATGGAGTTCCGCTTTATAAATTTCAATATGATAGTAATCTTTTTGTTAATTAGGATAAAGGGGGTAATGGAATGGCATTCTTTATGATTTTCTTCTTTGTTTTTATAATCGTTGCAATTATCTCAGCTGGAACGAAAAGTAAAAAAAGACATAGAGGTACAGATTCATCCTCTGTTTTTCCATTTTTAGGTTCAGATGCAGATGATCGAGATCGCTCAGACTCTGGTTTTTTTGATTGGGGAGGCGGAGGAGATTCCGGCGGAGGCAGTGATGGAGGCGGTGGAGGCGGCGGAGATTAATTGAAGAATAAAGTCGTCCATAGAGGCGACTTTATTTTTTTGTTATTCATAAAGTTTCATTTTGAAATAATATGAAATAAATAGTAAAACGAAGGAAATGGCAGAAAAAAAAGAATATAGCCAATAATTGAAGCTATGTATTGATTTTCTTTATAAAGAACGTGTTTTATAATAGACTAAATGAGTTCATTAATAAGAACTTTAATTCTCTAAAATAAAAAGGATCATTTGCATAAATCAGTAGAATGCACTTTTCGAGGATATTCTAAGATAACGGAACTATAAAATAAAAGAACCTCCTTCAGTAATAAGACCAACTAGACGAAGCGAAAGAATTATTTTTGCCATAAGAACATATCATACTAAGTAATAGTTCCTGTTCCTAAAAATGTTCTTTATTAAGAAATTAATTCGTTATTTCAAACAAAAAGGGGATGAATCCCTTGAAATATGCTTTCATACTTTTGGCAGTTGTCAATGTATTTGATGCGTTTCTGACAGTTGCAGGGCTTCAGCTGCATGTCATCAGTGAAGCAAACCCAATCATGAAATGGCTTTATGAGGTGCATCCCTTAATCTTTATTGGTTTTAAGTTATCATTTTCACTTTTCTTGTATATGTTTATTCAATTTAAATGCTTGCCTGCTACAAATGCTGTAAAGTTCGTTTCTTACATAGCTTTAATCGCATATGCAATAGTACTATTCATGCATGCCATCTGGTTAAAGGGAATTCTGATATAAAGGAGAATATGGATGTACAAAAAACTTTGCAATCGCTGTTATCAGCCCTCGTTCAGCAGCTGTTCGACAGGAAAATGGACTTGTCCAATTTGCTCAAATGATTTAACGAAAATGAAACCAATCAGGGCCATACATCAGCCTAAAGCAAATTTAGACAGATATGTGAAGAAAGAATCCATAAGTAAAAACAGTTTTGATAAATTGGCATGAGAAAAGCGCTCTAGCATATATCTAGAACGCTTTTTATTTATTGTCATAAAGAACTAAAAATGAAAAAGCACCTTTCCATCTAGACCAGCAAGTGGGTCTTATTCTGAACAGGCGCTAGCGCTTTTCTTATTTATCTTGGTTCATCTTCCACCGATTAAATTCAAGGAATTCACGAAATTGATCTTTCGTAACACCAGAGTCCATCGCTTCTTTTACGAGGTTTGCCCATTCATTATCAAGATTATCCTTTTTTGTCTCATAGATAGAATCTTCTAGAATAAGGGTATTCATTGATACTCCCAATACGGTTGAGACTTTTTCAAGAAATTGTACAGACGGATTTGACTGTAAATTACGCTCGATGGAACTTAAGTATGATTTAGCAACTCCAGCGCGATCAGCAAGTTCTGATAGAGATAGTCCACGTTCTTTGCGGTATTTACGGATGCGTTCACCAATCATATGATCACCTTCCCAGTGCCATTATAGCATATAACGAAGGAATTGTTATATATATAGAACGATTAAACTGAAAAAATATGTAGTTTTTTGTCTGTGTCAACTATTAAGTGTTTGCGTTTGCAAAAAATCTCGGATTTCTTCCTTACTTATACCCATTTCAAGTGCTGATAAGATTAATTCTTCCCACTCAGGATCCATCTTTTCAACTTCCATGATTACCATCTCCATTTTTTCTCCTCCTAAAATACGTATTTGTATTTCAGGCAGCCCAGCCATCTTAGTTAATCGCAACGTTAGATCTGTGACTTTGCGTCCCAGCTTTTCAGCTGGTTTGCCTTTGTCTGATTATATTCAAAATAAACAGCCAGCTTGAATTACAGTGTTGCTATAGTCCTTAAAGCTTGTATATCTTATTTACTACAATTATAAAAAAAGATTTTTACGGTTTGTGCTGAATCATGTCGATAACAAAAAATATTTTCATTTTTTTGAAAACATTGCAAATAAATAACATAATATGGTTTAATATCCCTTTTGTATAGGTATTTTGAAAGAGAAGGAACATCGTTATCGACAGTAAAATTGTTCAATATAAAGAAACTGCAAAAATTAATTTTCGACTCTGAAAATTAATTTTTGCAGTTTTCGACATTAATGGAATGCATGCTGCGATAAATAAAAAATACCGCCGTTTACAATCGATATATTTATTTGGGGATCATACAATTCTCTCAAAGCTTCTTTTTCTAATCGATAAGCTTCAGGTTTCTCTTCAAGATCCTCATAAAAATGGCTTAACAGCATCATATCTGCGTTCCAGCGCTGCCTGGCGTCATCTGCCCATGAATGGTCATCTTGTTCAATTTTACTTTGAATATAATTCTGAATTCGATGTAGCCCGCTCTGCGGTTTAATCATTGGAGTAGTCGTAAAGCATAAATCAGGAATCCTTGGTGTTAAAGTGATTTTCTCTAAATGCTCCTGAAAATTTTCAATGATTGCCCCGCTGATAAGGTGAAGGCCAATTGAATAAAGATGATCCTTTTTTTTATCACTTTGATAAGAAACGATTACATTTACTCCAAGCCATGGGTGAAGTGACTGTGAACTGCCTTTATGAGGTGAATTTTCATAGAGTCGAATATGACCTCCCAATTTTTTACTCGTTCGAAAAATTTGATGAAGCCTAGGCGATCCAAAGTGTATCGTCTCTCCTTTTATTTCAGTAGGACTCAGTTTAGCATCTGTTAACAACGTCAGCTCCATTGGGTTTGGCGTTCCACCGGTTTTTTCGAGATATGTCCAATAAAAGGGACGGTTCATTAACTCTTTATCCATCTCAATTGTTAATTGAACCGTCATGTAGCCCGGATGTTTATTGGTGATCTGACATGAATTTGCGGTAAAGAAACTTTCTAAGAACTGGCTAATTTGCTGCTGCTGCATTACTGTGGCCTCCTTAGTGACTCGGGTTTATTCTCCATTTGCTGCTTTGCTTTCTGAATGCTCCTGTTCTGCAAAATGAAGGATTGATGTCAAATTTTCCATTTTTATCTTCATTTCACCTTCACTTTTAGATTGAAAAAGAATGTCCTGAAGATGATCTTCAAAATTGGAAATTTCTAATTTTGTTAAGATTTCATCGAGTTCGCCAATCACTTTTTCAAAGAGATTTATTTTTTCATAAAGCAGTTTTAAAATATGTTCTTCAACCGTGTTTTTAGTAGACATGTTGTAAATATAAACATCCTTTTCTTGTCCAAGCCGATGAATTCTTCCAATTCTCTGTTCAAGCCTCATTGGATTCCAGGGCAAATCATAGTTGATGATGTGGTTGCAGAATTGGAGGTTAATCCCTTCTCCGCCAGCCTCCGTTGCAATCAGCACTTGTACTCTATTTTTAAATAAGTCTTTCATCCAATCCTTTTTCCCCCGTTTAAAACCTCCGCGGAAAGGAACAGAAGTGATGCCATGCTGCTGCAAAAACCATTGCAGATAAAATTGTGTTGCCCGATATTCTGTAAAAATGATTACTTTGTCATCAATTTTTTGAATCAGCTCAACTGTTTTTTTGGCTTTTGAGTTGCCATCCACTTCATCAATGCATTGCATTAATTCCCGTATAATCGAATCAGGCAGCGGCGATGATTCCCCATCAGGACGCTCGGTCATTTTTTTTAATGTCATATAAACCGCTTCCCTGCTTGAGCAAGCTTCTCTTTGCAGCGTCATTATAGAAAACATGCTTGCTGCAGCTGTTCCATATGATTTTAACCTTGATATAGCAGTATACAAATTCCTTTCGGTCGGAGAAAGCTCAATCTGGACCGTTTCGACATGACGTTTAGGCCAGTCAATTCCGGTATCGCCGCGCCGGTTTCGGATCATCACTTTGTTCACAAGCTCCTGTAAGTGCTCATGATGATCAAGCGAACGGTTCTTAGCTGAAAAAACTTCAGTGAAATAAGCTGCGTTCCCGAGGTGGCCTGGTTTAAGAAGTGAAACAAGATTAAAGATTTCCTCCACACGATTTTGTATGGGAGTCGCTGTAAGCAGCAGACAATATTTTTTCTTCAAACTTTGAACAAATTCATAGTTTTTTGTTTTATTATTTTTGAGTTTGTGAGCCTCATCGATGATGACTAAATCATATTGCTGCTCAAGGACGATTTCTCTATGAGGACTTCGTTTTGCCGTGTCAATAGATGAAACAACAACATCACATGCTTCCCAAACATAACTTTTCTTTTGTTCAACAGCAGGAATATAGAATTTTTCATGCAATTCTCTTGCCCACTGAGAAACAAGCGATGCCGGCACGAGAATTAAGATTTTCTTAGCCAATCCACGAATCATATATTCTTTTACGATGAGGCCAGCTTCAATCGTTTTTCCAAGCCCTACTTCATCGGCAAGAATGGCTTTTCCGTTCATATTCTCAACTACTTGCTTTGCGACCTCCAACTGGTGAGGAAGCGGTGTGAAATCTGGCAGATGACTTGGTGCCTGTAAACCTTCAAATGAAGGAACAATCAAATGCCTCTGTACTTCACAGGCTAATTTATAATTTTCCCAGTTGGCCCAAGGTCCATCATCTTCTAATTTAGTAAAGAAAGCATCTTGCCAGGATGAATCGAAATTGATTTTTACATTCATAAATGACAGCCCTTTCAAAAAAGGTGGAATAAAATGAAATTGTTCACTTTAAGGTGTGAATAAGAAAGTTATTATGATAAAATACGAGTAATTAGGGTAAAACACGAACATTAAATGATAAATTTTATTTATTATTAATAAAAAAATAGATTGATGAATGATGTTCATAATGGTAGGATGTTAATAAGTAAGAAAGTTGCTAACATACATACTTTTCAGTTAGCTAGCTTCTTTTGTCAAAAATGTCAAAATGTCAAAGAATGTTATCTTTTAGTATGACCAGTTTTATAGAAAATATGAGCGAATGAGAGCAAGGGGAGAGACTGCTGGCGGCTTATTTAGATTACTTATCTGAGATGCCGCACCATGCAGCGCCGAAGGAGCAAACATCTGTGAATCTCTCAGGCAAAAGAACTCTTGCTTGACGCAACTCTGGAGAGAGTTTGTGAAAGCAGCAAACCACCAAAGGGGAAAGCCTTGTTATTTTGGCAAGGTAAACTTTCAGGTGCAAGGACAGAGACTTCCTTTTTTATAGGGAGTTCTCTGTCCTTTTTTTATACCATTTTGGGGAGGCAATGAATCATGACGGATTTAAAACGAACACCTTTATTTGATGTTTATAAAGAACATGGTGCAAAGACGATTGATTTTGGCGGATGGGATCTGCCCGTTCAGTTTTCTTCTATTAAAGAAGAACATGAGGCAGTCAGGGAAAGAGCGGGCTTATTCGACGTTTCACATATGGGTGAAATTGACGTTATGGGAAATGACAGTCTTGCTTTCCTTCAAAAAATGATGACTAATGATGTTTCCTTGTTAAAAGACGGCGGTGCCCAATATACTGCTATGTGCTACGAAGATGGAGGAACCGTTGACGATTTATTGATTTATAAAAAATCAGATACGCATTTTTTATTGGTAGTGAACGCTTCGAATATTGAGAAGGATTACAATTGGCTCGACTCGCACAAATTTGGAGACACAGAGTTACATAACATATCATCAGATGTTGCCCAGCTGGCAGTTCAGGGACCTTCAGCTGAATCAATTCTTCAAAAATTAACATCAACAGATCTAAGTGAAATTAAGTTCTTTAAATTTAAAGATGACGTTGAGATCAATCATGTAAAAGCTCTTGTTTCAAGAACAGGCTATACAGGTGAAGATGGATTTGAAATCTATTGTGCATCTGGTGACGCATCTTCATTGTGGGCAGCCATCCTTGAAGCAGGGAAAGAAGAGGGAATCCTTCCTTGCGGTCTAGGTTCAAGAGATACACTTCGTTTTGAGGCGAACCTCCCGCTGTATGGCCAGGAGCTTTCAAAGGAAATAACTCCGATTGAAGCAGGCATTGGGTTTGCTGTAAAACCAAATAAAGAGGCTGATTTTTTCGGAAAAGCGGTTTTAAAAGAACAGAAGGAAAATGGTACGGCTCGAAAGCTTGTCGGACTTGAAATGGTCGACAAAGGCATTCCCCGCCATGGATATGAAGTTTTTAATGGTGATGAACAGATTGGGGAAGTCACTACTGGCACACAATCACCTACTTTAAAGAAGAACATTGGCTGGGCCCTTTTGGAAAAAGATTTTGCAGAGCCAGGAACAGAGGTAGAGGTGCAAGTCCGTAAAAAGCGCTTAAAAGCAATCGTAGTGGCAACACCTTTTTATAAGCGACCAAAAAAATGAACGAGATTGAAAGGGGAACACATCCATGAAACATCGTTATTTGCCGATGACAGATCAAGATCAGCAAGAAATGCTTGATACGATCGGAGTATCTTCAATAGATGAGCTTTTTTCAGATATTCCTGAAAGCGTGCGTTTTCAAGGAGAATATAAGATTAAGAAAGCAAAATCAGAAACTGAACTCGTAAGGGAACTAAGCGGGCTTGCTTCGAAAAATAAAGATTTAAGAAGCAACGCATCTTTCTTGGGTGCGGGTGTTTATGATCATTACATGCCGATCATTGTTGACCATGTGATTTCAAGATCGGAGTTTTATACGGCGTATACTCCATATCAGCCTGAGATTTCTCAAGGCGAGCTACAAGCCATTTTTGAGTTTCAAACGATGATTGCAGAACTTACTGGCATGGATGCAGCTAATTCTTCTATGTATGATGGTGGCACTTCATTAGCTGAAGCGGCAATGCTGGCAGCTGGACAAACGAAAAAGAAGAAGGTCATTGTTTCTAAAGCTGTTCATCCAGAAAGCAGAGACGTTCTTAAAACGTATGCTAAAGGTCAATATATTGAGGTAGTGGAAATTCCAGTAAAGAATGGTGTTACAGATCTTGATGCATTAAAGGCGGAAATGTCAGAAGAAGTAGCTGCAGTTATTGTTCAATATCCAAACTTTTTTGGCCAAATTGAGCCGCTGAAAGAAATTGAACCAATTGCCCATACTGGAAAAAGCATGTTTATCGTATCTTCTAATCCGCTTGCGCTTGGGGCTTTAACTCCTCCTGGAAAATTTGGAGCTGATATTGTCGCTGGAGATGCACAGCCGTTCGGAATTCCAACAGCTTTTGGCGGTCCTCACTGCGGGTATTTTGCAGTCACTCAAAAATTGCTGCGTAAAGTCCCAGGCAGACTAGTCGGACAAACAACAGATGATCAAGGCCGACGCGGTTTTGTTTTAACATTGCAGGCGCGTGAACAGCACATCCGCCGCGACAAAGCGACATCTAACATTTGTTCAAATCAGGCTCTGAATGCACTGGCTGCTTCTGTTGCCATGACAGCACTTGGCAAAAAAGGTGTAAAAGAGATGGCAATGCAAAACATACAAAAAGCAAATTATGCAAAGATGGCATTTGCTGCGCATGGAGTTGAAGCTGCATTTGATGGAGCCATTTTTAATGAATTTGTCATTAAATTGAACAAACCGGTAAAAGAAGTAAATGCACAGCTTATTGAAAAAGGCATCATTGGCGGTTTTGATTTGGGAAGAGTGTATCCGGAGTTTGAAAACCATATGCTCGTAGCTGTAACAGAGCTGCGCACAAAAGATGAAATCGATTTATTTGTTAAGGAATTGGGGGATGGACATGAATAATCAAGATCAGCCATTAATTTTTGAACTGACAAAATCAGGCCGAACAGGCTACAGTCTGCCTTCATTAGATGTCCCTGAAGCATCAGCGGAGGAATTGATTCCAAGTGAATATTTGCGTTCTGAAGAAGCTGAACTGCCGGAAGTTTCAGAACTGGATATTATGCGGCATTATACAGCTCTATCAAATCGGAACCATGGTGTTGATTCAGGTTTTTATCCCCTCGGATCCTGTACGATGAAATATAATCCTAAAATCAATGAAAATGTTGCGCGTATGGCCGGTTTAGCTCATATTCATCCTCTGCAAGATGAAAGCACAGTTCAAGGTGCACTTGAGCTTATGTATGATCTTCAGGAGCATCTTATTGAAATTACAGGTATGGATGAGGTTACGCTTCAGCCTGCTGCAGGAGCTCATGGTGAGTGGACCGGACTAATGATGATCCGCGCTTATCATGAAGCAAACAAAGACAATAAGCGTACGAAAGTAATCGTTCCTGACTCAGCTCACGGCACAAACCCGGCTTCTGCAACAGTTGCGGGCTTCGAAACCATCACGGTGAAGTCGAATGATCAAGGATTAGTTGATCTTGAAGATTTGAAACGTGTTGTTGGGAATGATACAGCTGCACTAATGCTGACAAATCCTAATACACTTGGACTTTTTGAAGAGAATATTTTGGAAATGGCGAAAATCGTCCATGATGCTGGGGGAAAGCTATATTATGACGGTGCCAATCTAAATGCTGTTTTAAGTAAGGCACGCCCAGGAGATATGGGATTTGATGTCGTTCATTTAAATCTTCATAAAACATTTACGGGTCCTCACGGAGGCGGCGGCCCTGGATCTGGTCCTGTTGGAGTAAAAGCTGATTTAATTCCGTATTTGCCAAAACCAGTTTTGGTGAAACGCGATAATAAATATACATTTGATTATGATCGTCCTCAGTCTATTGGCCGTGTGAAACCTTTCTACGGAAACTTCGGCATCAACGTCCGTGCTTACACGTATATCCGAACAATGGGACCTGATGGATTAAAAGCTGTGACAGAATATGCGGTATTAAATGCAAACTATATGATGAGAAGACTTTCAGATGCGTACGATCTGCCTTTTGACAGACATTGCAAGCATGAATTTGTACTCTCAGGAAAACGTCAGAAAAAATTAGGTGTTCGTACACTCGACATCGCAAAACGGCTGCTGGATTTTGGTTATCATCCGCCAACTATTTACTTCCCATTGAATGTTGAAGAATGCATCATGATTGAGCCTACTGAAACAGAATCAAAAGAAACACTGGATTCCTTTATTGATGCAATGCTGCAAATTGCAAGAGAAGCAGAAGAAAATCCTGAAATTGTTCAGGAAGCACCTCATACAACAGTCGTCAGCCGGCTTGATGAGACAACAGCAGCAAGAAAGCCGATTTTGCGTTACCAAAAACAATAAGAAACAAAAAAGGATTCGCCATAAGCGGATCCTTTTTTCAAGAGATAAGAAAGTATAAGAATTTGCGCATTGATGGCGAGCGGAATCGCCCAACTCCTCGGCCAGAACAAACCGGACTTTTCTGCCCGATTCCTATCTGTCATGCCTGCGCTAAACGGGCGCTTGCGCTTATCTTATATACAAATAATAAAGTCTGCAGAACAGTATGCAGACTTTATCTCATTTTTTCGCTTTTATTTTACCGCCCCAGCCTTTAAAGCCGCCTTTTAATGTAGATATGTCGTTGTAGCCTTTTCTTTTAAGCATCTGAGCTGTACGTCCGCTGCGCACTGTATTTTGACAGTAAATAAAGACAGGCTGATCTTTGCGGATTTCTTTATGTCTTTGTCTCATTTGCGATAAAGGAATATTTCTTGCACCAAGAATATGTCCGCCATCAAATTCATTTGGCTCACGCACATCTATTAACTGAGCTTTTCTGTATCCGGCACGGAATTCTTCTTCCGTTAATGTTTTCATAATTTTACGCTGATAGAAATATGAAAAAATGGTGTAGGCTGCTAATGTACCTAATAAAATCAATAAAAAAATCCATGTTGTCAAGCTGACCCGACTCCTTTATACGCTACTTTTCTAATGTTAAGTTCCAATGAACTTGATACTTATTTGACAAGTACTATTATATATAAGCTTAAACAAATTGTCATCTATGAATAAGACATAATTATTTTCATCCGGTCCTTCTTTTTGATAGACTAGGTTAGGCGAAGAAAAATAATTACATAACTAATAGTTGAAAATGAGGGCTGATGATGACGAAGGAAATTTGGAGATTTATTGACTCAGGCAATTGCTCTCCCTCCTTTAATATGGCTTTGGATGAGGCGTTGCTCGATTGGAATAGCGAAGGAATCATACCTCCGACGATCCGTTTTTATGGATGGAACCCAGCAACACTTTCTGTGGGGTATTTTCAAAAGGTGGAAAAAGAGATCAACCTCGAAGCAGTAGAAAAGTATGGCTTAGGCTTTGTCCGGAGACCTACTGGCGGCAGAGGCGTATTGCATGATCAAGAGCTGACATACAGCGTCATAGTATCAGAAGAACATCCAGACATGCCAAAAACGGTAACTGAAGCCTACAGAGTGATATCTGAAGGGGTTTTGCAAGGGTTTAGGGAGCTTGGCTTGGATGCCTATTTTGCAGTACCGAAAACAGAGGAAGAACGGCAAGGCTTGAAAAATCCCCGTTCTGCCGTTTGCTTTGATGCACCATCATGGTATGAACTTGTTGTTGAGGGAAGAAAAGTAGCAGGAAGCGCCCAGACACGTCAAAAAGGAGTTATTCTCCAGCACGGATCCATTTTGCTGGATTTGGACGAAGAAAAGCTTTTCAATCTGTTTAAGTACCCGAGTGAACGGGTTAAAGAACGGATGCAAAAGAATTTTAAAAACAAAGCTGTTGCTGTTAATGCTGTGCGAGCAACCCCTGTTACGATTGCTGAAGCGAAAGAAGCTTTTAAAAAGGGCTTTGAAAAAGGGCTTGATATCACACTTGAATCCTATACATTGTCCGATAAAGAACAGGCATATGTAGAAAAAATAGCAAGAGAAAAGTACAGTACGGAAGAATGGAATTATAAACGATAAGCGACGAGTTTAATTGTCGCTTTTGTTTAATTTTTTGATATTTTTAATAAATTCCTTAATTTTCTAGCTTTGTGCTGTTCGAAGATTTTGCAACCGACAAATTTCTTCAAAAAAAGCGATTAATGAGTTCTTATCTTCTTTTTCCTCATTATTTCAGCTTTGTTTATGCAGTTTTCAATTTGACAAAATAAAATCATTTTGAATTTCGATCAATATATAGTATTATCAAACAAAAACGAAGTACTATATATTGATATTTAGAAGATGATATGATAAATTAATCAAGTAAAAGATAGATAGAGGAGTTGTTTGAATGACCGTTGCCCTTAATGAAAACTTAAAACTTGATGTGGACAAACTGAACCACGATATTTCTTTGTTTCCCCAAGTTCACCCAATAACAGAAGATATGAAATTGACTCACAAAGGTGTATCTCGTTTAGTCATGCTTGACCGATACACGTTTAAAGACACAGAAAAGCTGACGCTGTCAAAAGGTGATTTCGTTGTTCTGACGATCAAAGAAGATCCTAAATTCCCGGCTAGAGGACTTGGCTACATCCTAGAGATTGATTGGCAGACAAAAATGGCAACTGTTCAAGTTGAGGAAGAATACCGCCATTCTCTTGATAAGCCTGAAGAGATTGAAACAGGAGTCATTCTTCGCTCATTAGATGTGATAGAAAAGCCGCTTGAAGTCTACTATGAGCAAATTGCAAAAAGAAATGCTACTGGACTTGCATCTGTTGAGACAACTGAAGAGAAGCGCCAGGAATGGTTTCAAAAATTCTATCAGGAATTAGTCAGCATGAACTTTATTCCTGCAGGACGTGTGCTGTACGGAGCTGGGGCAGGAACTGACGTTACCTACTTCAACTGTTATGTGATGCCATTTGTCCAAGATTCAAGGGAAGGCATTTCAGAACACCGCAAGCAAGTCATGGAAATTATGAGCAGAGGCGGCGGAGTTGGCACGAACGGATCAACACTTCGTCCAAGAAATACGCTTGCACGAGGAGTGAACGGCAAATCCTCAGGCTCTGTATCATGGCTTGATGATATAGCAAAGCTGACTCATCTTGTTGAGCAGGGCGGATCCCGTTAAAAAATAAGTCCACACGGCGGGATTAAAATCTCGTGAATTGCTGGAACACCCTAAAGCTTTTTCAACCACAACGTGACTGGCAACAGTGAGCGTGAAGGTTTAAAAATGAAAAAGATATACAATGGGCAATCAGCAGCGAAGCGTCTTTGGAAATGAAGACGAACGTTCAGAGACTATTGAAAACACCTTTAAATACGTGGTGTGAGTAAATCGGGAGAGCATTCTTCCGAGGCGCGAGACAAAGCCTTTAATAAAGGTTTTGATGATAGAGTCCGAACTCATGTGAAAACATGAGAGCCAGGCAGAAATGACCTGGCCCCTCTAGAAAAGAGGAGTAACAATTTGCGTGGCGCCCAAATGATCATGCTTGCCGATTGGCATCCTGACATTATTGAATTCATTATTTCAAAAATGCAGAATCCTCGCATTTTACGCTATTTAATAGAAAATACGAATGACGATACAATCAAAAAATACGCTCAGGAAAAATTAAAGTTCAAACCGCTGACAGAGCAGGAAACCGCGATGTACCAGAGCATTATGAACTACAAACAAATTCCGGGCTTAGGCGGATTTAATGAAAAAATCATTAAAGATGCAGAGCTGAAGCTGGTTACTGGAGGAACATACAGCGTTCATAACTCTGAATTCCTTACAGGTGCCAACATTTCAGTCACATTAACAAAAGACTTTATGGATGCTGTTGAAAATGATGAGGAATATGAACTTCGCTTCCCGGATGTTGAGAGCTATGATGAAGAGCAAATGAAAGCTTACAACGAAGATTGGCATAATCATGGAGATGTTCGTGAATGGGAAAAGCTTGGCTACAAAGTCCGCACATACCGTAAAATTAAAGCAAAAGAGCTTTGGAACTTAATTAACATCTGTGCGACCTATTCAGCAGAGCCAGGCATTTTCTTCATTGATAATGCGAACGACATGACGAATGCAAAGGCTTATGGTCAGAAGGTAGTAGCAACAAATCCGTGTGGAGAACAGCCTCTCGCACCGTATTCTGTCTGCAATCTCGCAGCAGTAAATCTTGCTGAAATGGCAGATAAAGAGAACAAAACGGTTAACTTTGAAAAACTGAAAAAGACTGTAGAAGTCGGTGTTCGCATGCAGGACAACGTAATAGATGCTACACCTTATTTCTTAGAAGATAACAAAAAACAAGCTTTAGGCGAACGCCGCGTAGGACTTGGTGTTATGGGCTTGCACGATCTTCTGATCTACTGTGAAACAGAGTACGGCTCAGAAGAAGGCAATCAATTAATCGATCAAGTATTTGAAACGATTGCTGTAACGGCTTATAAGGCTTCTGTGGAGCTTGCAAAAGAAAAAGGAAGCTTCCCATTCTTGACTGGTGAAACAGAAAAAGAAACAAACCGTTTACGTGATGCATTCACAAAGACAGGTTTTATGAGCAAAATGCCGGCTGATCTTTTAGATGAAATTAAAGAATACGGCATTCGAAACTCACATTTATTAACTGTAGCTCCAACAGGCAGCACAGGGACAATGGTTGGCGTCTCCACTGGTTTAGAGCCTTACTTCTCTTTCTCTTATTACAGAAGCGGAAGATTAGGAAAGTTCATTGAAGTGAAAGCGGATATCGTGCAGGAATATCTGGATCAGCATCCAGAAGCAGATCCTGACAATCTGCCTAAATGGTTTATTTCAGCAATGGAGCTCAGCGCAGAAGCTCACGCGGATGCACAGTGTGTGATTCAGCGCTGGATTGACAGTTCAATCAGCAAAACAGTCAATGCACCAAGAGGATATACGGTTGATAAAGTTCAAAAAGTATATGAACGTTTATATAAAGGCGGAGCAAAAGGCGGAACGGTTTACGTTGACGGAAGCCGTGACACGCAGGTTCTTACTTTAAAAGCGGAGGAAAATACGTTCTCTGAAAACGAAGAGGCACCTGCTCAGGATAAGGGAAAAGTCGTGCTTGTAGATACGATTCAAGCATTAAGATCAACAAATGTGACAATCGGGAACGAAGTAGGTAATACGTGCCCGGTTTGCCGCGAAGGTACGGTTGAAGATATCGGCGGCTGTAATACATGTACGAGCTGTGGTGCACAATTAAAGTGTGGGCTATAACAGAGAGAGCTGGATTTCCAGCTCTTTTCTTTTCGGGTTTTAAATCGAAGGCTTCCTTGTCATTGAATATAAACTAGTGTACACTTGTAATGATTTCCTATGTATTGAACGTTTTTTTGGAGGGGACCATATGCCAACACCAAGTATGGAAGATTATATTGAACAGATTTACATATTAATAGAAGAAAAAGGGTATGCCCGCGTATCTGATATTGCGGAAGCTTTATCCGTTCATCCCTCCTCAGTAACGAAGATGGTCCAAAAACTTGATAAAGATGAATATCTCATATATGAAAAATACCGTGGACTCATATTAACGCCGAAAGGCAAAAAAATTGGAAAACGCCTTGTTTATCGCCATGAACTGCTTGAACAATTCATGAGGCTGATTGGCGTGGATGAAGAAAAAATTTACAATGATGTAGAAGGCATCGAACATCATCTCAGCTGGAATGCTATTGATCGCATTGGTGATCTCGTGCAGTTCTTTGAAGGAGACGAAACAAGAGTTGCAGCTCTGCGTGCCATTCAAAAACAAAATGAACAAGACAGCGATTCTTAAAAAGACGAGGGTGAACAATAGCCCTCGTCTTTTTTAAGTTGTTGGAACGTAGATAATATTGCGAATCGATGTCTCGGCTTTTCTGCCTGCAAGGGCGCTTGCGCTTTTCTTATATTATTGGATTAGTGAAGCATGAATCCATCATAAATATCAAAGGTCTATTTCCTGCATACTCATCTTACAATGTAAGATAGGGAGAAGGGGGGGAACTTCTTTGTACATTGATGGCGTCTTCTCTGGCGGCGGAATAAAGGGTTTTGCACTTATTGGATCATATCAGGCAATTGAGCAGAGAGGGCTGCAATTTATCAGGGTTGCAGGAACCAGCGCTGGATCAATCATTGCTGCTTTTATTGCTGCAGGATATCGCAGCGATGAAGTCGAAAGAATGATGGATGAAATAGAGATTGGTAAATTATTAGATAAAAATCCATCCATTCTTCCGTTTAAATTTATGAAATGGATTAATATATATTGGCGGCTTGGGCTATATAAAGGTGTAAAGCTTGAAGAGTGGATAGCCGGCAAGCTGAAAGACAGGGGGGTTTCTACATTTGGAGATTTAAGGCACGGGTCACTGAAAATAATTGCTTCTGATCTTACCAACGGAAGAATTATTGTTTTGCCTGATGATTTGCCCAGGTACGGCCTAATTCCAGAACGATTTTCTGTTGCAAGAGCTGTTCGAATGAGCTGCAGTCTTCCCTATTTTTTTGAGCCTGTTAAACTGACAACTTCCAGTGGAACCAATATCGTTGTAGATGGCGGTGTATTAAGCAATTTTCCAATATGGCTTTTTAAGGAGAAGAAATCTATTCAAGCACGACCTGTTCTTGGGGTGAAATTGAGTCCGAGGGAAGAAGAGAGACCAAGAAACAACATACGCAACGCCATTGAAATGTATGGCGCTCTTTTTGAAACAATGAAGGAGGCGCATGATGCCCGTCATATTGCAAGCAGACATGAAAAGAACATAATCTTCTTGCCAGTGGAAAGTATTCTGACGACAGAATTTGACTTAACTGAACAAAAAAAACTAGCTCTCATTGAGCTAGGAAGAAGTCGTACTGAATTATTTTTGAAGAAATGGACGTATTAAAAGGTTTTCAATAGGTTGTTGTTTCGCTCAGAAATTTATTTCCGCGTAAACTGACTTTAAATATCAAGTTATGAGCTTTTTAAAAAAATGCCCTGCTTTTCTTTTTTCCTTTTTTCCCTTCAATGACCGTTAAATGAGATGCTTGTTTCTTTTTCAGGGCAGTCGATGTTTTGCTGCTCTTTTTTGGCGTTGAAACACTTTTCAAATGGGAGCCGTTTGAATTGCGCTCACTGAAACGTTTTTTAGATTGTTTAGCAGCTTTCGAATATGAGGAGGAGTCTTTCCCCATTTTTTGTTTAGTAAAGTAACGAACAACAAAAAAGATGATGGCTAGAACAATAACGAATATCAGCATTTCTCTAAATAGGAATGCGGGTCTGTTGATCAGCGTCAAGATAAACCCAATTCCTCCAAGAGCTAACACAATCATCACAAATGGATTCATACGATTTTTCATGAGTCCACCTCCCAAGATGAAAATGAATTAATGAAGTTCAGCTTATACAATTTGCTCAGTTTTTATACCTTCTTCAGTTTCTTTTTCCATTCGGAGCAATTCATTGAAGCTTGCAATTGCTACTTCGACTTGGTCATTACCTGGTTCTTTTGTTGTCAGCAGCTGAAGACTTAAACCGGGATAGCCTAACCATTTTAATACCGGAACATCTCTTAATTTGTTTGTGAATTGCAGGACTTCAAATGAAATGCCGATGACGACTGGAATCAAGGCAAGTCTGTTTAATACACGTACATATAAAGGTTCTGTTGGTACGAGCATATAGACAAATACCCCGACGATGACTGTAAATAAGAGAAAACTGCTGCCGCATCGATAATGCAGACGGGTTTGCTTTTGGACATTTTCCACTGTTAATGGCAGAGCATTTTCATAACAATTTATGACTTTGTGTTCTGCACCGTGATATTGAAAGACACGCTTAATCAGCGGAGTAAACGATATTGCGTAAATATAGACCAGCAGAAGAATTAATTTGAAAAACCCTTCAATTAATATTTGTGCGAAATCAGAAGAGAATACAGGTCTTGTAAGCTCTGCCAGGAAGAGCGGGACTAAAGTGAAAATGAATTTTCCAAAGAGAAAGGAAAGGACACCGATTGCTGCAACACCTAGAAGCATGGTAAGCTTTGATTCTTTTTTAGGCTGATTTAAAATATCATCCTCGGCAGGATCGAGATCGTACCGTTCTGTGGAAAAATTCAAGTGCTTTGTTCCATTTGCGCTTGCTTCTATAATAGCTGCGATGCCGCGAATAAATGGAATCTTTTTTAAGCTTGTCATCATACTGCTTGATTTTCGCGGTAATCGAAGATACTCAATTTCCTTATTTTTGCGCCTGATTGCCGTAACATAATGATGCTTTCCGCCAAACATGACGCCCTCTACCACTGCTTGCCCGCCATATGCAGGCTTGTTCTGCTTTGACATGTTTCACCAACCTACCTATCTATTCTCTTTTTTAAATGATTTTAAACTAAGGGTGAAGAGAATGTTATGTTTATATTCTACATAAAAACAAGATAAACCTCTAGGCAGTTGTATTTAATTCTTTGTGAACTTCATCATTTTTACTAGTATATCCTTCGATTCTTTTACTAGACATTTGTTTTTGTTTAAAATTAGCTGCCAATCCTATTACCCAAGCTGGATTTCCTTATTATGCATGATGGATCATGTCATGTGTACATACTAATAGCAGGAGGTGTACATATGTCAGATGATTTTCAGTCAAATTCTGCCGGTGAAAAAGAAAGGGATCCAGATAAGCCAGGTGAATCAATTCCTTTTATTGTCAGAGTAATGTTCACTGGATTTGCCGGTGGTGTTTTCTGGAGTTTGCTCGGTTATTTAGCTTATGCATTAAACCTTACAGAGATCAGCCCGAATTTACTTCTGCAGCCATTTATTTTAGGGGATTGGAAAAATGGTGTGCTCGGAAATTTTGTTGCTGTTTTCGGCATCGGACTTCTGTCGATTGTGGCTGCCCTCATCTACTTTTTTGTGCTGAAAAGATTCTCATCCATGTATGTGGGTCTTGCCTATGGAATTGTATTGTGGGCGCTTGTTTTCTTTCTTCTCAATCCAATTTTTCCAAACTTAAAATCTGTTTTTGAGCTTGATCGGATGACTTCAGTGACTACAATCTGTTTATACATCTTATATGGAGTTTTTGTAGGCTATACCATTTCCTTCGAGCATAATGAAATAGTAAGCAAAAAAAATGCTCAAGCGCATTCCCAACATTAAGGAAAGTCATCAGCAATTATGGTAGAATGTTCATAAATTGAACATTCTATTTTTTTGTCGTATATTAATGTATTCGTTTTCTGCTTAGCAGTCAGGGGCAGCTCTTTAGACCTTCCTGCACAAGCTGACCTTATGTTGAAGGGTATCGTACAATAAAGGGCGGATTGTCAGAACTGAACAAGGTGCTGCGCATTTCTTAAAAGGGAGTTTTTAGATGCGACATTTTTTAATTATTAATGGACCAAACCTCAATCGGCTGGGACTTAGGGAACCAGATATTTATGGAAGCAAAACCCTTACTGACTTAGAACGGGAACTGATGGTTTTTGCAGAAAAACAAGGTTTTCAGGTTACGTGTTTTCAATCTAATCATGAAGGGGATCTCATCGATGCTATTCATGAGGCTGATGAGCAATATGATGGAATCGTGATGAATCCCGGTGCCTTCACCCACTACAGCTATGCAATAAGAGATGCTATTGCAAGTGTTTCACTCCCGGTTATTGAAGTGCACATCTCAAATGTACATAGCCGTGAATCTTTCCGGCATCAGTCTGTAACAGCTCCTGTAACAGCTGGACAGATTATCGGTCTTGGTTTCCATGGTTATCAATATGCTTTACTCGCTTTATATAATAGGATGGGGGAGAAATGATATGAAGCTTGAAAAAATGAGAAACAGATTAAAAGAACTTGATGTGGATGGAATTTTTATTACGAGCAGTTATAACCGCCGTTATATGACAGGTTTTACAGGCTCATCAGGTGTTGCACTTATTACTGATTCCAAGGCTGTTTTTATTACCGATTTCAGATACACAGAGCAGGCTGCGAAACAGGTGGAAGGCTTTGAGATTGTTCAGCACAAAGGTCCAATCCTTGAAGAGGTAGCAGTTCAAGCAGAAAAAATGAATATTAAACGACTGGGTTTTGAACAGGATGATTTATCCTTTGCTTCTTATTCAGCATACAAGGCAGCATTAAAAGAAATCGAGTTTATTCCTGTGTCTGGTGCGGTAGAAAAGTTACGCTTGATTAAGTCTGCAGCAGAGATTAAGATATTAAAGGAAGCTGCGGAGATTGCAGATGCTGCATTTAAGCACATTTTAACCGTTATTCGCCCAGGCATAAGAGAAATCGAAGCAGCGAATGAACTTGAATTTTTTATGCGAAAGCAGGGGGCTGTTTCTTCATCATTCGATATTATAGTTGCATCAGGACACCGTTCTGCATTGCCGCATGGTGTAGCGAGCGAAAAAGAAATTGAAAAAGGCGATTTTGTAACGATGGATTTTGGCGCATACTACAAGGGATATTGTTCAGATATTACAAGAACGATTGCTGTAGGAGATCCAAGTGATGAACTGAAAAAGATCTATTCAATTGTACTTGAAGCACAGCTGCGCGGAATGAAAGGAATTAAAGCTGGCATGACTGGTATCGAGGCAGATGCACTCACCAGAGATTATATTTCTGAGAACGGCTACGGGGAATATTTCGGCCATTCAACAGGGCATGGTCTTGGAATGGAAGTGCATGAAGGTCCGTCACTTTCCATGAAATCTGAAACAGTACTTGAACCGGGCATGGTTGTAACAGTTGAGCCGGGCATCTATATTCCACAGCTTGGCGGAGTGCGTATCGAGGATGATACAATCGTAAAAGAAGCTGGCAATGAGTCTCTAACTCATTCTCCAAAAGAGCTTATCATTTTATAATGAAAGCTTCCAACTGATAAAAAGCAAGATTTACATAGGAGGAACACAAATGATTTCAGTTAATGATTTTCGTACTGGTTTAACAATTGAAGTGGACAACGGCATTTGGCGTGTAATGGATTTTCAGCACGTAAAACCAGGTAAGGGAGCTGCATTCGTTCGCTCAAAACTTCGTAACCTGCGCACAGGTGCTGTACAGGAAAAAACGTTCCGTGCAGGAGAAAAAGTAGCGAAAGCTCAAATTGAAAACCGTAAAATGCAATACTTATATGCAAATGGTGATCAGCATGTATTTATGGATACAGAATCCTACGATCAAGTTGAATTATCTGAAGCTGCAATTGAATATGAATTGAAATTTTTAAAAGAAAACATGGAAGTTTCAATCATGATGTTCGGAAGCGAAACACTTGGTGTTGAACTGCCAAATACAGTTGAATTAGAAGTTGTTGAAACAGAACCTGGCATTAAAGGCGATACAGCTTCAGGCGGAACAAAACCTGCTAAGGTTCAAACTGGCTTAGTTGTTAACGTGCCTTTCTTCGTAAATGAAGGAGACGTTCTTATTATTAATACTACTGACAGCTCATACGTATCAAGAGCGTAATTTAGAAAAGCGGAATCGCCCGTTTTGCGCAGACACGAAAAGCCGAGGAGTTGGGTGATTACGCTCGCCATCATTGCGCAAAATCATATACTTTCGTATCACTTTAAAAAACTCCATCTGGCTCAGATGGAGTTTTTTGTTATTTAGGAAATAATAAAAGGTAATTGGTTGTGGAAAATAAAATAAAGTTATCTGCGTCCAGCTACAGCGCCTAACTCCTCGGTCAGAACGGATCTGCCAGTCAAGTCAAAACCGGACTTTTCTGTCAGCTCCTTTTCTGCCTGTCGGAGCTGACCAAGGCGCATCCTCTATTGTTCTATCCTTAAATATTGGCTGCGTCTGAAAGGCTTGTCCTTGCTCCTCTTTTCTTTTCCCCGTTTTAAAAAGAAATACTGCAGGAAGGAAGATATAAATCATAATTCCAAGTACCCATTGCAAATAGTTATATAATTCATAAGCTTCTACTCCAAATCCCATGACACATCCCCCTTTCTTCTAATTATTATTAAATCTGAAAATTCTGTCAAGAATTCTTTTTGTCTAATCATCCTTCTCTCCTCATAAGTTTTAGTAATAAACATGGAGGAGGACAAGATGAAACACTACCTCGCTAATTTAGATCCAGCTGTAAGGTCAATGGCTCTTTTACGGTTTTTATCTGCAAGCATTGAAATGACGGCAGCTATTTTGATGCTCGTTTTTAATGATGTGAGGAAAGCCGTATTAATTAATTCCTTGTTAGCTATCGTTGGTCCCATCATTTTCATTTTGACAATGACAATCGGAATTTTTCAGATTGCCGAACAGCTTTCCTATGCAAAACTTATTTTTATCGCAATCGGCGTAGCCTTTATATTAATTGGCGTTTACAAGTAACTTTAAAGTCATATTGTGTCCAAGCTGGCATAAACATTAGAGTATCAAGAGAACTATGCAAGGAGGAAGCCAATTGGACGAGATTTTCGAGCTGCTTCCTGAAGCAATTAGAAATCAAATTCAGAACCTGCCGCAGGGAGCTCTGGATAAAATGGAGGAAATCCGCATCAGGATTTCAAAAAGAGTAGAAATTGTGATTTCAGGCGAGCCTGTGTTTTTACCATGCAGAGCGACGCATCAAGATGGTATTTCTTTATTAAATGAGTTAAGCCAATACTCGATTTACACGTTAGAGGAAGAGCTTAAGCGAGGGTTTATTACGATTCAGGGAGGACACCGTGTCGGTTTGTCCGGACGTGTGATTACTGAAAATGGTTCAGTAAAAGCAATCAGAAATGTGACTTCCTTTAACATTCGGGTTGCAAGACAGAAACTTGGAATGGCTGAACCTTATATTCCAAGCTGTTATGACAAAATATGGCTTAACACACTGATTATAGGGCCTCCGCAAACAGGAAAAACAACACTTCTCCGTGATTTCGCCAGGATTATGAGTACAGGAAAAAGCAGCATTCCATCCGTTAAAGTTGGAATTGTCGATGAACGGTCAGAAATTGCAGGGTGCATTAATGGAATTCCGCAGCATGAATTCGGCGAGAGAGTGGACGTGCTTGATGCATGTCCGAAAGCTGAAGGGATGATGATGATGATCAGATCAATGAGTCCCGAAGTTCTGGTAGTAGATGAGGTTGGAAGAATGGAAGATACAGAAGCTATTTTAGAAGCCGTGCATGCTGGTGTCGGACTATTCATTTCAGTTCATGGGCATTCTCTGGCAGATTTGCTTTCCCGTCCGACCATTAAGCCGTTGCTGGATCACGGAATCTTTAAACGCTATTTCGAGCTATCTAGATCTAGAGGACCAGGAACCGTTCAAAGAATATTGGACGGAGACCATCGTCTATTAAAAAATGAAATGAGTATTCCTTCATGATTAAAATACTTGGTGCTGTTTTTATCTTGCTGGCGACAACATGGACAGGTTTTGAAGTGGCTAGACACATAAGCGAGCGTCCGAGGCAGCTAAGACAGCTTAAGGTTGCGCTGCAGGCTTTAGAAGCTGAAATTATGTATGCCCATACACCGCTAAAGGAAGCTGCCGCGACTCTTTCAAAACAAATGCCCAAGCCGCTTTCCTGGTTCTTTGAAGAGTTTTCCAAACGCTTATCAGCGGGACATACGAGCGTCAAGGCTGCTTGGGAAAGCAGTCTTCAGGAAGTTTGGCGCATGACCGCTTTCAAGCAGGGTGAATATGAAATATTAAAGCAATTTGGAGAAACGCTTGGCCAGCATGATATTTCCTCACAGCAAAAGCATATCCGATTAACCTTGACACATTTGGAAAGAGAAGAAGCAGACGCGCTTGATAAACAAAGCCGTTATGAAACAATGCTTAAAAGCTTAGGTTTTTTATCTGGATTATTGCTCGTTATTTTATTGATGTAGCAGTCAGGAGGATTACATGCAATGGGAGTAGATGTAAATATCATTTTTCAGATAGCTGGAATTGGAATTGTAGTAGCCTTTCTTCATACAATACTCGATCAAATGGGAAAGAAAGAGTATGCACAATGGGTCACATTGCTTGGATTTATATATATTCTGTTCATGGTAGCTTCCATTGTTGAGGATCTCTTCCAAAAAATAAAATCAGTCTTCCTTTTCCAGGGCTAGGGGGGCTTAGCGATTGAAATTATTCAGATTGTCGGACTTGGTTTAGTCGCTACTTTTCTTGCTTTGATTGTAAAAGAACAAAAGCCGACATATGCGTTTATGCTTGTCGTCTTTGTCGGCTGTGTCATCTTTTTATTTCTCGTTGATCAAGTTTCCCAAATCATTACGATGATTGAAAAAATAGCGCTGAATGCAAATATAAACATGATGTATGTCGAAACCATCTTGAAAATTATTGGAATTGCCTACATTGCTGAATTTGGGGCACAAATCACAAAGGATGCTGGACAAGGCGCCATTGCCTCAAAAATTGAGCTTGGCGGAAAAATCCTGATTCTTGCAATGGCTGTTCCAATCTTGACCGTTATTATCGAAACAATTATTAGTTTTATACCAGCATAATAGTGAGGTTTTTAAGGGGTGAGTAAAATGAAAAAAGGAATCATTGCTATCTTTTTTCTTTTCTTTTTATCTCCTGTCATTGTACAAGCTTCTCCCCCTCCACCGCATCAGGATTTAGTTGATCAGCAAATAGACAAGCTCGGAATTCAGGAAATCAAAAAATTCTGGGATGACATTATGACAGAGTATGGAGGGTATCTTCCAGAGAGTCAAAAGGGAAGCTTGCTTCAATTTTTAAATGGAGAAAAGGAATTATCCTTCCAGGAATGGACAAAAGCGCTTTTTAAATATATTTTCCACGAAATTCTTGCAAACGGTAAATTGCTTGGCACCCTCATTCTGCTGACGATATTCAGTATGCTTTTGCAGCTGCTGCAGGATGCTTTCAGCCAGAGTACTGTAAGCAAGGTGGCTTATGCACTTGTCTATATGGTGTTAATAATTATTGCCCTGAATAGTTTTCATATTGCGATTGACTATACAGTGGAAGCCATTCGAACAATGACTAGCTTTATTTTGGCTCTCATCCCCCTGCTTCTTGCATTAATGGCGTCATCCGGTGGACTAATATCAGCGGCGTTTTTCCATCCTGTCATTCTTTTCCTCATGAACACAAGCGGGGTTTTGATTGAAAAGATAGTTCTTCCGCTTTTATTCCTGTCAGCGCTGCTCAGCATTGTAAGTACATTGACTGATCAATACAAAGTGACTCAGCTTGCACAGCTTCTGCGGAATATAGGAGTTGGCCTGCTTGGTACATTTCTTACCGTTTTTCTGGGAGTCATTTCAGTCCAAGGCGCATCAGCTGCAGTTTCTGACGGTATGGCGATCCGAACGGCTAAATTTGTGACAGGCAACTTCATACCAGTACTTGGGCGGATGTTTACAGATGCCACAGATACAGTCATAAGTGCTTCTGTGCTATTGAAAAACACCGTTGGAATTATCGGGGTGGCCATCCTGCTCTTAATTGCTGCATTTCCGGCAATAAAAGTACTGACGCTTGCCTTTATCTATAAATTTACCGCTGCACTGCTGCAGCCCCTGGGCGGAGGACCCATTATTAAATGCCTCGATATTATAAGCAAAAGTGTCATCTATATTTTTGCAGCGCTCGCCATTGTCTCGTTAATGTTTTTTTTAAGCATAACCGTCATTATCGCGGCTGGAAATATTACCATGATGGTGCGTTAGGGGGAAGCAAGCATGTCTTTTTTAACAGAGTGGATTGCGAATATCATTCTTTTTATTATGCTTGCCGTCATCATTGACTTGCTTCTTCCTAATTCAGCGATGCAAAAGTATGCCAAGATGGTCATCAGCCTTCTGCTCATTGTCATTATCCTTACACCAATCTTTCATTTATTATCAGCAGACATCAATTCTCTCGTAGCTGAACTTCAGTCAGAAAACCCCTCAAACGAAGAAGAAATAAAAAATTTGATAGATTTGCAGAAAAAAGAAATACAAGCTTCAAATGATGCATATATTTTAGAAAACATGGCTGTCCAATTAAAAGAGCAGGCAAAAGAGGAGCTGGTGCGAAGCTATGATCTAACGATTAAAAAAGTCTCACTTTCAGTAGATGAGTCCTTTGAAGGGAATCATGAAAAACTTCTTGGAATTAATGTTTTTGTTGAAGCAGCAGAAAAAGGTTCTGCAGCAATAGAAACCATTCAGCCAGTAGATATAAATTCTTCAGAGAAGTCGGAGCCTGAAAAAGAGATAGATCAAGCATCAGAGATACAAGAATATTTAGCTAATATTTGGGAGATCGAACCTGAGAAAATATCCTTGAAGATGGACGGGGGGGGAGGGCAGCACAAATGAGTGATTCAAAGAATTTATTTCATAAAATAAAAAATTTATTAAGTTTAGAAGGCGGAAAAAAACCTGCCAAGTATCATTATTTTTTAATCGTCCTGGCTCTTGGAATCGGATTTATGCTTGTCAGCAATCTTCTTTCAAAGGACACCAGTTTAACTCAAATAGAACAAGTTTCCGGTCTAACATCTTCCTCAGATAAAGATACCGATGTTTTTAAGCCCTCTGGAGACGAGGGGGGGACAGGATCGATCGATAAATATGAGCAGGAATATGAAAATCAACTAAAAGAAGCGCTGGAGTCTATGGCAGGCATTGAGAACGTTACGGTTGTTGTCAATGTGGAAGCAACATCAGAACAAGTTCTTGAAAAAAACACCGTGACTCAAAACCAGACGACAGAAGAAACAGATCCTCAAGGGGGAAAGAGGACAGTTGATGATGGTAATACAGAAGAATCAGTTGTCATTATCCGAAAGGGCGAACAGGAAACTCCGATTATCCTGCAAACGAAAAAACCTGAAATTAGAGGAGTGCTTGTTGTAGCAGCGGGTGCTGATAACATTCAAATAAAAAAATCAATAGTTGAGGCGGTAACAAGAGTGCTGGGAGTCCCCAGCCATCGTGTTGCAGTGGCAGCTAAAAAAGGGAAATAAAGGAGGATTCATGAATGATGCTGAAAAAACAAACGGTTTGGTTATTAACAATGTTAAGCTTAGTTGTTGTTCTGTCTGTTTACTATATTACAACTCCTGAAGAAACGAAACAGGATGTAGCTCTAACCGGTGCCGAAGCTGAGAAAGGGGAAAAAGCTGAAGCTGCGAAAGACATTGGAAAAGAAGTAACTGAAGATGAAAAAGGGGAAGTAACTGTAGAAGAAGCGGAAGATGGGACAGTTGTATCTGTCTCAAATGATGATCTGTTCGCAGCGATTCGTATGCAGCTGGAAGACTCAAGGAATGAAAGAAAAGAAAATCTTGAAGATACAATTGTCAGCAAAGATGCTTCTGCAGCAGAAAAAAGTGCAGCCAAAGATGAAATAAATGCGATTGACGAGGCTGATGCAACAGAAGAAATGCTTGAAACTTTTATAAAAGCAAAAGGATATGATGATGCACTTGTCCGCATCGATGGCCAGAAAGTTCAAGTAACGGTTAAAGCGGAAAAAAGTTCTAAAACTGAAGCAAATAAAATTATTCAGCTAGTAAGCAGTGAAATGGAAGATATGAAGGATGTAGCCGTTACCTTACAGCCGTCAAATCAGTAAACATCTTGTTCCCGCCGTGCGTTTGCACAGCGGGAATTTTTCTTTTCTGGCTGTAAACGTTTCATATTTTACAGATTTAACTTATAATTTAAAGTAGTCTCACATTTTAAGATCAACTAGAATAGGAAAGAATTAATATTGAATTATATCACCCACCTGTCGTAAGATGTATAATATAGGACTACGTTTTAGTACTAGACTATAATAAGAAAAGCGGAATCGCCCGTTTAGCGCACGCATGACAGATAAGAATAATGGCCAGGATTTGATTTATTGATGTCAGGCCTAGGAGTTGGGCGATGGAGCTAGACATGTATGCAGAACACCATTTATACTTTCTTAATCACTAAATTAAGATGGTCAAAATCATCAAGAATTTGAATAGGGGTGCCAACAGATGTTGAAGATACAAGAAATCAGAGAACTGATCAAACTCATTGACCAGTCTTCCATTGATGAATTTATGTATGAGCATGAAGGTTCTAAAATTAAATTAAAAAAACGTTCAGATGAACTTGAGAAATCTGTTAGTCAAGTTGTTGCAATGCCGGCTGGAGAACAATACTTGCAGCCTGTGCCGCAAGCAGCTCAAGCACTTCAGGAAGTAAAAGCGGAACCTAAGAAAGAAACGGAAACAGCTTCTGTTCAAGAAGAGGAATTACATAAAATCACATCCCCTATGGTCGGAACATTTTATGCCGCATCATCACCTGAGACGGACGACTATGTGAAGGTTGGTTCGAAGGTTACTGCAGATTCAGTCGTTTGTATCGTTGAAGCGATGAAATTGTTTAATGAAATTGAATCAGAAGTAAAAGGCGAAATCGTTGAGATTTTAGCTGAGAACGGGCAGCTTGTAGAATACGGCCAGCCATTATTCCTTGTTAGACCAGAGTAAGGAGAGAAACTATGATTAACAAATTGCTTATTGCAAATAGAGGAGAAATTGCGGTACGGATTATCCGGGCATGCAAGGAGATGGGGGTAGAAACGGTTGCAGTTTTCTCTGAAGCTGATAGAGACTCTCTGCATGTTCAGCTTGCGGACGAAGCATTTTGCATCGGGCCGACAGCTTCAAAGGACAGTTACCTAAATTTTACGAACATCATAAGTGTAGCAAAACTGACCGGAAGTGACGCGATTCATCCTGGATATGGATTTCTTGCAGAAAATGCAGATTTCGCAGAGCTTTGTCATGAATGCAATATTATTTTCGTCGGTCCCAGTGCAGACGCTATTTCTAAAATGGGTACGAAAGATGTTGCCAGGGAAACGATGAGAAAAGCGGGAGTGCCGATTGTCCCAGGTTCACAAGGGATCATTAAAGACAGCGGTGATGCAGTCTCATTGGCAAATGATATTGGCTATCCGGTTATTATCAAAGCGACAGCAGGCGGCGGAGGTAAAGGAATCCGGGTTGCGAAAACAGAGCAGGAGCTGATTAAAGGCATTCAAATTACTCAGCAGGAGGCTGCAACAGCATTTGGCAATCCTGGAGTCTATATTGAAAAGTTCATCGAAGACTTCAGACATGTAGAAATTCAGGTGATGGCTGACTCGCTTGGAAATGTCATTCATTTAGGAGAAAGAGACTGTACCATTCAGCGTCGTCTGCAAAAACTGCTTGAAGAAACGCCTTCTCCTGCCTTATCAGCGGAAATGCGCGAAACAATGGGTAGAGCTGCAGTGAAGGCAGCAGAAGCAGTGAATTATACAGGTGCGGGTACAGTTGAATTTATTTTTGACTACCGGGAAGACAAATTCTACTTTATGGAAATGAACACGCGCATTCAAGTAGAACATCCTGTCACAGAGATGGTAACAGGAATTGACTTGATTAAAGAACAAATAAAGGTCGCTTCTGGCGAGACGCTGTCTGTTAAACAAGATGAAGTCACTTTTAATGGCTGGGCGATTGAATGCCGCATAAATGCGGAGAACCCAGAGAAGAATTTTATGCCTTCACCTGGTAAAATAGAAATGTACTTGCCGCCCGGCGGACTAGGTGTTAGAGTTGATTCAGCAGTGTATCCGGGCTATTCCATTCCGCCTTATTATGATTCCATGATTGCTAAACTAATTACATATGGATCTACACGGGATGAAGCGATTGCCAGGATGAAACGTGCACTTGGGGAATTCGTAATTGAAGGAATTCATACAACGATTCCTTTTCATCAAAAACTGCTCGAAAACGAAACGTTTGTTTCAGGTGATTTCAATACTAAATTTTTAGAAATCCATAAAGTAATGGAAGCTTGAAAAATATATGGAGGTGCTGACTCTTGAAAGAAAACAGATTGCTTGAGATGACTCATGAAGAAACTGGTCTTGGCAAGGTTGAAATTGCTCCAGAAGTAATTGAAGTCATTGCCGGGATAGCGGCTTCTGAAGTAGAAGGCGTGGCACAAATGCGCGGCAATTTTGCATCAGGAGTAGTTGAGCGTTTAGGGAAAAAAAATCACGGCAAAGGTGTAAAAGTTGATCTTTCAGAAGATGGCATTACAATTGATGTTTATTGTGTCATGATGTTCGGAGTTTCAATCCCTACGGTAGCCCAGCGTATTCAGGATAATACGCGACAAGCTTTATTTAACATGACAGCACTTGAAATCAACGAAATTAATATCCATGTAGTCGGAATTCAATTTGAAACAAAATCACAGGAAATTGAAATCGACCAGGAAATGTAAAGCCAGAGGAGTTCTTCCTTTGGTTTTTTTTGTTCCTTTAAAAATTATTGTTTGTGGATATCCCCGTCTTGCTCCCTGTGATAAAGACAATTTCACAGAAAAGCAAAAAGCTCCTTCCTTTTAAAATGCTTATTCCCTTTGCTAGATGTAAAAGACGACTGCGCTTTTGATCTTGAAATAGATTGAACATTTAATCAAGGACGAATATTAAATGATAATTCGAGTTTTTTATTCGTCATTTCTATAAAAATCGATTTTACCGATGTGCTTCTATCCTTAAAATATGATATTATCTTTTTATGACATTTCGACATTTTTGTACATAAAGGAGCAAGAACAAATGAAACGTAGAGAAGCTAGGGAAAAAGCCCTTCAGGCACTATTTCAGATAGATGTAAGTGATATTGATCCAAAAGAAGCGATGTCACATGCGCTTGACGGAGAAGAATTAGACGAGTTTATGACTTCAATTGTTTTAGGAACAATTGAACGCAAAGCAGAAATTGATGAACAAATTAAACCGCATTTAGTGAAATGGAAACTTGAAAGACTTGCAAATGTGGATCGGTCTATTTTGCGTCTCGCTGTATACGAAATGATGTACATTGATGAAATCCCTGTCAATGTATCTCTTGATGAAGCGATTGAACTTGCTAAAACTTTTGGAGATGATCAATCACCTAAGTTTATTAATGGTGTCCTCTCGAATATTAAACAAACGATTGAACGTTAACCAATCACTCTAGAGGAGGAACAACACAATGACAGCTTCAATTATTAGCGGAAAAGAATTAGCACAGGAAAAAAGAACCCAGCTTGCAAAAGATGTACAAGAGTTAAAAGAGCAAGGTGTTCAGCCTGGTCTTGTTGTTATCTTAGTAGGCAATCACCCGGCTTCTATTTCATATATCAAAGGAAAGCAAAAAGCATCAGAAGAAATCGGTGTTGCATTTACGCTCGAGCATTTTCCTGAATCAATGAAAGAGAAAGAGCTGCTTGATGTAATTGATAAATATAACAATGATGACAGCTGCCATGGCATCCTTGTTCAGCTTCCTCTTCCTGATCATATTAAAGAAAAAGCAGTCATTGAAAAAATTTCTCCCGATAAAGATGTAGATGGATTTCATCCTTTGAATATTGGTCAAATGATGGTTGGAGAAGATACATTTCTGCCATGTACACCAGCAGGAATTGTTGAAATGATCAAATCTGCCAATATCGAGATTTCCGGAAAACATGTAGTTGTTGTAGGACGCAGTAATATTGTAGGCAAACCTGTCGGGATTCTCTTGTTAAATGAACATGCTACAGTAACTTATTGTCATTCCCGAACGCCAAACTTAAGTGAAGTTACGAATCAGGCAGATATTTTGGTTGTAGCAGTAGGCAGAGCGAACTTCATTACAGGTGAGCATATTAAACAAGGTGCAGTGGTGATCGATGTTGGCGTCAACAGACTCGAGACTGGAAAACTGTGCGGAGATGTTGTATTTGAAGATGCGAAGCAAATAGCAAGCCACCTCACACCTGTTCCAGGGGGAGTAGGCCCAATGACGATTACAATGCTTGCACACAACGTCGTTAAATCTGCTAAAATCTCAGCAGAAAGAAAACATGCAGCAAAAGAGCTTTAAA
The DNA here is from genome assembly GCF_002858905.1 of Bacillus sp. UMB0893. NCBI lineage: Bacteria > Bacillati > Bacillota > Bacilli > Caryophanales > Bacillaceae > Bacillus > Bacillus sp. UMB0893. The sequence continues at coordinate 60,238 of NZ_PKLB01000003.1, read as the reverse complement.
GGAGCAGTTTAAAAATGAGTGAAATCAAGCATGTGACAGTCACGGCTTTAACAAAGTATATAAAACGAAAGTTTGATGCTGATCCTCATCTGAAAGATATCTGGATTAAAGGTGAACTTTCAAATTTTAAGATGCACAGCCGCGGACATATGTATTTCACGTTAAAAGATGAACAGGCGCGAATCGCTGCCGTTATGTTTGCAGGACAGAATTCATCCCTGAAATTCAAACCTGAGAACGGCATGAAGGTTCTCCTTCGAGGAGAAATATCTGTTTATGAACCGAGCGGAAACTACCAGCTGTATGTGAAAGAAATGCAGCCGGACGGAATTGGAAACCTTTATCTGGCATACGAGGAACTAAAAAAGAAACTCGAACAAGAAGGGCTTTTTGACCAAAAGCATAAAAAGCCGATACCTAAATACCCTGTAACAGTAGGCGTGATTACCTCGCCTACTGGCGCAGCAATCAGAGATATATTGATCACAATAAACCGCCGTTATCCAGCTGCAAAGGTGATCATTCTGCCTGCACTCGTTCAAGGGATTCATGCTGGTCCGTCTGTTGTCAAAGCGATTAAACATGCAAATGAATTAGGTTATTTGGATGTATTAATTGTAGGTCGCGGCGGAGGTTCGATTGAAGAATTATGGGCGTTCAATGAAGAAATAGTGGCAAGAGAAATTTTTCATTCTGATGTGCCGGTCATCTCAGCTGTTGGACATGAAACAGATTACACTATCGCGGATTTTGTTGCTGACTTAAGAGCGCCAACGCCAACAGCAGCAGCGGAACTTGCAGTGCCGCATTTTGCTGAACTGTTAGAAAGAACGTCAAATCGACAAACGCGCTTATTGCGTGCCATGCAGGAAAAACTTTCATCAAAAAAAGAACAATTGGCATATTATCAAAAATCATATGCTTTCAAATATCCTAAGCAGCTGTATCAGCAAAAAGAACAGCAGCTTGATGATTTAGTAGAGTCTTTGCAAAAAGAAAGCATGAGGTCCATCCAGCTGAAAAAGGACAAGTATGATCAATTGAAAAATCGATTATACCGGCTGCATCCCCGTGACCAAGTGAATCGGGAAAAAGAAAAGCATGAACGGTTAATTGCAAAAATGACTCGTGATATGTCTGTTCTTTATCGCCAAAAGCAGGCAAAATTTCAAGCCATGGCAGCAAACCTGAACGCACTAAGCCCGCTGAAAATTATGGAACGCGGATATAGCATCGCCTACCATGAAGAAGATCTTGTGAAAAGCATTTCCCAAGTGAAATCAGGCGATGAACTTCACGTTCAGATGCAAGATGGACAACTAGTGTGTCAAGTAACAGGAGTGGAGGAACGAAAAGCGCATGAGTGAGAAAAAGGAAGTTACTTTTGAACAAGCAATGGAAGAGCTGGAACAAATTGTAGAAAAGCTTGAAGAGGGTGATGTGCCTTTAGAAAAAGCAATCGCTTATTTTCAAGATGGCATGAAATTATCTAAACTTTGTCATGACAAACTGCAGGCCGTTGAAAAACAAATGGATCTTATTCTTCGCGAGGACGGGGAACTTGCACCATTTGATCTTCAGGTGGAAGAATAATGACGGCAGCTCTCGACGCTTTTCTTTCTTCACGAAAAGAACGAATAGAAGAGAAGCTGCCAGTATATATAAGTCAGCTTCAGGCACCGTCATCCATTAAAGAATCCATGATTTATTCGTTAAGTGCAGGCGGCAAAAGACTGCGTCCTATCCTGGTTTTAGCTGTGCTGCATGCATTTGGGAAAAACGAAGAAATTGGCATCCCGGCTGCTTGTGCAGTTGAAATGGTCCATACATATTCCCTCATCCACGATGATTTGCCATCTATGGATGATGATGATCTTAGAAGGGGAAAACCGACAAATCATAAAGTGTTTGGTGAAGCCCTTGCTATTCTTGCTGGTGATGGACTGCTGACACATAGTTTTGGGCTGATTGCTGAACAGCAAAGTATTTCTGCTGATGTACGCTTACAACTCATCAGCGAATTGGTTCTTGCAGCAGGTATCGAAGGGATGGTCGGCGGTCAGGTTGCAGACATGCTTGGTGAAGCGAAAAGCTTGTCCCTTGAGGATTTACAATATATTCATGAGCATAAAACAGCAAAGTTATTAGCATTCAGCATAGTTGCAGGTGCAATTCTGTCTGATGCAAAAAAGGAAGAAATAAGTCTCCTTCGTGAATTTTCCTATCATATTGGCATCGCTTTTCAAATTCAGGATGATATTTTGGATATTGAAGGGCAGCAATCGAAAATAGGAAAGCCTGTTGGATCTGATGAAACCAATCAAAAAACAACCTATCCTTCTTTATTATCACTACAAGGGGCTAAGGCAAAGCTTGAAGACCATATTTCCTCAGCGAAACACATCCTTGAAAAAATCAATATTCAGTCTGGTCTGCTTAGAGATTTATGCGACTTGATTGCTTCGAGAGATCATTAAGAAGGAAAACGTGACTTGTGGATGTCACGTTTTTTTATGTTAAACCACTAAGTAACTGTTCCACCTCACCCTTTTCAATTTTGCATGTAAAACAAGCCATAACCCTGTTATAGCACACCATCAAATTGAGGTTTTCAATATGGTATGTTATACTTACACCATATTTTATACATATCTCTTCCAAACAACACGGGATATCAGGATGACAAGAAGAATTTCATGAAATGATACAAATGTCGCCGTTACCACAGCTGTGTAGCGGCTCTTTTTCACATGAAAACAGGAAAACAATAAACGAAAAGAACTAATTAGAAATTATGACTGAAAGTGAGTGATCCATTTGGATCTGTTATCAATCAAGGACCCTTCCTTCCTAAAAAAGCTATCAAATAATGAACTCGAGCAATTGAGTGCTGAAATACGCAAATTTCTGATCGAAAAGCTATCTGTCAGCGGGGGGCACATAGGTCCGAATCTAGGTGTTGTAGAACTGACAATTGCTTTGCATAAAATTTTTGACAGCCCAAATGATAAATTTTTATGGGATGTTGGACATCAATCGTATGTTCACAAAATATTGACCGGACGTGCATGTGAATTTGATACGATCAGACAATATCAGGGACTGTGCGGATTCCCCAAACGCAATGAAAGTGAACATGATGTGTGGGAAACGGGACATAGCTCGACATCGCTGTCTGCGGCGATGGGAATGGTTATTGCGAGAGACCTGAAAGGAACGAAAGATCATATCGTTCCTATTATCGGGGATGGTGCTTTAACAGGGGGAATGGCTCTTGAAGCGCTGAATCATATCGGCCATGAACAAAAAGACATGATCATTATTTTAAATGATAATGAGATGTCAATTGCGCCAAACGTTGGTGCTCTTCATAATGTTCTTGGAAAATTAAGAACGGCCGGCAAATATCAGTGGGTAAAAGATGAATTAGAATATATCCTTAAGAAAATTCCTGCTGTTGGAGGAAAGCTTGCAGCTACAGCTGAACGTGTAAAAGACAGCCTGAAATATATGCTTGTATCCGGCATTTTCTTTGAAGAGCTTGGAATTACGTATCTTGGACCTGTAGATGGCCATAATTACGATGATCTTTTTGAAAATCTGCAGTATGCAAAGAAAACAAAAGGACCGGTTCTTTTGCATGTCATCACTAAAAAAGGCAAAGGGTATCAGCCGGCTGAAACAGATAAAATTGGCACATGGCACGGTACAGGCCCATATAAGATCGAAACTGGTGACTTTGTTAAAGGCGAAACAGCAGGACCTGCATGGAGCAGTCTTGTCAGTGAAACAGTAAGGAGAATTGCGAGAGAAGATGATCGTATCGTTGCTATTACTCCTGCTATGCCAGTGGGCTCAAAGCTTGAGGGCTTTGCAAGCGAATTTCCTGACCGCATGTTTGATGTCGGAATTGCTGAACAGCATGCTACTACTGTGGCCGCCGGACTTGCAACACAGAATATGAAACCATTTTTGGCTATTTATTCAACGTTCCTGCAGCGTGCTTATGATCAGGTCGTTCATGACATTTGCCGTCAAAACCTGAATGTCTTCATCGGAATTGACCGTTCAGGACTTGTAGGTGCTGATGGAGAAACACATCAAGGTGTCTTTGACATCGCCTTTTTAAGACATTTGCCGAATATGGTTGTGATGATGCCTAAGGATGAGAATGAGGGTCAGCATTTAGTCCAAACAGCACTGAAGTATAATGATGGGCCAATTGCGCTTCGTTATCCGCGCGGCAACGGGATCGGCGTAAAAATGGATGACGAGTTAAAAGAAATCCCAATCGGAACTTGGGAAGTTCTAAGACAAGGAACAGATGCAGTTATTCTGACATTTGGCACAACAATAGAAATGGCCCTGCAGGCAGCCGAACGTCTGGCCGGGAAAGATATTTCTGTTCGTGTTGTAAATGCCAGATTCATCAAACCGCTTGATGAAGCAATGCTCTCAGAAATTTTTGCTGAGAACTTGCCTGTGCTTACAATCGAAGAGGCTGTTCTGCAAGGCGGATTTGGAAGTGCAGTGCTTGAGTTTGCACATGATCACCGCTTTACAGATGCCGTCATTGATCGAATGGGGATTCCTGATCGTTTCATTGAACACGGCAGCGTAACGAAACTGCTGGAGGAAATTGGTTTAACAGCAGATGCTGCTGTTGATCGGATTTTAAGCATATCAAAAGCGAAAGAGAAAAGGGTTTAATGAATGAGTTCGAAAAAAGAAAGAATTGATATTCTCCTCGTTGAAAGAGGGCTGATTGAAACGAGAGAAAAAGCTAAGCGTGCGATTATGGCAGGCCTCGTCTATGCAAATGAAGAAAGAATTGAAAAGCCGGGAGAGAAAGTAGATCCTGCACTGCAGCTTACAATAAAAGGGAACATGCTTCCGTATGTGAGCCGCGGCGGCTTAAAACTTGAAAAAGCTTTAAATGAATTTGACCTTTCAGTGGATAATAAAATTCTTCTTGATATCGGGTCTTCAACAGGAGGATTTACAGATTGCGCACTGCAAAATGGGGCCAAGCTTTCCTATGCACTTGATGTTGGCTATAATCAGCTTGCGTGGAAACTCCGTCAGGATGAACGCGTAGTAGTGATGGAGCGAACAAATTTCAGATATTCCACGCCAGCTGATTTTTCCAAGGGATTGCCTGAAATTGCTTCAATTGATGTCTCGTTTATTTCACTTAAATTGATTCTTCCTGCACTTAAAAAAATTCTTGTTGCGGGGGGTAATTGTGTAGCGCTGGTTAAACCGCAATTTGAAGCTGGAAAAGAATTGGTAGGCAAAAAAGGAATTGTAAGAGAACCAAAAACGCATATCATGGTATTGGAAACAATCACTGAATTTGCACTGAAAGAGGGCTATGATTGCCTTAATTTATCGTATTCTCCAATTACGGGAGGAGATGGCAACATCGAATTCCTGCTTCACCTTGGATGGAACGGTGATGATGAACGGGGTACGCTGAAAATTCCGGAATCCATTGAAAAAGTTGTACAAAGCGCGCACCTCGAATTAAAAAGCAAAAAATCGGAACAGGAATAATAGAGCAGCTATTATTCCTGTTTGTTATGATCAAAATAAGGATATGCACGTTTGCAGATTTCCTATAAAAACGTGTACAATTTCTTTAATATCAGATAACATATTCAGTATAAATATACAGTTACAAGGGGTGCCCAATGAATAAAGGTCAGAGACACATAAAAATCCGCGAGCTGATCACTCAAAATGAAATAGAAACGCAGGATGAATTGGTGGACATGCTTAAGGATGCCGCATTTAACGTGACACAGGCCACTGTTTCAAGAGACATTAAAGAACTTCATCTCGTAAAAGTTCCGATGATTGATGGAAGATATAAATACAGTCTTCCGGCAGATCAGCGCTTTAACCCGCTGCAAAAACTAAAGCGTTCATTAATGGATGCTTTTGTTAAAATTGATTCTGCAGGACATAACATTGTCATGAAAACATTGCCTGGGAATGCGAATGCCATAGGTGCACTTATTGACAATCTTGACTGGAATGAGATATTAGGCACGATTTGCGGAGACGATACAATACTGATCATTTGCCGTACTCCGGAAGATACAGCAACCATTTCAAAACGATTTTTGGATATGCTTTAATAAAAAGGTCTGTGTTCGCATAAATTGTTTTTTTGTAATAAAATCTTTCGAGTTTATTATGAAGGTTTCAAGCTCTTTTCTATTACAATTTTTTGAACGCACAAAATCCGATTGTAAGGCAGCGATGCCTTAGAAAAGAGCCACCCAAGAATCATGAAGGAGGTATCCGGCATTTGTTAGCGGAACTTTCAATAAAAAACTTTGCTATCATTGAATCTTTAACCGTTTCCTTCGAAAAGGGACTGACGGTCTTAACTGGAGAAACTGGGGCTGGGAAATCGATTATTATAGATGCCGTCCATTTGCTTGTCGGCGGTAGAGGCTCATCTGAATTTGTTCGTTACGGCGAGAAACGTGCTGAATTAGAGGGTCTTTTTTTGCTTGACGATGAAAAACACCCTTGTATGAGCAGATGCGCAGATTTCGGCATTGATACAAGCGATGGGATGATTGTCTTAAGACGGGACATCTCAGCGTCTGGAAAAAGCATCTGCAGAATTAATGGGAAGCTTGTGACCATTGGCATTCTTAGAGAGATTGGACAAATGATCATCGACATTCATGGACAGCACGATAATCAAGAGTTAATGAATGAGGAGAATCACTGGAAGCTGCTCGATCAGTTCGGATCAGCTAAAATCAATGCTGCACTTACTTCATATCGCGAAGTTTACGATACATATGCAAAGCTTGTAAAAAAAATAAAGCAGCTTTCCGAAAATGAACAAGAAATGGCACACAGGCTTGATTTAATTCAATTCCAGCTTGATGAAATTGAAAAAGCGGATCTGAAAGTGAAAGAAGATGAGCTGCTTCAGGAAGAAAAGAGTCAAATATCTAATTTTGAAAAAATATTTGATTCTCTTCAGAATAGTTATAATGCCCTTCATGGCGAGCAAAGAGGACTTGATTATATAGGTCATTCCATGAGCCAATTAGAAGAGGTTGCAGCCATAAATGACTCACTGAAAGAAATGTCAGAAACCATTTCTAATTGCTTTTATATGCTGGAAGATCTTTCATTTCAAATTCGAAACGAACTTGATCAATTAGAATTTGATCCCCAAAGACTGAACGAAATTGAAACCAGGCTTGGTGAAATCACACATCTTAAAAGAAAGTATGGGCACGATGTAGAGGAAATACTCGAATATGCAGCGACTATTGAAGAGGAAATCGATACGATTCAAAATCGTGACAGTCATTTATGTAAAATGAAAAATGAACTGGACAGCCTCGTAAAAGATCTTTTGGTCGAAGCGAAGCATGTGACATCCATCCGGAAAAAAACGGCATTAGAACTGACAAAGCAAATACAGCGCGAGCTAAAAGAATTATATATGGAGAAAACAAAATTTGAAGTAATGTTTGATGTTCGGGAAGGAAGTAAAGATTCTCCTCAAATCGATGGTGTACCTGCCAAATTTGGAGAGAATGGCATAGATGAAATCGAGTTTTATTTATCTACGAATCCAGGCGAGCCGCTTAAGCCGCTTTCTAAAATTGCATCTGGCGGAGAGCTTTCAAGAATAATGCTGGCAATGAAAAGCATTTTTTCTAAGCATCAAGGAGTGACGTCCATTATTTTTGATGAAGTGGACACTGGTGTCAGCGGCAGAGTAGCCCAGGCGATTGCTGAAAAAATCTATAAAGTTTCAGTTGGATCCCAAGTGCTGTGCATTACACATCTGCCGCAAGTCGCCGCCATGGCAGATACTCATCTCTTTATTTCTAAAGAAACCGTTAAAGGACGGACGAAAACGAGCGTCAAACCTCTTGAAGAAGAGGAAAAAATTAAAGAGGTAGGACGGATGATTGCGGGAGTGGAAGTGACTGATTTAACGAAGCAGCACGCAAAAGAACTTCTTGCACTTGCTGATTCCGTCAAGAGCTTATGAATACTGTCATTATTGGCAGTATTTTTTTATGCTTTAAATCCTCATTATACATATAATAAGCAACATTTTCTTTTAAAATCGGTTATAAATGAACCTCCAGAAGGCAAAATTAATGAATGTAGCCAATTGTATTGGTGTGGTAGGAGCGAGGAGAGTGAAAGTGCTTGAAGTTTGATAAAATTAGAAAAATTATTGGTTTAATTCTCCTTGTTTCTTTAATGAGTTTAGGATTTGTAAAACCTGTTAAAGAATACATTCAATTGCCAAATTCTTTGACCGTTTTTGAAAATCAGCAATTATCTATGGCCACGTCTCTTCCTGCAATCATTTCTGCAGATGATTCAGAACACGTTTTCTCGCTGAAGAATGGCGATGATTCTCTGCAGATTGAAGGCAAGCAAAGCGGAGCAGGCGAAATTGTATTTGACCTCGCTGGTATTCCCATTAAAAAAGTGGACGTGAAGGTCCTTGAAGATTTTAAAATTATTCCCGGCGGTCAATCCATCGGTGTGAAATTAAATACGCTTGGAGTTCTTGTTGTTGGACATCACCAAATAAAAACGGCTGAAGGCAAAAAATCTCCGGGAGAAATCGCCGGTGTTCAGGTTGGAGATATCATTAAAAAAATTAATGGATCAACGGTTGAAAGCATGAGTGATGTAACACCTTTTATACAAGATGCAGGAAAAACAGGCAAACCGCTTGATTTAGTGATATCGCGTGAAAATAAAGAATTTGCAACAAAATTAGTACCTTTGAAAGATGAAAATGAACATGCCTATCGTATCGGCTTATATATACGAGACTCAGCAGCAGGAATTGGCACAATGACGTTTTATGATCCGAATTCAAAGAAATATGGCGCACTCGGACATGTGATTTCAGATATGGATACAAAAAAGCCAATTGTTGTCCAAGATGGACAGGTTGTAAGATCTACCGTGACGTCCATTGAAAAAGGGAGTAATGGAAACCCGGGCGAAAAGCTGGCCAGGTTTTCCAGTGACCGTCAAATTATCGGAAACATTACACGCAATAGTCCATTCGGCATTTTTGGCAAGCTGAATGATGAAATAACAAACGGGCTTTATGACAAGCCGATGCCAATTGCTTTATCTAATGAGGTAAAAGAAGGACCTGCTCATATTTTAACAGTCGTTGATCAAGACAAAGTGGAAGAATTTGATGTTGAAATTGTCAGTTCAACACCGCAGAAATTCCCGGCAATTAAGGGTATGGTTATTAAGATTACTGATCCTGTACTCTTAGCTAAATCTGGAGGCATTGTGCAGGGGATGAGCGGGAGCCCGATCATCCAAAATGGAAAAGTAATTGGAGCAGTCACTCATGTATTCGTCAATGATCCGACTTCAGGCTACGGTGTTCACATTGAGTGGATGCTAAGTGAAGCAGGCATTGATATTTATAATAAAGATGTTAAAAAAGCTAGCTGAAGCGCTTTGATCAGCTCCAACAGGCAGAAAAGGAGCTGACAGAAAAGTCCGGTTTTGACTTTACTGGCAGATCCGTTCTGACCAAGGAGTCAGGTGATGGAGCTCGACATAAATGAGATAAAAAATTATACTAATGCCTTTTCTTTTAAAATGCTGTTGAGACAACCTCTTAACAGCTATTTTTTTGGCTTTCTTTCTTATGATTTTTTAGGTAAAATAAAGAGAAAGAAGATTTTTCGACAAATTTGTTTAACTTTGGAAATGTCAAATGGCGTAAGTCGTCGAATTCGTAAGTAAATTGGAGAAAAATTTAGATATTTCATTTTTTTGGTATTTATTAAAAAAATAAGAGGAATTTTTGTTGCATTGTCGAAATTCTCATTTAGAATGATGTATAGAGACGCTAACGATAGAAGTGGGAAACGAAGACTGAGGAGGAAGCTTAAGTGAAGAAGATAAAAGTGTGTGTCGTGGATGATAATCGTGAACTTGTAGGTCTTTTAGATGAATTTATTTCAAGTCAAGAAGACATGGAAGTGCTTGGCATTGCGTATAACGGTCAAGAGTGTCTTAACATGTTGAAAGATAGAGATCCTGATGTTCTTGTTTTGGATATCATTATGCCTCATTTAGATGGTCTTGCTGTACTTGAAAAAGTGAGGGAAATGGAAAAATCAAAACAGCCCAATGTCATTATGCTGACTGCTTTCGGTCAGGAAGATGTAACGAAAAAGGCGGTTGATCTTGGAGCTTCCTATTTTATCCTTAAGCCATTTGATATGGAAAACCTGGTCAATCATATCCGTCAAGTAAGCGGTAAGGCAGCTGCACCTATTTTATCAAGATCAAACTCCACTCACAGATCCCACTCCGAAAATAAAGGCAGAAACCTTGATGCAAATATTACAAGTATTATCCATGAAATTGGAGTGCCGGCTCACATTAAAGGCTATTTATACTTAAGAGAAGCCATTTCGATGGTTTACAATGATATTGAATTGCTTGGCTCCATAACAAAGGTGTTGTATCCTGATATTGCCAAGAAATTTAACACAACAGCCAGCCGTGTGGAGCGCGCTATCCGTCATGCAATTGAAGTTGCGTGGAGCCGCGGAAATATTGAATCGATTTCTTCATTATTCGGCTATACAGTAAGCATGTCTAAAGCAAAACCAACAAATTCAGAATTTATTGCGATGGTTGCTGATAAATTAAGGCTGGAACATAAAGCTTCTTGAGAGGGTTAGAATCTTAGAAGCTATACTATAAAAAGGCTTTGTGCGCTATGGCTGCTTTGCTTATAGTTATTTCACATGAATTAAGTTCTCTGACGTGCTCTATTCCTTGAATTTGAAGATACAGGGAAATTTTAGAAGGCGTAAGAAATGTAAAAAAACCAAAATACAACAATGTTTACGAAAGAGCCTTTAAAAAAGAACCCATTTCATTTATGATTGGGTTCTTTTAGATTTGTTATTGCTCTTCATTCTTCTTTTGAATCTCTGCAAGCTTAGCCAAAAGGATATGCTGTGGCATATGCATAAGCTGCTCTATAGGCACATTTAGTTCTTTAGCAAGTTTTTGTGCAGTATCTGCTGAAATAGGCAATGGTCTCAATTGTTATTTCTCCTTTCTTTCGCAAAGTCTGTTGTAATTCATATAAAGCCTAAATGAAAGGGCCTTATACATCCTTGAAACATGACTTAGTGGATTATTATGATTCTTAGAAAAATAAAAATACCATTAAAAATGAAGCAGGTGAAAGTATGACCAAAATATTTGGACATCGGGGGGCGGCAGGTTCATTTCCAGAAAATACGATGCCTTCTTTTCTTGCAGCAATTGATGTAGGTGCAGATGGGATTGAATTAGATGTACACCTCTCACAAGACGGAATTCCTGTTGTTATTCATGATGAAACAGTTGATCGTACGACAAATGGAAAAGGGTTTGTAAAGGATCTGAATTATTCGCAGCTTCACAGCCTTGATGCGTGCTATCGGTTTCCTGCTCAATCAGGAAAGGCTTTCATTCCTTCATTGGAAGAAGTACTAATTTGGAGCTCGCCAGGCGATTTTATTGTAAATATAGAACTGAAAAATGACCTCATCCATTATGAGCAGCTTGAGGAAAGAGTGATAGAGCTGGTTTACAGGCACAGTATGCCTAGCCGCGTCATCCTTTCCTCATTCAACCATCACAGTTTGAGAAAGTGCCACTCCATTTCAAATGAAATTGAAACGGCAGCCCTTTTTAGTGAAAGGTTATTTGAACCTTGGAATTACGCTAAAACTCTTTCAGCAAGTGCCATTCACCCTATTCATTATGCTGTAGATGAAACTTCGATTCAATTATCCCAGGAAAACGGTGTTAAAGTAAGGCCATTTACAGTTAATGATGAAAAGAAAATGAAAAGTTTGTTCAAAGCAGAGTGTGCAGGATTTTTCACAGATTATCCCGAAAGAGCTGCAGCTATAAAAAAATGATAAATGAGCCCCGTTTAGATTAAACTAACGGGGTTCATTTATTTGTGGAAATGGCAGTTGGCCAAGGCGCTTATGCTTTCGTTCTTTGAAATTTTTTCTGGACTTTATTGCGCTTGCGATCGCGATAAAATACAAATCCAGCTACGAAACTTAATCCTCCTGCAAACAAAAGCAGCCCTGCTGTAAATTGAAGCCATAATGATGGAAAAGGGGACTGCAGGATGCCAAACAGCATATCACGCATTAATTTGATGCCGTAACCTGCCAGTACTCCAGGAATCACCATGATTAAAAGAGCAAATATTCGTATCATCATTTAATAATCCTTTCCCTGTATCTTATTAAATTGTCGAACGAAAAAAACAATTTGTCAAGTGAACAAAAAATGATATGATGAAAGTGTGCAATATTTTGCAAAAACAAAAATTACATAGGATACATATTGAATGTTAAGGGGCTAATACATATGCAAAAAGTCTTGCTGGTTGGCGCGGGTAAGGGCGGGACGACACTGTTAAAAATGCTGACGGAAATAAAAGCTATGGAAGTCATGGCGGTCGCAGATATTCGGTCCGATGCCCCAGGAATGCACTTGGCGCGAGAACTTGGAATTTTGACAAGTTCAGACTGGAAGCCATTATTATCTGATCAAATTGATATAGTGATTGAAGCGACAGGGGATCATGATGTGTTTGAGGAGCTTCTTAAAAAAAGAAGCAGGAATACAGTCATTATTCCTGGGTCTGTTGCTCATATCATTTCCAATTTGATTAATCAGAAAGAAGATTTAATTTCTGCTCTGAAAGATATTACGCATAAGCATGAAACAATTTTTGATTCAACGAACGATGGCATGATCGTTATTGATGAAAAGCAAAGACTAATTCTATTTAATAAAACGGCAGAAGAAATGACGGGATTGAAAAAAGGGGATGTGATCGGCCGTCTGATTAAAGAGATGATTCCTTCAAGTCAGCTGCCGAGAGTTCTGAAAACAAGAGAGGTAGAAGTAAACCAGGAGCAGGTTCTTGAAAATGGTCTTAAAATCATCACAACGAGAATACCGATTTTTGATGACTCCGGTTTGCTGCTTGGAGCCCTTTCCATCTTTAAGGACATTACGGATATCGTAAACCTGGCGGAAGAAATGACGAATCTAAAAGAAATTCAAACACTTCTTCAAGCCATCATACAATCGTCTGATGAAGCCATATCAGTTGTAGATGAAGAGGGTAGAGGGATTTTAATTAATCCTGCGTACTCCAGAATGACAGGGTTAACAGAAGAGCAGGTTTTAGGTAAACCTGCGACTGCAGATATATCTGAAGGTGAGAGCATGCATATGAAGGTGCTTGAGACCAGAAGACCAGTCAGAGGGGTCAGGATGAAGGTAGGACCCAGCAAAAAGGATGTCATTGTCAATGTCGCCCCAATTATTGTAGATGGCAAGCTGAAAGGCAGTGTCGGCATCATTCATGACATGTCAGAGATTCAAACATTAACTGCAGAATTAAATCGCGCAAGGCAAATTATTAGAACGCTTGAAGCAAAATATGCATTTGAAGATATTATCGGGGCAAGTGAAGAGATTAAACTTGCCATTGAACAGGCAAAGCTCGGGGCTAAAACGCCAGCTACAGTCCTGCTCAGAGGAGAATCAGGAACAGGCAAAGAGCTGTTTGCGCATGCTATCCACAATGCCAGCGACCGCAAGTATAACAAGTTTATCCGAGTGAATTGCGCTGCCATTTCCGAGAGCCTGCTTGAAAGTGAGCTTTTCGGCTATGAAGAGGGTGCTTTTTCTGGAGCAAAGCGGGGCGGGAAAAGAGGCTTTTTTGAAGAGGCGAATAAAGGGAGTATTTTCCTTGATGAAATAGGAGAGCTCTCAGCAAATGTTCAAGCAAAGCTGCTCCGTGTATTGCAGGAAAAAGAGATTGTCAGGGTCGGCTCGACAAAATCCATACCGATCAATGTAAGAGTAATTGCTGCAACAAATATCAATATTGAAAAGGCTATGTCCGATGGAACGTTCCGTGAGGATTTATATTATCGCTTAAATCGATATCCGATTTCAATTCCTCCTTTAAGAAACAGAAAAATCGACATTCTCTTGCTAAGCGAACATCTAATCCGAAAGTTAAATCAGGATTATGGCAGGAGCATTGAAGGAATTGAAAAGTCAGCTTTGGACAAGCTTATGAATCACAGCTGGCCTGGAAATGTAAGAGAGCTTGAAAACGTTCTGGGAAGGGCAATGATTTTCATGAATTATAATGAAACATCAATTGAATCTCATCATTTACCTGAACTTGCTTTAGACCACGATAAAAAACTTGCCGCTAATGCTTATTCTTTAGACCATACGAATAATGAAACACTTGCAGAATCGGTTGAACGGCTTGAAGAAATGATTATTAGGGAATCCTTGATTAAACATAATTACAATCGAACCAAAACGGCCCTTTCATTAGGTATTTCTCTGAGAAACCTGTATTATAAAATAGAAAAATACAATCTTGCAAAGTAATGCATGCAATAATTTGCGTGTCATGCAAATTATTGCGCGTGCTTATATTGAAGAAAGTGAAGCGTTTACATAATATCTCCTTGGCACGCTTCTTGCATATTAAAAGATGGGTGCTGTGAATACATCTTGAAGGGATTGAAAACGTGATGAACTTAGAAAGCCTGCTAGAAAAAGCAGCCCAACTAGAGAATAAAACAGTAGCTGTAGCATCAGCAGAAGATTCCGAGGTGCTTGAAGCTGTATTAGAGGCATCAGAAAGAAGGCTTGCTGAATTTATTTTGTTCGGCAATAAAGAAGAGATTGAAATCATGCTTCAGGAAAGAAATGCTGATGTAAATAAGTTTCATATTAAGCATGCAAGATCCGGGGAGCAAGCTTCAGAGTTTGCTGTAAAGGCTGTTTTTCATAATGAAGCAGATGTTTTAATGAAGGGCAATGTTCCAACAGCTGTTATCTTAAAGTCAGTATTAAATAAGGAATATGGATTGCGCACAGGCAAAATCCTTTCGCATGTTGCCGTTTTTGAAGTGCCGGGCTATGAAAGGTATACGATTGTAACCGATGCTGCAATGAATATTGCACCTGATCTGGAACAAAAAAAGCAAATTCTTGAGAATTCCGTCATGGTGGCAAGAAAGATAGGGATAGACGTTCCAAAAGTAGCTCCTCTTGCTGCAGTTGAAGTGATTAATCCTTCTATGCAGGCAACCTTAGATGCTGCAGCTCTTTCTCAAATGAATAAAAGAGGCCAGATTAAGCATTGCATCGTAGATGGACCTCTTGCACTTGATAATGCAGTTTCCTTTGAGGCTGCAGAACATAAAGGCATTAAAAGCGAGGTTGCGGGGCAAGCAGATATTCTTTTAGTACCAACCATTGAAGTTGGCAATGTTTTATATAAATCTCTCATGTATTTTGCTCAGGCAAAAGTCGGAGCCATCATTGCGGGTGCAAAAGCCCCGATTGTATTAACTAGCCGTGCAGATTCATCAGAAAGCAAATTATATTCACTTGCATTGGCGATTTGCTCAAGTTAAGTCGTAAACGTCCAGCTATTTGCATGGATCTCAAACGAAATCAATCTTAGGAGGATTTACACATGGAAATTTTCAAATATATGGAACAATATAATTATGAGCAATTGGTATTTTGTCAAGATAAACAATCTGGATTAAAAGCAATAATCGCCATTCATGATACAACTCTAGGACCTGCTTTAGGCGGAACACGAATGTGGACGTATGCTTCAGAAGCAGAAGCAATTGAGGATGCACTGCGTTTAGCTAAGGGAATGACGTATAAAAATGCTGCAGCAGGCTTAAATCTTGGCGGAGGAAAAACAGTCATCATCGGCGATCCGCGCAAGGATAAAAATGAAGAGATGTTCCGTGCATTCGGCCGTTATATTCAAGGGCTTAATGGCCGCTATATTACTGCTGAAGATGTAGGCACAACTGTAGAAGATATGGACCTGATTCACGAAGAAACAAACTATGTTACTGGAATTTCTCCAGCATTCGGTTCTTCAGGAAATCCGTCACCTGTTACAGCATTTGGTGTATACCGAGGTATGAAAGCTGCAGCTAAAGCTGCGTTTGGAACAGATTCACTAGAAGGAAAAACTGTAGCTGTACAAGGTGTTGGAAACGTAGCTTTTAACCTTTGCAGACATTTGCATGAAGAAGGAGCACACCTGATTGTAACAGATATCAATAAAGAAGCTGTCCAAAGAGCAGTTGAAGCATTTGGGGCAAAAGCAGTAGATCCTGATGAAATATACGGCGTTGACTGCGATATTTATGCACCTTGTGCACTTGGGGCTACCATCAATGACGATACAATTCCTCAAATCAAAGCGAAAGTAATTGCAGGGGCTGCAAACAACCAATTAAGAGAAACCCGCCATGGGGATACAATACATGAGATGGGAATTGCTTATGCACCTGATTATGTCATTAATGCTGGCGGAGTTATTAATGTAGCAGACGAATTATTGGGATACAATAGTGAAAGAGCGATGAAAAAAGTAGAAGGCATTTATCAAAATATCGAGCGTGTATTTGAAATTGCAAAGCGTGACGGCATTCCTACATATGTTGCTGCTGACCGTTTAGCGGAAGAGCGCATTGAAAGAATGAGAAACTCACGCAGTCAATTTCTGCAAAATGGACATCACATTTTAAGCCGCCGCTAATTGGCAATTAACTGAGAATGGATACAAGACAGCGTGTACCTGCGTTGTCTTATCTTTCTTACATTTGGAGGTATTAGACGTTGCAAGAGAAAGAATATCGGATTCTCGTCTTAAATCCAGGTTCAACCTCGACGAAAATTGGCGTATTTGATAATGAACGATCTATTTTTGAAAAGACAATCAGACATGAAACAAATAAAATTAATGCTTTCAGCAGCATTATAGAACAATACGAATTCAGAAAGCAGACCATTCTCGAAACCCTTGATGAAGAGGGCATTAATATCTCTAAATTAAGCGCTGTATGCGGCCGCGGGGGATTGCTTCGTCCGATTGAAGGCGGCACCTATCATGTGAATGACCAAATGCTGAAGGATCTCCGAATGGGGTTTGCAGGTCAGCATGCTTCGAATTTAGGCGGCATCATTGCCTACGAAATAGCAAGCGGACTAAACATCCCTTCATTTATCGTTGATCCTGTTGTTGTAGATGAAATGGAAACGATTGCAAAGGTATCGGGCGTCCCATCAATCGAAAGAAAGAGTATTTTTCATGCGCTGAACCAAAAATCAGTGGCCAGAAAAGTTGCTCAGCAATTCGGCAGAAAATACAGTGAAATGAGCTTTATTGTCGCTCATATGGGCGGCGGGATTACGATTGGTGTTCACAAACTGGGCAAGGTTGTTGATGTAAACAACGGGCTTCACGGTGATGGTCCGTTCAGTCCTGAACGTGCTGGAACAGTGCCTGCAGGCGATCTTGTGAATCTTTGCTATTCTGGCGATTACTATCGCGAAGAAGTAATGAAAATGCTTGTCGGACAAGGCGGTCTTGTGGGCTATCTTGGAACGAATGACGGTCAGAAAGTGGAGCGTATGATAGCAGCCGGAGATAAAAAGGCAAAGCTTATATTTGATGCAATGGCATATCAAATCGCAAAAGAAATTGGAGCAGCAAGTGCTGTTCTCAAAGGAAAAGTCGACGCTATTATTTTAACGGGCGGACTTGCCTACGGAAAACAATTTGTAAAAGAAATTTCATCTTATATAGACTGGATAGCAGATGTCATTGTATTTCCGGGAGAGAACGAACTTCAGGCACTTACAGAAGGAGCTCTCCGTGTGTTGCGCGGAGAAGAACCGGTAAAAGAATATCTTGATCAAAAAATGGATTCTAACATATACAACTAGATTTTAAATGAGAGGAGCATCACTATGGCAACAGAATATGATCTCGTCATTGTGGGCGGCGGCACAGGCGGTTATGTAGCTGCGATCCGCGCCAGCCAGCTCGGCTTAAAAACAGCAATAGTTGAAAAAGGAAAACTTGGAGGGACTTGTCTGCATGCAGGCTGCATTCCAAGCAAAGCGCTGCTTAGAAGTGCAGAAGTTTTTGCAACGGCGAAAAGAAGCGAAGAGTTTGGCGTTATTACTTCAGGCGTTGAGCTGAATTTTATAAAGGTGCAAGAACGTAAGCAATCTATCATTGATACACTGCATAAAGGTGTTCAGCATTTGATGAAGCAAGGGAAAATCGACGTTTATGAAGGGACAGGGCGCATACTTGGTCCTTCGATCTTTTCTCCAATGCCGGGAACAATCTCAGTAGAAATGAATAACGGTGAGGAAAACGAGATGCTGATTCCTAAAAACGTTATTGTAGCTACTGGTTCACGTCCCCGCAGTTTACCGGGCCTTACAATAGACGGCGAGTCTGTATTAACATCTGATGAGGCTTTGCAGCTTGAAACATTGCCAAAGTCAATCATTATTGTCGGCGGAGGCGTAATTGGAATTGAGTGGGCCTCTATGCTGTCTGATTTTGAGCTTGAAGTAACAGTACTTGAATATGCAGATCGCATTTTGCCGACAGAAGATGCTGAAATTTCAAAAGAAATGCAGCGTTTGCTTAAGAAGAAAGGAATCAATGTCGTAACAGGTGCCAAGGTACTTTCTGAAACTCTTGAAAAAGGTGAATCCGTTTCAATCAGTGCTGAGCATAAAGGTGAAGTAAAATCGTTTTCTGCTGAAAAAATCCTTGTATCAGTTGGACGCCAGGCAAATGTTGAAGGAATTGGCATTGAAAATACAGAGATTCAGGTCGAAAAAGGATTTGTAAAAACAAATCAGTTTATGCAAACAAAAGAATCACATATATATGCAATTGGCGATGTCATTGGCGGTCTTCAGCTTGCGCATGTGGCTTCACATGAGGGCATAGTAGCGGTTGAACACATTGCTGGGCATAATCCTTCTGCAATTGATTATAAAAAGGTTTCTAAATGCGTTTACAGCTCACCTGAAATTGCAAGTGTCGGATATACGGAAGAAGAGGCAAAAAACGCTGGCTTCGAAGTGAAAACAGGCAAGTTTTCATTCCGTGCAATTGGTAAAGCACTTGTTTTCGGTGAATCCGATGGCTTTGTCAAGCTGATAGCTGATGCAAAAACAGATGATCTGCTTGGTGTTCACATGATTGGACCGCATGTAACGGACATGATTTCAGAAGCAGGACTTGCGATGGTGCTTGATGCAACACCTTGGGAAATTGGTCAAACAATTCATCCTCACCCTACACTGTCTGAAGCAATAGGTGAAGCTGCACTTGCTGTTGATGGAAAAGCAATTCACTCTTAAAGGGGTCAATCCCTTACATACTGATTTTTGAGGAGGCAATAAAATGGCAGAAAATCGTCATAAAACACTTGGTTTATCCGATCAGGATGTTCTTGAAATATATGAAACGATGGTCATGGCGCGCAAAATCGATGAACGGATGTGGCTGCTGAATCGTTCAGGGAAAATTCCGTTTGTTATATCGTGTCAAGGCCAGGAAGCTGCCCAGGTTGGAGCTGCATTCGCTCTTGACCGCGAGAAGGATTATGCACTTCCTTATTATCGTGATATGGGAGTGGTGCTTGCTTTTGGAATGACAGCAAAGCAATTAATGCTTTCTGGATTTGCTAAAGCAGAAGATCCAAACTCAGGGGGACGTCAAATGCCTGGTCACTTTGGACAAAAAGAAAATCGCATTGTAACTGGTTCTTCTCCAGTTACGACTCAAGTTCCGCATGCTGTCGGAATTGCTCTTGCCGGCAAGATGGAAAAGAAAGATCTTGTAACATTTGTCACGTTCGGTGAAGGTTCATCAAACCAAGGGGACTTCCATGAAGGCGCAAACTTTGCTGGTGTTCATAAACTGCCTGTTATTTTTATGTGTGAAAATAACAAATATGCGATTTCAGTACCTTACGAGAAACAAGTAGCATGCGAAAAAATTTCTGACCGTGCAATTGGCTATGGTATGCCGGGGTATACTGTTGATGGAAATGATCCTCTTGAAGTATATAAAGTAGTCAAAGAAGCAGCTGACAGAGGCCGCCGCGGAGAAGGGCCAACACTTGTAGAAGCCATTTCATACCGATTAACGCCTCACTCAAGCGATGACGATGACCGCACATACCGCGGACAAGATGAAGTTTCAGAAGCTAAGAAAAACGACCCGATCTTAAAGTTTGCAGCTTACTTAAAAGAAACTGGCGTCATGACGGAGGAGAAGGAAAAAGAGATTCATGATCATATTATGAATGTCGTAAATGAAGCAACAGATTACGCTGAAAATGCTCCATATGCTGAGGCAGAAACAGCACTAAAATACGTATACGCAGAGTAAGGGGGAAGAACAATGCCAGTCATTTCTTATATAGATGCTGTCACAATGGCAATTCGTGAAGAGATGGAACGTGATCCAAAAGTTTTTGTTCTCGGTGAAGACGTAGGAAGAAAAGGCGGAGTCTTTAAAGCAACAACAGGATTGTATGACAAGTTTGGCGAAGAGCGTGTTATTGATACGCCGCTCGCAGAATCCGCAATCGCTGGAGTTGGAATTGGAGCAGCGATGTACGGAATGAGACCAATCGCAGAAATGCAATTTGCAGATTTTATTATGCCTGCAGTGAATCAAATCGTTTCAGAAGCAGCAAAAATCCGCTATCGTTCGAACAATGATTGGAGCTGTCCTATTACAATTCGTGCTCCTTATGGAGGCGGCGTACATGGCGCACTCTACCATTCTCAATCTGTAGAAGCGTTATTTGCCAACCAGCCTGGGCTTAAAATTGTTATGCCATCAACACCTTATGATGTTAAGGGCTTATTGAAGGCTGCGATACGAGATGACGATCCTGTTTTATTCTTTGAGCATAAACGTGCTTATCGTCTTATTAAAGGCGAAGTTCCTGATGATGATTATGTATTGCCAATCGGAAAAGCCGATGTGAAGCGCGAAGGCGAAGATCTTACTGTTATTACATACGGTTTATGTGTTCATTTTGCATTGCAGGCTGCTGAAAAGCTTGCTCAGGATGGTATTTCAGCTCACATTCTTGACTTGCGCACAGTGTATCCGCTTGATAAAGAAGCCATTATGGAAGCAGCTTCAAAAACAGGTAAAGTATTGCTTTTGACTGAGGATAACAAAGAAGGCAGCATAATGAGCGAAGTATCAGCTATCATCGCTGAAAACTGTCTATTTGATTTGGATGCTCCAATTATGCGTCTTGCAGGACCTGATGTTCCGGCAATGCCGTATGCACCAACAATGGAAAAGCATTTTATGATCAATCCAGATAAAGTAGAAGCAGCTATGCGAAAGCTTGCTGAATTTTAAGTAGATCTTTATTTAAGGAGGGAACATACATGGCAATTGAACAGTTGACGATGCCACAGCTTGGGGAAAGTGTAACAGAAGGAACCATCAGCAAATGGCTTGTATCGGTCGGAGATACAGTAAACAAATACGATCCAATCGCTGAAGTTATGACGGATAAAGTAAATGCAGAGGTTCCATCTTCTTTTACAGGTGTGATCAAAGAATTAGTTGCGGATGAAGGAGATACGTTAGCTGTCGGGGAAATCATTTGCAAAGTGGAAGTTGGCGGCGGAAGCACGGAAGCTCCTGCAGAAGCTGAAACAACTGCACCTTCTGAGGTAACACAAAAGGTGCAGTCAGATGCCCAAATTGATCAATCAAATAAGAACCGTTATTCTCCTGCTGTCCTGCGATTGGCACAGGAAAATGATATCGAACTTGAACACGTAACAGGCACTGGTGCCGGCGGACGAATTACGAGAAAAGATCTGCAGAAAGTCATTGAAAGCGGCAATATTCCAAAAGCAAGCAGCACAGCTAAGGCTGCTCCACAAGCGCCGACTGCTGCAAAAGCTGAACCAAAGACAATTGCACAAGCTGCACCTCAGAAGTCTGTACAATCACCTTCATCTGCTGCAGTTCAGCCGGGTGACATCGAGATTCCTGTAACAGGTATTCGAAAAGCGATCGCGGCCAATATGCTTCGCAGCAAACACGAGGCACCACATGCTTGGACAATGATTGAGGTTGACGCTACGAATCTTGTTGAATACCGGAATACAATTAAAAATGAATTTAAGCAAAAAGAAGGTTTCAATCTCACTTTCTTTGCATTTTTCGTCAAAGCTGTTGCTCAAGCATTAAAAGAATTCCCGCAAATCAATTCGATGTGGGCAGGAGACACGATCATTCAAAAGAAAGACATCAATATATCAATTGCAGTTGCAACTGATGATGCATTATTCGTACCAGTTATAAAACATGCCGATGAAAAGACAATCAAAGGCATTGCACGTGAAATATCTGAGCTTGCAGGCAAAGTACGCACTGGAAAATTATCAGCAGACGAAATGAAGGGCGGAACATTTACTGTTAACAATACAGGTTCATTTGGATCTGTTCAGTCAATGGGAATCATCAACTATCCGCAAGCCGCAATTCTTCAGGTGGAATCAATCGTAAAACGTCCTGTTGTCATGAACAATGGCATGATTGCTGTACGTGATATGGTGAATTTGTGCATGTCACTGGATCATCGCGTCCTTGACGGTTTAGTATGCGGAAGGTTCCTTGCAAGAGTGAAAGAAATCCTTGAGAATACATCAAAAGATACTACATCTGTTTATTAAGAAGAAAAGCGGAACCGCCCGGTTAGCGCAGGCATGACAGATAAGAATCCGGCAGAAAAGTCCGGTTTTGACTTTTTTGCCGGATTTGTTCTGGCCGAGGAGTTGGGCGATGGAGCTGGACAGTAAGAAAAGCGGAACCGCCTGTTTAGCGCAGGCATGACAGATAAGGATCCGTCAGAAAAAGCCGGTTTTGCTTTTGCTGGCGGAGCCGTTCTGGCCGAGGGGTTGAGCGATTCCGCTCGCCATCAATGCGCAAACCTTATCATTTCACTTCTCTTGAAAAAAGCCGTCACAAATTTTTGTGACGGCTATTGTATATCATCCTTCGGACAGAGCATTTGAAAATGATGATGTAACATAGTGATTGATTCAGGTGTATTGGAATAAATCTCGCCATCTGTATCAACGCTCATTTCTTCCTTCGTTTCAATCTGCAGGCTGCTTGCCTGATAATGCCGCAGCTGTGAGTCAAGATGATCCCATTCAATTTTATCTTTCATGCTCAATACCTCTTTTATTAATGAAAAATTAGCATCTTTAATGATGAAAACATCTGCCAAGCCATCATCGATTTTAATATCGGGATATGGAAGCTCATTCGTTCCGATCATTTTGCCGTTAGTGATTAATACCATGATCGCTTTCTCTTCAATCCATTTATTATCAAGCTTTAATTTGAAGTGAAAGGGCTTCATGCTTTTGATTGTTCGAAATGCACTCAGAAAATAGCTGACTTTGCCAAGAAGAGCTTTTTCTGTATCATTTATATTCTCCGATGTTTCAGTGACAAGGCCAATTCCCCAGAAGTTAAGAAAGTAGCCTTTCGTCATTTTGGCAGCATCAACTCCGCGCAATCTTCCAGAAAACAACACTTCAGCAGCTTTTTTTAAGTTCTGGGGAATGCCAAGTGTCCTTGAAAAGTCGTTGCATGTTCCGCCTGGCAAAATAGCGATTACAGGTCTCTTTGCAAGACCGCCAAGACCATTGATGCATTCATGAACGGTTCCATCTCCACCGAGGATAATCACGATGTCGGCATCTTCCCCGTGCTTTCTGCAATATTCTTCTGCATCACGAGGTTTGGCTGTTTGAAGCAGCAGAAGCTGTTCCACATGAAGGGAAATGATTGGAACGCAGATGCCAAGTGTTTTTTCTGCGTCCTTTTGACCGGCATTTCCATTATATATCAGCACGCCTTTTTTATATTTCGTCATATAAAAACTCCTTATGAGCAAATGAACCTGTCTCAGAATTAAAATAAATCACCTATATTTTTAACAATGGATCTGAAGAAAAAGAATAAAATCCGAAAGGGTAAAACGATAAGTATCTCAATAAAATCAATGCATTCAAGTGCTATGTCGAAAATCCAATTTCCTCTTTTTTTCCGTTTCTTTTTCAGCGTAAATGGTCTCTTCATCTTTAAAATAACCTCTCTTTCATTAAACGAAACCTTTTTTTAAATAATTACGTTCCAAGCTCATAAAAGGTTTCAGTATGGAATGGAATTGCTGATAGACGCAAGATGTAATAAAATGAAATAGATTAAGTTTTTAGTATTTTCATAAATGTAAACGCATTCTTTTGCGTCAAGGGGGTGGGCTTCCTCAATAGGGAGCGGAGTATGAAGCAGGGAATCAATCACGAAATAAATGATTTTGAAAAAGTATCCAAACAAATGTGGATTGAAGAAGCTGAAAAAGCTTTAAAGGGGAAAAGTTTTCATAGCCTTTCAAAAAAAACATATGAAGGAATCACGTTACAACCATTATATACAATGCCAGATATCCAATCTGCTCGGGTAAAAGCGGTGGAAGCATCTCAGCTGAAAAATGAATGGTCTGTCAGCCAAAAGCTTCAGCTTTCAGAAACGCCTGCACAGTTAAACGAAGAAATTCTGTCTGCCATCAAAAGAGGACAAGATATGATTTATCTTGAAAATATGTTTTATGTGAATTCTTATGATGATGTATGTACGGTTTTTGAAGGCGTTGATTTCAATCAAATAAGCTTTCATATCTCACTAAAAGGAAATGTTGGTTTTTTTCCATTATTCATAGCTTATACGAAAAATGTTGAATGCAAGGGAACATTCGCCTTTGATCCTTTTGGGGAATGGATTGAAAAAGGAACGGTACATCTTTCTAAAAAAATCGAGATCCTGGCTGAAATGATCGAAGTGATAGAACAGGAAAATTTATCCGACGTAAGACTTGTGTTATTCAGCGGTGAAATTTACCATAACGCAGGAGCTTCTGCGACAGAAGAGCTCGCATATACCTTTGCCAATGCTATCGAGCTGCTGAATGAGATGAATAACCGCGGATTTTCCGCTGAAAGGCTTGCTGGGAGAGTTGGTTTCTCCTTTTCAATAGGATCAAACTTTTTTATGGAGATTGCAAAATTCAGAGCAGCAAAAAAAATATGGGCGACGATTTTAAATGCTTTCGGTGCCAACCATGATGCTCATGCCATTTCGCTGCATGGAACTACATCTTCCTTTAATAAAACAAAAAATGATTTGCATGTTAACATGCTGCGAACGACTACGGAATCCTTTTCAGCAGTTATTGGCGGAGTTGACAGCTTAACGATTGCCCCGTTTGATGAAGTGCTCGGAGAAGTCAGCAAAATGGGCGATCGGATAGCTAGAAATACGCACTATATTTTGAAAGAAGAGAGCTTGCTGTCTAAAGTATCCGATCCTGCAGGAGGTTCATGGTATATTGAGGAGCTGACTGAAGAACTTGCTGCACTTGCCTGGAAGAATATTCAATCCATTGAAGCGATAGGCGGATTTGCACAGGCAGTAAAACAAAACTATATCCAAAATAAGCTGCGCGATCTTCTGGAGCAAAGAATGGAAGATGTCAGCAAACGCAAGGTGCATCTAATTGGTACAAACTATTATGCAAATATACAGGAGCAGGCGAGACATATCAAAAAATCTGCAGATCGAAAAACATTCACTGCTGCTTCTGTCCACCATGAGTTAACTTCACTTAAAGAATGGATCAACGAAGCAAAATATTTAACGATTAGCGAAATCAATGCAATGGTCAATGAACATTCTGATTTCGAAATAACGCCTTTGATGCCGACGAGGCTTGCTGTGCAATACGAAGGGCTAAGAGCTGCTGCAGATGAGTACAAAAATAAGTTCGGCCATTATCCAAAAGTCCAAGTCGTTGTTCTTGGTAAATTGCTGGAATACAAGCCGAGACTGGATTTTCTCACTGGTATGCTCTCAGCAGGAGGAATGGAAGCTTCTATCTTAACACCTGATCAGCTGAAAACAGCTTCTCCGCAAAAGCCAATCATTGTGTGCGGAAAGGATGCCGCGTACGAATCGTTTGATTTTGGACAAATTTCGGAGGGAAGTATTGCCTATCTAATAGGTCGATATGAAAAGGATGTATTAGAGAAAAGGCACATTGAAGAGTGCATTCACCATGGGATGGATGTGTATGCCTGCTTGAAAAAAATGCAGCTTCAATTGGGGGTAGCGTCGAATGACTCGAATTAATCTTGCAAATACAGAATTAATGAATGATCGTTTTTTTGAAAAAAAACAAGAAAGCAGCCAAACTGCAGAAGCTTTCAAATCAAATGAAGGGATTCCATTAAATCCGGTTTATACTGCGGAAGACCGAAATGAAATGCCTTATTTGGACAGCTTTCCTGGAATTGCGCCTTTTTTAAGAGGACCTTATTCAACGATGTATGTTAATCGTCCATGGACGATCCGGCAGTACGCCGGTTTTTCAACTGCAGAAGACAGCAATGCTTTTTATCGCCGCAATTTGGCAATGGGACAAAAAGGATTATCTGTCGCCTTTGATTTGGCAACACACAGAGGGTACGATTCAGATCACCCCCGTGTTGAAGGGGATGTCGGCAAAGCTGGCGTCGCCATTGACTCCATCCTCGATATGAAGATCCTGTTTGATGAAATACCTTTAGATCAAATGTCTGTTTCAATGACAATGAATGGCGCTGTTTTGCCGATCATGGCTTTTTATATTGTGACAGCTGAGGAACAGGGAGTTTCCAAGGAAGCCCTTGCGGGTACGATTCAAAATGACATATTAAAAGAATATATGGTTCGTAATACATATATTTATCCGCCAGAAACGTCCATGAAAATCATTGGGGATATTTTCGAATATACGGCAAAGCATATGCCTAAGTTCAACAGCATCAGCATTTCAGGCTATCATATGCAGGAAGCGGGTGCGACAGCAGATATAGAGCTTGCTTATACATTGGCAGACGGACTTGAATATATCCGGACTGGATTAAAAGCTGGTCTTGATATCGATCAATTTGCCCCAAGGCTTTCTTTTTTCTGGGCAATTGGCATGAACTATTTCATGGAGGTCGCCAAAATGAGGGCTGCCCGATTAATGTGGGCAAAAATTGTAAAAGAATTTAATCCGAAAAATCCTAAATCGCTGGCGCTCAGAACACATTCCCAAACGTCAGGGTGGAGCTTAACTGCCCAAGATCCGTTTAACAATGTAGTCAGAACATGCATTGAAGCCCATGCAGCCGTTATGGGACACACACAATCTCTGCATACGAATGCTCTTGATGAAGCAATTGCCCTTCCAACTGATTTTTCTGCACGAATTGCCAGAAATACGCAGCTTTATCTTCAGCAGGAAACCGGGATCTGTGATGTCATAGATCCATGGGGAGGTTCCTATTATGTAGAATCTCTTACAAAACAGCTGATGGACAAAGCGTGGGCTCACATTGAAGAGGTAGAGAATCTAGGCGGAATGGCAAAGGCGATTGAAACCGGTTTGCCTAAAATGAAAATAGAAGAAGCGGCAGCAAAGCGTCAGGCGAAAATTGATTCAGGCACTGAAACGATCATCGGAGTAAATAAATTTCAAGTGGAAGAAGAGGATCCAATTGAAATTTTAAACATTGATAATACTGAAGTAAGAAGAAAACAGATTGAAAGGCTGCATGCGTTGAAAGATTCGCGTGATCAGGAAAAAGTAGACCAAACGCTTGCATCCTTAACAGAGGCTGTCAGAAGCGGTGAAGGGAATTTATTGGAGCTTGCTGTCGAAGCTGCAAGAGCGCGAGCGACTCTGGGAGAAATTTCTGATGCAGTTGAAAAAGCATCGAAGCGCCATCAGGCAGTTATCCGTTCTATTAGCGGAGTATACAGCTCTGAGTTCTCAAACGAAGAAGAAATTGAAAGTGTAAGGAAGCTTACAGATGATTTTTACGAGCTGGAAGGAAGAAGACCGCGAATCTTGATTGCCAAAATGGGTCAGGACGGTCATGACAGAGGAGCAAAGGTTGTTGCAACAGCCTATGCAGACTTAGGGTTTGACGTTGATATTGGACCTTTGTTCCAAACACCTGCCGAAACGGCTGTCCAAGCAGTTGAAAATGACGTCCATATTGTTGGAATGAGTTCTCTGGCTGCCGGTCACAAAACGCTCCTTCCGCAATTAGTGCAGGAATTGAAATCACTAGGAAGAGATGACATCGTCGTAATAGTAGGAGGAGTGATTCCTTACCAGGATTACGAGTTTTTATTGAACAGCGGGGCATCTGCTATTTTTGGACCCGGCACTGTTATTCCGAATGCAGCGAGAGTCATGCTTGAAAAGATTTACGAAAGACTGGGCTATGAGGATGCAGAAGAATGACCGATAAGCGGCAAAAGCGAAAAAAAACCGGGAGCGTTGAGAAAAGTGCCGAAGATTATATAAAGGGTGTCTTGAAAGGGGAACGGGTTGCAGTTGCACAGGCGATTACGCTTGTCGAAAGCAATGCCGAAAAGCATTTTGAAAAAGCGCAGCAAATGATTGAGGTGCTGCTGCAAAAGGGCCATCCATCAATACGAATTGGCATAACAGGTGTTCCAGGAGCAGGGAAAAGTACATTTATTGATGCATTTGGCACCTATCTATGCAGTCTTGGACATAAAGTGGCCGTACTTGCTGTCGATCCAAGCAGTCAGGTTTCCAAGGGCAGCATATTAGGGGATAAAACGAGAATGGAACGGTTATCCCGGAATCCTGATGCCTTCATCCGTCCGTCTCCGTCCAGCGGAACACTTGGAGGTGTTACCCGGAAAACAAGAGAATCCATTATTGTTTGTGAGGCGTCCGGATATGATGTGATTCTTGTTGAAACGGTCGGGGTCGGACAAGGCGAATTTGCGATTCGCGGAATGGTTGATTTTTTCCTTTTATTAGTATTGACCGGTGCTGGTGATGAGCTTCAGACGATGAAAAAAGGCATTATGGAGCTTCCAGATCTTGTTGTCGTAAATAAAGCCGATGGAGAGAATCTTGAAAACGCAAAAAAAGCCATGCATGAATATAATCATATCCTGCACTTTTTAAAATCATATACACCTGGCTGGGAAACAAAAGCGGCAACTGCATCTGCCCTTCATGAAACAGGAATTCATGAAATATGGGAGACAATAACCGTTTTCAGTAAAGAAACAAGGGAAAACGGTATTTTCGAAGAAAGACGAAAGCTCCAGCAAAAAGAATGGCTGTACGACATGATACAAGAACAGCTGAAGCATCATTTTTTTCAGCACTCCTATATAAAAGGGAATATGCTAAAATATGAAAGAGAAGTCACAGAAGGCAAACGGCCAGTATCAAGCAGCGTGAAAGAATTAATTTCCGCTTTTTTGAACGGAGAAAATAATGGCTAAACACGCGATACTGTTTTTTGCGGTGTCCAGCTCCATCGCCCAGCTCCTCGGCCAGAACAAATCCGCAGGCAAAGTCAAACCCGGACTTTTCTGCCGGATTCTTATCTGCCATGCCTGAGCTAAACGGGCGATTCCGCATTTCTTTATTATTGGTCAATTTCTGAAACTCTTGGTAAAATGAATCTATTGTGAGTAAAGGAGAGATAATGACATGAATATTGATTTTAATATGTTTATGAATGATGTAGTCACACAAGCTAGAAAAGAAATTACGGCTGCAGGATATACAGAATTAACGACACCTGAAGAGGTTGAAGAAACGTTTAAGAAAGAAGGAACGACGCTTGTAATGGTTAACTCGGTTTGCGGGTGTGCAGGAGGAATTGCACGGCCGGCAGCAGCACATTCAGTTCATTACGATAAAAGACCCGACCGGCTGGTAACCGTTTTTGCCGGACAGGATAAAGATGCAACAGCATATGCAAGAGAGCATTTCACTGGATACCCGCCTTCATCGCCATCCTTTGCCCTTTTAAAAGACGGCAAGCTTGTGACAATGGTGGAGCGCCATGAAATTGAAGGACATGACCCAATGAGTGTCGTAGCAAAGCTTCAGGAAGCTTTTGACAAGCATTGTGAAGAAATCTGAACTGCCGTTTATACGGCAGTTTTTTTGTGCTGTTTTTTTATCCCTCAAAAGTTTTACACTCTTTTCCAGTATAGTAATAATGTATAAAAATAAATAAAATAACTATATATTGCATATTTATAAGCATGTGTTAAAATACATTAAGTCGGATATTTATTCGTTAAAAAATACTTGTAAAATATTATTCTATAGAAGATAATATTATTAAATTTAGAATTTTAAGAAAACATCAAGGGGGAAGAAAATGAAGAAGCTATTATTGGTTATGATTTCTATGTTAGTCATTGGAGTTCTTGCTGCATGCGGATCTTCAGAAAATGGAACAGGCGGAGAGAAAAAGGTGCTGAAGATGGCAACATCTGCAGATTATCCTCCATTTGAATATATTGATACTGCAAAGGGCAGTGACATCATTGGATTTGATGTGGATTTGGCCAAAGCAATCGGAAAAGAACTTGGCTATGAAATAAAAGTTGAAGATATGGATTTCACAGGTTTAATTCCAGCCCTTCAAGCTAATAAAGCGGATCTTGTTCTTGCAGGTATGACTCCAACAGCAGATCGTAAAGAAAGCGTTGATTTTTCAGATGTTTATTACACAGCTAAACATATGATTGTTGCTAAAAAAGGCAGCGGCATTGAGTCAATTGAAGACTTAGAAGGTAAAACAGTCGGCGTTCAGCTTGCATCTATTCAAGAAGGAAAAGCTGAAGAAATCTCCAAAGAAGTAAACATCAAAGTAGAAAACCGCAACAGAATTCCTGAACTTATTCAAGAAATGAAATCAGGCCGTTTTGATGCAGCAATCATTGAAGATACGGTAGCAAAAGGCTATTTTGAAAATGATAAAGAATTAGAAGGATTTACGATTGAAGACGGGAATACTGAAGAAGCAGGATCTGCGATTGCATTCCCTAAAGACAGCAAACATACAGAAGAATTCAACAAAGTTCTTCAGGAGATGAAAGAAAACGGCGAACTTGAAAAATTAGTCGTAAAATGGTTCGGCGGAGAAGAAAAATAAGCAAAACATTAAAAAACGTTCAACAATACGAATGTTGAACGTTTTTATTTTCGCATAAGAAAGGAGTGTTCCTGAAATGAACCTGGATTTTCCGGCTATAGCACCTTCCATTCCTTTTATTCTTCAAGGGATACCAGTAACATTGAAAATAGTTGGCCTTTCTGCTTTAATTGGTTTTATTCTTGCTGTCATTTTGGCTTTATTTAAAATCAGCAGAATCAAGCCGCTAATGTGGATTGCTGATGCATATACATCTATTTTTCGCGGCACGCCGCTCATTCTGCAATTATTGATTATTTATTATGGTGCACCGCAAATTCTTGGATTTGAGATTGATCCATATCCTGCGGCTGTTGCAACATTTGCACTTAATTCAGGTGCCTACATTTCTGAGGTAATCAAAGCAGGCATTATGGCAATAGACAAAGGGCAGCGCGAAGCTGCAATGGCTCTCGGCGTTCCTTATTCAAAAATGATGAAGGATATCATTTTTCCGCAGGCAATCAAAAATATTTTACCTGCATTAATGAATGAATTTATTACGTTAACGAAGGAATCCGCGATCGTAACTATAATCGGAGTTCAGGACATTATGAGAAGTTCCTATATTGTCGGCGGACAAACATACCGTTATTTTGAGCCGATTTTAATTGCCGGCTTAATCTATTATGTCATGGTTATGATATTAACACTCCTTGGCAAACTCGTTGAAAGGAGAATGGCGCGCAGTGATTAAAGTAGATAAGCTTCATAAGTCATTTGGAAAATTAGAAGTGCTCAAGGGAATCACAACATCCATTGCTGAAAAAGAGGTTGTGGCGATTATTGGACCTTCCGGCTCTGGTAAATCAACCTTTTTGCGCTGTTTGAATCGTTTGGAAGATCCAACAGATGGACATGTCTGGATCAAGGATCAGGATATTACAAATCCGAAAACAGATATTAATAAAGTGCGGCAGGATGTCGGCATGGTCTTTCAGCATTTCCATCTTTTTCCTCATAAAACGGTTTTAGAAAACTTAACCTATGCACCTCTTACGGTTAAAGGAACATCCAGGAAAGAAGCAGAAGCTCAAGGTCACGAGCTCTTAAAAAAGGTCGGCCTTGCCGAAAAAGCTCATGAATATCCAAGCCGTTTATCAGGGGGTCAAAAACAGCGTGTTGCGATTGCGAGAGCGCTTGCGATGAACCCTGAAGTTATGCTGTTTGATGAACCTACCTCTGCACTTGACCCGGAAATGGTTAAGGAAGTATTGGAAGTTATGAAAAACCTTGCTTTCTCTGGAATGACGATGGCTATTGTTACGCATGAAATGGGATTTGCACGGGAAGTAGCTGATCGGGTATTGTTCCTGGATGAAGGTGTATTAGTAGAAGATGCAACGCCTACGGAATTTTTTACAAACCCTAAAACAAAACGTGCTCAAAGTTTTCTTGAAAAAATGCTATAATCTCAAAAGTGAAAGGTGATCATAATTGATCATCTTTTTCTTTTATGTTCCAAATGTGTTTAAATGAAGAAACAGAACAATGAAGCAAGGGGCAAGGAAATGTTTAAAATCGGATATCGCACGTTAAAAACAGCATTAGGAGCAGCGATTGCAATCAGTCTTGCACAACTTTTTCAGCTTGATAATTTTGCATCTGCAGGAATACTGACCATACTCTGTATCCAGGTGACAAAGAAGAAATCTTTGCAGACCTCATGGGCCAGGTTTTTTGCCTGTTTAGTCGCTATATTATTTTCGTTTGTTTTTTTTGAAGGAATCGGCTACAATCCGTTTGTTATCGGTCTGCTTCTCTTATTCTTCATTCCAACGACTGTGCTCGTCAAAGCGAAAGAAGGCATCGTCACTAGTTCAGTTATTATTTTGCACTTATACAATTCCTCACATATCACAATGGATCTGGTGTTAAATGAAATTGCACTTATTTCTACTGGAATAGGTGTAGCGCTTATTATGAATCTCTACATGCCAAGCGTAGATAAAAAGCTGAAAGAATATCAGCTGAAAATTGAAGATAACTTTTCTAAAATCTTTCAGGAAATTGAGGATTATTTACTTTCAAATGACAGCACGTGGGATGGAAAAGAAATAACGGAGACAGCTAAATTGATTAATGAAGCGAAGACGCTCGCTTTCAGAGATGTCGAAAATCACTTTATGAGACATGAAAACCTTTACTATCACTATTTTAAAATGAGAGAAAAGCAATTTGAAATCATAGAACGCGTTCTTCCGATTATCACTTCCGTAAATGTTACATTCGATCAGGCGGAAGTCATCGCAGAATTTATTCAAGAAGTTCGAGTAGCGATCCATCCAGGAAATACGGCTCATAAATTTTTAGTAAAGCTGCATCATATGAAAAAAAGCTTTGAGGAAATGCCTTTGCCGGAAACGCGCGAAGAATTTGAAGCACGAGCTGCACTTTTGCATTTTGTAAGGGAAATGGAGCAGTATCTTGTGATTAAGAGTCAATTTAAAGGAATAACTGGATAGCATGATTTTCACCCTTTTCGTACAGTATAAAGAAAAAAGGGTGATTTTTTATGAAGACAATCCTTCTGTTCATGATGTTTCTCTCACCTCTCTGGCCCCTTGGAGATAATCCGGTCGTCGGTGATCCCTATGTGATTATCAATAAGCAGTCAAATGAACTGGCCTATATTGATAATGGGCAGGTTGTCAAAGTATTTGATGTTGCCACAGGCAAAAATGAAAAGCTGACACCTGAAGGAGAATTTACGATTACAGTAAAAGCAGCAGATCCTTTTTATCGGAAAAAGAATATTCCAGGCGGCGATCCGAAAAACCCGCTGGGAACAAGGTGGATCGGGTTTGATGCGGAAAATTCAGATGGTAGAACATATGGCATACATGGCACAAATAATGAAGATTCTATCGGCACCTTTGTCACACAGGGATGCGTGCGCATGTACAATGAGGAAGTAGAAATCCTCTTTGAGCACCTTCCAATTGGAACAAAAGTTTTCATAACGAAAAATAACAATTCCTTTGAGGAGATCGCTGCTCAAAAAGGTGCAATGAAAAAAGGTGACTCCTGAAGAGGGAGTCACCTTTTGTACATTGTTAAACTTGTCCTTCTTGCTTCCGTTTTTCTCATTGTTCCGCCACCGCCTAACCCCTCGGCAATAAAAGCAAAAACGGCTTTTTATGTTGGATTCTTATCGGTCTGTCGGGGCTAAATAGACGGTTCCGCTTTTCTGTATTAGAACCACATGCTCATTCCAGCAAGTAACGTTGTAGCAATCATCACTGCAAGCATCAGGTATACGACAGCTTTTTGAAATCTTTTAGACATGACATTCACTCCTATATAGGATTCTATCCCTATTTTAACGTGAATGAACGAATGGAACAAGGGAAGAGATTTGAACAAAAATGCACATTTTAGTCGAAGCAGCAGGAATTTTGTCCCCGGATAAAGAAGTAAGTCATGTTCATTAAAGTTAAGCGTTTTCATCTAGAGGAGGGGAAGAGATGATTAATAAGGTCGATCACATCGGGGTAGCGGTACGATCCATTTCACGGGTGCTTCCGTTTTATGAGAGGACTCTTGGATTAAAGCTTGTAGGCATTGAGAGTGTGGAAGAGCAGAAGGTTAAAGTCGCTTTTTTGAAAATTGGAAATACAAAAATAGAATTACTGGAGCCCACTTCAGATGAGAGTCCTGTAGCCAAGTTTATTGAAAAACGGGGAGAAGGCATACATCATTTGGCTTTAGGAGTGGATGATATAAAGAAACGGATTGAGGAATTAAAGGAAAACGGAATTAAGATGATTGATGAAACACCAAGGAACGGAGCCGGAGGTGCATCGATT
This sequence comes from Bacillus sp. UMB0893, assembly GCF_002858905.1. Lineage (NCBI taxonomy): Bacteria > Bacillati > Bacillota > Bacilli > Caryophanales > Bacillaceae > Bacillus > Bacillus sp. UMB0893. The sequence continues at coordinate 25,313 of NZ_PKLB01000003.1, read as the reverse complement.
GCCTTTTTGCATCCGAAAGCTGCAAATGGGGTTTTAGTGGAACTTTGTGAAAAGAGAGGTACGGTTCTATGAGCATTGATATTTTCGAAAAAATAAATGAATTATATGACCGAAGACGTGAAGTCGAAATGGGCGGCGGGGATGAGCGCATTGAAAAGCAGCATGAAAAAGGAAAGCTGACAGCAAGAGAGCGCATCGATCTTCTCGTTGATAAAGGAACATTCGTTGAAATGAATCCATTCATAGAGCACCGGTGCAATGACTTTGGTCTGAGCGGGAAAAAAGGACCGGGTGACGGAGTCGTCACAGGCTACGGCAAAGTGCACGGACGACCTGTCTATTTATTTTCACAGGACTTTACGGTTTTTGGAGGAGCCCTTGGAGAGATGCATGCCAAGAAAATTGCTGCGGTCATGGACCTGGCAGCCAAAAGCGGAACGCCGTTCATTGGCCTTAACGACTCCGGAGGTGCTAGAATTCAGGAAGGTGTGGTATCATTAGATGGATATGGACAGATTTTTTACCGCAATACCATCTACTCGGGCGTAATACCGCAAATTTCGGTTATCCTTGGTCCGTGCGCAGGCGGTGCAGTATATTCTCCTGCGATTACAGACTTTGTCTTTATGGTCGAGAAAACAAGTCAAATGTTTATTACAGGTCCTAAAGTGATTGAAACGGTAACAGGCGAAAAAATCAGTTCCGAAGATTTAGGCGGAGCTAAAGTACATAACACTATCAGCGGAAATGCCCATTTTTCAGGTGAAACAGAAGAAGAGGTGCTTTCTCAAGTCCGGAAATTAATGACCTATTTGCCGCAGAATAATCAGGAGAAAGCGCCGATTTTGCCATTCGATGATGATGCGGATTATCGTCCGAACCTGACAGACTGCATCCCATTTGATGCTCTCAGGCCTTATGATGTCCGTGTGGTTATTCAAGAAGTTGCTGATGCCGATTCTTTTTATGAAGTGCAAAAGGACTTTGCCAAAAATATAGTTGTTGGTTTTGCGAGAATAAAAGGTGAGGTCGTTGGACTCGTCTGCAATCAGCCAAAATACATGGCCGGCGGACTTGATATTGATTCTTCAGATAAAGCTTCCCGCTTCATCCGGTTTTGTGATTCGTTCCAGATTCCGATTATTACGTTTGAAGATGTTACAGGGTTTTTCCCTGGCATTAAGCAGGAGCACGGGGGAATCATCAGACACGGAGCAAAGATTTTATATGCCTATTCAGAAGCAACCGTTCCTAAATTGACGGTTATATTGCGAAAAGCCTACGGCGGAGCATACGTTGCACTGAACAGCAAATCAATCGGAGCGGATCTTGTTTTTGCATGGCCGAATGCCGAGATTGCCGTGATGGGTCCTCAGGGTGCTGCGAATATCATTTTCGCTAAAGAAATTGAGAACAGCGAAAATCCTGAAGAAACAAGAGCAAATAAAATCGAAGAATACAGAGAGAAGTTCGCAAATCCTTATGTTGCTGCGAGTCAGGGTATGGTTGATGATGTCATTGATCCGCGGGATACAAGAATTAAATTGATTCAGGCCCTTGAAATGCTCCGGACAAAGCAAGAGCAAAGACCTGCCAAAAAGCATGGGAACATTCCGCTTTAATACACTTTATGGAGGAATACATATGGTTAATCAAGAACGCTTAGTTAATGAATTTCTGGAGCTTGTGCAAATTGATTCAGAAACGAAATTCGAAACAGAAATTGCAAGAGTATTAAAAGAAAAGTTTTCATCACTTGGGGTTCATGTTGTTGAAGATGATACAACGGGTGTTACCGGGCACGGTGCAGGAAATTTAATTTGTACTCTGGAAGCTGTAAAAGACGGAGTAGATCCGATTTATTTTACTTCACATATGGACACTGTTGTTCCTGGAAAAGGCATTAAGCCATCCATTAAAGATGATTACATCGTGACAGATGGTACAACGATTTTAGGTGCTGATGATAAAACAGGTTTATCCGCGATGCTAGAAGCAGTCCGTGTTTTAAAAGAAAATAACATCTCACATGGAAAAATCGAATTTATTATTACTGCCGGAGAAGAATCTGGCCTTGTAGGCGCAAAAGCTTTAGATGGTTCTCAAATCACGGCAAAATTCGGATATGCATTAGACAGTGATGGAAAAGTCGGCACAATTATTGTTGCAGCTCCAACACAAGCTAAAGTAAAAGCAGCCATCTTTGGCAAGACGGCTCATGCTGGTGTCGCCCCTGAAAAAGGCGTATCTGCGATCACGATTGCTGCAAAAGCAATTGCTAAAATGCCTTTAGGCAGAATTGATCAAGAAACAACAGCTAATATTGGCCGTTTTGAAGGAGGCACACAAACAAACATCGTTTGCGATCAAGTGAATATTTTGGCTGAAGCGAGATCTTTGGTTCCTGAGAAAATGGAAGCCCAAGTAGCGAAAATGAAAGAAGCTTTTGAGAGCGTTGCTGCTGATATGGGCGGACGTGCTGAAGTGGATATTGAAGTAATGTACCCAGGCTTTAAATTTGGCGAGGGAGATCATGTTGTGGAGGTTGCTAAAAAAGCTGCTGCAGCAATCGGCCGCACAAGCGAGCTTCAAACAAGCGGCGGAGGCAGCGATGCCAATGTTATTGCCGGGTTTGACATTCCAACTGTGAATTTGGCAGTCGGGTATGAAGATATTCATACAACCAATGAAAAGATGCCGATAGAAGAGCTTGTGAAAACAGCTGAGCTTGTTGTCGCGATCATTGAGGAAGTAGCTAAAGGCGAATAATCCAAAAAGAATGGCAGGCGCAGCGATTGCTCCTGCTGTTTCTTATTTCAGAAAATAGAGGTGTTCAGCATGAAAAAGAGGGAAACAGCAACTTTTGCCGGAGGATGCTTCTGGTGTATGGTGAAGCCGTTTGACGAGCATCCTGGCATCATTGAGGTTGTTTCTGGCTATACAGGAGGAACATTAGAAAATCCTTCTTATGAACAAATTAAAACAGGTGAAACAGGCCACCTGGAAGCTGTAGAAATTACATTTGAACCTGAAGTATTTTCATATGAAAGACTGCTCGAGTTATATTGGCCGCAAATTGATCCGACAGATGATGGCGGTCAGTTCTTTGACCGGGGCAGCCAGTACCGCACAGCCATTTTTTATCATACAGAAGAGCAAAAGCAAAAAGCAGAGCAGTCAAAAACTGCGATTGAAAAGAGCGGCCGCTTTAAGAAGCCGATTGTAACTGAAATCCTTCCGGCAGCTCCTTTTTACCATGCAGAGGAATATCATCAAAAGTTTTATGCGAAAAATCCGGAGAAATATAAGCAAGAAAGAGAAGAGTCCGGAAGAGAAGAATTTATAAAGAAAAATTGGAAGAAGTAAAAACGAAGCTCACTGCCTTATAACAAGACAGCGAGCTTTTTCGAAGTTTTTAATAACGTATTTGCGCTTTTTGCCGCTAATAGATTGTCAAAGTGTCCAGCAGGGTACCTTCCTTATTAAGGAGGGTTATCAAAATAAATACATTAAATGAAAGCGCAATCGCCTCCTATGTGAAAACAAGAGCGGAGGAGAATTGCAAGCTGCTGATGGATGACGAAATGAACGAGCTTGAAAAAGGCAAAATATTAGGCAGAATGGAAGCGTACAATGAATGTTTAGAGAGATTTGGATTTGATAAAGTAGAGTGTTGAAAGCTTGCTATGCATGCTTTTAATTTTGCAGCCGAATGCAGCTTTGGTTGATAAATATTTGATTGAGGAGATAAATTTAAAAAGCAGATAGATAAAATCCGGAAATCGGTTGATATGTTTCCGAAATCGGTTGATGAATTCCGATTAGAGGTATATATCTCTGAAAGCTGTTTTCCACGGACGCTTTTCATGTTTAAGAGCAGAACAGGTACTGATTCTTGCCTTCATCAGATGTCCTTTCAGATTTAAAGGACAGTCGGAAAAAATGAACAGTGCCGCCATTTACCTGATGGCGGCTTTTTTGGATTATATGATAAAATGGAAAGAGAACGATTGTTTGGAAAGAAGATGAATAAGATGAAAGAGCTAAGTGGACCAAGAGTAATTCTACATGTGGACATGAACAGCTTTTATGCATCTGTTGAAATGGCTTTTGAACCCGAACTTAGAGGAAAGCCTGTTGCAATTGCAGGAAACGTTGAAGAACGAAAAGGAATTGTAGTTACTTGCAGTTATGAAGCGAGGGCAAAGGGAGTGAAAACGACCATGCCGCTTTGGCAGGCGAAACGGCATTGTCCTGAACTGATTGTCCGTAAACCAAACTTTGACCGTTACCGAAAAGCCTCTAAAGCCATGTTCGGCCTTTTACGAGAGTTTACACATTTGGTTGAGCCCGTTTCAATTGATGAAGGATATATGGATTTAACGGAGTTTTTAAAGGAGGGCAACCCTCTTCAAATCGCTAGGACCATTCAGGACAGGCTGATGGAAGAGCTTTTGCTGCCGGCAAGCATTGGTGTAGCACCTAATAAATTTCTCGCCAAAATGGCATCCAACATGAAAAAACCCCTCGGCATCACTGTACTCAGAAAGCGGGAGCTGGGTAAGACCCTTTGGCCTCTCCCTGTAAGCGAAATGCATGGGGTTGGAGAAAAAACGGCCGAGAAATTAAAAACAATTGGTATTCAAACGATAAAAGACCTTGCAGGTGCTGATGCGATCGGATTAAAGCAGCTTCTCGGAATCAACGGCGAGCGCCTGAAAAAAAGAGCAAATGGAATAGATGATAGAGAGGTAAACCCTGACTCCATCTATGATTTTAAAAGCATTGGAAACTCAACTACTTTATCAAAAGATACAACAGAGGCCAGACTTCTGTATGAAACTCTGAACCGTCTGTCACATTCAGTAAGCAGCAGAATGAAACGAAAGGATGTTCTCGGCACGAAAATCTTTACGACGATTCGTTATTCTGACCGAAGCACATATACTCGAAGTAAGAAACTGAATAACCCTATTGTTGAGACAGAGGATATTCTTACACATGCTAAAGCGCTGTTTGATAAGCATTGGACGGGTGAACCAATCCGGCTGCTTGGCGTAACATGCCAGGATCTCGTTCCGAAAGAGGATGCTTATAAGCAGCTGGATCTTTTTTCTTTTCAGGAGGATGCAAAAAAAGAACCTCTTTACAAAACGATTGAAGATATCAATAGGAAATATGGCGGCAGCATGGTGAAACGCGGGATGAAAGTGGACAAATCAGAAGATGATAAATCAAGCGGCACGAGTTTTAATAAAGATTTTTTAAGGGAATAATTAAGGCGCTTTACTTGATAAAAGCAAGGCTCCTGTGTTATTTTTACATGAAGAATCCATGTGACTGTATACATGAGCTCTGTATATAAAAATTGATTGAGAAGGGAAGTAACATAATGTCAAAACAGCAAATTGGCGTCATCGGTTTGGCCGTCATGGGCAAAAACCTCGCTCTTAATATAGAAAGCCGCGGATATTCCGTATCGGTTTATAATCGTTCTTCTGATAAAACAGAGGAGATGCTGAAAGAAAACAGCGGTAAAAATCTGGTTGGTACATACAGCATTGAAGAATTTGTTCAATCACTTGAAACTCCCCGCAAAATTTTGCTGATGGTCAAAGCGGGCTTTGCAACAGATGCTACTATTGAACAATTGCTTCCTCATTTAGATAAAGGGGATATTTTAATTGACGGCGGAAACACGCTGTATACAGACACACAGCGCCGCAACAAGGAGCTTGCCGAAAGCGGCATACACTTCATCGGCACTGGCGTATCCGGCGGTGAAGAAGGGGCACTTAAAGGGCCATCAATTATGCCTGGCGGCCAAAAAGAAGCCTTCGATCTAGTAAAGCCTATTTTCGAAGCGATTTCTGCAAAAGTTGATGGTGATCCATGTACTACATACATCGGTCCTGATGGTGCAGGCCATTATGTGAAAATGGTTCATAACGGAATTGAATACGGCGACATGCAGCTGATTTCAGAAGCTTATTTTATTTTGAAAAATGTTCTTGGTCTATCTGCAGAAGAATTGCATGAAGTATTTGCGGACTGGAATCAAGGCGAGCTTGACAGCTATTTAATTGAAATCACTGCAGACATCTTTACTAAAACGGATGAAGAAACAGGAAAGCCGCTTGTTGACGTCATTTTAGATACTGCAGGCCAAAAAGGCACTGGAAAATGGACAAGCAAAAGCGCTCTTGATTTAGGTGTTCCTCTGCCGATTATTACAGAGTCTGTTTTTGCACGATTCATTTCTGCAATGAAAGATGAGCGCGTGAAAGCAAGCAAAATCTTATCAGGACCTGCTGTTTCTCCTTTTGAAGGCGATAAGGCAGAACTGATTGAAGTTGTGCGCAAAGCTCTTTATATGAGTAAAATCTGTTCTTATGCACAAGGCTTCGCTCAAATGAGAGCAGCTTCGGATGAATACAAGTGGGATCTTCAGTACGGCGATATCGCCATGATTTTTAGAGGCGGCTGCATCATTCGCGCTGCATTCCTGCAAAAAATCAAAGATGCATATGACCGTGATGCAAACCTTGCAAACCTGCTGCTTGATCCATACTTTAAAGAAATTGCTGAAGGCTACCAGGGAGCTCTTCGCAAAGTCTTAACGGTTGCGATTGAACAGGGAGTACCGGTGCCTAGCTTCTCAGCTGCGTTATCATACTATGACAGCTACCGGACAGAAACGCTTCCTGCCAACCTTATTCAGGCACAGCGTGACTACTTTGGAGCTCATACTTATCAGCGTACAGATAAAAAAGGTATTTTCCATACAGAATGGATGTCTAAGTAATGAAAGAAACACGGGGCGGAATGCTCCGTGTTTTTTTTGTTTCTCAACTGGTAAATCTGGGTTATGAAAAGAACGTTGCAGAGGAACAAAATGAATTAACAATTGTTTTACAACAAAAACACTATAAAAATAAATAAATATTTATTGTATATCAATAATTAATGTGTTAAATTCAAATTGAAAATAAATCGTGAGGTGATTTTTATGAAACGGGGAACAACACTCTTTTTAAAGATAGCTGTCATTCTAATTGGAATCCCAGTTCTTGCTTTGTGCATATTTGTGGTGCCTGAGATAGCGAATTTTGCAGCAGAATTGTATCCAGATCTTGCTTATATGAAATATCTCGTTCTAATTGATTTGTATGCTACGGCGGTACCTTTTTACTTTGCTCTGTATCAAGCTTTTAAACTTTTAAGCTATATTGACAAGAATAAAGCTTTCTCGGAATTATCTGTAGGAGCTTTAAAGAATATAAAATACTGTGCATTCAGTATCAGTATCTTGTATGTGCTGGGTATGCCGCTGTTTTATCTCATGGCGGAAATAGACGACGCCCCGGGTATCATATTAATCGGAATGGTCATAATCTTTGCTTCATTTGTGATTGCAGTCTTTGCCGCTGTTCTGCAAAAGCTATTAAAAGAGGCTATTGATATAAAATCAGAAAATGATTTAACGGTCTGAGGTGAATAACATGGCGATTATAATCAATATTGATGTGATGCTGGCTAAAAGGAAAATGAGCGTAACAGAACTTTCGGAGAGGGTTGGTATAACAATGGCTAACCTTTCTATTTTGAAAAATGGAAAGGCAAAGGCAATTAGGCTTTCAACTTTAGAGGCGATTTGCAGGGCTTTAGAGTGTCAGCCAGGAGATATTTTAGAATACCGAAGTAATGAAGACACCAACTAAGCAGAACTTACATTTTATTCAGAAAAAACCTTTGGAGGCAAAATTCATGAGAGCAATCAAACAACTCGTTCGTTTTGGATGGGAGCAGGCCCTGTCATGTTTGTTTCCTGTCGTTATTTTTGCCTCTTTGGCTCTTACACAAATCCTGCCGCTGCCCTTCCTGCCGCGGTATGACTGGCTGCTCCTTATCTGTCTTCTGATGCAGTGGTGGATGGTGCGTTCTGGGCTTGAAACACGTGATGAACTAAAGGTTATCACATTGTTCCACCTTATTGGACTTGCTCTTGAACTTTTTAAGGTACATATGGGCTCCTGGTCTTATCCAGAGGAAGGATATTTTAAAATTTTTGGAGTTCCTTTGTATAGCGGATTCATGTACGCAAGTGTAGCGAGTTATCTTTGCCAGGCGTGGAGGAGGCTTAAAGTTGAACTGGTTAAATGGCCGCCGTTCTTGGCAGTTGTATCTCTTACCGCTGCGATTTATTTGAATTTTTTTACACACCATTATTGGATTGACGTTCGCTGGTGGTTATCAGGACTTGTAATAATCATCTTTTGGCAATCATGGGTCACATACGAGGTTGATGGAACACGTTACCGTATGCCACTCGCCCTTTCTTTTGTACTCATTGGATTTTTTATATGGATAGCCGAAAATATCGCAACGTTCTTTGGAGCTTGGGAATATCCAAACCAAACCGATGCATGGAGTCTCGTTCATCTGGGAAAGGTGAGTTCATGGCTTCTATTAGTGATTGTCAGCTTTCTTATAGTAGCAACGTTAAAGCAGGTTAAGGGGAAAAGTTCCACTAGGATAGACGCTAGTCAATTTTTATAACTGCAAATAACTTTAGCAAAGGTGCTGACTTTACAGGATTTTAGCATCTTCCAATCTTCAACCGGGCGCTTTTCCGAAAAACGGAAAGCGTCATTTTTAATGGAGAGTGAGTTAGATAACAAGTTTTATAATAATTGTATTTAGCAAACGTGGCAGGATGGTTGTAGAAGCTTGCACCCGTCATTGCCATTGATCTTGAGATTTGTATAGCCTATATAGTTTTCTCTATGAAATTGGCGGCAACATCTATATCAAATTTTTCAATGACCCGGCGGCCAGAGCTTCTTTTTTATGCCAATAAATATTGTTATTTAGATTTCAGTCAAAATGGAGCCCGTTAGACTATGATTGTCCGGTATTTTAGTGATGCAAAAAAGTTGACGTATCCGGCCGGCGGAGTATATATTTCTTTGGGTAAACGAAATAATTAGCTGAAGGCGGGATACGCATGTCAACTATATCTGCAGAGAGACGTTTAGCAGTCCCCGGCTTAAAGCATGAAAACAAAATTGTAATGCTTTGGAGCTTAACAGTCTGGCTCGTCGTGATGAACACGACCATGTTTAATGTTGCATTGCCGAGTGTGCTTCGTGATTTGTCTCTCTCATCAGGCACTGCCTCTTGGATTGTGTCCGGGTACTCAATTGCTTTTGCCATATCAACGCTGACATACAGCCGCCTGTCAGATTTTATTCCTATATCAAGGCTGCTGGCCATCGGGCTTGCCATGCTGGGAACTGCCTCTATCATCGGTTTCTTTTCACATAGCTTTTATTTGCTTTTATTCGCAAGAGTTCTGCAGGCAGCAGGGGCGGGAGCTGTTCCGGGCCTTGCGATGGTTCTTGCTGGCAAATACATCCCGATTTCAAGAAGGGGAAAGGCGATGTCGCTGATTTCCTCTGCAGCATCGCTTGGTTTCGGCCTTGGTCCGGTCATCGGAGGAGCCATTACCACCTACCTCGGATGGAATTACCTTTTTGTCATTACTGGATTTGTTGTCTTTCTTCTTCCGATGTTCAAAAAGCTATTGCCGGAAGAGGACGTGCAAAAAGTGCATTTCGATTCGGTCGGCGGGCTGCTTACAGGACTCGGCGTCACGGGACTGCTGCTCTTTTTATCCACTTTATCATTGCCGCTTCTGGCAGGAACACTGCTGATGCTGTTCATTCTCTGGAAGCATATCCACAAAATCAGCATCCCATTTGTTCAGCCTTCGCTGTTCAGTAATAGGCAGTATGTCAAGCTTGCTGCAGCTGCTTTTTCAGGCTTTATCCTTCATTTTTCAACACTCTTTATGATGCCGATTATTCTAACTGAACTGTTTGGTAAAGATCCGGCAGCCATCGGACTTATTATTTTTCCTGGTGCCATCTTGTCTGCTGTTGCAGCCCAATTCATCGGCAGGCTGATTGACCGGTTTGGAAATGTACCGCTGATTTCTTTTGGCCATGGGATGCTGCTGATTTCATTGCTGATTTTGGCTTTGTCCGCTGGAAAATCCCCATACGCCATCCTGATTGCCTATATGTTTATGAGCACTGGTTTTTCAAGCTTAACTTCAAGTATAGCCAATGAGGCATCCCGCATTCTGCCGGAGGATGATATTGGATCGGGAATGGGCCTGACCCAGCTGATTCAATTCTTTGGAGGGGCTTTTGGCGTAGCTCTCTCAGGTATATTGATTGAATGGCAGCAAGGCATTCCAGCTTCCTTGATCTATGCAAACATCTTTTGGGGATTGACCGGCCTGATTGGACTCTCTTTCCTTATTTTCTGGTCGTACGTCAAAATCGAATCAAAGAAAAAATCACTTCACTACTGAGGTGATTTTTTTATGCATGATAACAGATGGCCGTCAGCAGCCATATACAAAGAAAAACACCTGAATTCTCAGGCGTTTTCGAAAAATTAATCGACCATATCGGTAATTGGCCACCAGTGGAAGCCGTCTTTTTCAAGAAGTTGGTCAGCTGCTTTTGGTCCCATTGTGCCGGATGCATAGTTAGGGAATTCCGCTTTATTCGATTCCCATGCTTTCGAAATCGTATCAACATAGCTCCATGAGAGTGAGACTTCATCCCAGTGAGTAAAGTTAGTAGCATCTCCGCGCAAGCCGTCGTAGATGAGCTTTTCATACGCTTCCGGAGTGTTGAACTGGTCAACACAGTTGCTGCAGTAGTCTAGCTTAATAGGCTTTACATAAGAGCCGCCGCCTGATTCTTTAGCATTCAGGTGAAGAGTTATGCCCTCATCAGGCTGAATGTGAATGACAAGCAGATTCGGATGATTGCTGTCTACATCGTTTGAATAGAGATTCATTGGCAGATCTTTAAACTGAACAACAATCTTCGTTGACTTAGCGGTCATTCGCTTGCCTGTACGAATGTAAAAAGGAACTCCGGCCCATCTGAAGTTGTCGATCATCAGCTTGCCGGCAACAAAGGTTTCAGTATTGGATTCAGGGTCAACATTGCTTTCTTCGCGGTAGCCCGGAACAGATACCTCTTCAGATTCGCCTTTTCCATACTGTCCCCGCACGAAATAATCAGGCACGTCTTGTTCAGTAAGAGGGCGCAGTGCGCGCATCACTTTTACTTTTTCAGAACGGATCTCGTCTGTTTCAAGTTTAATTGGGGGCTCCATTGCAAGGAGGGCTACCATCTGCATAAGATGGTTTTGAACCATATCCCGCAGAGCACCTGAGTTTTCATAATAGCGTCCCCGGTCTTCGACGCCTAGCACCTCGCTTGAAGTGACCTGAATGTTTGAGATATAGCGGTTATTCCATACAGACTCAAACAGGGCGTTAGAGAAGCGGATGACTTCAATGTTCTGTACCATCTGCTTTCCGAGATAGTGGTCAATCCGGTAGATTTGATCTTCTGAAAAAGCTTCGCGGATTTCATCGTTAAGCTCCTGGGCAGAAGGCAAATCATGGCCGAACGGCTTTTCTATCACAAGTCGGCTCCAGCCCTCTATTGCAGTTAATCCCTCTTTTTTAAGATTGCTTGCAATCGTTCCGAAGAATTCAGGTGCCATGGCCATGTAGAACATCCGGTTTCCCGGGATGTGATACTTTCTGTCCATTTCGGACAGGATGCCTTTTAACTCTAAGTATGAAGATGGATTTGTCACATCAAACGGATGATAATAAAAGTGTGATGTGAATCCTTCAAGCTCAGATGATTGCTTAAACGATGATTGAATCGATTCACTGACATTCGAGCGGAATTCCTCATTTGTCCACGGTCTTCTTCCTACCCCGACAACTGCGAAGTCAGCATCGATTTTCTTGCTGCGGTACAGGCGGTAGATGGAGGGGAAAAGCTTGCGTTTTGCAAGGTCTCCTGTTGCTCCGAATATTACGATAACTGCTTTTGGTTTTTGTTCCTTATTCATGTATTGAACCTCACTTTATATCAGCCGGATTTATTAAAAAAGTATGTAACCTGTTTAAGTACTTAATTTTAATGCTAAAAATGATGTAAATCAAACATTTAAGTTTATTTTCATACATAAGTAGTATGAACCAATTAATTAGAATCCACAAATCGGAAAAAAAAGATAAAAGATGAAATGAAAATTAATAAATAGTTCAAATAAACCTGTCGAAGGAAAGATCCTTGTTTGATGTTAACCGAATTTCTGTATTAACCAGCTTTTCGCTTCTATTGAAGCAGAACCATACGTATAGCAGGGTTTGTGTTGTTTTTATTTTTAATGAAAGCCGATACAGACACGATATGTTTTGGAGTTTTCATAGAATCCCCTTTCTTCAAGTTAATGATATATTCTTCTAAACCATTTAAATCCCTTTTCATTCTTCATATTTTCCGGGAAGTCATGTATTCTAATAGATAAGAAAATCGGACGAGGTGAAGCAATTTTGGATCTGCTGTTTTTAGGAACGGGTGCGGGAATGCCCGCAAAAGCAAGAAATGTCAGCTCAATCGCACTGCGTCTTTTAGAGGAACGCAAAGCTGTCTGGCTGTTTGACTGCGGGGAGGCAACGCAGCATCAAATTTTATATACTGCAATAAAACCGAGGAAAATTGAAAAAATCTTTATAACACATATGCATGGCGATCATATATTCGGATTGCCGGGTTTTTTGGGGAGCCGTTCGTTTCAGGGCGGGGAAGAGCCTCTTACGATTTATGGTCCGGCCGGAATTAAAGAATATGTTCAGTCATCTCTTCTGCTTAGTTTTACACATTTAAAATATCCGCTTGAAATCGTTGAAATTGATGAAGGTCTTGTTTTTGAAGATGAGCAATTTACTGTTGTAGCGAAGAAACTGGAACACGGGGTTCCTTCATACGGGTATCGGATTACTGAAAAGGATGCTCCGGGAATGCTCCTTGTGGACAAGTTAAAAGAGGCAGGAGTAGGACCGGGGCCTGTTTATAAAAAATTAAAAGATGGCGAAACCGTTCAATTAGAAGACGGCAGAGTGCTATCTGGCGCTGACTTTCTTGGAGCCCCTAAAAAAGGAAGAGTAGTGGCATTATTAGGAGATACGAGAACATGTCCGCAAATTCTGGATCTTGCACGAAACGCAGACATGCTTGTCCATGAGGCGACGTTCGGTGAGGGAGATGACCTGCTTGCATACCAGTATTTTCATTCCTCGACAACCCAGGCTGCAGCGGCAGCTTTAGAAGCAAATGCAAAAAAACTGGTTCTTACTCATATTAGTGCCCGTTATCAGGATGACGATAAGGACACACTGTTAAGTGAAGCAGCATCAATTTTTCCTAACACATCGGTTGCGGAGGATTTTTCATGTTTTGAAGTCGAGAGAGCAAATGACTAAAATCATATATGCTGTTCGGCATTGTCAGGCGAAGGGTCAGGCATTTGATGATGAGCTTACAAATGAAGGGCTTATCCAGGCTTTAGGTCTTGCTGAGTTTTTTAAAGGGCTTGAAGTTGACATAATCATTTCAAGTCCTTTTCTCCGTGCCATTCAAACGGCAGCTCCGCTTGCCGAAAAGAAAAATCTTGAACTGCATCTTGATGAGCGCTTATCCGAAAGAGTGATGAGCGGAAAGAGCATGAAGGATTGGAAAGACAGGCTTAAGGATACATTTGACGATCTGTCTCTTGCCTTTGAAGGCGGCGAGTCTAACCAATCGGGCTTAGAGCGGGTTTGTTCTCTTCTGGCCGAGATTACTGCTTCAAAAGAAAATCATATAGTACTCGTCAGTCATGGAAATTTAACAACCCTGCTGCTCAGATTTTTCGATAATTCGTTCGGATATGATCACTTGATGAGCATGACGAATCCCGATGTGTTTAAAATTATTCTCAAGCACGATGAGAATGCGGACATTCAGAGAATATGGAGTTGACAAAGGAGATAGAACCAGCTAAAATAACATTATCAAATCGTAATTATTACGTTTTGTGATTTTAATAGGAGGAAATATGATATGAGAGTGAACGTAACCCTGCAATGCACTGAGACTGGTGATCGCAATTATATAACAAAAAAGAACAAACGAAACAATCCAGACCGCCTGGAATTGAAAAAATATTCACCCAGACTTAAAAAAGTAACCCTGCACCGCGAAACAAAATAATGATTTAGGGAGGAACGGCATCAGATTTTGATGAAGTTCCTTTTTTCTTGCCTGAAAATAGCGAAATAGTGCAGATTATTTCCCTCTAAGGATAAAAGGAATACAGCTTAAAGGCCTAGAATATAAAAAATAACAGGAGACACTTGAAGAATGGGGGGATTTGGTGAATAAATACAAAGTAACCTTAGGTTTATTCATTTGTTTTGGTCTGGCCTTTGTCATCTGGTCAATGACAGAAATATCACAATCCTTCGATGAGCCTCTTGAAGCGCTGCAGCATACGAAACATGATTTGGAAGTAGTTATTCCAGCCTATAAAATAAACGATGAAGCCCTCTTCTTTTTTATTGACCAAAAGAATCATCTTGGAACGGCTTTTTTAAAAGAAGGAATTTATGGATGGAAAGCTGGGTCCATCTCAACAAATCCGCTCGAAGACCGTCAAGCTGAAAGTGAACTTTTAAATTATCATTTCTACGGTAACTCTATGATCTATGGTCTTCTCTCAGATGAGAAAGGATCTCTGGAAGTGAAAATAAACGGGGCCGAAGCACGAACTCTCCAAGTAGGGGGCATGCTGGAGAAAGAAATCGCCCAAAAATACAATTTGCAAAACACGGTCCTCTGGTATTTCCAGCAAGATGAGCTGGTGCCTGGAGGAGGAGAGGTTGAGCTTCTTCAGGATAAAGTGAAACTGGTAGATGAAAAGGGTTTTTAGCAATAGTTGAGAGGGGCTGATGCAGCTCCTCTTTTTATTGAATTTACATTTTCTGTACTGATTGCGCACAATCGTATTCCAAGGTGATCATTTACCAGGAGCAGTTAATAAAAATAAAGTTCCTCACAATCGACTTGGTGCTTTCTCTGAAGTGAAAGAAACAGGAAGAAAAGGTCTTTAGTCCTGCAACTGGGTTTTCAACAAGGAAGGATGGAACGGAAATTGAAAAGCATCAAGGTGATTGTATTTTTGTCTTGATGTCAGAGAAAAGAGTAAATGAATTATTTTCTGAAAAAAAGCAGCCGTCATGGCTGCTTTTCCAGTTATTAAACTTCAAAATATCTTTACCATCCTCGTGAATATTGCTTCGGAGCTTCAATTTCCGCCCCAAGCTCCAGTGCCGCTGTCCGGGGCCAATACGGATCGCGCAGAAGTGCGCGTGCAAGGAAAATCAAATCCGCACGTTCATTTCCGAGAATCTCATCTGCCTGGATTCCTGATGTGATGAGTCCGACCGCACCAGTGTTAATGCCTGCTCCTTCACGGATGCGCTCGGCGAATTTCACTTGATATCCAGGGAAAACTTTTATATCAGCAGGCACTAAAGCCCCTGAGCTGACATCAATTAAATCAACGCCCTGTTCCTTCATCCAGGTGCTGAATTCCACATAATCTTCTACGTCTAATCCTTCAGGATGATATTCTGTTGCGGATACCCTGACAAACAATGGACCATCCCATACATCTTTTACTGCTTCTATCACTTCATGCAAGAAACGGTAGCGGTTTTCTTGGCTTCCGCCATATTCATCTGTCCGTTTATTTGACAAAGGGGACAGGAATTGATTGATTAAGTAACCATGCGCACCGTGAAGCTCAATGATATCGAATCCCGCTTTTTTAGCGCGGATCGCTCCGTCCTTAAATGCCTGAATGGTTTCAGAGATCTGTTCCTTCGTCATTGCAGCGGGTGTTTTCATTTTTTCATTGAAAGCAAGTGCTGAAGGCGAAATGATTTCACCCTCTAAAACAGCCTTCCGTCCCGCATGTGCAAGCTGGATGGCTGTTTTTGCCCCGTATTGCTTCATGCCGTCTACAAGCTTTGCAAGTCCATCTGCATGTTCATCGTTCCAAATCCCTAAATCCTGAGGGGAGATTCTTCCTTGTGGAGTGACAGATGTTGCTTCTATCATGATCAGTCCAGCACCGCCGACTGCCCGGCTGATATAGTGTGTCATGTGAAAATCTTCAACCATTCCGCCTTCGCGATGGGAAGAATACATACACATTGGAGACATCACTATGCGATTTTTCAGTGTGACATTTTTTACGGTATATGGTGTGAATAAATGGTTTTTCATCTAGCTTTGCCTCCCTGAAATGAATTTCATAAAAAGTATAACAGCTTTAAATGCATACTTCATTGAAGTTGCCTGACACCTCTTTTAAAAATTGCGAAAATTCTATAGAATAGAATTATAGGAGGTCTCATCATGAATTCAAAATGGCAATCAAAGCAGCAGCTGACGGAACTTTTAACTGGCCTAGTGAACCTTGCAAGCATTACAGGATCAAAAGATGAGATTGCACTTGCACAGCATCTTTATTATGTATTGAATGATTTTCCTTATTTTAAAGAAAATCCTGATTTTCTTCAGCTGCATCCGCTTGATGATGGACGGTATTTTCTGACTGCGCTTGTAAAAAGCAAGGAGCAGACAGACGAAACCGTTCTTTTATTGAGTCATTTTGATGTTGTTGATGTGAAAGATTATGGTCACCTGCAGCATTTAGCGTTCCATCCCCACGAATTAACGAAGGAGCTGCTGAATTCAGCTGATCTGCTGCCTCCTCATGTAAAAGAAGATATTGAAACAGGCGACTGGCTGTTTGGCCGGGGCACAATGGATATGAAAGCGGGTCTGACCGTACAGCTTGGAATGCTTGAGCGAGCAATGGATGGTGAGTTTGATGGGAATCTTCTTTTGGTGACCGTTCCTGATGAGGAAGTGAATTCTGCCGGTATGCTTGGAGCGGTACCTGTTTTGAAAGATCTGAAAAACCAGTTTAACCTTTCATACCGGGCATGCGTAAACTCGGAACCAATGTTTTCTAGATATCCAAACGATGAGAATTATTATGTATACTCGGGTTCAATCGGCAAAGTGCTTGCGGGATTTTACTGCAGCGGAGTTGAAACCCATGTTGGGGAGCCTTTTTCAGGATTAAACGCAAACCTGATGGTATCAGAGCTTAACAGGCTGCTTGAACTGAACGAACGCTACAGCGAAATAGCGGATGACGAAGTCACACCTCCGCCGATGAATCTGATGCAAAAGGATTTAAAGGAAGAGTATTCGGTGCAAATTCCGCATGAAGCCGTTACGCTTTTTAATATTTTAACAATGAAACGCAGTATGCTTGAGCTGCATGATATGCTTTTGAAAACAGCAGAGGAAGCGGCAAACAATATTGAGCGATTCTATGACGAGAAAGCAAGACGCTACAGCCAGTCTGTCACATATACACCTGCGTCCTATCAAGTAACCGTTATGTCCTATGATGACCTGCTTGAGTACGCTGTGAAGAAAGTCGGAGAGGCTGAAGTAAACAGACATATTCATTATTTAAAAGCCAATCGCGGGGATCTGGATGACCGCCATTTCACAAATAAAATTGTCTCTGGCTTATCCGGCTTGTGCAAGGAGCTTGCGCCTTTGATTGTTGTTTTTTACAGTCCGCCGTTTTATCCATCTGTTTCTTCAAAAGGGGATGATTTTATACAAGGTGTTCTTGGAGAGGTTCAAAGCTATGCAAAAAATCAATTTCAAATTTCTCTTAAGAACCAGCAATATTTTGCCGGGTTGTCTGATTTAAGCTTTTTGCAGATTAAAGAAAGCGAGGAATCAATTCGTGAACTGACAGCAAACATGCCGATTTACGGAGATCATTATCAGCTTCCTTTGCAGGAAATCAAAGAATTGAACATTCCTGTTTTAAATGTCGGCCCTTTTGGCAAGGATCCGCACAAATGGACGGAGCGTCTGCATCTCCCATACTCTTTTGAGACATGTCCTGCCCTGCTTTCATTTACGCTGAAACGTATTTTTGAAAAGAAATAGGTGAGAAAAAATGGGGTTCGAACGTGTTGAAATGAAAAATTCCCGGCAATTAACATTGATCGGGAATTTTTATCCTGCTTCTGCCGATGCGATCGTCATCATGTGCCATGGCTTTACGTCAGATAAAACCTCTCGGGGAAGATTTGACCGTTTTGCTCTTCGGTTTCAAAAGTCAGGCTTCAATGTACTCGCTTTTGACTTCAGCGGATGCGGAGAAAGTGATGACGATTCGCTGACCATGGCAAAACAAGCAGATGATTTACAGTCTGTTCTGACGTTTGTGAAACAAAGAGGCTTCCAAAAAATCGCCTTGTACGGACACAGTCTCGGAACCCGTATCTGTTTAATGTGTCATTCTGAAGCCATTCAAACAATGGTGCTGACCGGTGCTTCGACGGGCGGAACAGTCTATCAGTGGGACGAGCATTTTTCAGCGGAACAAATGACAGAACTTGCTGAAAGCGGAAAAATAACAGAGCAGCTCTCCAAAGGACCTAGAAAGACAGTAATCATCGATCAGCAAATGCTTCTTGACTTTGAGCAGTGTGATCAGAAAAAACTGCTGTCTTCAATTAAGTGCCCTGTATTAATTATTCATGGCAATTACGATGAGGAAGAAAAAAGGTTATCTGAACTATCACGTGCTGGAATGACGTGGCTGCCGAAAGATTCTAAGCTTGTGATCGTAGATGGAGCAGCCCATAGCTTCATGGATCATTTGGACGTCGTGGAAGATCATGCAAATGACTGGCTTATTAAACATATGACCAGGGAACGATAAAAGGGAAACTGATCCAAAGTAGAGCATGGAAAGCTCCTTTTATGGTAAATTAGAAGAATTATGCTTTGGAGTGCTTTCCATCCTTCTTGCGGTTGGGTGAGAATGGAATCGAAGAGGCAGCCATTGCAAAGCGGACTTTTTGTCACAATTTCTAATGTGGCTCTTCTTCAGTTTTTCGGATATTACGGATAAGGGGGATTCTTTTATATGTTTGTTGTGAATGTTGAAGGTGCGATTTTCAAACATGACAGGTGGCTCATTATTGAAAGAAGTATGGAAGAGGAACATGCTGCAGGACAGCTTTCTCTTGTTGGCGGAAAAGTAGAATATGAAGGGGCTTCTTCATCTGTTTTAGAACGAACAGTAAAACGCGAAATTGACGAAGAGGTCGGAATTTCTGTGAAAGAAGACATTTTCTATGTTCACAGCACTTCGTTCGTTTCAGATGAGGGAGTTCATGTAATTGATGTCGTTTTTTTGTGTGAATATGAGAGCGGGACACCTTATGCAAAGAGCGAGGACGAAGTCTCGTCTGTTGCCTGGATGACGTACGATGAGATTCTTCTGCATCCCAATGCGCCAATCTGGCTGAAGAACAGCATTCGGCTCTCTCACTCTATGAAATTAAAAAAAGCGGCTGGCAAATCCCTTGCATAGGGAGTTACTCAGCCTTTTTCTTTATACATGGGAGGCTTTATTCCTGCACCAGTTTTTTCAAGTATGCTCTTTTAATGCCTTTTCTGCGAATATCTCTCTAAGTTCATGCGATCGTTCCGTTGCTCTTTTTACACATGCAGCGATTGCTCCATCAACTTGATATGCCTGCAGTTTTTCTATACCTGCTTCTGTCGTGCCGCCAGGACTTGTGACTTCTTTCCGAAGGACCCCAGGCTCTTTTCCGGAAGTCATCAGCATTTCTGCTGCTCCAAGAAGAGTTTGGGCAATCAATGCTTTCGCTGTCTCTTTTTCAAGGCCTGTTTCTTCTGCTGCTTTTTCAAGTGCTTCTGCGATGTAATAAATGTAAGCAGGTCCGCTCCCGGAAAGGCCTGTAACCGCATCTAATTGATCTTCCTCAACATGTGTAACTGTTCCGATAGCCTGGAAAAGCTCTGTTGCCTGTTTTAGCTGGGCTGCCGTTACATTTGAATTGCAGGCAAGGCCTGTAGCGGATCTTTGAATGGTCGCTGATGTATTTGGCATGGCACGAATAATGGAAAGCTTTTTCCCGAACAGTTCCTGTATGGTTTCACTTGAGATGCCAGCCAAAATAGAAATGATGACTTGATTGCTGTTCACATAATCCCGAATGCTTTCAATTCCTGCACGGACATCCTTTGGCTTCATCGCAAGAATGATAATAGACGCCCCTCTGACGGTCTCCTGTTTGTCTTCTGTAACAGATACCCCGTAGGCTTGATGAAGACAGGTCAGCCGTTCCGTGCTCGCGCGATTTGTGACTTTTATATGTTCAGGGAAGCACACACCGCCATTAATTAATCCGATAATAATGGACTCTGCCATTGATCCTGCCCCTACAAATGCGATGTTCTTCATGTGAATTCCTCCTGATATTAAAAATAAAATTGAAGCTCTTGATTGTTCAAAGATGTTTTGAGTAAAAGAACCTGAATCCTTGGTAAATACGTGTAGATTACGAAAATAACAATTTATGAGAAAACAGCCAAATAAAAAAACCTTTTCATCCAATTTTGAAATAAAGGACGAAAAGGTTCCGCGGTACCACCTTCATTGGGAAATGCGAAATGCATGACCCCAACTTAAAATCCCGTAACGAGGGATTACGTCAAGTTTGCCTGACAGCTCACAGGGCAGGTTCAATCAGCAAGGGGACGGTGAAATCTCTCAGCCGGCGGATTTCACTCTCTGCTCATCATTGCTTGATTTACTATTCCTGTTCATCGCTCAATCTATATTCATTTCCTGCATTCGTGCATTAAATTGATTTGTTCATCATTATGCTAGGTTGGACAAGCATTTGTCAAGTGGCTTTTTTTGCTTTTCTTATCATGAATTATTTGAAAATAATGACACATTTGCAAGGAACGTGTAAAATAAGGCTTATAATCAATGAATGTGCATTCATAAACAGTGCAGTGAATATATTAGACTTATATAAAAATAACAAATGAGGAAGATGGTATGAAAACGAAATCAGATATGATCATTAAGTTAACATTGCCGACTCCATTTCCAGTAGGAGATGTGAACGTGTATCTTGTAAAAGGTGATAGGCTGACATTGATTGATGCTGGACCAAAAACAGCTGAAGCACTCGCTGCCCTTAAGTCTCAAATGGAGCAAGCGGGCTATCGGATTGAGGACATTGAACAGGTCATCCTTACACATCATCATCCAGATCATGTCGGACTGCTTGATTACCTGCCTCAGTCGATCGATGTGATCGGTCATCCTTTTAACGCGCCATGGATTATGCAGGATGAGTTATTCATGAAGGCTCAAAAAGAATTCTTTTTGAAGCTATTCGTTGAATTCGGAATTGATGAACGGATGCTTCCTTACTTGGCTCAGTTTGATTCTTCCATGAAGTATGCCTGTAAGCGGAACTTAACAGCCGGCATCAGTGAGGGAGACTCTGTTCCTGGCATGGACGGCTGGCATGTCATTGAAACACCGGGTCATGCCCAAACACATATCGCTCTGTATCGTGCAGAGGATGGCCTGATGTTTGGCGGCGATCATCTTCTGCAGCATATTTCAGCAAACCCTTTGCTTGAACCGCCGATGAACGGGGGAGAGCGGCCAAAACCGCAGGTTCAATTTAATGAATCGTTTGAATCATTGCTCAAAATACCGATTTCAAGAGTGTTTTCAGGTCATGGGGAAACGGTCGAGATGCCGCATGAACTCATCCGCTATCGTTTGAAAAAGCAGGAGGAACGGGCATTGGAGGTGCGGGCTTTTATAAAAGAAAAGCCGATGACGGCATTTGAAGCGTGTCAAACGCTCTTCCCGCATCTTTACAAAAGACAAATGATGCTCACGATATCTGAAACGGTCGGACAGCTGGATTATTTAGAGGCTGCTGGAGAAATTAAAGGTCATATGGCGGGAGCGCAGAAAATTTATACCTGAGGTGTGTAATAAATGAATGAAAAATTGAAAAATCGGTTTGTAGCTATTACAGGAGCATCAGGCGGAATCGGTGAAAAAATGGCTGTCCTTGTTGCGAAGAGCGGGGGTCATCCAATCTTAATTGCCAGAAGATCGGATCGTCTTGCTGCTGTCGCTGAAAACATTACGAAACAATATGATGTGAATTGTACGTACCATCAGCTTGACGTCAGTGACTTACACGCGGTGCAGCAAACTTTTGAACGGATTCTTGCGGATGTTCCGCAAATTGATGTTCTCGTTAATAATGCCGGATTCGGTATTTTTAATACAGTCGCAGATGCGTCACTTGAAGAAATGAAATCGATGTTTGAGGTAAATGTGTTTGGTTTAATTGCCTGTACGAAAATGGTGTTGCCTTCCATGCAAAAGAAAAACGAAGGACATATCATTAATATCGCTTCACAGGCCGGAAAGCTTGCAACGCCAAAATCGAGTTTATACTCTGCTTCAAAACACGCTGTGCTCGGGTTTACAAACAGCCTGCGGATGGAGCTTTTAGAGACGAATGTTCATGTTACTTCTGTTAATCCTGGTCCCATAAAAACGAACTTTTTCGAAATTGCCGATACGAGCGGGAACTACGTAAAGAATGTAGAGCGCTTTATGCTTAATCCTGATAAGGTGTCAGAAAAAATTGTGAACGCTATGCTGACAAGCAGACGTGAAATTAATTTGCCCGGCTGGATGAATGCAGGCAGCAGCTTTTACCAGCTCATGCCTCGTTTGTTTGAAAAGGTTGCGGGGAAGGCTCTATCGAGAAAATAATCAAGTGAAGAAAACCGGCCTTTTGGCCGGTTTTTTACGGGATAAGAAAGTATAAGATTTTGCGCATTGTGGCGAGCTGAATCGCCCAACTCCTTGGCCAGAACAAAATCGGACTTTTCTGCCGGATTCTTATCTGTCATGCCTGCGCTAAACGGGCGCTTGCGCTTTTCTTACGTTATAGTTCCTGGTTTGTCACATAGCCATACACAACATCCTCAACCACTTCAAACCATTCCGATCCTTCACTCTTCTTTTTTTCGATTACTTTTGCAATAAGGACGTGTGCTTCTTTTTTACTAAGTGAACCAGCAAGCTCATATTGCTGAAAGGATTGCTGAATCATTTTATAAATCCACTTTTCGTCCATGTTCCACCTCTTCTTAATCATGATTATAAGCGGGTTTTTCCCGGATGCCAAGCAGCTATTTTTTTGCTGATGGTGAAAACTACCATTGAAACCGAACGTATATTCGCTTACTATTAGTCATATAATAAACACGAACATATATTCTGTTATGAGGAGTAAGAACTATGATTGAGGATTACAGTCAATTTCCAAAACGAAAAATTCTGTGCGTTGACATGAAAAGCTTTTACGCAAGCTGTGCGGCGGTTCTGGAAGGGCTTGATCCGCTGACATGCCATTTAGCTGTTGTCGGCGATACAGAGCGGCAGGGGAGCATTGTGCTCGCAGCTTCACCGTGCCTGAAAAAGGAATTTGGCATTAAAACCGGATCTCGTTTATTTGAAATTCCGAACGATCCCCGCATTCGCATTGTCAATGCAAAAATGGCCTCCTTTGTCCGCATCTCAACAGAGCTTACACGCCTTTTTCACAGGTACGTTCCAAAGGATGCCATTCATACGTACAGCGTGGATGAGAGCTTTATTCAAATTGATGGGGTCGAGGGCATCTGGGGAGATGCCTGGACAATTGCAGCTAAAATCAGAGACGATATGGAACGTGAATTTTCACTCCCATGTGCAATCGGAATCGGCCCCAATATGCTGCTCTCCAAGATCTGCCTGGATTTGGACGCGAAGAAAAAAGGAATTGCCGAATGGACGTATGAGGATGTGAAGAAGAAACTTTGGAAAGTTGAGCCGCTTCGGGAAATGTGGGGCATCGGCAGCCAGGTTGAAAAAACGCTGAACCGGATGGGGATTTTCAACGTAGGCCAGCTTGCCAATCATCCGCTTGATGCGCTTGAGAAGAAATTCGGCATTATGGGAAATCAGCTTTATTATCATGCATGGGGCGTTGATTTGTCTGAAATTGGAGCGCCGATCCTGCAGGGACAAATCAGCTTCGGCAAAAGCCAGATTTTAATGCGGGATTATCCTGATCCGAACGAAGTAAAACACGTCATCCTTGAAATGTGCGAGGAAGTGGCAAGAAGGGCCCGGCAGCATCGGAAAGCCGGCAGAACGGTAAGTCTTGGAATCGGCTACAGCCACGATGAGCTCGGAGGCGGATTTCACCGCTCGCGAACAATGCGCCAGCCGACCAATATTACAATGGAGCTTTATGAAACATGCATCACATTATTTGACCAATTTTATGCGAATAAAACCGTCCGGAAAATCTCAATTGCCCTGTCCAATATTGAAGATGATGCCGAGATGCAGCTTGATTTGTTTCAGCCTAATCGTGAAAAAGAACAGATCCTCGGTTATGTGATGGACTCCATTCGCGGAAAATACGGCTCAAATGCCCTGCTGCGCGCCGTTTCTTATACAAAAGCCGGGACAGCAAGACATCGCGCGAAGCTTGTTGGCGGGCATAAAGCATAGAAAAGGGAGGAATCGTCATGATTCGGGATCGGGGCAATATCAAATGGACATCAATGATGCTGCCTGAGCATGTAAAAATTTTGAGAGAGCTTGAGATTGAACAGGGATATGCAGTAAAGCCTGTGATGGATGAGCAGCAGCTTGAGCATTTCAATGAATTGATCAGTCTTGCAATGGAAGAAAATCGGGAGCTTGCCTTTACTTATTATGAAAATCATGATTTTCATGTACGGGAAGGCCATGTGCACTATGTAGATCCAATCCGCGGGAGCATTCGGATCATTGACTCAGAAGAAACTCGTTTTGATTTGCCTTTAGACAAGATCACAGATATCCGCGGGAAATAAGACTGTCACTCTAAGGACAGTCTTATTAATTAATTAATTAATTAATTAATTAATCAGAAATCTTCGGAGGTCAGATCAGTCTGCCCGTATTGTCCAGCTCCACCGCCTAACCCCTCGGCCAGAACGGCTCCGCCAGTAAAAGCAAAACCGGCTTTTTCTGTCGGATCCTTATCTGTCTGTCGGGGCTAAACAGGCGGTTCCGCTTTTCCGTGCACAATCGATTGAAACGTCCCCTTATGCGATCCATCACAAAACGGCATCTTTTTTGATAACCCGCAGCGGCAAAGCGAAAAGCTCTGCTTAGTCTGAAAGACATTGCCGGCTGCATCAATCAATTCCACATCACCGGTTACACGGAGAGACCCATTATTATTCACTTTTATTTGAGCTTTAGACACATGTAAAACCTCCCTCTATAAATATTGATATATCAACGGTTTGACCCGTTGGTGGGATGTCAAAAAAATATTTTTCGACAAACACCCT